>NZ_JBGGWC010000009.1:0-3459 GCF_041321175.1 Nocardioides candidus | reverse complement strand
CGACAGCTCTTGAGTGAGTGAGTAGATATGTATGGCACGCTGTTGGGTGTCTGAGGCATCAGACGCCCTCGCCCTTCTTGGGTGGGGTGCGCTGGTTGGGCTTCTTGTTTCTTGATTCCTGGATAGTGGACGCGAGCAGATCACGCAATCGGCTCTCTTTCTCATCACCTTGTAGGTGGTGGGTGGTGGGTTGTTTGTGTGTTTTGTTTGTAGTGAAATATCGTTGATTGTTTGTGTCTTGATCAATTTTTTTGCTCATTGACGCAGGCCGCTGGCGCACGCGTTTTGTTTGTTGTGTGTGTTGGTGGTTTGTGTGGCAAGTTGGTAAGGGCGCATGGTGGATGCCTTGGCATCGAGAGCCGATGAAGGACGTGGGAGCCTGCGATATGCCCTGGGGAGTTGGCAACCGAGCGTTGATCCGGGGATGTCCGAATGGGGAAACCCAGCACGAGTTATGTCGTGTTACCTGCACCTGAATGAAATAGGGTGTGTGGAGGGAACGTCGGGAAGTGAAACATCTCAGTACCGACAGGAAGAGAAAACAAAAGTGATTCCGAGAGTAGTGGCGAGCGAAATCGGATCAGGCTAAACCTACTTCGTGTGATACCTGGCAGGGGTTGCGTAGTGGGGGTTGTGGGATGTACCTGGCACCAGCTGCTGATGGTGTGCGGAGTAAGAAATCATCATTGAGGTCGAAGTCGTTGGAAAGCGGCGCCGTAGCGGGTGATAGCCCCGTAGACGTAAGGTGGTGACTCCGTTGGTGTATTCCCAAGTAACATGCCACTCCTGGAATGGTGTGTGAATCTGGCGGGACCACCCGTTAAGCCTAAATACTCCTCGATGACCGATAGCGGACAAGTACCGTGAGGGAAAGGTGAAAAGTACCCCTGGCGGGGAGTGAAATAGTACCTGAAACCGTGCGCCTACAATCCGTTGGAGCCTGACTTGTTCGGGTGACAGCGTGCCTTTTGAAGAATGAGCCTGCGAGTTAGCGGTGTGTGGCGAGGTTAACCCGTGTGGGGTAGCCGTAGCGAAAGCGAGTCTGAATAGGGCGCTTGAGTCGCACGCTCTAGACCCGAAGCGGAGTGATCTATCCATGGGCAGGTTGAAGCGCCGGTAAGACGGCGTGGAGGACCGAACCCACTTCAGTTGAAAATGGAGGGGATGACCTGTGGATAGGGGTGAAAGGCCAATCAAACTCCGTGATAGCTGGTTCTCCCCGAAATGCATTTAGGTGCAGCGTTGCGTGTTTCTTGCCGGAGGTAGAGCACTGGATAGCCGATGGGCCCTACAAGGTTACTGACGTTAGCCAAACTCCGAATGCCGGTAAGTGAGAGCGTGGCAGTGAGACTGCGGGCGATAAGGTTCGTAGTCGAGAGGGAAACAGCCCAGACCATCGGCTAAGGCCCCTAAGGGGCGGCTAAGTGGAAAAGGATGTGGAGTCGCAGTGACAACCAGGAGGTTGGCTTGGAAGCAGCCACCCTTGAAAGAGTGCGTAATAGCTCACTGGTCAAGTGATTCCGCGCCGACAATGTAGCGGGGCTCAAGCCGTCCGCCGAAGCCATGGCATCCGTGTGTCAATCCAGGCCTTTGTGGTCCAGGAGCACGGGTGGGTAGGGGAGCGTCGTGTCACGGGTGAAGCTGCGGAGTGATCCAGTGGTGGATGTGACACGAGTGAGAATGCAGGCATGAGTAGCGAATCACGGGTGAGAAACCCGTGCGCCGAATGATCAAGGGTTCCAGGGTCAAGCTAATCTGCCCTGGGTAAGTCGGGACCTAAGGCGAGGCCGACAGGCGTAGTCGATGGACAACGGGTTGATATTCCCGTACCGGCGAAATGGCGCCCATGACGAGCCCGGTGATGCTAACCACCCAAAGCATCTCTTACCGATTCCTTCGGGATGAGGGGGAGATGTGGAGCGTGGGATCCGATCCGGTAGTAGTCAAGCGATGGGGTGACACAGGAAGGTAGCCCAACCACGCCGATGGTAGTGCGTGGGTAAGCCCGTAGGGCGAGACGTAGGCAAATCCGCGTCTCTGACTTCGATGTCGTGCCTGAGAGGTGATGCCGACCCCTGATGGGGGAAGTGGGTGATCCTATGCTGTCGAGAAAAACCTCTAGCGAGCCATGAGCCGCCCGTACCCCAAACCGACTCAGGTGATCAGGTAGAGAATACCAAGGCGATCGAGACAACCATGGTTAAGGAACTCGGCAAAATGCCCCCGTAACTTCGGGAGAAGGGGGACCCGGATCGTGTAGCCGCTTGCCGGCGAAGCGTGAAGGGTCGCAGAGACCAGGCCCAAGCGACTGTTTACTAAAAACACAGGTCCGTGCGAAGTTGTAAGACGATGTATACGGACTGACTCCTGCCCGGTGCTGGAAGGTTAAGAGGACCGGTTAGACGTAAGTCGAAGCTGAGAATTTAAGCCCCAGTAAACGGCGGTGGTAACTATAACCATCCTAAGGTAGCGAAATTCCTTGTCGGGTAAGTTCCGACCTGCACGAATGGAGTAACGACTTGGGCGCTGTCTCAACCATGGACTCGGCGAAATTGCACTACGAGTAAAGATGCTCGTTACGCGCGGCAGGACGGAAAGACCCCGGGACCTTTACTATAGTTTGGCATTGGTGTTTGGTTCGGCTTGTGTAGGATAGGTGGGAGACTTTGAAGCAGCCACGCCAGTGGTTGTGGAGTCAACGTTGAAATACCACTCTGGTCGTACTAGATGTCTAACCTAGGGCCATGATCTGGTTCAGGAACAGTGCCTGATGGGTAGTTTAACTGGGGCGGTTGCCTCCCAAAATGTAACGGAGGCGCTCAAAGGTTCCCTCAGCCTGGTTGGCAATCAGGTTTCGAGTGTAAGTGCACAAGGGAGCTTGACTGTGAGACAGACATGTCGAGCAGGGACGAAAGTCGGAACTAGTGATCCGGCACCACCATGTGGAAGGGGTGTCGCTCAACGGATAAAAGGTACCCCGGGGATAACAGGCTGATCTTCCCCAAGAGTCCATATCGACGGGATGGTTTGGCACCTCGATGTCGGCTCGTCGCATCCTGGGGCTGGAGTAGGTCCCAAGGGTTGGGCTGTTCGCCCATTAAAGCGGCACGCGAGCTGGGTTTAGAACGTCGTGAGACAGTTCGGTCCCTATCCGCCGCGCGCGTAGGAAACTTGAGAAAGGCTGTCCCTAGTACGAGAGGACCGGGATGGACGAACCTCTGGTGTGCCAGTTGTACCGCCAGGTGCAGGGCTGGTTAGCTACGTTCGGAAGTGATAACCGCTGAACGCATCTAAGCGGGAAGCACGTTTCAAGATGAGGTTTCCCCACCCCTTGAGGGTGTAAGGCCCCCAACAGACTATTGGGTTGATAGGCCGGAGGTGTACAGCAGCAATGCCCAGCCGACCGGTACTAATAGGCCGAACACTTGCCACACAAACCCCCAACACAACCAACAAACC
>NZ_JBGGWC010000008.1:0-16488 GCF_041321175.1 Nocardioides candidus | reverse complement strand
GCCAAAAACCCACAACACCCACACACAAACCCCCAAACAAGGGATCCACATGCAGACGCTGCACAAACAAGCACAACGACATAAATTGCATGACACACTGTTGAGTTCTCAAACATCACACGCACCAGGATTTCCCCTTGCGGAGTCTTTCCTGCGCTGGTGATCCACGCGGTCCCGATCTCGGCGAAGCCCGGACCAACCGAGGCTGGGCCGTTGTCACCGAGAAGGTGAGCGTGAGGTGGTCGTCCCGGGGCCGGAAGCCCGACTCTTCTGAGTCTTGCTCCCCGCCGCTCCCTGGCGACTTGGAGAACATTACACACCCCTCGTGCGGCTCACAAATCGGGGTGGTGTGTCCCGCGCCACAAGGGCGTATGAGGCGCGGACTCAGCGCATCCGCACGCCTGCGAAGCGCTTCTTGCCCCGCCGCAGCACGAGCCAGGAGCCCCCGATGAGGTCCCCTTCGGAGGGCACGTGGTCGGCGTCCTCGACGCGCACGTTGTTGACGTAGACGCCACCCTCGGCGACGGTGCGCCGTGCCTCGCCTTTGCTCGCGGCCAGGCCGGTCAGGGTCAGCAGGTCGACGACGCCGGGGATGCCGGCGGAGGTGTCGACATCGACCGCGCCGGCCTCCGACAGCGCTGCGGCGATGGTGCTCGGCGACAGCGCGGTGATGTCGCCTCCCCCGAAGAGGGCCTCGGCCGCTGCCTTCGCCTGCGCGGTCTCGTCGGCGCCGTGGACGATCGTGGTGACCTCGTCGGCCAGGACCTTCTGTGCCTCGCGCAGGAAGGGCTTCTCAGCGTGCCGGGCCTCGAGCGCCTCGATCTCCTCGCGTGACAGGAAGGTGAACGTGCGGAGCAGCTCGCCGACCTTCTCGTCCTCGGCGTTGAGCCAGAACTGGTGGAAGGCGTAGGGCGAGAGCATCTCCGGGTCGAGCCACAGCGCCCCGCCCTCGGTCTTGCCGTACTTGGTGCCGTCGGCCTTCGTGATGAGGGGCGTGGCGAACGCATGGGCCTTGCCACCGTCTGCCCTACGGATCAGCTCGACGCCGCCGGTCAGGTTGCCCCACTGGTCCGAGCCCCCGAACTGCAACGTCACTCCGTGCTGACGGTGGAGCTGGAGGAAGTCCATCGACTGCAGCAGCACGTAGCTGAACTCGGTGTAGCTGATGCCGGCCTCGAGCCGGGTCCGCACCACGTCGCGGGCGAGCATCCGGTTGACCGGGAAGTGCTTGCCGATGTCGCGGAGGAAGTCGATCGTCGAGAGGCTCGACGTCCAGTCGTAGTTGTTGACCATCGTCGCGGCGTTGTCGCCATCGAACGAGAGGAAGGGCTCGACCTGCGCCCGGACGCGCTCGGTCCAGTCCTTCACGGTCTCCAGCGAGTTGAGGGTCCGCTCGCCCGAGTCGCGCGGGTCGCCGATCATCCCCGTCGCTCCGCCGACCAGGGCGAAGGGCGTGTGACCCGCGTCCTGCAGGCGTCGCGCCGTCAGCAGCTGCACCAGGTTGCCCATGTGCAGGCTGGGCGCGGTCGGGTCGAACCCGACGTAGAACCGCACGCTGCCCTCGCCCAGCGCGGCGCGCAGGGCGTCGCGATCCGTGGTGTGGGCGAGCAGGCCGCGCCACTCCAGGTCGTCGAGGAGGGTGGGATCGACGGACACGGTGGTCCTCTCTCGTCTGCTTTCGTGCGGGCGGGGTGACGGTCCAAGAGTGCCGCATGGACGCCGGGACCGCCCAACAGGATAGGTAGGCTGAGCAGGCGATGAGCAGCATCCGGGTAGCCGACCGATACGTCCTCGACCGCGAGATCGGTCGCGGTGGCTCGGGTGCCGTCTGGCTCGCTCGCGACGAGCTCCTGGGCCGTCGCGTGGCCCTCAAGCGGATCGGGCTCCCGCCGGGCGCATCCGCCTCCGAGCTGGCCCGCGCCGAACGGGAGGCGCGGCTCGCTGCCCGGGTCAACCACCCCAACGTGATCGCGGTCTTCGACTTCGTCCACGAGGGCGATGCCCACTGGCTCGTGACGGAGTACGTCGACGGCACCACCTTGGCGCAGATGGTCCGCGCCCGCGGGGGGCTCTCCCCCGACGAGGCCGCGCCTGTCCTGCTGCAGGCGGCGGAGGCGCTGGCCGCCGCGCACCGAGGCGGGATCGTGCACCGCGACGTGAAGCCCTCCAACATCCTCATCGCCGCCGACGGCACCGTGAAGCTGTCCGACTTCGGCATCGCCCGCGGGATCGCGGACGCCTCCCTCACGCAGACGGGGCTGGTCACCGGATCGCCCGCCTATCTGGCGCCGGAGGTGGCGACGGGCGCCTCGGCCACGCCGGCGAGCGACGTGTGGGCGTTCGGCACGACGATCTACCACGCGCTGGACGGCCGGCCGCCGTACGAGGCCGGGGAGGGCGGCGGCCCGGTGCTCGCGATCCTCTACCGGATCGCACACGAGCCTCCGCCCCGGCTCGACGACGCCGGGTGGCTCGGCCCGCTCCTCGAGGCGACCATGACCCCCGACCCGAGCCGACGCCCCGCGATGGACGACGTCGTCGACTACCTGCGCCGGCGCCGCCCGTCGCCCATCGGTCCGGCGCCCGTCCCCGCTGCGGCGGCGCCCCCTGCCCTGCCGCCCGTCCCGACGACGCCGCCGCCCCTGCTGGACCTGCCCGACGACCGCACCCAGCCGATGCGTCCCGCCGCCGCGCCGGCCGCGCCCCGCTCGGGAGCGCTGCGCGCCGGGATCGTCGGGGCCGTCGTGCTCCTGGTGCTGGCGGTCGTCGGCGTGCTGCTCCTCGCCCGCAACGGCGACGACCAGCCGCCCGCCTCGAAGGGAAGGGGGTCCGGCGCGTCATCGGACGGATCGGGCTCCACCGGCGGGACCGCCGCCCTCCCGAGCGAGTCGGAGCTGGAGGACTTCGCGTCGACGTACGTCTCGACGGCGGCGGACGACCCCTCGGCCGGCTTCGCGATGCTGACCCCCTCCTACCAGGACCGGAGCCCGGACTACACGTCGTTCTGGGGGTCCGTGCGCAACCCCGAGATCATCGACATCTCGGCCGACCCCGAGGACCTCACGGTCACCTACACCTACCGCTACGAGCTGCAGCACGAAGGCAGGCGCGAGGAGACGGTCACCCTGCACCTGGTGCAGGACGGTGCCGGTCTCCTCATCGACGACGCGGTCAGCAGCGGCTGAGCCGGCGTACCGTGGACGGCATGACGCGTCGCGCGGCGGCGGTCGCCGCCGTACTCCTCTCCGTCGTCCTCCCGGGATGCGCGTCGCACGACGAGCCCGACCGTGCCCGCGTCCCGAAGGACTCGCCGGCCGCGCCCCCGACGGCGCTGCCGCAGTCGGACGCGCCGTACCCGCTCGACGCGGCGGCGCTGAGCCCGGACATCACGAACCCGTGGTTCCCGCTGAAGCCGGCCACGCGGTGGACCTACCGCGAGACCGACGAGGAGGGCGCCGTCCAGCAGGGCGTCATGACCGTCACCGACCGGACGCGCAGGATCGCCGACGGGGCCGAGGCGCGCGTCGTCCGCGACACCGTCAGCGAGGACGGCCAGGTGGTCGAGGACACCTTCGACTGGTACGCCCAGGACGCCGACGGGACGGTCTGGTACCTCGGCGAGGACACCGCGGAGTTCGAGGACGGCAGGCTCACCAACCGCGACGGCTCGTTCGAGGCCGGTGTGAAGGGCGGCCTCGAGGGGATCATCATGCCGGCGGAGCCGACGGTCGGACAGGCCTACCGCGAGGAGTACCTGTCCGGCGTAGCGGAGGACCACGGGAAGGTCCTCGCGCTCGACGGGCGGGCGGAGGTGCCCGCCGGCAGCTACGACCACCTCGTGAAGATCGCCGACACGACACCGCTCGAGCCGGACGTGCTCGAGCAGAAGTACTACGCACGCGACGTCGGGGTCGTGCTCACCGTCGACACCAGGAGCAGGGCACGTGAGGTGCTCGTGTCGATGACCACCGTCACGCCTGCGGAGGCGCGGCGCGCCGCGACCGTGCCGCTCGGCCGGCGCTACTGAACCGGGGCGGCGAGCGGCTCGCGCGCCGCGGCCGCCACGGCGGCCGCCTCCACCCGGTCCCGGGGACCGGCGACGAAGACGTACTCGAGGTTGCGACGCCGGCCCACCTCGCCGACCCGTTGCCCGGCCGGGTTGTGGATGCCGATCAGCGCACCGACGTACCTCTTGCGGTCGAACGCCAGCAACCGGATCTCCTCGTGGCCGGCGGCGCGGAGCATGTCGGTCATCTGGTCCGCCGTGATCCACGACTCGTCGTTGTAGGAGACCACCACCACCTCTGCGCGCACCCGTCCCAGCAGGCCGCCGAGGGCCGCGGGCATCGTGCGGCGGCTGTTGAAGACGCTGCGTGTGCTGTCGTCGCGGCTGTCGACGCGCTTGCAGGCGACCCCGTAGTGCTCGGGGGCGTCCCAGCGGATGAGCGTCTCCCAGATGTGGTAGTTCGTGAAGTAGCGGTGCTGGTTGTAGGGCGGGTCGATGTAGGCGAGGTCGACCGCAGGCACCTCGTCGACGACCCGGTCGGCGTCGCCGTGCACGGTGGCACCGGTGCCCGGCAGCAGCGCCGGGCGCTCCAGCCGCAGCTCGCGGTGGGAGCGCGCCGCCCAGTCCTTCAGGTAGGCCATCTGGACGCCGGTCGTGGAGTCCACCCGGTCGGCCGCCAGCATCAGCGCCGTCAGCAGCACCGGTCGCAGCGGGTCGCCCGAGGGATGGTCCCGATCGATCGCGTCGCGGATCGCGTCGACCCGGGCGCCGTTGCGCGGCTGGAAGAACCGGGCGCTCTCGCAGAAGGTCTCGGTGAAGTAGCCGGGCTCCCCCGGCAGTGCGTCGAGGCGGGCGAGCGCGGTGTCGAGCGCGACCACGTCGACGTCCGCAGCGTCCGTGGCGATGTAGCAGTCGCTGAGCACCGCGGAGTACGTCGCGAGGTCGCTCGCCGTGACGTGGATCCCCCGGCTCTTCAGCTCGCGCGCCACGCGGGTGGTCCCGGTGAAGAGGTCGAGCGCCGTCCGCGCACCTGCAGCGACGGCGAGGTCCCCGAGCACCGGCACCAGGGTGCGCTTGGAGCCGAGGTACTTGATCACAGCCGCAGCGTACGGCGGCAGCGACCCGCCCCTCGTCAGGCGCGGGCGTGCCAGGCGGCGAGCAGCTCCCGCTCGCGCTCGCGGCCGATGCCGCTCACCGGTGCGTCGGGGTGCTCGCGCAGCCAGGCGAGCGTGTCGCGACTGGTCTCGCCCACGGGGCGCAGGGCGAGCCCGGCAGCGAGGGAGGGCTGGACGAGGTGCTGCATCATGCCGTCGTACTCCGGGCGGGGCAGCCAAAGCGGGATCGAGCCCGGCCCCATCCACGGGTCGACCCCCTGCGCGGTGAGGAACTCCTGCTCCACCCAGGTGAAGGACGCCTCCGGGGCGCACTCACGCAGGAGGTCCCCGATCGGCGTCGGCAGCCCGACGGCGTCGAAGTCGCCCTTCGTGTGCTGCTCGGCGAGGGTCACGATCCAGGCGGCCAGGTCGCGGACGTCGATGACCTGCACCGGGTCCGACGGCACCCCGGGAGCCAGCACCTCGCCGGCGTCGGCCAGTCGCGACGGCCAGTAGGTGAACCGTCCGCTGGGGTCACCCGGCCCGACGATCAGGCCCGGCCGCACCACCGCGGCCGAGACCGCGCCGTCGCGGACCGCCTGCTCGCAGGCCACCTTCATCGGCCCGTAGGCCTCGGGATCGGTGGCGAGGTCGACGTCGTCGGTGATCGGGTCGTGCAGCGGCAGGGTGCCGGGCCCACCGGGGACCGACTCGTCGGCGTAGACGTTGACGGTCGACACGAACACCCAGTGCGCGTCGGGGAAGGACGCCACGGCACGGCGTACGTGCGACGGCCGGCGCGAGACGTCGACGACGGCGTCGTGGTCGCCACCCACCAGCTCGGCGGGCGGCTCCTCCGATCGATCCCAGCGCACCAGCGCCGCCCCCTCGGGCACCGCACCTGACTCCCCACGACAGGCGCAGACGACGTCGTGCCCGCGGCGGACCGCCTCGGTCGCGACCGCACGGGACAGGAACACGGTGCCACCGAGCACGAGAAGACGCATGTGCCCAAAGTAGGGGGTTATCCCTGATTCGCGCCCGGGCGAACCTTCGTAGGTTTCTCGACATCCCCCCATCTCGAGGAGCAGTGATGACCGAGAGCATGCGCACCACGCTGGCGTCGTACCCCGCCCCACGCCGCCATCTCCAGGTGGTGCACCAGGTCGAGAGCCGCCGCTACGCGCAGCCCCACTGGGCCGACCGTCTGTCGGGCCGTGAGGTGGAGGTGCTGCACTGCATCGCCGCCGGACTGTCCACGACCGAGATCGCCCAGACCCTCTTCATCTCCACGGCCACCGTCAAGAGCCACATCGCCCGCCTGATCTCCAAGGTCGAGGTGCGCGACCGTCTCCAGCTGGTCATCGCCGCCTACCGGAGCGGGTTCGTCACCGTCGAGTGACCCGCCGCCGCGCGGGTATCGACACCGGATGGGTGCGATCCGCGTCGGCATCTCCGGCTGGAGCTACCCCCGCTGGCGCGGGGACTTCTATCCTCGCGGCCTCCCCCAGCGCCAGGAGCTCGCCTACGCCGCCGAGCGGATGTCGAGCATCGAGATCAACGGCTCCTTCTACTCGCTGCAGCGCCCGTCGTCGTACGCCGCCTGGCGCGACGCCACTCCCGGCGACTTCGTCTTCGCGGTGAAGGGCGGGCGCTACATCACGCACATGAAGCGCCTGCGCGACGTCCGCACGCCGCTCGCGAACTTCTTCGCCTCCGGGGTGCTGGCGCTCGGCCCCAAGCTGGGTCCGGTCCTCTGGCAGCTCCCCGAGCGGTTGGAGTACGACGGCGCGCTGGTGCGCGACTTCTACGCCCTGCTGCCCCGCACGACCGGGGCGGCCGCGGCGCTGGCGCAGGAGCACGACGAGAAGCTCGCCGGCGACCGGGTGCTCATCGAGGCCGACGACGACCGGCCCTTGCGCCACGTGCTCGAGTTCCGGCACCGCAGCTTCTGCAGCGACGAGTCGTTCGCCCTGATGCGCGAGCACGGGATCGGCGCGGTCGTCGCCGACTCGCCGGGGCGTTGGCCCGAGGCCGACGTGGTGACCTCCGACGTGGTCCACGTGCGCCTGCACGGGCACACCGAGCTCTACGCGAGCGGCTACAGCGCTGCCTCCCTGGACGAGTGGGCCCGCCGGTGCCGGGAGTGGTCGCGCGAGGCGGACGTCTTCGTGTACTTCGACAACGACGCGCGCGGGAGGGCTCCGCACGACGCGATCTCGCTCCTCGAGCGCCTCGGCCGGCGGCCCCCAGCGGGGTCGGCGCGGCAGGACGCGTGACTCCTGCCACCATCCGGCAGGTGGTGAGGCGGGCGCCACAGCGCTGGTGCGCCTGTTCGGCCACCATGGACCGCATGACCGACGCACCTGCCGCCGGCGCCCATCCCGTCGCCGAGCTCATCGCCGGGGTGCGCCGCTACATCTCACCCGAGCCCGGAGCGGCCGCACCCGCCGAGGACGCGCAGTGGGGTGAGCTCGCAACGGCCGTGGACGAGCTGGTCGAGGTCGTGCTGGTCCAGCAGGACCTCATCGAGAACCTGCTGCTGCGCATGAGCGTTGGAAGACCGCGACGTCGACGCCCAGGTGCGGCGCGGTGCCTGAGACCACCACCTGGCAGCGTCCGGGCGAGCTGTCCCGCCTGCTCGAGGCCCTCCGCGCCACCGAGCCGCGCCCGAGCGGCCGGTGGAGCGACCTCGTCGAGGCCGCTCGCCGGTGGCGGGCCGGCGCCACGGCATCAGGGGACGCACCGCGCTGAGGTGGTCGCGCTGTCGCCGTCAGGTCGGGTTCGGTTAGATGGGCACAGCACGTGCAGACCACCGAGGAGGCACCGGATGCAGCTCGCCCTGTCGGACGAGGACCAGGCGTTCCGCGAGGAGATGCGCACGTTCTTCACCACCGAGGTCTCCGAGGAGATCCGCACCGCGGTGGCGGAGGGACGTGAGCTGACCCGCGACCAGATCGTCGAGAGCCAGCGGACGCTCAACAAGGCCGGCCTGGCCGTGCCGCACTGGCCCGAGGAGTGGGGCGGCCGCGGTTGGAGCGAGCTGCGTCGCCACATCTGGCACGAGGAGATGCAGGCGGCGTGCGTGCCTGTCCCGTTGGCCTTCAACGCCAGCATGATCGGGCCGGTCATCGCGCAGTTCGGCAGCGAGGAGCAGAAGAAGGAGTTCCTCCCGAAGACCGCCAACCTCGACATCTGGTGGAGCCAGGGCTTCTCCGAGCCCGATGCCGGCTCCGACCTCGCGAGCCTGCGCACCACCGCGGTCCTCGACGGCGACCACTGGGTGGTCAACGGCCAGAAGACCTGGACCACGCTCGGCCAGTACGGCGACTGGATCTTCACGCTCGTGCGCACCGACCCCGACGTGAAGAAGCAGGCCGGGATCTCGATGCTGCTCATCGACATGGAGTCCGACGGCGTCGAGGTCCGTCCGATCGAGCTGATCGACGGCGGCCACGAGGTCAACGAGGTCTGGTTCGACAACGTCCGCGTGCCCGCCGCCAACATCGTCGGAGAGGTCAACAGCGGCTGGACCCAGGCCAAGTTCCTGCTCGGCAACGAGCGGGTCGGCGTCGCGCCCGTCGGAGCCACCAAGCGCGTGCTCGCCCGGGCCAAGGACCTCGCGAAGGACACCCTCGCCGACGAGCCCCTGCTGCGCGCCCGGATGGTCGAGCTCGAGAACCAGCTGCTCGCCCTCGAGCTCACCGCCCTGCGCGTCGCCGCCCACTCCGCCGACGGGGAGCCGCACCCCGCCAGCTCGGTGCTCAAGCTCAGGGGCACCGAGCTGCAGCAGGCCGTCAGCGAGCTGGTCGTCGACCTCGGCGGTCCCGCCACGCTCGCCTCCGGCGAGGGCGACGCCACCCTCGACTGGTACCGGCGCTCGACGCCGATCTACCTCAACCTCCGCAAGGCCTCGATCTACGGCGGCTCCAACGAGGTGCAGCGTCAGATCATCAGCCGCACGATCCTGGGTCTCTGAGGAGCCGACGATGGACTTCACGTACGACGACGAGCAGACCGCCCTCCGCGACGCCGTGCGCGGACTGGTCGGCAAGGCCTACGCCGACTACGAGCACCGCCGGCAGACGACCAAGGGCGACCCCGGGTTCGACGAGGCGCTCTGGGGCCGGATGGCCGAGATGGGCCTGCTGGCGCTCCCCTTCAGCGAGGACGACGGCGGTGCCGGCGCCGGGCCGGTCGAGATCGGGATCGTGTGCCGCGAGCTCGGCCGGGTGATCGCACCCGAGCCCTACCTGGGGTCGGTCGTGCTCGCCGGCGGCCTGGTCGCCCGGCGCGGTAGCACCGAGCAGCGGCAGGAGCTGCTCGGCGGCCTGTCGTCCGGCGAGCTGGTGCTCGCGTTCGCCCACGACGAGCCCGGGCGGCGCTGGAGCGCCGAGGCCCACGACGTCAGCGCCGACGCCGACGGCAACCTCACCGGCGTCAAGGACGGAGTCCTCCAAGGAGCGCGGGCCGACCGGCTGATCGTCAGCGCTGCGCTTCCCGAGGGCGGCACGGGCCTGTTCGTGGTCGACCCGTCGGATGCCTCCGGCATCGAGGTCGAGGGCTATCCGCTCCCCGACGGCGGGCGCGCCGCGCGCGTCACCTTCGAGGGCACGGCCTCGACCCCGCTCGGCGCCGACGGCGACGCCACCGTCGACATCGCGGCGGTCCAGGACGTCACCCGGATCATGGCGGCCAACCAGGCCCTCGGCGCCATGCAGACGCAGCTGGCCGCGACCACCGACTACCTCAAGAGCCGCAAGCAGTTCGGCGTCACCCTCAACAGCTTCCAGGCGCTGACCTTCCGAGCGGCCGACATGTACGTGAGCCTCGAGCTCACCCACAGCATGGTCGACTGGGCGACCATGACCGTGGCGGTGGGCGACACGGCGACCGTGGCCGAGGCCGCCGCACGTGCGTCGTTGCAGGTGAGCCGGGCCGGGCGTCACGTCGGGCAGGAGGCGATCCAGCTGCACGGTGGCATCGCGATGACCGCCGAGTACAACGTCGGCATGATCACCGCTCACCTCACGGTGCTCGACCACCTGCTCGGCGACGGCAGCCACCACCTCAGGACGCTCGACGCGACCCTGATGGACCACGAGGACATCGACCCCCTCGACGTCGCCTGACGAGCGACGACGGCTGCCGGTGCGTCCGCCGCCCCTGGAGGCCGTGGAGCGGTGGCGATCGACCGAGGCCGGTCGACCCGATGTTCCGTCGGCGGCAGGACATCCGACCTGGCCCTTCGTGACTAGCGAACTGTGGACGATCTCCCGTTCGATCCGGGCGGGAACCTCGTTACGGTCGGTCTCAGGGAGAGGAGCACTGGCGGGCACGGGGGTCTCCCCCCTGCACGGGCCAGTGCGCGGCCCTGCAGCTGTCGTCCACGTGGGGGTTCTGATTCGTGCGTTCTCTGCCAGCACACAGGTCTCGCCGCCGGATGGCGGGCGCCTTGATGCTCGCCGTCGTCCTGACGTCGATCAGGTGGGGGGCCTTCGACGCTGCGGCCGCACCTGACGACAGCTCGGTCAGCACGATCGGCGAGCTGCAGGCTGCGGGAGACACGTGCACCGGCACGCGCACGGCCCCCACCGCGATCACCGTCGCGGAGGACATCACTGCTCCGGCCGACCAGGTGGAAGTCGCCTGTCATGCGGTTCTCGACCTGGCCGGGCACGACCTGACCGTCCGCAACGTGGTCATCGACAGGACTCGTGCACTGACGGTCGTCGACACCGGCACCGGCGGCGCCCTGATCGCTGACGCCGGGGAGACGTCCGACCTCGCCGGCATCCAGAACACAGCCGCCACCTTCACGGTCAACAGCGGGATCGTCACCGCCACCGGCGGCCTGCACGGAGCCGGCATCGGCGGCGGCAGCACCGCGGACGGCGGGACCACCGTCATCAACGGCGGCACCGTCACCGCCGCCACCGTCAACAGCGCTGACTCCAGTGGCAGCTCCGCGGTCGGCCCGGGGGACGGCGGCTCGTCGTTCGGTTCCCTGCTCGTCGGCGGAGGGGTGCTGCGGCTGCCCTCGGGCTTCGTGAGGGTGCCGGACTCACGTGCCGGTCCCGAGATCTCGATCGTCCGGACCGGAGAGATCGACGGCTCCACCGGACCTGGGGCCACGTACGCCGCCATCACCGGCGCGGGCCAGATCGACAACCGCGGGCGGATGCTGCTGCCGACCGCGAACGCCACCGGCGGAGGCGTCGCCGTGACCGGCCGGCACTATGCGCTCACGTTCGACACCCAGGGCGGGTCCACGCCTCCGGCCCCGGTCACCGTGTTCGCCGACACCGTGACCCATGGCGCTCGCAGCTTTCCGCCGAACCCGACCGAGCCGGGCGCGACCTTCGCCGGCTGGAACTCGGCGGCCGACGGCACCGGCACCCGGGTGACCGCCACGAGTGTGCTGCCCGGCTCCAGTGGTGACGGCACGCCGGTCGGGATCACCGCCTACGCGCAGTGGAAGCGGGTCCCCGCCGTCAAGGCGATCGCACCGTCGTCGGGCCCGACCGCCGGCGGTACGACCGTGGTGATCACGGGCACCGGGTTCACCGGCGCCACCAAGGTCACCTTCGGCTCGGCCGGTCCCGCCACCAGCTTCACCGTGGACTCCCCCACGCAGGTCACCGCGGTCTCACCCCCGGCGGCCACGACGGGGCGCCGCCTCGTCACCGTCACCACGCCGAGCGGGACCAGCCCCTACCTGGACGCCGCCCGGTTCACCTACACCACTTCCCGGCCCGCGGTCACGAGCATCACTCCTGCCGCGGGTCCGACCACCGGCGGCACGACCGTGGTGATCACCGGCACCGGGTTCACCGGCGCCACCAAGGTCACCTTCGGCTCGGCCGGTCCCGCCACGAGCTTCACCGTGGACTCCCCGACGCGGGTCACTGCGGTCTCACCCCCCGCGCCCACCACCGGGCGCCGCCTCGTCACCGTGACCACGGTCGGCGGCACCAGCCCCTACCTGGACGCCGCGCGGTTCAGCTACACCGCAGCCCGGCCCGCAGTCACCGGCATCACACCTGCCGCTGGTCCGACCGCCGGCGGCACGACCGTGGTGATCACCGGCACCGGGTTCACCGGCGCCACCAAGGTCACCTTCGGCGACGTGGGGCCCGCCACCAGCTTCACCGTGGACTCCGCCACGCAGGTCACCGCGGTCTCGCCCCCGGCGGCCACCACAGGGCGCCGCCTGGTCACCGTCACCACGGTCGGCGGAACCAGCCCCTACCTCGATGCCGCACGATTCAGCTACGCCGCGACCCCGACGGTCACCGGGATCGCACCTGCCGCGGGCCCCACCGCCGGCGGCACGACCGTGGTGATCACCGGCACCGGGTTCACCGGCGCCACCAAGGTCACCTTCGGCGACGCGGGTCCCGCCGCCAGCTTCACCGTGGACTCCGCCACCCGGATCACGGCCGTCGCACCGGCCGCCGCCGACGCCGGCGCACGTCACGTCACCGTCACCACCGCAGGCGGCACCAGCGACCAGGTGGACGCCGACCGGTTCACCTACACCGCGCCCAGGCCCGCGCTCACCGGGATCGCGCCCGCCTCGGGCCCGACGACCGGCGGCACGACCGTCGTGATCACCGGCACCGACCTCACCGGCGCCACCGACGTCACCTTCGGCGCAGCGGGGCCCGCCACCAGCTTCACCGTCGACTCCGCCACCCGGATCACGGCCGTCGCACCGGCCGCGGCCGACGCCGGCGTACGCCACGTCACCGTCACCACCGCGAGCGGCACCAGCGACCAGGTGGACGCCGACCGGTTCACCTACACCGCGCCCCCGGCCGTCACCGGCATCGCGCCCGCCTCGGGACCGACGACCGGCGGCACGACCGTGGTGATCACCGGCACCGACCTCACCGACGCCACCGACGTCACCTTCGGCGCAGCGGGGCCCGCCACCAGCTTCACCGTCGACTCCCCCACGCAGATCACCGCCACCGCACCGGCCGCCGCCGACGCCGGCGCCCGCCACGTCACCGTCACCACCGCGAGCGGCACCAGCGACCAGGTCGACGCCGACCGGTTCACCTACACCGCCGTGAAGCCCGCGGTCACGGCGATCGCGCCCGCAGCGGGCCCGCTCGTCGGCGGCACGACCGTGGTGATCACCGGCACCGACCTCACCGACGCCACCGACGTCACCTTCGGCTCCGCCGGTCCCGCCAGCGCCTTCACCGTCGACTCCCCCGCCCAGATCACCGCGACCTCTCCGGCCGTGGCCGAGGCCGGCGCCCGCCACGTCACCGTCACCACCCCAGGCGGCACCAGCGACCAGGTCGACGCCGACCGGTTCACCTACACCGCCGTGAAGCCCGCGGTCACGGCGATCGCGCCCGCAGCGGGCCCGCTCGTCGGCGGCACGACCGTGGTCATCACCGGCACCGGGTTCACCGGCGCCACCAACGTCGTCTTCGGCTCCGCCGGTCCCGCCAGCGCCTTCACCGTCGACTCGGCCACCCAGATCACCGCGACCTCACCGGCCGCGAGCGCCACCGGGCCCCGCCTCGTCACCGTCACCACGGCCGGCGGCGTCAGCGGCTACCTCGACGCCGCGCGGTTCACCTACACCGCGGTCCCCACGGTCACCAGGGTCGCACCGACGGCCGCCCCGACCGCGGGCGGCACGACGGTGGTGATCACCGGCACCGGGTTCACCGGCGCCACGGACGTCACCTTCGGGAGCGCGGGTCCCGCTACCAGCTTCACCGTCGACTCCGCCTTCCGCATCACCGCGACCTCTCCGGCCGTGGCCGAGGCCGGCGCCCGCCACGTCACCGTCACCACCGCAGGCGGCACCAGCGCCGAGGTCGACGCCGACCTGTTCACCTACGCTGCGCCACCTGCGGTCACGGGCATCGCGCCGTCGTCGGGGCCGATCGCCGGAGGCACGACCGTGGTCATCACCGGCACCGATCTCGCCGGCGCCACGAAGGTCACCTTCGGCTCCGCCGGGCCCGCCACCAGCTTCACCGTGGACTCCGCCACCCAGATAACCGCGGTCTCACCCCCCGTGACCACCACCGGGCCCCGCACGGTCACCGTCTTCACCGCCGGGGGTGTCAGTGCCTTCCTCGAGGCCGCCCGGTTCACCTACACCGCCCCCAGGCCCGCGGTCACCGCCATCGCACCCGCAGCCGGCCCGGCCGCCGGCGGCACCACGGTCGTGATCACCGGCACCGACCTCACCGGCGCCACCGCGGTCACCTTCGGCGCAGCAGGGCCCGCCACCAGCTTCACCGTGGACTCCGCCACCCAGATCACCGCGGTCGCACCCCCCTCGACCACCACCGGGCCCCGCGCCATCACCGTCACAACCGTCGGCGGGCTCAGCGCCTACCTCGACGACGCTCGGTTCGTCTACACCGCGCAACCTGCGGTCACCGGCATCGCCCCCGCTGCGGGACCCACCGCCGGTGGCACGACCGTGGTGATCACCGGCACCGATCTCACCGGCGCCACCAAGGTCACCTTCGGCGACGCCGGTCCCGCCACCAGCCTCACCGTGGACTCCGCCACCCGGATCACGGCCGTCGCGCCGGCCGCGGCCGACGCCGGCGTACGCCACGTCTCCGTCACCACCGCAGGAGGTGCCAGCGCGGAAGTCGACGCCGACCGGTTCGCCTACACCGCGGCCCCGACGGTCACCGCGATCGCCCCGTCCGCGGGTCCGACCACCGGGGGTACGACGGTGGTGATCACCGGCACCGACCTCACCGGCGCCACCGCAGTCACCTTCGGCGCTGCCGGACCCGCGACCAGCTTCACCGTCGACTCCCCCACCCAGGTCACCGCCACCGCACCGGCCGCCGCCGACACCGGGGTCCGCCACATCACCGTCACCACCGCAGGCGGTCCCAGCGCGGAGGGGGACACCGACCTGTTCACCTACACCGCCGCGATCACGCGGATCGCCCCGTCCGCGGGTCCGATCGGCGGCGGAACGAACGTCGTGATCACCGGCACCGGGTTCACCGGCGCCACCGACGTCACCTTCGGCGACGCGGGTCCCGCCACCAGCTTCACCGTGGACTCGCCCAACCGGATCACCGCCACCTCCCCGGCCGCGACGGACACCGGACCCCGCACCGTCCGGGTGACGACGGCGGACGGCTCGCCCGCGGCCGCGGCGGCGGGGGTCGACCGGTTCACCTACACCGATCCGCCGGACGCCTGTGGCGACCTTCTCGTCAAGGACGACGGCAGCACCTGGACCTGCTCGTTCGTCGACAACTTCGACGGACAGTCCCTCGACCCCACCAAGTGGATCCTCCAGCAGACGGCGCTCTCCGGGGTCAGGACGGACGAGACCTGCTACGTGGACTCGCCCGACAACATCGCCGTCCGCGACGGCGAGCTCCTCCTCACCACGCGCCGCGAGTCGCAGGACATCGCGTGCGACAGCCCGACGGGAGCCTTCTCGACGCCGTACAGCGGCGGCATGGTCGGCACACGCGGCAAGTTCTCCCAGACCTACGGCCGGTTCGAGATCCGCGCGAAGTATCCCGACGTCACCGTCGCCGGCCTCCACGGCGGGTTCTGGGCGATGCCCGCCAACAACACCTACGGCCTCTGGCCGGCATCGGGCGAGCTGGACATCGCGGAGTGGTGGTCGAACGCGTCCACCTACGCGCTCCCGACCCTCCACTACGTCGGGGACAGCGCCGACGACACCGGCTGGGGCTGCCAGGTCAGCACGCCGAGCAGCTTCCACACCTACACCATGGAGTGGTACCCCCACGTGGTCCGGTTCTTCATCGACGGCGCGATGTGCTTCGAGCGTTCGTGGAACCCCCTGGGGCTCCTCTCCCCGCAACCGTTCGACCAACCGTTCAGCATGATCCTCAACATGGGAGTGGGCACGCTGTCCGGGATCAACCAGGTGTCGTCAGACACGCCGCTGCCCGCGACGTACACCATCGACTACGCCAAGGTCTGGCGCTGACGCACGAGCACCGAGATGACGATGCCCGTCGAGGTAGGGCGGGTGGGGCTCGAACCCACGACCCAAGGATTATGAGAGATCCGGCCCGGTCGAAGAGGGGTCCGAGAGGGTCCGGATGGGTCGGCATCCGTTCTCGGCAGAATGCCCCTCCGCTGAGCGGGATTCGACCCCTCCCTGCGCCGACCAGGGCCTACGCGCTCGAGGGGCTCCTAATCCGAGCCGAGGAGCGCCCACGGAGCGCCGTGATGCCTCGGGGGTCATCCCTTGTCCGAAGCGCCCGCTATTGGCTCCCTTCTGTGTCAAGACACCTTCGGGAGCGCGGGTTTAGGGTGCTGGGTGGCGGGTCCGTGGAGTGGCTTGTCCGAAGAGCCGGCGTTGGGATGTAGGCCGGTCGCGCTGGAGTCAGA
>NZ_JBGGWC010000007.1:0-53702 GCF_041321175.1 Nocardioides candidus | reverse complement strand
CCTCGCCGGTCACCAGCCCGTGGACGCCTACGAGATCCCCGACCGGCTCCGCACCCAGGTCCAGCTCCGTGACCCCCACTGCGTCTTCCCCCACTGCGCCCAACCCGCCCAACGCTGCGACCTCGACCACATCCACCCCCACCACACCGGCGGCCCCACCTGCCCGTGCAACCTCGCCCCCCTCTGTCGAGGCCACCACCGCATGAAGACCGCCCACCAAGCCACCTACCAGGTCCTCCACCCCGGCACCTACCACTGGACCCTCCCCACCACCAGCTACCTCGTCGACCCCACCGGCACCCACCCCCTCACCCTCAGACCGACACCAGCGCCGAACACCGACCCACCCCACCACTGACCACCCCGCCCCACACCCCGCCACCCAGCAGCAATGGCGGGGCTACAGGCATGTCCGGTGCCGCTGTGCGCGTCAGTTCTGCATGGACGAGGTCGGCGGGTGGGGCTGCGGACCGTGGGTACCGCCCATCCATGACTGAGAGCAAGGACGACAACCAGGACGGCCCCGTGGGGATCTCCGACGACCAGCTCCCCGAGGACCTCGTGCCGAGCGAGGACAACCCGTTGGCGGAGGGCCTGCCCGCGGACGAGATCGACGGCGACCTCCTCAAGGACGGCAAGCACGCCGAGGGCGACGAGGACAACCAGGGCGGGGAGACCGACGCGGGCGAGAAGTCCGACGCGGGCGATAAGTCCGACGCGGGCGATAAGTCCGACGCGGGCGACGAGTCCGACTAGCGGCGGTACCAGGCCGTCACGTCGGGCCGGAGGAGCAGCCAGAGCGTCACGGTGATCGCGCCCAGCAGCACGAAGAGGGCGGGGCTGAGCAGCGCTGCGGCGAGCACGACCAGACCGGTGCCGGCGGTGCAGATCACCAGCGCGACCCGCGCCCAGGTGGCGCCACGGAAGGCCAGCACGGCGAGCACGGCCGCGGCCAGCGACCAGACGACGACCACGGCGGTCATCACGAAGGTCGCGGTCGCGAGCTCACCCTGGGTCATGCCCTGCATGTCGAACCCGGGCTGCTGCTTCTCAATCTCGTCGAACAGCTCGTCGCGAGCCACGGCCATGACGAACGAGAGCACCAGCATTCCGCCCGACACGACGGCGGCCGATGCCCACGTGATGATGCAGGCCGCGACCAGCGCGCCCGGTCGCTTCGCCCGCGGCTGGGCGGCGGCCCTGACGGCCGGCGCGGCAGGCGGCCAGCCGGTCGGGCCGGGGTCGACGTCGGGCAGCGGGGCGCCGAACGGCCGCTGGTAGGGAGCGGGCCCGTCCGCCGACGGCTCGGGCGCTGTCGGCTCGGGCGCTGCCGGCTCGGGCGGCGGGGCTTGCGGCAGCAGGTGCTGCGGGGGCGGCGGAGCGAAGGGGTCGGGTCGCGTCCCGGAGGACGCGGATCCCGAGCCCCGGCCCGGCGTCGTCGCGCGCGGCACCCACACCCGGCCGGCGAACCAGTCCCTCGAGGGCTGCAGCCAGAGCATCACGATGCCCGCGGCGACCATCGGCGCGAAGAAGCCGGCCGTGGCGAAGCCGCCGACGACGACCAGCGGTGAGATCAGGGTCAGCGCGAGCCGCGCGCTCGTCGAGCGCTGCAACGCCTGGAAGCCGAGGATGGCCGAGGCCGTGGCAGCGGCCGCCGCGATCATGCACAGCACGCGGATGGTCGTCTGAAGCGTGTCCACGTCGAGCCCCGAGCCCGCGAACGGCTGCTCGTCGAGCACCTTCCGCA
The DNA here is from genome assembly GCF_041321175.1 of Nocardioides candidus. Taxonomy (NCBI): domain Bacteria; kingdom Bacillati; phylum Actinomycetota; class Actinomycetes; order Propionibacteriales; family Nocardioidaceae; genus Nocardioides; species Nocardioides candidus. The sequence goes on along the minus strand of NZ_JBGGWC010000007.1, from coordinate 51,955 downwards.
GCTGGTCCTGGAACTCGAGCGTGTGCAGCGTCGAGATGCGCTGCCACGCGGTCGCCACCAGGATCACCGACCCGCCGATGATCAGCCAGCCGGCGAACGTCGCCTGTCCGGGGCGCGGCGCCTGCTTCTCGCTCATGTGCTCCATTCCACCAGACAGGCCGCAACCGGCCTCAGGCGAGGCGCAGCTCCAGCCCGTCGTCCGCGCGGTCGATCGTGACCTTGCTGCCGTCGGCGACGGTGCCCGCCAGGATCGCCTTCGCCAGGCGGTCGCCGATCGCGGTCTGGATGAGCCGGCGCAGCGGGCGGGCGCCGTACGCCGGGTCGTAGCCGGTCTCCGCGAGCCAGGTCTTGGCGGCGTCGGTCACCTCGATCGAGATCCGGCGTACGGCGAGGCGCTGCTCGAGCAGGCCGAGCTGGATGTCGACGATGTGGCCCAGGTCGTCGCGCGACAGCGCGTCGAAGGTGACCACCTCGTCGAGCCGGTTGAGGAACTCCGGCTTGAAGCTCTGCCGCACCAGCGCCAGCACCGACTCCCGCTTCTTCTCCGGGTCCAGGATCGGGTCGACGAGGAAGTGCGATCCGAGGTTGGAGGTGAGGATCAGGATCGTGTTGCGGAAGTCGACGGTACGGCCCTGGCCGTCGGTCAGCCGGCCGTCGTCGAGCACCTGCAGCAAGATGTCGAAGACCTCGGGATGGGCCTTCTCCACCTCGTCGAGGAGCACGACGGAGTAGGGCCGGCGCCGCACCGCCTCGGTGAGCTGGCCGCCCTCCTCGTAGCCGACGTAGCCGGGAGGCGCACCGACGAGGCGTGCGACGGCGTGCTTCTCGGCGTACTCGCTCATGTCGATCCGCACGATCGCGCGCTCGTCGTCGAAGAGGAAGTCGGCCAGCGACTTCGCCAGCTCGGTCTTCCCGACGCCGGTCGGGCCGAGGAACAGGAAGGAGCCGGTGGGCCGGTCGGGGTCGGCGATGCCGGCCCGCGCGCGGCGTACGGCGTCACTGACTGCGCGTACGGCGTCGGCCTGGCCGATCAGCCGCGCGCCGATGACCTGCTCCATCTCCAGCAGCTTCGCGGTCTCGCCCTGGAGCATCCGCCCGGTGGGGATGCCGGTCCAGGCCTCGACCACCTCGGCGACCTGCTCGGCGCCGACCTCCTCGCCCACCAGGGGCTCGAGGTCGCTCTTCTCGACGTCCTCGACCGCCTTGATCTGCTCCTCCAGGGCGGGGATCTGGCCGTAGAGGATCTCGCTGGCCCGCCCGAGGTCGCCCTCCCGCTGCAGCCGCTCCGCCTCGATGCGGAGCTGGTCCAGCCGGCGGCGCAGCTCGCCCTCGCCCTCGAGCGAGGTCTTCTCCTGCTCCCAGCGGACCTCGAGGCCGCGCAGCGACTCCTCCTTGTCGGCGAGGTCCTGGCGCAGCACCTCGAGCCGCTCACGGGAGGCGTCGTCGCTCTCCTTCTCGAGCGCGAACTCCTCCATCTTGAGGCGGTCGACCTGGCGGCGCAGCTGGTCGATCTCCTCCGGCGACGACTCGATCTCCATCCGCAGCCGCGACGCGGCCTCGTCGATCAGGTCGATCGCCTTGTCGGGCAGCTGGCGGCCGGTGATGTAGCGGTCGGACAGGCTCGCGGCCGCGACGAGGGCGGCGTCGGTGATCCGCACGCCGTGGTGCGCCTCGTACTTCTCCTGGATCCCGCGCAGGATCTGGATCGTGTCCTCGACCGACGGCTCGCCGACGAAGACCTGCTGGAAGCGCCGCTCCAGGGCGGGGTCCTTCTCGATCCGCTCGCGGTACTCGTCGAGCGTGGTCGCACCGATCATGTGCAGCTCGCCGCGCGCGAGCATCGGCTTGAGCATGTTGCCGGCGTCCATCGCGGAGTCGCCGCCGGCGCCCGCGCCGACGACGGTGTGCAGCTCGTCGATGAAGGTGATGACCTGCCCGCTGGCGTCCTTGATCTCCTCGAGGACGGCCTTGAGCCGCTCCTCGAACTCGCCGCGGTACTTCGCCCCCGCGACCATCGCCGCGAGGTCGAGGCTGAGCACCCGGCGCCCCTTGAGGGAGTCGGGCACGTCGCCGGCGACCACCCGCTGGGCGAGGCCCTCGACGACGGCGGTCTTTCCGACGCCGGGCTCACCGATGAGCACCGGGTTGTTCTTCGTGCGGCGCGACAGCACCTGCACCACGCGCCGGATCTCCATGTCGCGGCCGATCACGGGGTCGAGGCGACCCTCCTCCGCGGCGGCGGTGAGGTCGACGGAGTACTTCTCCAGGGCGTCGTACGTCGACTCCGCCTCCTGCGAGGTGACCCGCCTGTTGCCGCGCACGGCTGTGAGCACGTCGCGCAGGCCGGCCTCGGTGAGCCCGGCGTCGGTGAGCACCTGGCGCGCGCTGCTCTCGACGGTCGCCAGCGCGATGAGCAGGTGCTCGGTGGCGACGTAGTCGTCCTTCATCGAGGTGGCGAGGTCGAGCGCCTGCGCGAGGACGCGGGTGAGGGCGGCCGATCCGGCCGGCTGCTGCACGGTCGCGCCGCTCGCCTTCGGCAGCCCGTCGCGCGCCGTCGACGCGGTGCGCACGAGCTCGGCCGGGTCGGCGCCGGCCTTCGCGATCATCGCGGCCGCCGTCCCGCCCTCCTGCAGCAGGAGGGAGACCAGGAGGTGGATCGGCTCGATGGTGGTGTTGCCCGCCGTGGTCGCGGCGAGCTGGGCAGCCTCGATCGCCTCGCGGCTGCGGGTGGTGAACTTGTCGGCCCCGAACTGGCTCATCTGCGGTGTCTCCTGGACGTCGTTGTGCTGATCCTGTCAGTACCAACGACGCCAAAGTTGAGTCTGTTCCACTCAACTCTGACTTTTCCGGGCGAGCGCTACTCCGCGTCGATCTCCGGTGGGACGTTGTGCTCGGGGAGGTCCTCGCTCTTCGCGGTCACCTCGTCGACGAGCGCCTGCTTGACGAACTCCTCGCCGAAGGGCGTGAGGTGGACGCTGCGGCGCACCACCTTGGCGAACTTCACCGAGTGCATGGCCGCGAGCACGTCGGGCTGTGCCTCGAGCACCTGGTACTCCATGTGGTCGCGCAGCGCCTCCCGCGAGAACCAGATGAGGCCCAGCCGGAACAGGTTGTTGAGGTACGACGGCACTTGGTCGAGGTAGCGGAGACCGGCCCGCGGCCCCACCATGTTGAGACCCGGCGCGACCAGCTGGCTGCTGACCATGCCGACCGGGCCACCGGTGCGGATGTCGACGCTCGGCTGCGGCCCGTCCTTCAGGAGCATGACGAGGATCCGGGCCTCGTCGGGCGCCATCTCGTCGAGGATCCGGTCGAAGGCCGGGTGCCGGTCGTCGGTCGCCCACACGTCGCGGGACTTCTCGAGCAGCTCCTGGCCCCGCTCGCGCAGCGACGTCGACCGGACCGAGGTGACCTCACCGCCCACCACGCGCCCGTCGTCGGCGTGGGAGGGGCGCGCTGCGGTCGCGGCACCTCCGAGCGCCTCGCCCGCCTTGAGCAGGGCGGTCCCGACCGGCATGCCGTCGGCGACCTGACGCGCGATCTCCCCGACCGTGCCGACGACCGAGCCGACCTCGCGGATCAGCGCGACCGCCTCGTCGCGGTTGGTGGCGGCCCGGCCGACCCGGCGCCAGTTGCGTGCCGTCGTGCGCAGGCCCCACCCGGCGGTGTTGAACGCGGCGGTCGAGGCGACCCGTGCCAGCCCCGGGAGCGACTCGACGACCACCCCGTTGCCGGGGAGCGTCGGGAGCTTCGGGAGGCCGTCCCTGTCGACGGTGTCGGTCATCGCGACCCTTTCGGTGATCACGGCGGGAAACCGGGGATCCAGCCCCAGTTGAAGATGCCCAAGTGTATGAATCCGCCCGCCGCCCCCATGAGGGCGCCGTGGGCGTAGAGCATCCACTCGTCCTCCTTGATGGCCGCGCGCATCATCTCGACGAAGTCCTTCGGCGGCAGCTCCTTGGTGCGGCGGGCGATCAGGGACTTGATCTTCTCCGACTGGCGCTTGCTGAACTCCGGGTCGCGGAAGGGGGTGATCGTGCGGCCGACCGCCTCCCTGGCGAAGGACTCGCGGATGTTGTCGAACTTGTCCGCCCCGACGAAGATCCGCGCCGCGCCGCGCAACGGACCGGCCGCCTGGTCGATCGCGGGCTTCATCGCGGTGGCGATCATCTGGCGGGTGCGGTCGCCCCGCGGCCCGTCCATCAAGAAGTCGCCGATGCGCTCGAGCGTGATCACGTCGTCGGCGATGATGCCGGCGTAGACCTCGGCGCACTCGGCCTGGCGCCGCAGGAAGAGCCCCTGCACCTTGATGCCGAGGATCCGCCGTGCCTCCGGCGGGTCGAAGATCAGCCACATGCCGAGCAGGTTGGTGGTCCAGCCGACGAAGATCCCGAGGATCGGCAGCAGCCACCAGATGTGCCAGGTCTGGTCGACGATCGCCACCGGGACGCCGAGCAGGAAGCCGAAGATGAAGCCGAAGGCGACCATCAGGTTGAGCTCACGCTGACCCACGTCGCGGAAGACCCGGACGACGAGCTCGGGGTTCTTCCGGAAGTGGTCGATGACCATGATCTTCGGGTCGAGCAGCTGGTTGATGTGCACACCGATCTCGTCGGTGATCGTCGTGACGACGTTGGGCAGCTGCGCCTGCACCCGGGCGACGACACCGGCCTTCAGCGGCGCGGGCAGGTCGCGCCACATGCGCGGGTGCTCGCGCATCATGATCTCCTCGACCATCGACGGCAGGTCGGACTCGAAGACCTTGACGATGTGGGCGGCGATCTCCTCGGGCTCGAGCTGGGCGTAGAACTCCGCCGGGGTGCCGAGCTTGGCGATCACCTTGTCGACCGCGATGCTGCCCATCTTCGCCGCACGTGCCGGCACGATGCCCTGCCAGCCGACCCGGCCGTAGGGGATGCCCGGCACCTCCTGCAGCTTGCGCGGGATGATCGTCGAGACCTCGCGGAGGCCCGGCACCTTGAAGCCGTAGAACCGGACGGGGCTGAACAGCATCCACAGGCCCGACCAGTTGATCAGCCAGCCGATGATGCCGGTAAAGAACGGGATCGATATGAACGCGAACCAGTCGACGCCATGACCACCGGTGAGGTCACCGCTGGCCCAGTCCTGGAAGAACTGCGAGATTGCGTCCACCCGTGCACCCCTCATCGACCGAGCCGCCCCATGCTGCCCGGACCTTCACCGAGTGCCCCGAGGGTAGTGCCTGCCGGTCGGGCGGCGACAGCAATCCGCGCTACGGACTGTCGCAGATACCTGCGGCGAGGGCCGCCCTACTGCTGGCGACGCCAGACGACGATCGACTGCCCGGCCGACGGCGGGCGTACGGCGGGCAGCCGGTCGCTCGCGGGCCGCGAGGCGAGCGCTTGGCGCAGCGCCTCGCGGGTCGCCTCGAGCTCGGCGAGCAGGTCGTCGCGCTGGGCGCGGAGGCTGGAGACCGCGGTCTCGAGCTCGAGGATCCGGCGGACGCCCTCGATGCCGATGCCGGAGCCGGTGAGGTCGGCGATCGCGCGGAGCAGCTCGATGTCGCGGAAGGAGTAGCGCCGGCCACCGCCCGAGGTGCGGCCCGGCGTGATGAGGCCCATCCGCTCGTAGGTGCGCAGGGTCTGCGGGTGCAGGCCGCTGAGCTCGGCCGCGACGCTGATCACGAAGACGGCGGCCTCCGGAGCGGGAGGCTCACCCCCGAAGGGCGGACGCGGCACGGTCAGGCCTCCGTCCGCTCGAAGAGACCGGCGCGCAGTGGAGCGTCGGCGGTGGCGGCGGCGTACGTCTCCAGCGCCGCGCGCGCCTCGTCGCTCAGGTGCGCGGGCACCTGGACCTCGACCGTGGCGAGCAGGTCGCCGTGGCCGCCGCCCTTCTTGGGCGCGCCCTTGCCCCGCACCCGGAAGGTGCGGCCGTTGGGCGTGCCGGCGGGGATCTTGAGGGTGACCGGCGCACCACCGAGCGTGGGCAGCTTGACCTGGGCGCCGAGGGCCGCCTCGGTGAAGGAGACGGGCACGTCGATCGTCAGGTCGTCCCCCTTGCGGCCGAACACGCGGTCGGGGGTGACCCGCACCGTGACGTAGAGGTCGCCCGCCGGGCCGCCCCGCTCCCCCGGTGCGCCCTTGCCGCGCAGCCGGATCCGCTGGCCGTCCTTCACGCCCGCGGGCACCTTGGCCTGGATCGTGCGCGCCGAGCGACCGCGACCGCTGCCGTGGCAGGTGGGGCAGGCCTCGTCGTAGACGAGCTGGCGACCGCCGCACCCCGGGCAGGTCTCGTTCATCGAGAACGCGCCGCCCACGGAGGCGACCACGAACCCGGTGCCCTCGCACGTCGGGCAACGGTGCGGACTGGTGCCCGGCTTGCCGCCCGTGCCGGAGCACGTGGGGCACGCCGCGTCCGAGGCCACCCGCAGGGAGACAGTGATCCCCTCGAGCGCGTCGGAGAACCCGATCGTCGTCGAGGTCTCGAGGTCGGCGCCGCGCGCCGCGCGGGGCTGGGCCCGTCGCTGCCCGGCGCCGAAGCCGAGGAAGTCGCCGAACAGGTCGCCGAACCCTCCACCCCCGCGCTCGCGCATCAGGTCGTCGAGGTTGACGGTCTGGGAGAAGCCGCCGCCCGCCGGGAAGCCGCCGCCCGAGGCGAACAGCTCCCGGGCCTGGTCGTACTTCTTGCGCTTGTCCGCGTCGCCGACGACGTCGTAGGCCTCCGCGACCTGCTTGAACTTCTCGTGCTTCGCGGCGTCGTCGGGATGGGAGTCGGGGTGGTTGGCACGCGCGAGCCTGCGGTAGGCCTTCTTGATCTCGTCGGCCGACGCGGTCTTGCTCACGCCGAGGACGGCATAGAAGTCCTTGGTCGCCCAGTCCGACCGGATGCCGCCGTTGTCCCTGTCACTCATCGCACACCTCCTTCACCTCTCCCGGTCCCACCTACTCGACAGGGTCCACCACGAGCACCTGCGCGGCCCGCACCACGCGCTCGCCGATCTTGTAACCGGCCTTGGCCACCACCTTGCAGGTCGTCACCTCGACCTCGGGGTCGGTGCCGATGTGCGAGAGCGCCTCGTGGATCGTCGGGTCGAACGGGTCGCCCACCTCACCGAACTTCACCAGGCCGAGCCCGGTGACGATCCGCTCGAGCTGCTCGGCGACGGCCTTGAACCCGCCCTCGAGCGGCTCGTGCTCACGCGCCCGGTCGATGTTGTCGAGCACGTCGATGATCGGCGCGAGGGCGGCGTACGTCGCGTTCTCGCGGATCAGCTCCCGGTCGCGCTCGACCCGGCGCTTGTAGTTGACGTACTCGGCCTGCAGCCGCTGCAGGTCGAGCGTCCGCTCCGCCAGCGCCATCGTCGTCACGGCGAGCTCGTCAGCCTCGACCTCGGTCTCGTCGGCCGTCTCCGCGGCCTCGTCGCCGGAGCCCCCCGCCGGCTCCCCCACCGGGGAGGCCCCGGCCTCGGCCGGGACCTCCTCCGGGGGGCCGTCGGACGCGAAGTCCTCCGGGGTGACGTCTTCGGTCACTTGGCCTCGTCCTCGCCCGACGAGGACGCCTCGTCGTCGACGATCTCGGCCTCGACGACGTCGTCGTCGGCCTCACCGGTCGCACCGGTGCTGCCACCGGCCGCGGCCGCGTCGGCCTCGGCGGCGGCGTACATCGCGGCGCCCATCTTCTGGCTGCTCTCGCCGAGCTTGTTGATCGCGGCGTTGAGCTCGTCGACGGAGGACTCGGCGTTCTCGAGGACCTTCTTCAGCTCCTCCACGTCGGCCGTCACCTCGGTGGTGACGTCGTCCGGGATCTTGTCGCCGTTGTCGGCGAGGAACTTCTCGGTCGTGTAGACGAGCTGGTCGCCCTGGTTGCGGACCTCGACGGCGGCGCGACGCTGGGCGTCCTCCTCGGCGTACTGCTCCGCGTCGCGGATCATCCGGTCGATGTCCTCCTTCGACAGCGCGCTGCCGCCGGAGATCGTCATCGACTGCTCGCGGCCCGACGCCTGGTCCTTCGCCGACACGTGCACGATGCCGTTGGCGTCGATGTCGAAGGTGACCTCGATCTTCGGCACGCCCCGCGGGGCCGGGGGCAGCCCGGTCAGCTCGAAGTTGCCGAGGGGCTGGTTCTGCGCCCACATCTGGCGCTCGCCCTGCGCGACCTTGATCTCCACCGACGGCTGGTTGTCGTCGGCGGTCGTGAAGATCTCGCTCCGCTTGGTCGGGATCGTCGTGTTGCGCTCGATGAGGGTGGTCATCACGCCGCCCTTGGTCTCGATGCCGAGGCTCAGCGGGGTGACGTCGAGCAGCAGCACGTCCTTGACCTCACCGGCGAGCACGCCGGCCTGGAGCGCGGCGCCGACGGCGACGACCTCGTCGGGGTTGACGCCCTTGTTGGGCTCCTTGCCGCCGAGCAGCTCCTTGACGACCTCGGTCACGGCGGGCATCCGGGTGGAGCCGCCGACGAGGACGACGTGGTCGATCGCCGAGACCGGCACGCCCGCGTCCTTCAGCACCGACTGGAAGGGCTTCTTGGTGCGGTCGAGCAGGTCGGCGGTCAGCTTCTGGAACTCCGAGCGGGTCAGCCGCTCCTCGAAGTGCAGCGGACCGTTCTCGCCGTGGGTGATGTAAGGCAGGTGGACCGTGGTCTCGCTCGAGGACGACAGCTCGATCTTCGCCTTCTCAGCGGCCTCCTGGAGGCGCTGGGCGGCGATCTTGTCGGCCGAGAGGTCGACGCCGTTGTTGTCCTTGAACTTCTTGACCATCCACTCCACGACGCGGTTGTCCCAGTCGTCGCCGCCGAGGTGGTTGTCGCCGCTGGTGGCCTTCACCTCGACGACGCCCTCGCCGATCTCGAGCAGGGACACGTCGAACGTGCCGCCGCCGAGGTCGAAGACGAGGATCGTCTGGTCGTCGCCCTTGTCGAGCCCGTAGGCCAGGGCGGCCGCGGTCGGCTCGTTGACGATGCGCTGCACCTTCAGGCCCGCGATCTCGCCGGCCTCCTTGGTGGCCTGGCGCTGCGCGTCGGAGAAGTACGCCGGCACGGTGATCACCGCGTCGGTGACGGTCTCGCCGAGGTAGGCCTCGGCGTCGCGCTTCAGCTTCTGCAGGATGAAGGCGGAGATCTGCTGCGGGGTGAAGGTCTTCCCGTCGATGTCGTCGGTGGTCCACGACTCGCCCATGTGGCGCTTCACCGAGCGGATGGTGCGGTCGACGTTGGTGACCGCCTGCCGCTTGGCGACCTCACCGACGAGCACCTCGCCGTTCTTGGCGAAGGCGACGACCGACGGCGTGGTCCGTGCACCCTCCGCGTTGGCGATGACGGTGGGTTCGCCACCCTCGAGGACCGCGACGACGCTGTTCGTCGTACCCAGGTCGATGCCGACAGCACGTGCCATGTTGTTGCTCCTCCGTAGTGCGTGGTTCCCGTGGACCCTCTGGAACTGGCGTCCAGCAAGTTAGTTGAGTCGGATGGACTCAAGTTTCACATACGGCTCAACCCGCGCACCAGGAGGGTTGTTCCCGATGGCCGGAAGAAGCCTGGAAGAGGGTCAGCCGACGGTGACGGTGACGGGGTTGGAGGCGTCGCCGGTGCGGTTGTCGATCACGCGGAACTTGTTGACGCCGACCAGGGCGGACTGCACGTAGGTCGTGAACGTCTCGTTGCTGACCGGGATCGTGGCGTCGAAGTCGGCCCACGCGCCGTTCTCGAAGCGCTGCACCTGCAGGATCGCGCCCTCGCCGCCCGGGTAGACCCCGCTGAGGTCGATCCGGTCGAAGTTGCCGACGGCCGTCTGGCCGGCCTGCAGGGTGATCGCCTTCTCGCGCTCGGTCGCCTCCGTCGAGCTTTCCGTGGCGCCGGGCCCCGCGTCCTCGCTCTCCAGCGAGGTCTCCTCCGTGTCGAGGGTGACCTGCGGACCGCTGCCGCCGGTGTGCGACGGCCGGGGGATGATCGCGGACTCGTGGCGCGACGCACCGGCCGAGCTGCTCGAGTCGTCGCCGATCCCGAGCACCTGGGTCGCGACGAGCGCGACCCCGGCCAGGACCAGGCCGACGGCCACGGACACGGCGAGCAGCGCAACCAGCCCGGACACCACCGGGTTGTCGGACTTCTCCTGCTCGTCGCTCACGCCGCCATTGTCACGGACCGGTCCAACGACGGGAAATCGGGTTCAGAACCCGCGCGTCCACACGACCTGCTCGTGCAGCCGGCGCGAGCGCCAGCCCGCATCGGTGCGCACGAACGTGTGGTGGTAGATGCCGCCGACCTCGACGAGGCGCTCCGTGCCGTCGCCCGACCTGCCGTCCGCGATCAGCATCGGGTTGTGGAAGTACGCCGTCACCCGCGCCTCGTCGCGGGTGTTGGCGAAGACGATCGAGACCTGCCCCAGCGTGTGCATGCGCTTCTGGGAGAAGGCGGGCAGGTTCGCGGCCAGCCAGGGCTTCACCTCGGCGTAGGCGGCCGCGACACCCCCGCTCTCGGTGTAGTCGATCTGCGCGTCCGAGGTGAACACGGTGTCGAGCCGGTCGAACTCCCCGGTGTCGATGGCGATCGTGTAGCGGTTGAGCGCCTCGTTGATCTCGGTGCGGTCGCTGAGCTCGGCGACGTCCATGGGTCTCCTTCGGGTTGCCGGACGAAAGGTAAAAGAAATGGTGGTTGCCGCCCCTGCGGCGCCGGATGTCCCTTGAATGGGGCTCCGCGTTCCCCGGATCCCTGGAGCCTGTCATGGTCGTCCGTGTCCCCACGTGCGCACCGGCGCTCGCCGCGTCGGTCCTCGCTGCCGCAGCGCTGGTGCCGATCGCCCCGGCGGCGGGCGCGGACCTCGCGTGCAACGGTCTCACGGCGACGATCGTCGGCGCGGGCACCATCGAAGGGACCCCCGGCGACGACGTCATCGTCGGCTCCGCCGGTCGCGACACCATCGCTGCCGGCGACGGCGACGACGTGGTCTGCGACGGAGCGGGCGCAGACGTCGTCGACCTCGGGGACGGCGACGACGTCGTCGTCACCATCGCGGTGCGGGATCCGCACGACGTCGTCGACGGCGGCCGCGGGTTCGACACCATCAGGTACCAGCGGACCAGGGCCGTGAAGGCGACCCTGGGCAACACCGCGACCGACGACGGCGAGGCCTTCGAGGCGGACGAGCTGCTCGGCCTCGAGGGGGTCGTCGGCGGGAGCGGCAACGACACGATCACCGGCTCGGCCGCGGACGACGTGCTGGACGGCGGCGCCGGGAACGACACGATCGACGGCCTCCGCGGCTCCGACACCCTGCTCGGCGGCGCGGGCGCTGACACCTTCCGGCAGAGCACCTTCGACCCGGCGGGCTCCGACGACCTCGACGGCGGCACCGGCACGGACGAGGTGAGCTATGCGGCTCGGAAGGACTTCCTGGAGATCTTCCTCGACGGCAGCGCTCCGAGCGGGGACCCCGACGAGGACGGGGCCTACCTCCACGACATCGAGAACGCCCGCGGCGGTCCGGGCGGCAACATCATCCACGGCACGGACGGCCCCAACAGGCTGATCGGCGGCGTCAGCTTCGACGCCATCTTCGACGGGATGGGCGCCGACACCGTCACCACCGGCCCCTATTGCGACTACATCGCCCAGCCTGCGGGGGTCGACCCCGGCGACGTGATCGACGCCGGCCAGGGGACCTGCGACCGGGTGAGCTATCAGGCCCGTTCGGTCGACCTGACCCTCCGCCTCGGTACGACGGCGGCCGTCAACGGCGCGGCCGGCGAGGGCGACGTGCTCAGGGGCTTCGAGGAGGCCGTGAGCGGGAGCGGCGACGACGTCCTGGTCGGCAGCGACGGCATCGACCAGCTGATCGCCGGCCCAGGGTCGGACGTCGTCGACGGCCGCGGCGGCTCGGACGCCCTGCTCCTCTTCGACGGCGTCGGCGGCAACGACACCGCAAACTGCGGCTTCGGCTACTACGACTTCGTCTGGCTCGACCCCGGCGACACGGAAACCGCCTGCGAGACCGTCTAGCGGCATTCCTAGGACCCCGCTCAGCGCGGGTCGAGGACCACGACCGGGATCTCCCGGTCGGTCCACGCCTGGTAGCTCTCGAAGTCGGCGTAGAGGTCGACCAGCCGCGGCCACAGCGCGGTCCGCTCCTCGGGCGTCGCCACCCGAGCCCGGACGGCGCGCGACCGCTCGCCGCGCAGCTCAACGGTCGTCTCGGGGCTCGCCACCAGGTTGTGGAACCACTGCGGGTTCTTCGGCAGCCCGCCCTGCGACGCGACGACCACAAGGCGCGGCCCGTCGGCGAGGTAGAGCAGCGGGGTCGTGAACCGGGTGCCGCTCTTGCGACCGACGTGGTTGAGGAGCAGCGTCGGCACCGGCTTCTTCCAGCCCGCGCCGATCCGCCACTTGCTGCCGATCCGCCCGTTGGTGAGTCGGAAGACCGGCACGTGCGCCCGGGCGCCGTACTTGATGATCTTGCCGACGATCGGCTTGTCGAGTCCCTCGGGCTTCGCTTTCACTGCCACGGCCCCACTGTGGCAGATCTCTAGAACACGTTCTAGTCGGGCCGCGGAACGGGCGATCAGGTCGGGCGATCGGGACGCTCGGTGTATGACCCCGCGCGCCGGGCGTCGTTGAGACAGCAACATCGGCCTCGCCTCTCGGGTCCGCGGTGGGGCCAGCACGACCGGAGCGCTCCGCTCCACCCATGGGGACCGCATGTCACGCCCAGCACCTCACCTGACCTTGGGCGTCGCCGCCCTCACGGCCCTTGGCAGCCTGGTCGCCGCAGGGCCGCAGGCGGGGGCCGCCGGCGAGACCTGCAACGGGCAGGCGGCCACCATCGTCGGGGCCGGGTCGATCAGCGGCACGCCGGGCCGCGACATCATCGTCGGCTCACCGGGTGCCGACGACATCGACGCCGGCGGGGGGAACGACCTCGTCTGCGGCGGGGCCGGAGCGGACACGGTCCGCGACGGACCCGGCAAGGACATCGTCTACCTGGGGGACGGCGACGACGAGTACGTCGCCGACCCGACCAAGGACATCGGTGACGCCGTCCATGGCGACGCCGGCTCCGACACCGCGAGCTACGCGCTGCGCCAAGCGAGGGTCAAGCTGACGCTGACCGGCACGTCGACCTCCGACGACGGCGCGGCCGGCGAGGCCGACAAGCTGCTCGACACCGAGAACGCGGTCGGCGGGCACGGCAACGACACGCTGGCCGGCACCGACGGCCCCAACGTCCTGGACGGCGGCGACGGGAACGACACCATCACCGACCTGGGCGGCGCCGACGTCGTGCGCGGTCGCGCAGGCGACGACAAGGTGGCGCAGCCGAAGACCGTCGACCCCGGGGACGACCTCGAGGGTGGCGGTGGGACCGACGAGATCAGCTACGCCGCACGGACGGCCGACCTGGGGGAGGTCGTCCTCCACCTGGCCGGCGGTGTCGCCGACAACGGATCGACCCTGTCCGGCGGCGAGCACGACCTCGTCCAGGGGTTCGAGAACGCTCGGGGCGGCCAGGGCAGCAACGACATCGACGGCACCGACGGACCCAACGTCATCGTCATGGGCGCCCAGGGCGGCCAGGTGCACGCGCTCGACGGCGACGACACCATCACCGGCGGCGGCGGACCCGAGGTGGTCGACGACGGCCTCGGCGCGGACGTGGTGAAGCTCGGCGCCGGCTGCGACATCGCGCAGCAGCCGGTCTTCAGTGCCCATGACGTGGTCGAAGGCGGAGCGGGAGCCTGCGACAGCATTGTCTACGACCAGCGCACGATCGGCGTCAGGATCAACCTCAACCCGGGGACTCCCGGAGCCGTCAACGGCGAGAGCGGCGAGGCCGACACCCTCCACGGCTTCGAGCGGGCCTACGGGGGCAGGGGCGCCGACTACATCACGGGCACCGACGGCGCGAACATCCTGGACGCCGGGCCGGACCCGGTGTCCGACGACGGCGTCGACTACCTGGTCGGCCTCGGCGGACCGGACGTGCTCCTCGCCCACGACGGCGTGGAGTTCAACGACGGCATCAACGGCGGTCTCGGCAACGACTACGGCGAGGTCGACGCCGGCGACGGCGTGTGGACGGTCGAGCGCGTCCGGCGCTACCCCTGAGGAGGACCAGATGTCACGTCACGCACCTCTCCTGACCCTGGGGGTCGTCGCTCTGACGGCCTCGCCGGCCTGGTGGTCGCGAGTCCCGAGGCCGGTGCCGCCGGCGAGACCTGCAACGGGCAGGCGGCCACCATCGTCGGCGCCGGGTCGATCAGCGGCACGGCGAGCCGCGACGTCATCGTCGGTTCCCCCGGCGACGACGACATCAACGCCGGCGGGGGGAACGACCTCATCTGCGCAGGCGACGGGGACGACGTGGTGGCCGACGGCGCCGGCAAGGACATCGTCTACCTCGGCGCCGGGGACGACGTGCTCCTCGCCGCTCTCGCCAAGGACAGCGGTGACGCCGTCTACGGCGACGCGGGCTCCGACACCGCGAGCTACGAGCTGCGCACGGTGCCGGTCAAGGTGAATCTCGCCACCACGTCGACGGCCGACGACGGTGCGGTCGGCGAGCTCGACAAGCTGGTCGACATCGAGAACGCCGTCGGCGGCCACGGCAACGACACCCTCGTCGGCACCGTCGACGGCAACGTCCTGCAGGGCAGGGGCGGCAACGACACCATCACCGACCTGAGTGGCGCCGACGTCGTGCTCGGCGGGGACGGTGACGACACGGTGGCGCAACCGAAGACCGTCGACCCCGGGGACTACCTCGAGGGCGGTGCCGGCACCGACGAGATCAGCTACGCGGCGCGGACCGCCGACTCCGGAGAGATCGAGCTCCGTCTGGCAGGCACGTCCGCCGACAACGGCTCGACCTCCTCCGGCGGCGAGCACGACAGCGTCCACGGGTTCGAGAACGCGCGAGGCGGGCAGGGCATCAACGACATCGACGGCACCGACGGACCCAACGTCATCGTCATGGGCGCCCAGGGCGGCCAGGTGCACGCCCTCGACGGCGACGACACCATCACCGGCGGCGCCGGCCCCGACGTGGTCGACGACGGCCTCGGCGCGGACCTGGTGAAGCTCGGCGGTGGCTGCGACGTCGCGCAGCAGCCGGTCTTCAGCAGCAACGACGTGCTCGACGGCGGAGGAGGGGCCTGCGACAGCATCGACTACTCCCTGCGCACGCAGGGCGTCGGGATCAACATCGACCCGCAGACGGCCGGCGCGTTCGACGGCGAGCGGGGCGAGGCGGACCTGCTCAAGGGCTTCGAGAGGGCCTACGGCGGCAGGGGCGACGACGTCATCAGGGGCAACGACAGCGCGAACATCCTGGACGCCGGCCCCGACCCGGTCTCCGACGACGGGGTCGACAACCTCATCGGCCTCGGCGGCCCGGACATCCTCCTTGCTCACGACGGCGTGAAGGGCAACGACCTGATCGACGGCGGCATCGGCAACGACTACGGCGAGATCGACGACAACGACGCGAGGAACTCGGTCGAGCGCCTCCAGATCTACTGATCGACCTGGCACAAATCTAGAACACGTTCTACCCTTCGGTACGTCGGCTCGTTCCTCGCCGACACTCAGGTACCGAAAGGCAGTCGATGCGCTTCTCCTTCGCCGAGGGCATGACCCACGCGACGTACTACGCCCCGCTCGCCCAAGCCTGCGAGGCGGCCGGCTACACGTCGATGACGATCGCCGACAGCCTCATCTACCCGGAGGTGTCGGACTCGAAGTACCCCTACACCGACACCGGCGACCGCGAGTTCCTGCTCGGGAAGGAGTTCATCGAGACCTTCATCCTGTGCGCCCACCTCTTCGCGGTGACGAAGACGCTGCGGCTCACGCCGTTCGTGCTCAAGCTGCCGATCCGGCCGCCGGTGCTGGTGGCCAAGCAGGCCTCGTCGCTGGCGTTCCTGTCGGGCAACCGGCTCGGCCTGGGCGTCGGCCTGTCGCCCTGGCCCGAGGACTTCGCCGCCCTCGGCGTGCCGTGGGAGCGGCGCGGGAAGCGGATGGACGAGTGCATGGACATCCTGCGCGGCCTCACCCAGCCCGGCGAGGAGCCGACCTTCTTCGACTACCAGGGGGAGTTCTACGAGATCGACTCGCTGCAGCAGTGCCCGGCACCGACGGAGAAGATCCCGCTGCTCGTCGGCGGCCACTCCGACGCCGCGCTACGGCGCGCCGTGCGCAAGGGCGACGGCTGGATGCACGCCGGCGGCGACGGCGAGGAGCTCGAGCGGCTGCTCGACCGGCTCGACGAGATCCGCAAGGAGGAAGGTGACACCCGCGACGCCTCGGAGTTCGAGATCCACGTGATCTCCTACGACGCCTACACGGTCGACGGCGTGAAGCGACTCGAGGACCGCGGCGTCACCGACTGCATCGTCGGCTTCCGCGTGCCCTACATCAAGGGCCCCGACACCGAGCCGCTCGAGACGAAGGTCAAGCACCTCGAGCAGTACGCCGAGAACATCATCGCCAAGGTGAACGGATGAGCGAGTCCTACGGCCTGACCAAGGCCCTCTCCGACGCGATCGCGGAGGCTGAGGAGCTCATTGCCAACGCGCCGTTCATCAAGTCCGAGGCCGACCGGCTCGAGGGCTACGAGTACCTCTCGGGCCGGATCCGGATGGCCCTGCAGAACGCCTTCGACTACGACCTCGAGCAACCGCTCTTCGTCAACCCGACCCACCAGTTCTCCAAGCAGGGCCTCGACAACCCCGACGCCGTCTACTTCAACGCCTACATGCGGGAGGGGGTGGAGTACGTCGTCCGCGGCCGTCGCGGCACGTCGGCCGACCTGTCCTTCCAGGTGATGGGGGGCGCCTACACCGCGACGTCGGCCGCCACGTCCCTGATGGCGTTCGACGACCGCGAGCTCGAGATCGCCGACGACGGCAGCTTCGAGTTCCGCTACGTCGCGGAGCCCG
The DNA here is from genome assembly GCF_041321175.1 of Nocardioides candidus. Taxonomy (NCBI): domain Bacteria; kingdom Bacillati; phylum Actinomycetota; class Actinomycetes; order Propionibacteriales; family Nocardioidaceae; genus Nocardioides; species Nocardioides candidus. Next base: position 35,045 of record NZ_JBGGWC010000007.1, on the reverse strand, counting down.
GCGCGAAGACGCTCATCGTGCGCGAGGTCTTCAACGACTGGGACCACGAGGAGCGCGGCACGCTCACCATCGAGCGTCCCGACCTCCTCGGCCAGCCACGCAAGGAGCGCTCGCGCGAGGTCCTCGCCAAGAAGTACGACGTCGCGGCGCGGTCACTGATCGGCTCGATCCAGACCTGGTTCGCCTTCCCCCAGTTCTTCCAGTACAAGGAGCCGGTCAACACCCTGACCGTCCCCAAGTCGACGCCGGGCGGCCTCGCCTCGCAGTTCTCCTCGATCGGTCACTACGAGCTGCGTGACGACCAGGCGATGATCGTGGAGGTGCCGCGCTGCGACGACTGCAGCTACCAGGCGATCCAGATCGGCTCGGACTGGTACGCCTCCACCGACTACGAGACCCACCAGACCTCCCTCACGAAGGCGCAGGCGGTCAGCGACGACGACGGCGTGATGCGCTTCGTCATCGCGGCGCGGCCGCCCCTCGACGGCGCCCCGACGGCCAACTGGCTGGAGACGACCGGTCACCCCACCGGCCCGATGATGCTGCGCTGGCAGCGCCTCGAGCGCGACCTCACCGAGGCCGACGGGCCGTCGGTGCAGGTGGTCGACCTGGCCGCCGTACCGTCCCTGCTGCCGAAGGCCACACCGTTGACCGCCGAGGAGTACGCCGCCCGCATCGCCGCCCGGCAGCGGGCGGTGGCGCGGCGGATGATCAGCTGATCAGCTGGGGATCCAGTCGAAGGTGTCGGGGTTGGGGCCCTGGCGACCGGGCTCGCCCTTGTCGAGGGCGACGAGCTCGGCGACCTCGTCGGTGGTGAGGGCGAAGTCGAAGACGTCGAAGTTCTCGGCGAGGCGCTCCTTGCGCAGGGACTTCGGGAAGACGATGTCGCCGCGGTCGAGCGCCCAGCGCAGGAGGACCTGCGCGGGAGTCTTGTCGTAGCGCTCGGCGAGGGCCTTCACGGCCGGGTCGTCGAGCTCGCCGCCGCCCTGGCCGAGCGGCGACCAGGCCTGGACCTGGGCGCCGTGGCCCTGGGTCGCGGCGCGTGCCTTCTCGTTGGCGAAGTAGGGGTGCACCTCGATCTGGTTGACCGCGGGGACCGCGCCGGTCTTCTCCACGATGCGCTCGAGGTGGTCGGGCTGGAAGTTGGACACGCCGACCGACCGCGTCAGGCCCGAGTCGCGCAGCTCGAGCAGCGCCTCCCAGGTGGAGACGAAGTCGCCGCCGTACTGCGTCGGGAGCGGCCAGTGGATGAGGAAGAGGTCGACCTGCTCGAGGCCGAGCTTGTCGAGGGAGACGCGGAGGGACTCCTTCGCCGCGGCTCGGTCGTGACGGTTGTTGTTGAGCTTGGTGGTGACGTAGAGGTCGCTGCGGGGCAGGTCGGACTTCGCGATGGCCGCGCCGACGCCCTCCTCGTTCCCGTACATCTGCGCCGTGTCGATGTGGCGGTAGCCGACCTCGAGCGCGTCGCTCACCACCCGCTCGGTCTCGTCGGCGGGGACCTGCCAGACACCGAGACCGAACTGGGGGATCGAGCTGCCGTCGTTGAGATTGATCCGAGGAGTGCTCATACCTGGGCCCAACGCGATCTCCCGACCACTATTCCCCGACCGCTGCTCCCGGCCCGCTCGTGCCGCCGACGTAGCCTCGGCCCATGACCGAGCGCCTCGCCCTCGACCTCCCCGACGGCCGCGTCCTCGACGTCGAGGTCTCCGGACCCGCCGACGGCACGCTCCTGATCTGGCACCACGGCACCCCGGGCTGCAGCTACCAGGGCCGCGAGAAGCAGGAGGTCCTGCACCGCCGCGGGGTGCGGTTCGCGAGCTACTCGCGCGCGGGCGCGGCCCGCTCGACGCGCCACCCGGGCCGCACCGTCGCCGACGTCGCCGCCGACATGGCCGCGATCGCCGACCACCTCGGGGCGGACACGTTCCTGACCGGCGGCCAGTCGGGCGGCGGTCCGCACGCGCTCGCCACCGGGGCGCTGCTGCCGGACCGGGTGCTGGCGGTGCTGAGCGTCTGCTCGGTCAAGCCGTACGTCGACCAGCCCGACTTCCTCGACGGCATGGGCGCCGACAACGTCGAGGAGTTCTCGCTCGCGCTCCAGGGCGAGGAAGCGCTGCTGCCGTTCCTGCAGAAGGAGCGCGCCGGGATCCTCGGCGCGGACGCCGAGGGCGTGATCCGCACCCTCGACACCCTCCTGCCCGATGTCGACCGCGCGGTGCTGTCCAGCGCCGTCGGCGAGGACCTGATCCGCAACCTCCAGGGCGGGGTCGAGCACCTGTACGGCTGGCTCGACGACGACCTGGCGTTCACCCGGGGATGGGGGTTCGACGTGCGCGACATCAGCGTGCCGACGTACCTCTGGCAGGGCACGGCCGACCTGATGGTGCCCTTCCACCACGGCGAGTGGCTGGCTGCGCGCATCCCCGGCGTGGTGCCGCACCTCGAGGAGGGCGAGGGGCACCTGTCGATCCAGGTGCGCCTGCTCCCGGACATGATCGACGAGGTCCTGGCACACCTTCCCGGCTGATCCGGGACGGAGCGGCACCGCTACGTTCACGGGATGGCACACGAGATGCGGTTGCGGCGCGGACTGGCGAGAGGGATCCTCCGAGCGACGCGCTGGCGGCTCTCGGGGACGGTGCCGGAGAGCGGCATTCTTGTCGGCGCTCCGCACACCTCCCAGTGGGACTGGGTGATCATGCTGCTGATCGCGTGGAGCAACAGCAGGCGGCCCCAGGTGCTGATCAAGCACACGTTCTTCAAGGGACCGCTCGGCTGGGTCCTGCGGCGCACCGGGGGGATCCCGCTCGACCGCGAGGACCCCGGCGCCACCATCCGCGCGCTCCTCGAGGAGGCCCGAGGGGACGAACCCTTCCTGCTGGTCATCGCGGCCGAGGGCACGCGCAGCAAGGGCGAGTACTGGAAGCCAGGCTTCTACCGGATCGCGCGGCAGACCGGCCTGCCGGTCACGCTGGGCTTCGTGGACGGCCCGACCCGCACGCTGGGCATGGGGCCGACCTTCCACCCGACCGGCGACGTCGTGGCCGACATGGACCTCGTGCGGGCGTTCTACGCGGACAAACGGGGCATCCGGCCCGAGGGCCGCACCGAGCCCCGGCTGCGCGAGGAGGACCCGTCGAGCTGAGTCACCCGGCGGCGGACGCCCGTCCGCAGTGCCGGAATTCGGAGGACGGAAGACGAGTAACGAGATATGAATTCGCGGTGCGCATCTCCTTGCTTGCCCGTGCTGCCGCGCTGACCGTGCTCGTCGGCTCCTCCGTCCTGGCCGCCACACCCGAGGGGGACGCGGCGTCGACGCCGCGGTGCCAGGGGGTGCGCGCGACGATCGTCGGCACGGCCGGCCGGGACAACCTCACCGGCACCGAGGGGCGCGACGTGATCTGGGCCGGCGGCGGCAACGACCGGGTCGCGGCCCGCGGGGGCGACGACCTGGTCTGCGGCGGGGCCGGGGCCGACGACATCCACGCCGGGAAGGGCGCCGACCGGATCTTCGGCGAGGGTGGCGACGACGAGCTCGACGGCAGCACCGGCCACGACGACGTGGTCGACGGCGGCACGGGCGACGACACGCTGCTCGGCAACAGCGAGGGCGCGATGCTCCGGGGCGGCGCCGGCGACGACACCCTGACCGGCAACGAGGAGGACGTCGTCCTCGACGGTGGCGCCGACGACGACCGGCTCCTCGCGCGGTGGGGCAACCTGGTGCTGCGCGGCGGCGACGGCGACGACTTCATCGACGGCTATTACGCGCGCGACGTCGACGTCGACGGCGGCGCCGGCAACGACACCATCGAGACGAGCGGCGGCCTCGACGGCAGCCCCGCCAAGCCGATCCGCGGCGGCGCCGGCAACGACACCATCCTCGGGCAGGGCGGCCGTGACTACATCGACGGCGGTCCGGGCACCGACACGATCGACCTCGGCGAGGGGTCGGGCGGCTGGGCGCACGGCGGGAGCGGCGGCGACACGATCACCGCCGGCGACACCGGCAAGACCCGGCTCGAGGGTGGCGACGGCAAGGACCGGCTCACGCTGACCGGCACCGAGTCCTCCGCCGACGGTGGCGCCGGGGCCGACACGATCACCGGCAGCCTGTGGGACGACACGCTCGACGGCGGCGCGGACGCCGACACCGTCAAGGGCGGGGAGGGCGACGACACGCTCAACGGCGGGGACGGCGACGACCACCTCTACGGCGAGGTCGGCACGGACACCTGCTCCGGCGGAGCCGGCGACGACTTCTGCGACGGCGGCCCGCTGGGCACCGACGCGCCGAGCCCGGACGACCCGGACCTCTGCATGGCCGACGTCGAGGACAAGCACAACTGCCGGGCCGAGGGCGGCGACTGGACCGGTACGGCGGAGGGCACCCTCGACTACTACGGCGGCATCCACGAGTCGTGGTCGGCCACGGTCCAGCTGGACGCGCTCGTCCCGGACTACTACTGGACGGGCGACGCCGACTTCACCTGGCAGGTCAGCGGCACCGACGACGGCGGCTGCAGCTACAACGGCGCCGCCTCTCTCGACGGGGTCGCGGAGCTGGCGATCTTCGACGACCCCGACGAGTACTCGGTCACCGTCCGCTCCACCACCCCGATCCAGGTGCCGGTGGTGGTCGACTGTCCCAACTCCGACCCCGAGACGGTGATGTTCCACCCGTTGAACACCAGCACCGGTGACGCCGACCACCAGCCTCTCCCGGCGCCGCCGGTGACGGCGTTGGCCGGCTCGACGTCGTACCCGCCGAGCGGGGACCCGGACGGCGAGGTGCACTGGAGCTGGGACCTGCACCGGACTTCGTGATCCGACCGACGCTGGCGCAAAACTGGAACACGTTCTAGTCTTGCGCCCGTGATCCCTCTGCTTGAAGACAAGGTCGTCGTCCTCTCCGGCGTCGGGCCCGGCCTCGGCCGCGCGCTCGGCGAGCAGGCGGCGCTGATGGGCGCCGACCTCGTGCTCGTGAGCCGCACGGAGAAGCGGCTCGAGAAGATGGCCGCCGTGGTGCGCGAGCACGGCCGGCGCGCGCTCGTCGTGCCGACCGACATCACCGACGAGCAGGCGCGGCAGCGGCTGGTCGAGGCGACGCTGGAGGAGTTCGGCCGGGTCGACTGCCTGATCAACAACGCCTTCGGCATCCCGCCGATGGAGCCGATCTCCACGCTCGGGCTCGACGGCCTGCGCGCCGCGCAGGAGACCAACGTCTTCGCGCCGCTGCGGCTCTCCTCGCTCTTCGCCGACGCCCTCGCGGAGACGAAGGGGTCGATCATCATGCTCAACTCCTGCGTGGTCTACAGCAGCCAGCCGGAGTACTCCGGCTACAAGCTCTCCAAGGGCACGCTCCAGCACCTCGCCTCCTCGCTGGCGACCGAGCTCGGTCCGCGCGGCATCCGCGTCAACAGCGTGGCGCCGTCCTACATCTACGAGGACGTCAACAAGGCCTACTTCGACTGGCTGGCCTCGGAGTCGGGGCGCACGCACGAGGAGGTGTACGCCGAGAAGGCCGAGCCCACCGACCTCAAGCGCCTCGCCGACCCCGACGAGGTCGCACAGGCCGCGCTCTTCCTCGCCAGCGACCTCGCCTCGGCCGTGACCGGCCAGATGCTCAACGTCGACTGCGGCGAGTTCCATGCCCGCTGACGCCCCCCGCCAGCGGCCGGAGATCGGCTCCTACGAGGACATCGTCGCGGCCGCCGTACGCACGACGGGGCTGACCGACTTCGGCGGCACGGCGCACGAGGAGGGGCTGCGCCTGCTCGTCGAGGACCTCGCGTCCCCCGAGGCGGGCCTGACGCCGGTCGGCAACTACTTCCACCGCGGGCAGGTGAAGAGCGCACTGGTCGGGCGGCTGATGACGCAGGCCCGGTTCCAGGAGTTCCCGCAGCACGCCGACGTGCCGATCGACCGGCCGATCTTCGTGGTGGGCCTCCCCCGGACCGGGACGACGGCGCTCCACCGGCTGCTCTGTGCCGACCCCGGCCACCAGGGCCTCGAGCTGTGGCTCACCGAGTACCCCCAGCCGCGGCCGCCGCGGGAGACCTGGGAGGACGACCCGATCTTCAACGCCATGCAGGGCGCCTTCCAGCAGCACCACGTGTCCAACCCCGAGTTCATGGGCATCCACTACATGGATGCGACCTCGCCCGAGGAGTGCTGGCGGCTGCTGCGCCAGACCGGGAAGTCGATCTCCTTCGAGTCGTTGGCCAACGTGCCGCGCTACTCCGCGTGGCTGGCGGAGCAGGACTGGACCGACGCCTACGAGCGGCACCGCCAGAACCTGCAGCTCATCGGCCTGCACGACCAGGACAAGCGCTGGGTGCTGAAGAACCCCTCGCACCTGGTCGCGCTCGACGCGCTGATGAAGGTCTACCCGGACGCGCTCGTCGTCTGCACCCGCCGCGACCCGGTCACGTCGATCGCGTCGGCCTGCTCGCTGTCGGCGGAGGCGACGGCCGGCACGTCGACGACGTTCGTCGGCGAGACGATCGGCCGCACCCAGCTCGGCATGCTCGAGCGGTCGTGGCAGGCCTTCACCGAGGCGCGCAGGCAGTACGACGACGCGCAGTTCGTCGACGTCGACTACCGCGAGTTCGTGAGCGATCCCCTCGGCACGGTCGAGGGCATCTACGCGGCGTTCGACATCCCGTGGAGCGAGGCGGCCCGCGCGGAGGTCCGGCGCATCGACGAGGAGTCGCGGACCGGCCAGGCGCGGCCCTCGCACCGCTACGACCTGGGCGACTACGGCCTCACCGAGGAGCAGGTCCGCGCGGCGTTCGCGTGATAGACAGCGCGCATGGCACTCCTGCGCCGCGCTGCGCTCGCGCTGCTCGCCCTGCCGTTGCTGACCGGCTGCACCAACGACGCGAAGGACCCCGCGAAGGCCGGTGACGCCTCCGATGCGGAGACCGCCGTACGCGCCTTCTACGACGAGTTCGCCCGGGGCGACTTCGACAAGGCGTGCGCGCACTGGACGACGTCGTACGCCGACCTGTCGGTCAAGCGCTGGAACGAGGACGACTTCGGCAAGCCGGTCGAGGACTGCCCGGACCTGCTGAAGGCACTGACCCACGTCTACGCCATGGTGGGCGACCCGTTGGACCAGCTCGAGGTCACCAGGACGAGCAGCGAGCTGACGACGGACACCACGGCTCGGGTCGACGTCACCATCGCGTCGAGCGAGGGCGACGCGGAGACCTACGAGCTCACCCTCACCGACGGCGACTGGCTGATCAGCGGCGACGACCCGGGGCAGGACATGCTCGAGGGCTCGTCCGGCAGCTCGCCGAGCGCCTCGCCCACCCCGTAGCCCGCGGTCATCCACAGGCCGCGCACGACGGGGTTCCCTCGACGGCGGGGACGGCGGAGGGTGCAGGCATGAGGGCCGACTCCTTCGCCGACGTGTCCGTGACCGTGCCGCGCACCTGGCACGCCCGCCGCGACCTGGGCCACGGCATCGTGCTCGCCGCGCGCCCGCGGAGCCTGCCGTCCAGCGGGGTCAGCCCCGAGATCGTGCTGCGCTGCGTGCCGGTCGGGATCGACCTGCGCACGTGGCGGGGCCAGGCGCTGCTCGACCTGCGCGCCCAGCTGGTCGACTTCGCGCTCGAGGACGCCGACGAGTTCGACCTCGGCGACCACCGCGTCTCCTACCACCGCTTCGCCCACCGGCTGGGGTCGACCGACGTCGTCAGCGACCAGTGGTCGTGGCTGGTCGGCGGGGTCGGCGCGACGCTCACCGGCTCGGTGGCGCGCGAGGACTACCTCACCTACTGCGACCTGTTCGAGGACGTCGCCGCAACGGTCGACGTGCTGCCGCGGGTCGCGTGAGCCGCCGGTGGTCGGGTCCGCCCGTCAGCGGCGGCGGGTGACCCGGATCCTGGCGCCGCGCTTGGGCACGCTGGTGATGTTGCGGACCTGGGGCCTGTCGGCGCCGACCGCAGCGACGTCGTACGACGTCAGCACCTCCCGGAGGATCTCCGCGCCCTCCATCAGGGAGAAGCCCGCCCCGATGCAGCGGCGGACGCCACCGCCGAAGGGGATCCAGACGTGCAAGGACGGCGCCTCCGCGCCGGAGAGCTCCGGCAGGAACCGCTCGGGCCGGAACGCCTCGGGCTCGGGGAAGTTGGAGTCGAGCTGGTGGCTCATCACGATCGACGGACCCACCGTCGTGCCGCGCGGCAGGTGGTGGCCGCCGACGGTCGCCGGCTCCATCAGCGTGCGCACCACCATCGGGATGATCGGGTGCAGCCGCATCGACTCCTTGAGCACGGCCTCGAGCCAGGCCTGGCCGTCCTCGCCGCTGGTGGCGGCCTGCTGGGTGCGGGCCATCAGCCCGGGGTCGCGGCCGAGCTCGTAGAGCGCCCAGGACAGGGCGCTCGCCGTGGTCTCGTGGCCGGCGAGCAGGAGGGTGACCAGCTGGTCGCGCAGCTCGGTGTCGTCGAGCCGGTCGCCGGGCCCGCCGGAGCGGCCGGTCCGGCCCTCCTCACCCGCAGCCATCAGCCGCGACAGCACGTCCTTGCGCTCGGCGAGGTCGGTGGCCTCCCGGCGCTCCCGGATCTCGGCGTAGATGAGCCGGTCGAGCTCGACCTGGTTGTCGATCGTGCGCCGCCAGGGGCCGAGCCGCTGGAGCCGCGGGTAGGCCCAGCCCAGCAGGATCGCCGGGTTGATCTCGACCGTCGCGGTGACGCGCGGCCGCAGCTCGGCCAGCCGTGCCTCGTCGGTGACGCCGAAGACGACGCGCAGGATGATCTCGAGCGTCAGCGCGTTCATCCGGTCGAGGGACTCGAACTCCTCGCCGTCCTTCCACCCCGCCACCGCCTCGGCGGCGACCTCGGCGACCATCGCGCGGTAGCCGCGCAGCGCGTGGCCGAGGAAGGCCGGCATCACGAGCTTGCGCGCCCGGTGGTGCTCGCCGCCGTCCTGCAGCAGCAGCGAGTGCTCGCCCATGATCGGACCGAGGACCGAGTTGCCCTTGCCCGCGTGGAAGACCGCCGGGTCGCCGGCGAAGATCTCCTTGGTGGCCTCGGGCGTCGTGAAGAGCACCAGCGGCCGACCCTTGGGGACCAGGCGCAGGGTGTACGACTCGCCGTACTTGCGGTGCAGGTAGGGGTGCAGCTGGTGGCGGAAGCGCATCAGCGCGATCGTCTGCACGAGCGCCGGCCACCGCGGCCCGGGCGGCAGCTCGGAGCGCGGGATCGGCGGTTGGTCGGGGTCGCCGATCAGCGTCGCCTTGCGGAAGCGCTGGAGGGTGAGCGGCCGGGTGTCGACCGTCGCGTCGTCGGTGAGCTCTGCGGTCACGTGCCGACGGTACGCCGAAGCGCCGCGATGCGGTTCCTACCGTGGTCGGATCTTCTGGCCCCGCTGACGAGGGCCGTCACAGGAGCCCGTCGCGCCGGGCGATCGCGGCCGCCTCGGTGCGGCCACCGGCGTTGAGCTTGCCGAGGATGTTGGAGACGTGGACGCTGACGGTCTTGGTGCTGATGAAGAGCTGGCGACCGATCTCCCCGTTGCTCCGGCCCTCGGCGACCAGCCGGAGGATCTCGCGCTCGCGTGCGGTCAGCCGTTGGGGCGCGGCCGAGGTGGACCGTGCGGGCGCGCTGCCGGAGGTGCGCAGCTCCTCGAGCAGCACGGTGGCGCCCAGCTGGTGGGCGGCGGCCCGGGCCAGGTCGCCCTCCTCGCGCGCGGCCGCGGTGTCGCCGAGCAGGCGCAGGATGCCGGAGTACGTCGTCCGTGCCTTCGCGAGCTCGGGCACGCTGTCGAGCTCGGCGAACGCAGCGACCGTCGCCGCCCACGCGGCGACGAGCTCGTCGCGCTCGGGCGGGTCGATGCCGCCGACCCAGCGCGCGCGGAGGTGCTCGGCAGCGAGGCGCAGGCCCCAGGCCTGGCCCTCGGTGCCCCAGGCCGCGCCACTGGCGGCGAAGTGCTCGGCGACGAGGTCGCCCTCGGCGCGCAGGGCGGCGGCGCGCTCGAGGAGGGCGGGCCGGTCCGCGCCGGAGGTCGCGGGCAGCACGCGGGCGATCGCGCCGACCGTCTGCGCGGCGAGCCGGACGCGGGCCGCGAAGTGCTCGGTCCAGATCCGGGAGAGCACGCCGACCACGGCGTCGTACGCCTCGATCGCGGCGGCGACGTCGCCCGCCTGGGCGGCCGCCTCGATCTCGGTGCCGGCGGAGAACACGGCCACACCCCCCTCGTCGGGCCAGACCTTGCGGAGCCGGCGCAGCGCGGAGGAGACGTCGACGCCGCGGGTGGACAGGATGGCCAGCCGCGTCGCCTCGATGATCGCCCGCGGGATCACCGGACCCCCTTCGTCGTCGGCGATGGCGACGAGCTCGAGGGTCTCGTCCCAGCGCCCCTGGGCGTAGCGCACCCAGCTCAGCTGCCAGCGCGCCTCGATGGAGTACGGCGCCCACGGCAGGCCCACGGCGAGGCCGCGCTCGACGGCCTCGGCGAACCACTGCGCCGCCCCGTCCCAGTCGGCCTCCTCCTGGTGGGAGCGGCCGAGCAGGAAGAGCGCCCGGAGCTCGGCGGAGACAGCGCCCGCCTCGCGGGCCCGGCGCACGGCCCCCTGCAGCGCGGTGCGCACCGCGTCGCCGTCGGTGCCGTCGCCGCGCTTGAAGCGCAGCGTGCTGAGGGTGGTCACGACCTCCGAGGCGAGCACCGGCATGGCGAGCCGCTCGGCGAGCGCGAGCGCCTCCGTCGCGGCCATCTCGGCCTCGTCGAGTCGCGTCGACCCCGACAGCACCCGGGCATGGGTGGCGAGCACCTTGGCCCGCAGCGGGCTCTCCCCGACCGGCGCGAGACCGACCGCCTCCTCCGAGATCGCCGCCGGGTCGAGGGGGGTCTCGATGATGCAGAGCGCGAGGGCGTAGTGGCTCAGCAGCCGGGCGCGCGTCGTCGTCGGGGCGTCGTCGGTGAGCCGCTCGACGTGCTGGGCGAGCAGGCTGGCCGCGCGCTGGTTGTCACCGGCGGCGCTGTGCGCGTCGGCGGCTCGGACCACGACCTTCGAGACGTCGATGTCGAGGCGAGCGGCGCGCTCGGGGTCCTCCAGCAGCTCGAGGGCGTGCTCGTAGTGGTGGGCGCCCTCGTCGGGGCCGCCCACCGAGACCGCCTCGTCGCCGGCCTCGATGTCGGCCGTCGCGGCACGGTCGAAGTCCATGGCTCGGCGCGCGTGGCGGGCCATCTCCGCCGCGGTGCCGCGCCCGGCGCCGTCGACCAGGGCGTCGACGTACTGCCCGTGCAGGCGCACCCGCTCCCCCGGCAGCAGGTCGTCGTAGACGGCCTCTCCGAGCAGGGCGTGGCGGAATTCGTAGGTGCGGCTGCCGGCCACGAGGACGTTCATCTCGACGGCCTGCCGGATGCCGGCGTCGAGCTCGGCGGCGGGCAGACGCGCGGCGGCCTCGAGCAGGCTGTGGCTGACCTTGCGCCCGGCGACGCTGGCGATGCGGACCACCTGGCGCGCCTCGTCGGAGAGCCGGTCGAGCCGCACCAGGAGCAGGTCGGCGAGGTCGTCGGGCACCCAGGCGCCCGCGCCGGAGGCCACCAGCTCCTCGACGAAGAACGCGTTGCCCTCGGCCCGGCTGATGATCTCCGCGAGCTCGCGCTCCCCCAGCCGCTGCTGCGCCAGCTCGCCGATGAGCTCGCGCACCGCGTCGTCGGGCAGCGGCGAGAGGGCGAGGCGTTCGACGGCCTGCAGCCGCGACCACTCCGCCACCTGGCGGCGGAGCGGGTGGCGGCGGTGCAGGTCGTCGGAGCGGTAGGACACGACGACCGCGACCGGATGCGCGAAGTCGCGGGTGAAGAGGTAGCCGAGGAGGTCGCGGGTCGACTGGTCGGCCCAGTGGGTGTCCTCGATGACGAGGAGCAGCGGCGCGTCGGTGGCGGCGACGTCGAGCAGGGCGTGCACCGCGTCGAAGAGCTCGCCGCGGTCGGCACCGCGCTCACCGACGGCAGGCGCCTCGGCCGAGGCGCGGACGCGACGGCCCGGCTGGAGCCGGCCGATCGCGGGATGCGCGGCAGAGATCTGCTCGACGACCTCGGGCAGCTCGGTGTCGAGGCGGCCGAGGATCTCGCTGAAGGGGAGGTAGGGCAGCGCGCTGTCGCCGAAGTCGAGGCAGTGGCCGGCGATCACCCGCCAGCCCTCGGCCTGGGCGTGGTCGCGCAGCTCCATCAACAGCCGGGTCTTGCCCACGCCCGCGTCGCCGCTGAGCAGCACGACGCTGTGGGCGTCGCCGGGCCCGCGCACGCCGAGGAGGTCGCAGAGCTCCTCGAGCTCGGCGTCGCGCCCGACGAGGGTGCGGCTGGTGTGGGCGGCCACGGGCTCCATCATGGTGCCCGCGGCCGACACCGGCAGGTTGATTTCGCTCAGCGTCATGAGCGGTCGGCTCAGACGGTCTTCTCCGCGGCGGCCACCCGACGCAGCCACGACGTCCGCGAACGGCTGCCCCGGTGGGCGGCGATCGCCTTGCGCGTCTGCTGCTTGCGGTAGTCCATCTCGGCTTCGATGAAGTAGGGGTTCATGGTGTGCTCCTCGGTGGTGTTCTTGACGACACCCCAGAGGTTCGTCGCCTGAGGTAGGGGCACACATCGGGCAACTGCCTTATCCCGTGTGAGGTGGGCGACGCCGGAGCGTGCCGGGCTACCTCAGACGAGGCCTCCGGAGCAGTGCCGCCTACCTCAGATGGGATAGTGCCCCGTGGAGTTCTCCGAGGTCGTACGGCGGCGCCGGATGGTGCGCAGCTACACCGACGAGCCCGTGGACCCGACCGTGGTCGAACGGGCGCTGGACCACGCGACGAGGGCTCCCAACGCGGGCTTCTCGCAGGGCTGGGCGTTCGTCGTGCTCGACACCCCCGACGACGTGCACCGGTTCTGGGCGGCGTCGACCGACAGCGTCGAGCAGCCCGACCGCTGGCTCGCCGGGATGATGCGCGCGCCGGTCGTCGTGGTGCCGTGCAGCGTGAAGTCCGCGTACCTCGACCGCTACGCCGAGGCCGACAAGGGCTGGACCGACCGGGCCGAGCGGCGCTGGCCGATGCCCTTCTGGGACCTCGACACCGCGATGGCCTCGCTGCTGATCCTCCAGACCGTGACCGACGCCGGGCTCGGGGCCTGCTTCTTCGGGATCGTCCCCGACCGCGAGCAGTCCGTCCGGGCGGCGCTCGGGCTTCCAGAGACCGGCGACCCCCACCCGATCGGCGCGATCACCATCGGGCACCCGGCCCCGCGCGCGACGGGTGCGAGCGGATCGGCGAGCCGGCGTCGTCGTACTCCGTGGAGCGAGGTGGCGCACCGGGGGCGCTACGGCGCAGGGTGGTCGTGATGCGCCCGAGCCCCGTCATCACCCACCTCACCCACGAGGACCTCGACGCCCGCAACCCCGTCCTGCCGCGCGTGGCCCGGATGCTGCGGCCCTACCGTCGCCAGATCGTGCTCGTGCTCGTCGCCGTGGTGACCTCTGCGGCACTCACGTCGGTGGTGCCGTTCCTGGTGCGCGCGGTCTTCGACGACGCGCTCTTCCCGATCGACGGGGGCGCCCCGGACCTCGGGCTGCTGGGCTGGCTGGTGGCCGGCATGTGCGTCATCCCGGTCGTGACGGCGTTCATCGGGATCGGGCAGAACTACCTGACCTCCACGGTCGGCAACTCGGCCATGGCCGACCTGCGCGGCGACCTCTTCGAGCACCTGCAGAAGATGGAGCTCGCGTTCTTCACCGCGACGAAGACCGGGGCGATCCAGAGCCGGCTGGCCAACGACGTGGCCGGGGTGCGGACGGTGCTCACCGACACCGCGACCACCATCGTGCAGAACTCCGTCACGGTCACCGCCGCTCTCGTCTCGATGGTGCTGCTCTCCTGGCAGCTGACGATCCTCACGCTGATCCTGATGCCGCTCTTCATCTGGCTGCAGCTGCGCGTCGGGCGGCGTCGGCAGCGGCTCGCGCGCCGCACCCAGGAGTCGCTCTCGGAGATGACCGCGATCACCGAGGAGGCGCTCAGCGTCTCGGGGATCCTGCTCGCGAAGGTCTTCAACCGCTCGGCCCAGGAGGTCGAGCGCTACCGCGAGGCCAATCGGCGGCAGACCCGGCTCCAGGTCGAGCAGGCGATGGCGGGCCGCACCTTCTTCGCGGTGGTGCAGACGTTCTTCGCCATCACCCCGGCGCTCATCTACCTCGTCGCCGGCTGGATCATCACCGGCCGGTCCGTCATCAGCGCCGACGCCCTCACCGCCGGCACGCTCGTCGCCTTCACCACCCTGCAGGGCCGCCTGCAGATGCCGCTGCTCCAGCTGATGCGGGTGACGCTCGACGTCCAGACCTCGCTGGCGCTGTTCCGCCGGATCTTCGAGTACCTCGACCTCGAGCCCGCGATCACCGAACGACCCGGCGCCGTCGCGCTCGACCACGCCACGCTGGAGGGTCGCGTGGAGCTGCGGGGGGTCTGGTTCCGCTACCCGGAGCCGCGCGCGCTGTCCGGCACCGCCCACCGCGACCGGTTCGGCGACACCGGCGTGCGGATCGGGTCCGACGAGCGGGTCGAGCGCTCCGGCTGGGCCCTGGAGGACGTCTCGATGGTCGTCGAGCCGGGCCGGCTCGCGGCGATCGTCGGCCCCTCCGGATCAGGCAAGACGACCGCGACCTACCTGGTGCCCCGCTTCTACGACGTGACCGAGGGCGCGGTGCTCATCGACGGGCACGACGTGCGCGACCTGACGCTCTCCTCGCTCGCCGACGCCGTCGGGATGGTCACCCAGGAGCCCTACCTCTTCCACGGCACGATCCGCGACAACATCGCCTACGCCTGCCCCGGCGCGACCGCCGAGCAGATCGAGCAGGCCGCCCGTGACGCCAACATCCACGACCGGATCATCAGCTTCCCCGAGGGCTACGAGACCATCACCGGCGAGCGCGGCTACCGCCTCTCCGGCGGGGAGAAGCAGCGGCTCGCGATCGCCCGGGTCCTGCTCAAGGATCCCGCGATCCTGATCCTCGACGAGGCCACCTCGGCGCTCGACACCGAGACCGAGCGGCTGGTGCAGGAGGCGCTGGAGCGCGCCACCAGGTCGCGCACGACGATCGCCATCGCGCACCGGCTCTCGACGATCCAGTCCGCCGACGTCATCTTCGGGCTCGCCGACGGCCGCATCGTCGAGCAGGGCACCCACGAGGAGCTGCTCGAGGACCCCGACGGCCTCTACGCGCGCCTCTACGTCGAGCAGTTCTCCCGCCCGGGCGCACCCCGGGCGACGCCCGACGACCGCCGGGCCGACGTCCCGATCTGACGCGCTAAGCCCGCGGAAAGCCAGGGGTAAGCCCGCCCCACGACGTTGGGTTGCGAGCCGCGATGGCGAGGTCGCCGGACAGCGGCCCGCTCGACGCCTACGCTCCGACCCAGAGGGGGAGAACTTCCATGGACCGCACCCACCGCCGGATCGTCGGCGCCGTCACGGCGCTCGTCGTCACCGCCGGCGTCCCGTCCGCACTCGCCGGAGGTACGGCGGCAGCCGACCCGCCCGGTCCGCCCTGCTCGCTGACGGGCATGACGACGTACGCCTGGGACGGCGGGGGCGACGGCTCCTCCTGGTCGGACCCGGACAACTGGAGCGGCGACGTCGCCCCCGGTGCGGGCGACCAGGACGACGCCTACGTCTGCATCGGCGGCAGCGCCACGGTCGAGATGCACGAGGGGGACGTCGCGCTCGTCCAGGCCGTCGACGTCGACACCGCCGCGCAGCTGCTGATCGACCCGGGCGCAGGGCTCTTCGTCTACGCCGACCCGGCGACCCGGCCGTCGACCGTGCGCGGCTACCTCCAGGTCGGAGGCGCGATCGGCGGTCCCGGGCGGATCGACCTGACCGGTCTCTTCGGCACCCCGGCGTCGAGCAGCGACACCGTGCTGGATCCGACCCCCGCCCTCGCGGGCGACCCGTGCGAGCTCTTCGACGGCCTGCCGCCCGCCGCCTGTGCGAGCGGAGGCGCGATGGTCGACTCCTTCGCCATGAACGGCTACGGCGGCCTGCGCCTGGTCGGCGGCTACGACCTCGTCGTGGACGGGGCCCTGGTGCCGGCCGACGCGGGGATCGGCATGTCGCCCGGCAGCCGCTTGGAGATCAGGCCCGGCCACCAGGTCAACATCCACGGCAGCGGGGACTTCTTCCCGATCGGCACCGGTGGGCCTCGTCCGGTCGTCGTCAACGAGGGAATCATCCGCAAGTACCGCGGCGGCGGGCTCGCCACCGACCGCGGCGTCACCGTGATCAGCACCGCCTACGAGGGCGACGGCGAGGTCTGGGTCGAGGACGAGGACGAGGTGGTCATCGCCGACGGCTCGCGCCGCGCGGCCGAGGTCACCGCCGGGAGCAGCCTCGGGTCGGGCCCGTGCCGCCGCGTCGCCGACGACTGCCGCTTCACGACGTTGCGCCAGCGCGGCAAGCGCCAGTCCGCCGTGCTCCAGGCGCCGCTCTCCCAGTCCCCGTCGCAGCGGGCCCTCGTGCAGGTCCGGCCGCGCCCCGGCCTGAGGCGGCCGGGCGACCTCGGCATCCCCTACCTCGTGCACGCCGACCAGCTGCAGGCGACCGCGTCGACGCCCGCCCTGATCGAGCTGAGGTACGACGGCCGGCTCCTCCACGGCCGCACCTGGGCCGACGTCCAGGTCTTCCGCCAGCCGCACGCCGGCGCCGCGTGGCGGCGGATCCGCGCCTGCCGGGCCGACGGGACACCCCGCAGCGGGGCGCACGCGTGCGTCGACCGGCGCGGACTGACCGACAGCAGCCGGCAGGTGCCGGGCAGCGGCGGCGACGCCGTGCTGGTCGTGCGGACCACCGTCACGAGCCGCTGGGTCGGTCGGTAAGCCGGCGTTAAGCCGGCGGTAGGCGCCGGTCGGGAATCTCCTCCCAACAGCCCGGAACGGGCCCCGAACAAGGAGAACCCCGATGAACAAGCTCACCCTCCGCCGTACGCTCACCGCCACCGCCCTCGCAGTGGCAGCGATCGCCGGCACCGCCACCGCCCCCGCCTTCGCGGACGGCCACCACGCCGATCACCAGGACGCCGGCAAGCGCGACATCACCGTCGACACCCGCGGCGCCGAGAGCGTCTCGGGCCGCGCCGCGGTCGACGCGCTCGCCGACCAGCTCGACCAGGTCGCCGCCCGCAACGGCTGGTCGCCGACCAAGCTGCAGAAGACCCTGCTGCACGACCCGACCCTGCAGGTCACCGACAAGGGCTCCCTGGTCTACGCCGACGAGCCGCTGAAGACCGGCCAGACGCCGATCACCGACAACATCACCACCCCGGTCTACCCGACCTCCGACACCTTCGCGCTGCACTCCCGGTCGAGCTCGCCCTACAAGCTCTACCTCGACTTCACCGGCAACACCACGTCGGGCACGCAGTGGAACACCTCCTACAACGGCGGGCGCGCGATCGTGTCCGCGCCGTTCGACCTCGACGGCAACCCCGGCTCCTTCTCGACCCGCGAGCACGCGATCATCCAGGCGGTCTGGCTGCAGGTCCGCGAGGACTACGCGCCCTTCCACATCGACGTCACCACCCAGGACCCCGGTCTCGACGGGTTGCGGCGCACCTCGTCCAGCGACACGTCGTACGGCGTCCGCATGGTCATCAGCCCCACCGCCTCGTGGTACCCCAACGCCGGCGGCGTCGCCTACGTCAACTCCTTCGGCCAGGTGAGCTCGGGCACCGAGACGACGGCGTTCGTCTTCACCAACCAGTCCGGCGCCGCGAAGTTCGTCGGCGAGGCGAGCAGCCACGAGGCCGGCCACACCCTCGGCCTGAGCCACGACGGCAGCGCGACCGAGACCTACTACCCCGGGTCGGGCAACTGGGCGCCGATCATGGGCGTCAGCTACTACAAGGCAGTCACGCAGTGGAGCGCCGGCACCTACGCGGGCGCCAACAACCACGAGAACGACGTCGCGATCATCGCGTCCAAGGTGCTCTACGCCGCCGACGACTACACGAACTCGACGAGCTCGACCGGCACCCTGCCGGCAGGCACCACCCGCTACGGGATCATCAACTCCGGCGACGTCGACCTCTTCCGGTTCAGCCTCGGCGGCACCCGCAAGCTGCAGATCCAGACCTGGGGCAACACCGGGCCGGTCGACTCCGACCTCAACATGCGGATCACGCTGCGCAACGCCAACCTGAACGTGATCGGGACCTGGTCGCCCACCGGTGACCTCCGGGCCAACACCGGTGCGATCACGCTGCCGGCCGGCACCTACTACGTGCAGGTCGACGGTCCCGGCGAGGGCGTCTACTCGAGCTACGGCTCGATGGGGTTCTACGGGATCCGGCTCGACTGGGCCTGATCCTGATCCGCTAGGCCCCGACCGGGCTGGTGGCCGACAGCACGTCGGCCACCAGCCCTTCCGTCGTCTCGGCCGACGCGAGGCCGCCCAGCGTCCAGGCCCGGTTGGCCGCGGCGTCGCCGACCGCGGCGCGCGCGGCGGCGAGGGCGGCCGCAAGGTCCTGCTCCACGGGCTCGCCGCCTCCACCGGGTGCGGGCGAGACCGCCTCGGCGGCTGCGAACAGGCGGATCGCGTCGTCGGGCCGGCTCGTTGCCATCGCGATCGCGCCGGCCACACGGAAGCACTGGGCACGCGCCAGCCGCTGGCGGGTCCGGTCGGCGAGCACGAGCGCCTCGCGCAGCATCGTCGCCGCTGCGCCGAGGTCGCCGCGACCGACCAGGGCCCGGGCCCCGGTGATCCGCGCGTCGCGCGCCTCGGGCACCCGGGAGGTGCCCGCCATGGCCTGGGCCTCCGTGGCGTAGGCCGCGGCGGTGTCGACGTCGGCCTCGTCGAGCGCGATCTCGGCTAGGGTGTTGAGGGTGTCCGCGACGCGGGTGATGTCACCGTGCCGCCGTACGACGGCGAGGCGCTCCTGGTGCAGCGCGGCCTCCCGGTCGAAGTGGCCCTGCACGCCCTGGGCGATCGCCGACATGGCCAGGGCCACCGCCACCTGCGGGTAGAGGTCGTGGTCGCGCGCGAGCCCGAGCGCCGCGGCCGCCTGCCGCTCCGCCTCCGCGAACTCACCCGTGATCGCCAGCGCACCGGCGAGGTAGCAGGAGGCCGCCGCCCGCAGGCGTACGTCGTCGGGAGCGCCCAGTGCCAGGGCCCGCTCGCACGCGGCGCGGGCCTCGTCCCACTCGGTGAGGTGGTAGGCGAGCTGGCCGGCGACCAGCCACGCCGCGGCCGAGTCGGGCGCCAGCGCGCAGACCCGGGCCGCGAGCGCCACGCCGGTCGACAACCGGCCGGAGGCGACCCAGAGCTCCGCGGCCCCGTGGACCAGCCGCACCGCCGCCTGCGCGTCGCCGGCGTCGAGCGCACGGCCCACGGCCGCCTCGACGTCGGCGGCCTCGTCGGCGAACCGGCCCAGCGCGAGCAGGCCGTCCACCCCGTCGACCTCGCGCGACCACACCTCGACCTGGTCGGCCAGGTGCGCGGCGAGCCGCTGCCGGCGGTCGTCGAGGTCGGGGTGCGCGGCGAGCCGCCGGTGCGCGAAGGCGCGGACCGTGCCGAGCATGGCGAACCGCACCTCCACGCGGCTCTCGACCGCGGTCACCAGACGTGCGTCGCTGATCGCGGCCACCATGTCGATCACCTGGGGGACATCGGGACAGACCGCCTCGAGGGCGTCGAGGGTGAAGCCGCCCTCGAAGAGCGCGAGGCGGTCGCACATCAGTCGGGTGTCGTCGTCGAGCCGCTCGTAGCTCCACGCGATCGTCTGCTCCAGCGCCCGGTGCCGCTCGGGCACGTCGGCCGCGGTCGTGGTCAGGACCGCGAGGCTCTCGGGGAGCGCGGCGAGGAGGCGCTCGACGCCGAGGAGCTTGACCCGTGCGGCGGCCAGCTCGAGGGCGAGCGGCAGCCCGTCGAGCACCCGGCACAGCCGCGCGACCGCGCGCTCGTTGCCGGCGAGCCGGAAGGAGCGTCCCGCCGCGCGGGCGGCTGCCGACGCCCGGTCGGCGAACATCGCCACGGCCGCTGCGGCGACGATGTCCTCCACCGACGCGTCCTCGGTGGGCACCGCGAGGGGCGGCACCGGCAGCTCCTCCTCGGCGAGCAGGCCGAGCGCGAGCCGCGTCGTCACGAGCACCGTGAGGGCGGTCCGCTCGATGAGCGCCGCCACCGCCTCGGGCGCGGTGGGCATCGACTCGAGGTTGTCGAGGACGACGACGTCGTCGCGGTCGGCGAGCGCGTCCAGCGGGTCGCGGGTGCCGCCCTCGGCCAGCGCCTCGGCGATGTCGGCGTGCAGCCGCTCGGGCGTGGTCGCCTCGGTGATGGGCAGGAAGACGACCGGCCGGCCGGCGCCGGCGAGCTCGTGGGCCACGACCGTGGCGAGCCGCGACTTGCCGCTGCCACCCATGCCGGTGAGGCTCACCAGCCGGGCCACGCCGAGCCGCTCGACGACCTCGGCCACGAGGTCGTCGCGGCCGAAGGTGCGGGTGGTCAGCCGCGGTGGTCGGGCGGCCACGCGCGGCGTCGGGTCGGCGGGTGGGGACACGGCGGCGGTCGCGGACGTCGCGGCCGTCGCGGCCGTCTCGCCGACCGGCGCAGCCAGCGACGGGGCCTGCTGCAGGATCGCGAGCTCGAGCTGCCGCAGTGCCTGTCCGGGGTCGATGCCGAGCTCCTCCGCCAGCTGCTCGCGCGCCCGGCCGTAGGCCTGCAGCGCGTCGGCCTGGCGGTCGCTGCGGTAGAGCGCGGTCATCAGGTGGCCCCAGAGCACCTCGCGGGTCGGGTGCAGCCGCACCAGCTCCTCGAGGCCGGCCACCACCTCCGCGTGACGGCCGAGGCGCAGCGCCACGTCGGTGCGCTGCTCGACCGCCAGCAGCCGGAGCTCCTCGAGGCGCGCCGCCTCGCTCTCGACGAACGGCAGGTCCAGCAGGTCGGACAGGAACGGCCCGCGCCACAGCGCGAGCGCCTCGTCGTAGGCGGCCAGCGCCGCGGCCGGGTCGGCCTCGCGGTGCGAGCGAGCGGTCGCCGTACGCTCCTCGAAGCGGCCGACGTCGGTGTCGCCGACGTCGATCCTCAGCCGGTAGCCGGGGGCTCGCGACTCCAGCACGCCGTCCTCTCCGGCGGCGGCCAGCGCCTTGCGCAGCTTGGAGACGAAGACCTGGAGCGTCGGCAGCGGGTTGGCCGGCGGGCGCTCCCCCCAGATGGCGTCGACGAGCCTGTCGGTCGAGACCACGTCGGGCGCCGCGAGCGCGGCGACGGCGACCACGGCGCGCTGCCGTGGTCCCCCCAGGGCGACGGGTCCACCCCGGGACTCGACCTCGAACGGGCCGAGCAGCCGGATGTCCACGCCGTCAACCTAGGCGGCAACGACCCGGGGTGTCCGGATTTCGCGGGGGCTCAGGCCTTGCGGGCGAAGGTCAGGTGGGTGACGCCGCTCGGCGTGGAGACGGTCTCGACGTCGTACGCCTCGTCGAACGCCTCCAGCCCGTCCCACAGCCGCACTCCCCGGCCGAGCACGATCGGCACCTGCACGACGTGCAGCAGGTCGACCAGGCCGGCGGCGACGAAGTCGCGTACGACGGTCGGCCCGCCGCCGATGCGGACGTCGGCGCCCGCGGCGGCCTCGCGCGCGACGGCGAGCGCCTCCTCCGGCGTGGTGTCGAGGAAGTGGAAGGTCGTGCCGCCCTCCATCTCGATCGAGGGGCGCGGGCGGTGGGTGAGCACGTACGTCGGCGTGTGGAACGGCGGGTTCGGGCCCCACCAGCCCTTCCAGTCCGCGTCGTCCTGCCATCCCGGCGGACCGAACTTGTTGGCGCCCATGATCTCCGCGCCGATGCCGGGCTCCCAGCGCTGCGTGAACGCGTCGTCGGCGCCGCGGCCGCCGCCCTCCTGGCCCATCATCTCGCGGCCGAACCGGGTGTCGAACATCCAGGTGTTGAGGCGGTGGCCGGCGTGGCCGAACGGGTTCTCCAGCGACTGGCCCTCGCCGGTGCCGAAGCCGTCGAGGGAGATCGAGAAGTTGTGGACGCGGACGAGGGACATGGCGCTCCTTCGGGTGGGGTCTTCACACGGGCAGACCCGGTGACGGCGGCGGACTCATCGCTGGTGCCGGTTGTCTATCGTGGTGTCGAGGAGAGCATCATGGCCGAGGCGGAGCAGCGACCCGATCCGGCCCGCGCACGAGACCGCCGCGCGGCCGAGAAGGCAGCCGCGCGTGCGCGGATGCAGCAGCAGCACACGTGGGTCGACCTGCAGGTGCAGCAGGCGATCGAGCGCGGCGACTTCGACAACCTCCCCGGCGCCGGGAAGCCGATCGAGGGGCTCGGCGAGACCCACGACCCGGACTGGTGGGTCAAGAAGCTCGTCGAGCGCGAGCAGATCGCCGTGCTGCCGCCCTCGCTCCAGCTGCGCAAGGAGGACGGCGAGCTCGACGCCCGGCTCGACAAGCTCGCGACCGAGGCCGAGGTGCGCGCCGCGGTCGAGGACTTCAACGCACGGGTGATCCACGCCCGCTACTCCACCCCGCAGGGACCGCCGCTGGTCACGATGCCGCGCGACGTCGATGCCACGGTTGCCGCGTGGGCCGAGCGCCGCGCCGCCCGTCGCAGGGCTAGCGCCGCTGCATCTCCCACGCCGCCCGGATCGCGGCGCAGATGGCGGTGGCGTCGCCGCTGAGCAGCGCCTGCACCTTGAGGTGCTTCTCGTAGCGGGGAGGCACGCCGAAGGTGTCCGGGTGCTCGGCGACCAGCCGGTCGCGGTCGGCGAGCGCCGCCCTGACGACCAGCTCGCCCGGGTCGACCAGACGCGCGACGAGCCGGTCGTCGACGTACCAGGCCGGGCGCGCCTCGGTGCCCTTGCGCTTGCACCCCGGCAGCGACCGCGCGAACGCGTCGACGTCGTCCGGGGTCATGGGCCGAGCGTACGGCGGCGGATCTGCGCTGGGGAGTGTTGCTGGGACGACGAAACTGTCGCTGGGACGCTGCAATTGCGTCGTCCCAGCGACAGTTTCACCGTCCGGACGGTGAAACTGTCGCACCCCAACCCGCCCGTCTCGGCGAGACCTGCGTCATACCGGCCGACGGTGACCCGCCGGTAAGTTGTCCAGACGTGAGCCACAAGAGTGCCAAGGACTTCTTCCGCCCCCTCGCCGTCGGTGCGCCCGAGCCGCTGCGCGAGATCCCCGCCCGGCCCAGCCGCGCGATCCACTTCTTCGACCCCGGCAACGAGAAGATGGCCGCGAAGGTGCCCGACATGGTCGGCTCGGTCGACGTGCTGCTCGGCAACCTCGAGGACGCGGTCAAGGCCGAGAACAAGGAGACCGCGCGCGCCGGGCTGGTGAAGATCGGCCAGTCCGTGGACTTCGGTCCCACGCAGTTCTGGACGCGGATCAACTCCCTCGACAGCCCGTGGGTGCTCGACGACCTCACCACGCTCGTGCCGGCGATCGGCGACAAGCTCGACGTGATCATGGTCCCGAAGGTGCAGGGCGCCGAGGACATCCACTACGTCGACCGGCTGCTCGCCCAGCTCGAGGCGAAGGCCGGCATCACCAAGCCGCTGCAGGTGCACGCGATCCTCGAGACGGCCCGCGGCGTGGCCAACATCGAGGAGATCTGCGCGGCCTCGCCGCGGATGCAGGGTCTCTCGCTGGGTCCTGCGGACCTCGCGGCCGACCGGCGGATGAAGACCACCCGCGTCGGCGGCGGCCACCCGGGCTACCTGGTGCGCCAGGACCCCGAGCGCGGCGAGGACGGCGTCCCGCTCTACGAGGGCCAGCGGACGACGTACCAGCAGGACCTGTGGCACTACACGATCGCGCGCATGGTCGACGCCTGCGCGACGCACGGGATCTTCCCCTACTACGGGCCCTTCGGCGACATCAAGGACACGGTCGCCTGCGAGGACCAGTTCCGCAACGCGTTCCTGCTCGGCTGCGTCGGCGCGTGGTCGCTGCACCCGGTGCAGATCAAGATCGCCAACAAGGTCTTCAGCCCCAGCGTCGAGGACGTCAAGCACGCCCGCCGCGTCATCGCCGCGATGGGCGACGGCACCGGCGCGGTGATGCTCGACGGCAAGATGGAGGACGACGCCTCCGTCAAGCAGTGCAAGGTGATGGTGGCCCTCGCCGAGGAGCTGGCCGCGATCGACCCGGAGCTCAAGGAGCAGTACGACGCGATCGAGGTGGACGCCTGATGAGCACCTTCACCCCACTGCGGTCGGTCCTCTACATGCCCAGCTCCAACGAGCGGGCGCTGGAGAAGGCGAAGACCATCGCCGCCGACGCGATCATCTTCGACCTCGAGGACGCGGTCGCCCCCGACGCGAAGCCCGCGGCCCGCGAGGCCGCGGCCGCGGCTGTGCGGTCCGGTGACTACGGCCGACGCCACCTGGTCATCCGGGTCAACGGCATCGGCACCGAGTGGCACGACGAGGACATCCGCGTCGCCGCGCAGGCCGGTCCCGACGTCGTGCTCGTGCCGAAGGTCAACTCCGCCGAGGAGGTCCAGCAGCTCGTCGCCGCGCTCGAGGCCGCCGGCGCGCCCGAGAAGACCACGTTGTGGGCGATGGTCGAGACCCCGATCGGCATGCTCAACGCGCTGCCGATCGCGCAGGCCTCCGACCGCCTCACCGGCTTCGTGATGGGCACCAACGACCTGGTCAAGGAGCTCTACGCCGAGCACGTCCCCGGCCGTCAGCCCGTGATCACGGGCCTCGGCCTCGCGCTGCTCGCGGCGCGCGCCGCCGGCATCGTGATCATCGACGGCGTCTACAACGACGTGAAGAACCTCGAGGGGTTCCTCGCCGAGGTCGAGCAGGGCCGCCAGATGGGCTTCGACGGCAAGACCCTGATCCACCCCGGCCAGGTCGAGGGCGCCAACGAGGGCTTCGCCCCCTCGGAGCAGGCCATCGAGGACGCCCGCGGGCTGATCCAGGCCTGGGAGGACGGCAAGGGGTCCGGCGTCGTCACCTACAACGGCCGGATGGTCGAGAACCTCCACGTCGAGTCCGCCGAGCGCACCCTCTCCATCGCCGAGGCGATCGCCGCCCTCCAGTCCTGATCGCGCCACCCCGCCGTCTACGGTTGCGCGGGTGAGCGACCTCCTCCTCCGGCGCACGCGGCCGGTGCCGCTCGACGGCGCGGCGACCGACCCGGTCGACCCGGTCGACGTCCTGGTGCGCGATGGCGTGGTCGTCGAGGTCGCGCCACGGGTGGAGCGGCCTCCTGGCTTCGAGGAGTACGACGGCGACGGCCGTTGGCTCCTCCCCGGACTGTGGGACACCCATGTCCACCTCGGGCAGTGGTCGCGCCTGGCCGACCGGGTCGACACCAGCGCGGCGCGGTCGGCCGAGGAGACGGTCGCGCTCGTGGCCGAGCGGCTCGCGGCCCGTCCCGGCCAACCGGTGATCGGCTGGGGCCACCGGCCCGCTGCGTGGCCGCGCCCCGGCACGGTCGCCGAGCTCGACGACGTCGCGGGCGTCATCCCGGTGATCCTCGTGGCCGGCGACGGCCACCACGCCTGGCTGAACAGCTCGGCCCAGGCGGCGCTCGAGCTGCCTCTGCGCGACGACGTCGTGCGCGAGGACGAGTGGTTCGCGGCCTACGACCGGCTCGGCACGCTCGTCGAGGTCGACGAGGCCGCGCTCTACCGTGCGGCGCTCGAGCGGGCGGCCACGCTCGGCGTCGTCGGCGTTCTCGACCTGGAGTTCGGCGACGACCCCGACAGCTGGCGGGAGCGCTGGCAGGCCGGCGCCGACCTGCTCCGGGTGCGCACCGGCGTCTACGCCGAGCGGCTCGACGCGACGATCGCGGCAGGCCTGCGGACCGGCGACCCCCTGCTGCCCGGCGAGGACCGGCTGACGATGGGCCCACTGAAGATCATCAGCGACGGGTCGCTCAACACCGGCACCGCCTGGTGCCACCACCCCTACGCCACCGACCCCGGCCACGAGCATCCGTCGGGTGCGCCGAACCTCGACCTCGAGGAGCTGGTGACCCTCCAGGCGCGCGCCCACGCGCACGGCCTGGAGGTGGCGACCCACGCGATCGGCGACGCCGCGGTCGGGGCCGCGCTGACGGCGTACGAACGCAGCGGCGCGCGGGGCTCGATCGAGCACGTCCAGCTCGTGGCGCCCGACGACGTCAGACGGATGGCCGCCCTCGGCCTGCGCGCGAGCATGCAGCCGCACCACCTGGTCGACGACCGCGACCTCAGCGAGCAGGTGTGGCCGGACCGGACCGATCGGTGCTTCGCCTTCCGCTGGCTGCTCGACGCCGGCGTGACGATCACGCTCGGCTCCGACGCACCGGTGTCCCCGCTCGACCCGTGGCTCGCGATCGATGCCGCCGTCCGTCGCACCGGGGACGACCGCGCGCCCTGGCACGCCGAGCAGGCCCTGACCCGCCGCGAGGCGCTCGCTGCCTCGGTCGACGGTCGACGCGTGGCGCCCGGCTCACCCGGCGACCTCGTCCTTCTCGACGACGACCCGCTCGTCACCGCGCGCCCCGGGGTGGCACGCACCGTCGTGGCGGGACGGTCCGTCCACGCAGCCGACTAGCAGCGGCGCTCGACCTCGACGCCGATGCAGGTGTCGACGCCGCCTTGTCCGTCCGCGCGGTCCCAGCCCGCCCCGCCGTCGATCCGATCGGCGTGCTGCGTGCCGGCGATGCGGTCGTTGCCACCGCGGCCGTCCGCGACGAGGCGCGCGGAGTGCGGGTCGAGTGCGACCTCGGCGTCCAGGGTGTCGCGCCCCTCGGTGCCCGACCACGTCAGCGCCGGGAGGTAGGACTGCAGGCTGTCGGCACCGGAGAACCGGATGGCCAGGTCGTAGGCAGGGACCTGCGCGGTGCCGGCGGCGAGGTCGATCACGGTGCGCGGGTAGACCCGCGTCCCGTCGACGACGTAGGCGGCGAGGACCGAGACCTCGTCGTCCCCGCGCCCGGCATCGACGACCTGGGTGTCGTCGGCGAGCACGAGGACGGCGTCGAGCCGGTCGTCGCCCGGACCGGCCCACAGCCGGGTCCCCGCGTCGGAGAAGCTGTAGATGTCGTCGTCGCCGCCACGCCCGTGGACCTGGTCGCGGCCGTCCTCGACGTAGAGCAGGTCGGCACCCGCGCCGCCGTCGAGCACGTCGTCGGCAGGAGCGGTGCCCGCCCGCGGGTAGGTGCCGGAGTCCCTGAGCTCGTCGTCCCCGGCGCCCCCGCGCAGCTCGTCTGCGCCGTCCCAGCCGTAGAGCTCGTCCTCCCCGTCGTCGCCGATCAGGGTGTCGTCGTAGCGGGAGCCGAAGACCGCGTAGTGGTCGCCGATCACGACGTCGTCGCCGTCGCCCGTGACGGTGTCGGCACCGACGTCGGCCACGATCGGGCCCGGGGCGTCGGAGAAGTCGAGCAGGTCCCACCGGCTGTCGTGGGAGTGTCCGTCGTAGCCGGGCACCAGCACGTCGTCGCCCGCGCCGCCGACCAGCTGGTCGCGGTAGTAGACGGTCTCGTCACCGCGCGAGACCCGGGAGAGGCCGCCCCGGAGCTCGTCGGCGCCGTCGCCGCCGACCAGCTTGTCGGCTCCCCGTCCGCCGCAGAGGACGTCGTCGCCACCGCCACCCCGGAGGACGTCGTCGCCACCGAGCCCGACGATCACGTCGTCGCCCTCGGTGCCCGTCAGCCGGTCCGTGCGCGCCGTGCCGACGATCGTTGCGGCCCGGCCGCCGCACGTGACGTCCCCACCCGCGTTCGCGCTGGGGGTCGAGGTGTCGGCGACGACGAGCGCGCCGACCGCCAGGACGAGGGGGCACAACCGCACAGCCAGCCGACGCATGAGCGACCTCCCGATGTTGCCGCGGGGTGGAGGGCCGATCGTCCCACAGGCACCCGACCGATCAGGACGGTTCCGGGTCGACGCCCAACGCGATCGTCAGCGCGAGCACGGTGTCGGGGTCCTCGAGCCGCTCGCCGTAGAGCTCCCTCAGCTGCGTCATGCGGTAGCGCACGGTCTGCGGGTGGACGAACAGCGCGGTGGCCACCTCGTCGCGACGGCCCTGGTGGAGCAGCCAGGCACGGAGCGTCTCGGCGAGCTTGGCAGCGCTCGCCGGGCGCAGGTCGGCCAGCGGTGCGAGCACGAGCGTGCGGAGGTCGGCGAGCGCCTCGGGGTCGGCGGTGAGCACCAGCTCGGGCAGGTGCGCCTCGGTGTCGATCTCGAGGCCGCGCTCCTGGGCCCTCCGGACCCGGTCGTACGACGACCGCACGCTCAACCACGGACGCGCAGGTCCGACCAGGCAGTTGCGCCCCTCGAGGGCGCGCAGCAGGGCGGCGCGGCGCCGCCCGTGCGCGTCGGGCACGAGCAGCAGCACCGCAGCGTCGAGCTCGGGCAGGTCGGCGGCCTGGAGCGTGCCCTGGTGGACCAGTTGCAGCACCGAGCCGACCTGCGACTCCGGCACGATCACGGCCGTCAGCGACGCCGGCGGGGACCACTCGGCCCGCTCCGCGGCCGCGACGATCGTCTTCTCCGGGGCGTCGGTCAGCAGGTGGCGCGCGATCCGGTCGAGGAGCCGCTGGCGCACCCGGCCGGCGGTGGCCGACTCGTCACCGTGCCCGGAGACGCTGGCCGCCGAGAGCTCGTCGATGTAGAAGAAGACCGCCTGGGCGAAGGAGCCGAGCATGGTCGCGTCGACCTCGTTCTCGACGGCGAGCGCGGACAGGTGCTGCCACGCGACCCGGGCGCCGATGCGGTAGGCCGAGAGCAGCGCCTCGGAGCTGCGGCCGCTGCGCGCCTCACCGCGCCCGAGCTGGTAGGCGCCCTCGATCGCGGCGGCCGGGGTCCGCGGGGCCGCGCCGCCGCGACCTTCCGAGACCAGGGAGAGGAACCCACCGAGCGCGACCCGCACCGCGGAGCGGATCGTCTCCCCCATCGGCCCGCTGAACGCGTCGGTGTAGCTGGGCACCTCGTCGATGATCGCGGCGACGACGTCGTCGGCCACGCGGGGCAGGTTCGCCCGGATGCTGACGGCCACCTCGGGCGGCAGCACCAGGGCGGTCGGGGACGAACGCCGCGCCATCGGCACTCCTTTGTTCGCTACGCACAAAAAGGGGCATCAGATTCACCGCTGACTGTCATGACCTTACCGCCACAATCAGGAAGTCTGGTGGTGTGAGTTCGGCAAGCGTCTCCACCCCGTTCCTCGTCCGGAGTGCCCGGCCGCGCCGGCTGCGCGACCGCGTCCGCGCCGTCGCCGACGCCGCGCTGACCCCGCTGACCGTCGACGACGTGCTCGACCACGTGGCACCGCTGCGGTCCGGCCCCGAGCTGCGCGGCCGCATCGTCGCCGTCGAGGCCGAGACCGCCGACGCCGCGACCATCGTGATCAAGCCCGGCCGCGACTGGCAGGGGCACCAGCCGGGGCAGTACCTCCAGATCGGCGTCGACGTCGACGGCGTACGCCTCTGGCGCTGCTACTCCCTCACCCACGGCCCGCGGCCCGACGGCAACATCAGCATCACCGTGAAGGCGATCCCCGACGGCGTCGTCTCCCACCACCTCGTGCACGACGTGCGCCCCGGCCAGCTGGTGCACCTCCAGCAGGCCGCCGGCGACTTCGTGCTGCCGCTGCCGATGCCGGAGCGGATCCTCATGGTCACCGCGGGCTCGGGCATCACGCCGGTCATCGGCATGCTGCGCAACCTCTTCTCCAAGGCCACCCCGCCGGCCACCGACATCACCCTGCTGCACGTCAACCAGACCGAGCCCGACTCGATCTTCAAGGACGAGCTGCGGGCCCTCGCGGCCGCCGGCCACCTCCGCCTCGTCGAGCACTTCGACGACCGCGACGGGATCCTCGACCTCGACCGCCTCGAGACGCTCGTGCCCGACGTGTCCGACCGGTCGGCGTACGCCTGCGGGCCGAGCGGCCTGCTCGACGCCCTCGAGCAGTGGTACGACGAGCGCGGCCTATCGCTCGACACCGAGCGGTTCCGCACGGCGCTGCTCGCCGACGCCGGCAAGGGCGGCACCGTCGCGTTCGCCGACGGCACCGTGCTCGAGGCCGACGGCGCCACCCCGATCCTCGACGCCGCCGAAGCGGCTGGCGTCCTCATGCCCAGCGGCTGCCGGATGGGCATCTGCATGGGCTGCGTGCTGCCGATGAAGGAGGGCGCCGTGCGCGACCTCCGCAACGGCGACATCACCGTCGTCGTCCCGGGCGAGGCCCCCGGCGGCGTGAAGATCCAGACCTGCATCAGCGCCGCTGCCGGCGACTGCCACCTCGACCACTGAACCTAGGAGTCCCCATGACTGCTGTCACCAAGAAGGCCGAGAACCCGATCGCCCACCTGTCCCCCGAGGACATCGAGGAGCTCGGCAACAAGCTCGACGCGATCCGCCAGGACATCCTCGAGAGCCGCGGCGAGGCCGACGCCGCCTACATCCGCCGGATGATCAAGACCCAGCGCTACCTCGAGCTCGGCAGCCGTGCCGTCCTGCTCGGCAGCGTCTTCCCGCCGGCGTTCGTCGCGGGCACGATCGGCCTGTCGATCTCGAAGATCCTCGACAACATGGAGATCGGCCACAACATCCTCCACGGCCAGTGGGACTGGATGCGCGACCCGAAGATCCACTCGTCGGTCTGGGAGTGGGACAACGCGACGCCGTCGGAGGCGTGGAAGCACTCGCACAACCAGATCCACCACACCTACACGAACATCCTCGGCAAGGACAACGACCTCGGCTACGGCATCATGCGGGTCGACGAGGGCCAGCGCTGGGCGCCCGGCCACCTCGGCCAGCCGCTGTGGAACTTCATCAACGCCTGCTTCTTCGAGTACGGCATCGCGGCCTACGACCTCGACCTCGGCCGGCACCTGAAGCTCCCGAAGGAGAAGCGTCCCGAGTCCTTCGAGAAGGGACTCGCGGCCACGCTGCGCAAGATCCGCAAGCAGGCCACCAAGGACTACGTCGTCCACCCGCTGCTCTCGCTGCCGACCGGCTCGTTCGCCTCGACGCTGGCGGCGAACTTCATCGCCAACGTCGTCCGCAACCTGTGGTCGCACTCCGTCATCATGTGCGGCCACTTCCCCGAGGGCGTCGAGACCTTCGAGAAGGCCGCGATCGCCGACGACGAGACCCGCGGTGAGTGGTACCTGCGCCAGATGCTCGGCTCCGCCAACATCTCCGGCTCCAAGGCCATGCACGTCATGACCGGCAACCTGAGCCACCAGATCGAGCACCACCTCTTCCCCGACCTGCCGAGCAACCGCTACGCCGAGGTCGCCCCGAAGGTGCGGGCGCTCTTCGACGAGTACGGCCTCACCTACTGCAGCCGCCCGCTCGTGCCGCAGGTCTACTCCGCGTGGCACAAGGTCGTGCGCCTGTCGCTGCCCAACGGGTGGCTCGAGACGACCAACGCCAAGAACCTGCCGCAGCAGCTCGGCGTGCTCTGGAAGATCGTGCGCGCCGACAAGCGCAAGCGCCGCGTGATGCTGCGCCTGCTCGAGCGGCACGCCAACAACCAGAGCAAGGACCTCGTCGCCGCGGCGTGACCTAGGGTTTCGCCCATGGCGACCCTGCTCCGAGCGTTGCCCCTCCTGGCGCTGCTGCTCGCAGCGGGCTGCGACGACGCCGGCACGTCCTCCTCGGGCGACGGCGACGGTGGCGGGTCGTTGCAGGACGAGGCGGTGATCCACCGCGACGCGAGCGTGGCCTGGTCGGCCGACACCGACCCGGAGGTCGATGCCACCGACGCGGTGGTCGCGGGCCGTTGGGTCCTGGTCGCCACCGAGGCGGCCGGCGACGGCACGGCGTCGGTGATCGGCTTC
This sequence comes from Nocardioides candidus, assembly GCF_041321175.1. Lineage (NCBI taxonomy): Bacteria > Bacillati > Actinomycetota > Actinomycetes > Propionibacteriales > Nocardioidaceae > Nocardioides > Nocardioides candidus. Next base: position 3,253 of record NZ_JBGGWC010000007.1, on the reverse strand, counting down.
GACCGCAGCGGCACCCAGTGGTGGGAGCGGGAGACCGGCACCGGCGCGACGTACCTCACCCTCCTCGACGACGGCCTGGTCCGGGCCTGCGGCGACGGGGACGTCCTCGATCCGACGACCGGCGACATCCTCCGTGAAGGTGCCGCCTGCTCCCACGCGGAGAGCGACGACGTCTACGACGTCGACGAGGACGAGCTGGTCGTGTACGACGACGTGGAGCACTCCCAGGAGAAGTTTCGGATCTCGCTGCGCGACCCCGACGCGGTGGCGTGGGCGGTCGACGGCGGCGTGGTGACCTACAGCCCGTCGGCGCACGAGGTCCGGATGTACCGCTGACCTTCGCGGCGTAAGTTACCAACGGGTAGTATCGGCGCATGAGCAACGTGACCTGCAGCATCGAGGCCGGAGTCGCCCACGTGCGGCTGGACCGCGCCGACAAGCTCAACGCGCTGACCCTGCCGATCCTCCAGGACCTGGCGTCGACCGCGCACGGCCTGCGCAAGGACAAGGACCTCCGCGCGGTCATCGTGTCCGGCGAGGGCGACGCCTTCTGCGCGGGCCTCGACTTCGCCAGCGTGATGAAGAACCCCACCGGCATCGCGAAGGCCTTCGTGCCGCTGCCGTGGCGCGGCACGAACCTCTTCCAGGAGGCCTGCTGGGCCTGGCGCCGCGTGCCGGTGCCGGTCATCGCCGCCGTCCACGGTCACTGCCTCGGCGGCGGCCTCCAGATCGCGCTCGCCGCCGACTTCCGCATCGCCACTCCTGACTCCCGCTGGTCGGTCCTCGAGGGCAAGTGGGGCCTGATCCCCGACATGTCCGGCATCGCCGCTCTCTCCGAGCTCGTGGGCATCGACCAGGCCAAGCTCCTCACCATGACCGCCGAGGTCTTCGACGGCACCCGCGCCCTCGAGCTCGGCCTCGTCACCAAGCTCGACAACGACCCCCTCGCCGGCGCCCAGCGCCTCGCCGCCGACCTCGCCGTGAAGTCGCCCGACGCCCTCGCCGCCGCCAAGCGCCTCTTCAACGACACCTGGCACTCCTCCCCCCGCCGCACGTTCGCCCGCGAACGCCTCGAGCAGGCCTTCCTCCTCGCCGCCCGCAACACCAAGGCGGCGCGCGAGGCGGCGTTCAAGAAGTCCGAGCCGGCGTACGGGCCGCGGGGGAGGTAGGGCTTCCGGCGGTGCCTCATCGGTCTTCCCGCAACACCGCGCGGGCCCCTCAGTGTTCGCTGCTGAAGAACCGCAGCAACAGCGGGCCGACGATCTGTGGGTCGACGACGTGATCCGGCCCCTCGAGGGTCTCCCGTCGAGCGTGGGGTAGGAGGTCTGCAAGCTCGTCGGCTGCGCGGTCGAAGAAGTCCGAGGGCAGGCCTGCCATGTAGGGGACCGTGATCGGCCCTCCGGTGGTGACCAGGACCGGTTGGGTGACCGTTGCCAGTCGATCGGCCGGCAGCTGGTAGTGGTTGAGGAAGAGGCTGTCGTGGACCAGCGTGGGCGCGAGGGCGACTGAATCCGCCCAGTGCGCCGACTGCTTGCCTGCCGCTTTCCTGGCCGCGATGTTGTCGTCGGAGGCGCCGGTCATGCGCATGAACAGCTCGAGGACCTCCTCGTCCCGCCCGGCGTCGAAAGCGCGTCGGGTGTCCGCGACGTACTCCTCGAATCGAGGGCGTATGTCGTCCCCGACCGCGTAGGGCACCTCCCACACGGCGATCGTGTCGATGGCAGACCCGGCCGCGGCGGCTTCCAGCGCCAGAGCGCCACCAGAGGACGCCCCGAACAGGTGTGCCGAGCCGCCCGCCTCCGCGATCAACGCATCCAGGTCCTCGATCTCCCTCTCCACGGCGTAGGGCTCGGTGAAGCCGCTCGCGCCGCGTCCCCGGCGGGCATAGTTGTAAACCGTGAAGTGCTCGGCGAGAGCAGGTACCAAGGGAGCGTTCTCGGCTCCGTCGTCCTGTGCGCCGCCTACCAGGACGACAGCCGGACCGCTCCCCTTCCGGTCGTAGGCGATGGTGGTGCCATCGTTCGATGTCACGCGAAAGGCCATCTCGTTCATCCCACGTCTCCGTTCGAGAGGTTCCCCGATGCTGCTCGCCCGACCGCGCGTGTGCGCAACGGCGGCTTTCGAGCTGTTCTCGAGGATGGTGCTCGTTCGGCCTTCCTTGCCACGTCCGGGACGGACTAGTCAAGTTTGGCTACTTGGCCAAGGTAAGCGAGCGACAACATCTAGTCAAGGTTGATTAGGGGACCGTTCGCCACGAACCCGGCTCACCGGCCATGGCGTAGGCGCCCTCAGCCAGTCGTTTGCTCAGGCTCTTCGCCCACTCCAGCTCGGTGCGTGCATGTCCCGCCCACAGCTCGGCCTGATCGCGGACGTGTTCGGGAACGTCAGGGTCCGGGTGCTCCCGCCACTTGGCCTGCTCCACGAGCTCCGCCTCCAGGCGCGCGACCCGCTCGTTGACGTGCGCAATGGCATCTGTCCTGCTCAGCATCGGCAACATGGCGATCGAGGCGTTGAGCATGGTGGGGTCATGGGTGCGCCGCAGACCGTCGCGGACCAGTTCGACGATCTCGTCACGTCCCCGAGCTGTCACGCGGTACAGAACGCGCTCCGGCCCGGCGTTGCCCGGCTCGGCGTGTTCGGTGAGGAGGCCATCGGCCGCCGCCTTCTTCAGCGCGTGATAGATCGAGCCGGGCTTGATCTTGGCCCACAACTCCGCACGCCAGCTCTGCAGCTCGGACCGCACTTGGTAGCCATGCGCGCCGCCCGAGAGGTGCACGCTACCGAGCACCAGGAGCCTCGTCGCCGACATGCGCCCACCTCCGCTCAATCTGCTCGAACCCGCTCCGCTTGCGCGCCCGCCAGGGTGGACTCAACTCCCACCCACACCAGGGTGCCCTCCTGGCGGCGAGGCCGGTGCGCGTCCATTCCATGCAGGGAGTTTCGCACCTTCACGAAGACCCACGGCGGGAGTCGACCCGCCGCGGAGGTCGCTCCGCTGACACCCTCGGCTTATCGCTTGCGGTGGAAGCGGATGGTGCCGTTGGGCAGGGTGTGGTGGGTGTAGGTGGGGTCGTGGATGAGGTGGTGGTGGTGGTTGCAGGCGGGGCGGGCGTCTTTGAGGTCGGTGTGGCCGCCTTGTGACCAGGGTTTGAGGTGGTGGGCTTCGCACTCTCGTGCTGGCACGGCGCAGCGTTCTTCGATGCAGGTGGGGTGGATGAGTGCCATGGCTCGGCGTTGGGCGGTGGTGAAGAGT
>NZ_JBGGWC010000006.1:0-88869 GCF_041321175.1 Nocardioides candidus | reverse complement strand
GGCGGCCATAGCGACAGGGAAACACCCGGCTCCATCCCGAACCCGGAAGTTAAGCCTGCCAGCGCCGATGGTACTGCAACCGAGAGGCTGTGGGAGAGTAGGACGCCGCCGGACATACTTTGACCAACGGGCTATCAGTTATCTGATAGCCCGTTGGTGCTTTTTCGGTGTTTCCGAGCGGTCGCGGTAGAGCCGCTCTCCGTCCACAGGTGGACAGAGCGGGTCGCTCGTCCACAGGCGACACCACGTGCCTGCCTCCATCGTCGGCGTCCGGCCGTTTCGTGTCCGGCGAAGGAGGTGCCGGATGAGCACGAAGAGCAAGGATGGCAAGGTGGAGCCGCCCAACGAGGTGCGGTTGGTCGGCGCGGTGTCGGGGGAGCCCGAGGTGCGGGTGCTTCCCAGCGGGGACGAGCTGTGCGTCTTCCGGGTCGTGGTGCCGCGGGTGCCGGTGCGGGCGCGGACCGACGGTCGTCGAGGGCCGAGCGTCGACGTCGTCGACTGCTGCGCCTGGGACGCGCGCACCAGGAGGTCGGTGGCCACGTGGCGGCCCGGCGACGAGGTGTCCGTGCGCGGAGCGTTGCGACGCAGGTTCTTCCAGGCGGGCGGGGCGACGGCGTCCCGGGTCGAGGTGGAGGTCAGCTCGGCGCGTCTGCTTCGTCGCGCAGCGACCGGATGAGCACCCCGAGGCTGGGCTTGGGCTGGAAGGAGGTGGCCTTCTCGGGCAGGAGCCGATCGTCCTCGGCGATGCGCTGCACCAGCTCGACCGCCGGCGCCGGCATGAGCACGGCGATCGCGGTGCCGGGCTGGGCGTGCCCGAGCGCTTCGTCGACCGTGTGGTGGTACCCGGTGCTGGAGGGCCCGTGGGGCAGCGCCGGCACGAGCTGTCGGTGGAGGACCTCGACCGCTGCCTGGTCGGCCGGCACGTCGAGCTGCACGCTCACCCAGTCGCGCCCGTCGGTGGCGGCGAGGGTGCTCGGCCCCAGCGCAGAGACCGCGTCGGCCTGCGACCGTGGGGCGCAGACCATGCCCAGGCTCTCCGCTGCGTTGCGGAGGTCGTCGAGCGAGGTGCCGACGAGGCTGCGGTGGATGGGGCCGAGGAAGAGCGGCGTCGTGGTCTGGTCGACCAGCATCGCCAGGCCGAAGTCGCACGGCCCGCCCGGGTCGCGGCGCTGCAGCCGGAGGTAGGCGGCGTAGCGGTGGTGTCCGTCGGCGATGAGTGCCCGCGCGTCGCGCAGCTCGGCTGCGATGTCGGCCAGGGCGCCCTCGTCGCGGATCGCCCAGATCCGGTGCTGCTGCTCGGAGCGGTCGGTGAACTCGTGATCGGGGCGGCGGCGCACCACGTCCGCGACCAGCTCGCCCAGACGGCGGGTGCCGTTGTGGACGAGGAGGATCGGGGCCGGGTTGAGGCCCATCTCGGCCATCCGGTCCGCGAGGTCGTCGGCCTGGGCGGGATGGATGCCCTCGTGCGGCAGCACGGCTCTGTCCTGGGCTCGGGTCGCCCGGAGCGACACGTCGAGAGCGCCGACGAGGCCGCGGATGGTGATGCCGGCGGTCGTGTACTCGTGGAGGTAGAGGGCGGGCGCGTCGTCGCGCCGGACGAGTCCACGGCTCTGCCACCGGAGGAGCCGGGCGGCGACGCCGCGGTAGGGGCGGGCGAAGGCCCGCCCGGTCGAGGGGTCACCCACGCGGTGGGGCGCCAGCATGAGCCCGCAGAAGGGGAGGAGCCTGAGCGGGCCGGCGACGTACGGCGGCGTCACCACCTGTCCTGCGTCCATCAGGGCATCGTACGGAGCACCGGGTCGTGGACCTGAGAGGCTGGGCCGGTGTTGAGCGCATCCACCGACCCGCTGACCTCGTGCTACGACCTCGCGATGCTCGACCTCGACGGGGTGGTGTACATCGGCGGCGACGCCGTGCCAGGGGCAGCCGACCACCTCCGGGCGACCCGAGCGGCGGGGCTACGCGTCGCCTTCATCACCAACAACGCCGCGCGTCCGCCGGAGGAGGTCGCCGCCCACCTGGTCGACCTGGGCGTGGAGGCGCACACGGGCGACGTGGTGACCTCGGCACAGGCGGCCGCCCAGGTGCTCCTGGAGCGTCATGGTCGCGGTGCGCGGGTGGTCCGGCTCGGTGGGCCCGGGCTCGAGGCGGCACTGTCTGCAGCGGGCCTGGAGCCGGTCGGGCCGGACGACGAGGCGGTCGCGGTGGTGACCGGCTACGGGCCGGAGGTGCTCTGGCGCGACATCATGCGGGTCGCCGTACGGGTGCGGGACGGACTGCCGTGGGTCGCCAGCAACGCCGACGCGACCATCCCCACGCAGTTCGGGGCGGCTCCCGGGCACGGGGTGCTGGTCGAGACCATCGCACGGTTCGCGGACGTCACACCGGTGATCGCCGGCAAGCCCGAGCGCCCGCTCCTCGACGAGACGGTCCGGCGGGTCGGCGGGCGGCGCCCGCTGATGGTCGGCGACCGGCTCGACACCGACATCGAGGGAGCGCGCAACGCGGGGGTCGACTCGCTGCTCGTCATGACCGGCGTCACCGGGCTCCCCGAGCTCGCGGCGGCGGCCCCCGAGCAGCGGCCGTCGTACGTCTCGGCGGACCTCGGCGGTCTCCTCGCCAGCCACGCCGTGCCGACCCGGGAGGGTGCCGACCACGCGTTGGGCGGGTGGCGGGCACGGGTGGCCGAGGGGGCGTTGCAGGTCGAGGGCGACGGAGCGGCCGACGACTGGTGGCGGGTGGTGGCACAGGTCTGCTGGGCGCACCTCGACGAGGAGGGGACGGCGGTCGACGTCGACGGGGTAGGCGTCCCCGAAGTGCAGCGGTCGGGGCGGTAGCCTCGGGGCATGAGCGAGGAACCCGTGGTCGCGGCCGTGTCGGGCGAGGTCCCGGCACCGACCGGCATCGCCTCCATCGACAGCGTGCTCGATCTCGTCGCCGGCCTCGGGTCGCGGCCGCTCGACGAGCACGCCGAGGTCTTCGAGACCGCTCACGCCACCTTGCGTCGGGCGCTCGACGAGCCTGCCGACGACCCGTCGGCCTGACGGTGCCGCCGCGCCGACTGCGGCTCGACGCGGAGCTGGTCCGTCGCGGGCTGGCGTCCTCGCGTGAGCGGGCCGCGCAGCTGATCGCGGACGGCAGGGTGAAGGTGTCGGGCGCCGTCGCCACCAAAGCCGCCACCGGCGTCACGACCGACGTCGCGATCGTCGTGCTGGAGGGCGAGCACGGGCCCGACTACGTCTCCCGCGGGGCGCACAAGCTCCAGGGGGCGCTGGCCGCGTTCGGTCCGCTCGGGCTGGAGGTCGCCGGGCGGCGCTGCCTGGACGCGGGCGCCTCGACCGGAGGGTTCACCGACGTGCTGCTGCGCGCGGGCGCGGCCCAGGTCGTCGCGGTCGACGTCGGCTACGGCCAGCTCGACTGGTCGTTGCAGCAGGACCCCCGCGTCGTCGTGCACGACCGGCAGAACGTGCGGGCCCTGACCACCGAGGTCATCGGCGATCCGGTCGACCTCGTGGTCGGCGACCTCTCCTTCATCTCGCTCGCGCTCGTGCTCGACGCCCTCCTCGGCGTCACGCGTGACGACGGCGACCTGGCCCTGATGGTGAAGCCGCAGTTCGAGGTCGGCAAGGACCGTGTGGGCAAGGGCGGAGTGGTGCGCGACCCCGAGCTCCGTGCGGAGGCCGTGCTCGCTGTCGCCGGTGCGGCGGAGGAGCGGGGCTGGGGCGTCCACGGCGTCACTGTCAGCCCGCTGCCGGGACCCTCGGGCAACGTGGAGTTCTTCCTGTGGCTGCGCCGCGGGACCTCGGTCGTCGGCGCCGACGAGATCGCGGCCGTCGTGCGCCGCGGCACCGGTGCTGAGCCGAAGTGACGGCGGCATAGGACACACTGAACCCCGTGACCACCCACGACGCCGACCGCCGCCGGGTGCTGGTGCTCGCCCACACGCGCCGGGGCGACGCCCGGGACGTCGCACGGGCGTTCGTGAAGGAGCTGAGCGCGCACGGCATCGTCGTACGGCTGCTCCGGTCGGAGGCGGCCGACCTCGGCGTCGACGCCGAGGCCTACGACCCGGCCGTCGAGCTGACCGACTCCGAGACCGATGCGAGTCGTGGGTGCGAGCTGACCGTCGTCCTCGGCGGCGACGGCAGCATCCTGCGGGCGGCCGAGGTCACGCACAAGCGCCTCACGCCCGTGCTCGGCGTCAACCTCGGTCACGTCGGCTTCCTCGCCGAGGCCGAGCACGAGGACGTCGCGGCCACCATCGAGGCGATCGTGGCCCAGCGCTACACCACCGAGGACCGGCTCACCCTCGACGTGCGGGCCTTCCACGACGGCAAGCTGGTCTACTCGACCTTCGCCGTCAACGAGGCCAGCGTCGAGAAGGCTGCTCGCGAGCGCATGCTCGAGGTGGTCGTCGAGATCGACGACCGCCCGTTGTCGCGCTGGGGCTGTGACGGGGTCGTCTGTGCGACTCCGACCGGCTCAACGGCCTACAACTTCAGTGCCGGCGGCCCGATCGTGTGGCCGCAGGTCGAGGCGCTCTGCATCGTCCCGCTCAGCGCGCACGCGCTCTTCGCGCGCCCGATGGTCGTCGCCCCCTCCTCGGTGATCGCGATCGAGGTGCTGGCCGGCAACCAGGGCGCCGGTGTGCTGTGGTGCGACGGCCGGCGCAGCGTCGACCTGCCGCCGGGCGCACGCATCGAGGTGAGCCGCGGGCTGCGCCCGGTGCGCCTCGTGCGACTGCACCAGGCGCCGTTCACCGACCGCCTGGTCGCGAAGTTCGGGCTCTCGGTCGAGGGCTGGCGCGGCGGCGCGGAGAAGCGGATGCGTGAGCGCGAGGCCCGCGACGGGGTCGCTGTCGGTCTCGACGAGGACAGGGAAGAGCGTTGATCGAAGAGCTTCGGATCAGCTCGCTCGGCGTCATCGACGCCTCCACGCTCGAGCTGGGGCCAGGCTTCACCGCAGTCACAGGTGAGACCGGGGCGGGCAAGACGATGGTCGTGACCGCGCTGAGCCTGCTGCTCGGCGGCCGTGCCGACAGCGGGGCGGTGCGGGTCGGCGCCAAGCAGGCGAGGGTCGAGGGCGTCATCCGCGCCGACCGGGTCGCCGGCCTCGCCGCCGCGGTCGAGGAGGCCGGCGGAGAGGTCGAGGACGACCTGGTCGTGCTGGCCCGCAACGTCAGCGCGGAGGGCCGTTCCCGCGCGTACGTCGGCGGTGCCGGCGTGCCCGTCGCGACCTTGACCCGCGTGGCCGAGCCGTTGGTCGCGGTGCACGGACAGTCCGACCAGCACCGGCTGCTGAAGGCCGCGACGCAGCGCTCGGCGCTCGACGTCTACGGCGGCGAGGCGGTGGCTGGGCCGCTGGCGCGCTACACGGCCCTGCACGAGCGGCTCGTCGCCACCGAGCGAGCGCTCGCCGAGGTCGTCGCGACGGCGCGCGAGCGGGCTCGCGAAGCCGACCTGCTGCGCTTCGGTGTCGAGGAGGTCGAGGCGGTCGCGCCGCAACCCGGTGAGGACCGCGAGCTGGCCGGGGAGGAGGCCCGACTCGGTCACGCCGACACCCTCCGCACGGCCGCCGAGCAGGCCCGCGAGGCCCTGTCGAGCGACCAGGGCGCCCCCGACGCGCTGACCGTCGTCGCGGCCGCGCGCGGACTCCTCGAGGGCGTCCGGGAGCACGACGCGGCGGCGGGAGAGCTCGCCGACCGCGTCGCCGAGGTGACCTACCTGCTGTCCGACCTCGCGGCCGACGTGGCCTCCTACGCCGCGGGCATCGACACCGACCCGGCGCGACTCGCGGGCGTCTCCGAGCGCCGTGCCGCGCTCGTCGCCCTCACCAGGAAGTACGGCGACAGCATCGACGAGGTGCTCGCCTGGGCCGCGCGAGCGTCGGAGCGCCTGCTCGAGCTCGACGGCACCGACGAGACGATCGGGCGACTCTCCACCGAGCGCACCGCGCTGCGCGCCGAGCTCGCCGAGGTGGGCGCCGCGCTGACCTCCGCGCGCCGCGCGGCCGCCGTACGACTCGGGACGGCGGTCAGCGACGAGCTCACGCTCCTGGCGATGCCGGACGCGGTGGTCACCGTCGACGTACGCACCAAGTCGGTCGATCCGCCCGTGGACGCCGACCACCCTCCGGCCGACGCACTCCTGGTCGACGGTGCCTGGCTGCGCATGCACGGGCAGGGCCTCGACGAGGTCGAGCTGCTGCTCGCCGCCAACACCGGCTCCGAGCCCCGACCGCTCCACAAGGGCGCCTCGGGAGGCGAGCTCTCCCGGGTGATGCTCGCGGTGGAGGTCTGCCTCGCCGACACCCATCCGGTGCCGACGTTCGTCTTCGACGAGGTCGACGCCGGGGTCGGGGGAGCGGCCGCCGTGGAGATCGGTCGCCGTCTCGCGGCACTCGCCGAGCACGCCCAGGTGCTCGTCGTGACCCACCTGCCCCAGGTGGCCGCGTTCGCCGACCGCCACGTCGTGGTGCGCAAGTCCTCCGACGGCTCGGTGACCAGCTCCGGACTCACCACCCTCGACGACGCCGGCCGTGAGCAGGAGCTCTCGCGCATGCTCGCCGGGCTCGCCGGATCCGACTCGGCACTCGCCCACGCGCGCGAGTTGCTCGAGATGGCGCGGACTGACTAGCGGGACTGATAGGCTCGAATCCCGTGAAGATGGCGCCACCGAGTGGGACGACGAAGCACCTGTTCGTGACCGGAGGCGTCGCCTCCTCGCTCGGGAAGGGACTCACGGCCTCGAGCCTCGGTCGGCTGCTGCGCAGCCGTGGTCTGCGCGTCACCATGCAGAAGCTCGACCCCTACCTCAACGTCGACCCCGGGACGATGAACCCCTTCCAGCACGGAGAGGTGTTCGTCACCAACGACGGCGCGGAGACCGACCTCGACATCGGGCACTACGAGCGGTTCCTCGACACCGACCTGAGCCAGATCGCCAACGTGACGACGGGGCAGGTCTACTCCCAGGTGATCGCCAAGGAGCGCAAGGGGGAGTACCTCGGCGACACCGTCCAGGTGATCCCGCACATCACCAACGAGATCAAGGACCGGATCCTCGCGATGGGGCGCGGCGAGGAGGCCGTCGACATCGTCATCACCGAGATCGGCGGCACGGTCGGCGACATCGAGTCGCTGCCGTTCCTCGAGGCGGCCCGGCAGGTGCGTCACGACATCGGGCGTGACAACTGCTTCTTCCTGCACGTCTCGCTGGTGCCCTACATCGGCCCGTCGGGCGAGCTGAAGACCAAGCCCACCCAGCACTCCGTGGCGGCGCTGCGCCAGGTCGGCATCCAGCCCGACGCCGTGGTGTGCCGCGCCGACCGCGAGCTGCCCGACTCCATCAAGCGCAAGATCTCGCTGATGTGCGACGTGGACCAGGAGGCCGTCGTCACGGCCGCCGACGCGCCGTCGATCTACGACATCCCGAAGGTGCTGCACAGCGAGGGGCTTGACGCCTACGTCGTACGACGTCTCAACCTGCCGTTCCGCGACGTCGACTGGACGGTCTGGGACGACCTGCTCCGCCGGGTGCACCACCCGAAGGAGGAGGTCTCGGTCGCGCTGGTCGGCAAGTACGTCGACCTCCACGACGCCTACCTCTCGGTCGCCGAGGCGCTGCGGGCCGGCGGCTTCGCCCACGAGACGAAGATCGACCTGCGCTGGATCCCCTCCGACGAGTGCGAGACGCCGTCCGGGGCGGCGAAGCACCTGCACGACGTCGACGCGATCTGCGTCCCGGGCGGCTTCGGGGTGCGCGGCCTCGAGGGCAAGCTCGGCGCGCTGACCTACGCCCGCACCCACGGCATCCCCACCCTCGGCCTGTGCCTCGGCCTGCAGTGCATGGTCATCGAGTACAGCCGCAACGTGCTCGGCCTGGAGAAGGCCGGCTCGACGGAGTTCGAGCCGGACACGCCCGAGCCGGTGATCGCCACGATGGAGGAGCAGAAGAACATCGTGGACGGCGCGGGCGACCTCGGGGGCACGATGCGCCTCGGTCTCTACCCCGCCCGGCTCAGCGAGGGCTCGATCGTGGCCGAGGTGTACGACGCCGCGGAGATCCAGGAGCGCCACCGGCACCGCTACGAGGTCAACAACGCCTACCGCGACCAGCTGGAGGAGGCGGGCCTGGTGTTCAGCGGTCGCAACCCGGAGCTCGACCTCGTCGAGTTCGTGGAGCTGCCGCGCGAGGTGCACCCCTACTACGTCGCGACCCAGGCGCACCCCGAGCTCCGGTCGCGACCGACCCGGCCGCACCCGCTCTTCGCCGGGTTGATCGGCGCGGCCCTCGAGCGGCAGCGCGAGCTGCGGATCCCGATCGAAGAATGACCGAACCGCTCGCGGACTCCCCGGGCTCGTGGCCCGTCGTCTCCAGCGACGACCTCCACCACGACGACTGGGTCGTCGGCCTGCGCCGCGACCACATCCGCCCGCCGGGTGACGACGACGCCGAGCCGTTCGGCCGGCTGGTGGTGGAGCACCCCGGTGCGGCGCTGGTGCTGGCGCTGGAGGAACGCGACGGCGTGGAGCACGTCTGCCTGATCCGGCAGTACCGCCACGCCGGCGCCGGCACCTTCGTCGAGCTCCCGGCCGGCATCTGCGACGTGCCGGGGGAGGACCCGGTCGAGACCGCCAAGCGCGAGCTGCGCGAGGAGGTCGCGCTCGAGGCCGGCGAGTGGGAGCACCTGTTGACGTCGTACCCCTCGGTCGGGATCAGCAGCGAGGTCCACCACCTCTACCTCGCGCGCGACCTCAGACCCATCGACCCCGACTACGTCGCCGAGCACGAGGAAGCCCACATCGAGATCGTCTGGGCGCCGTTCGACGACCTGGTCGCCGCCGTCCTCGACGGGCGGGTGCAGGAGGGGCCGGTCGCGCTCGCCGCTCTCGCTTACGTCGTTACCCGGGGGTATCGATTAGGGTCGCGAGCGTGAAGATCGGCGTACCGAAGGAAGTCAAGAACCACGAGTACCGGGTGGCCATCACCCCGATCGGCGTGCACGAGCTGGTCGCCCACGGGCACGACGTGGTCGTGCAGGAGGGCGCGGGTCTGGGCTCGCAGATCCCCGACGAGGAGTACGTCGGCGCCGGTGCCACGATCGTCTCCACTCCCGAGGAGGCGTGGGGCACCGATGGTGGTGTCGACATGGTGCTCAAGGTCAAGGAGCCCGTGGCCGAGGAGTACGACCGGATGCGTGAGGGGCTGACCCTCTTCACCTACCTGCACCTGGCCGCGGACAAGCCGCTGACCGAGGAGCTGATCAAGCGCAACGTCACCGGCATCGCCTACGAGACGGTGCAGCTGCCCTCGGGCGGGCTGCCGCTGCTCTACCCGATGTCGGAGGTCGCCGGGTGCCTGGCGCCGCAGGTCGGGGCCTACTCGCTCATGAAGGCCCAGGGCGGCCGCGGCGTCCTGATGGGCGGCGTCGGCGGCGTGGCCAACGCCAAGGTCGTCATCATCGGCGCGGGCGTCTCGGGACAGAACGCGGCCAACATCGCGCTCGGCATGGGCGCCGACGTGACCCTGCTCGACACCGACCTGGACAAGCTGCGGATGTCGTTCTGGCGCTACAACAACCGGGTGCACGGGCTCGCCTCCTCCAAGCTGGCCATCGAGCAGCAGGTGATGGAGGCCGACCTGGTCATCGGCGCGGTGCTGATCCCCGGCGCGGCGGCGCCCAAGCTGGTCACCAACGACCTGGTCTCGCGGATGAAGCCGGGCTCGGTGCTCGTCGACATCGCGATCGACCAGGGCGGTTGCTTCGAGGACAGCCACGCCACCACGCACGCCGACCCGACCTACGAGGTCCACAACTCGATCTTCTACTGCGTGGCCAACATGCCGGGCGCGGTGCCCAACACCAGCACGTACGCCCTGACCAACGCCACCATGCCCTACGCGGTCGCCCTGGCCGACAAGGGCTGGCAGCAGGCCTGCCGCGACGACGCCTCGCTCGCCCTCGGGCTCAACACCCACGCGGGCCGGCTCACCAACGGTCCCGTGGGCGAGGCCGTCGGCATCGAGGCCGTGGCACTCTCCGAGGCGCTGGCCTGACCAGCGCGCCGCCGAGCCCCTCCGGTGCGCCCGTGACGACCGGGCAGGTCGACCGGGCGATCCGGACCTACCTCGACCACCTCGGCATCGAGAAGGGGCTGGCGGCCAACACGCTGTCGTCCTACCGGCGCGACCTTCGTCGCTACCGCGAGTTCCTCGGGCAGCGCGGGATCGACGACCTGGGCAACATCGCCGAGGCGACCGTCACCGACTTCCTCGTCCGGCTCCGGGAGGGCGACGACGCGCACCCACCGTTGAGCGCCGCGTCCGCGGCGCGCACCGTGGTCGCCGTCCGCGGGTTCCACAAGTTCGCCGTGGCAGACGGCCTGGCCGGTGCCGATCCCGCGGCCGCGGTGAAGCCGCCCAGCCCGGCGAAGCGGTTGCCCAAGGCGCTGCCGCTCAGCGACGTCGAGGCGATCCTCGAGGCGGCGGGCGCGCCCGGCACCCCGTTGGCGCTCCGCGACCGTGCCCTGCTGGAGGTCCTCTACGGCACCGGTGCCCGGATCAGCGAGGCGGTCGGCCTCGACGTCGACGACGTCGACACCGAGGAGGGCGCCGACGCGACCGTGCTGTTGCGCGGCAAGGGCAGCAAGGAGCGGATCGTGCCGATCGGCTCCTACGCGCTGGAGGCCGTCTCGGCCTACCTCGTGCGGGGTCGGCCGGTGCTCGCCGCCGACGGCGCCGGCACGCCCGCCCTCTTCCTCAACGCGCGCGGCGGCCGGCTGTCGCGGCAGTCCGCGTGGGCGGTGCTGGTGAAGGCTGCCGAGCGCGCGGGCGTCACCAAGGACGTCTCGCCGCACACGCTGCGTCACTCGTTCGCGACCCACCTGCTCGACGGCGGCGCGGACGTGCGTGTCGTGCAGGAGCTGCTGGGGCACGCCTCCGTCACGACGACCCAGGTCTACACGCTGGTCACCGTCGACAACCTCCGCGAGGTCTTCGCGACCGCGCACCCCCGGGCGCGCGATGCCTGAGCCGTCGGAGATCGCCTACGACCGGCTGATGGCGCTGGTCGCCGACCGCGGGCTCGAGCTCTACCCGCACCAGGAGGAGGCGGTCCTGGAGCTGCTGGCGGGCAACAACGTCATCCTGGCGACGCCCACGGGGTCCGGGAAGTCGCTGGTGGCCCTCGCTGCGCACATGGCGGCCCTCGCCGACGACCGGGTGAGCTTCTACACCGCGCCGATCAAGGCCCTGGTCAGCGAGAAGTTCTTCGAGCTGTGCGCCGTCTTCGGCGCCGACGACGTCGGCATGCTCACCGGCGACGTCGCCGTCAACGCCGATGCGCCGATCATCTGCTGCACCGCGGAGGTGCTGGCCAACATCGCGCTGCGCGAGGGCGAGCGGGCCGACGTCGGCCTGGTGGTGATGGACGAGTTCCACTTCTACGGCGAGCCCGGGCGCGGCTGGGCCTGGCAGGTGCCGCTGATCGAGCTGCCCCAGGCACAGCACCTGCTGATGTCGGCCACGCTCGGCGACGTCACCGACCTCGCTGCGGACATCACCCGGCGCAACGGCCGCGAGACCGCGGTGGTCGACGACGCCGTACGGCCGGTGCCGTTGTCGTTCCGCTGGTCGCTCGACCCGGTGGAGGAGACCCTCGAGGAGCTCGTCACGACGGGTCAGGGTCCGGTGTACGTCGTGCACTTCACCCAGGCCGCCGCGGTCGAGCACGCGACCGGTCTGCTCAACAAGACGATCCACGACGCCACCAAGGAGGCCCGGGCGGAGATCGCCGCGCGGCTCGAGGACGTCCGGTTCGCGGCCGGCTTCGGGAAGACGCTCTCCAAGCTGCTGCGCCGCGGCATCGGCGTGCACCACGCCGGGATGCTGCCCCGCTACCGGCGGCTGGTCGAGCAGCTCGCCCAGGCGGGCCTGCTGACGGTGATCTGCGGCACCGACACGCTCGGGGTCGGTATCAACGTGCCCATCCGCACGGTGCTGTTCACCGGCCTCGCCAAGTACGACGGCCAGCGGCAGCGCGTGCTGAAGTCGCGCGAGTTCCTGCAGATCGCGGGCCGAGCAGGGCGGGCGGGCTTCGACACGGCGGGATACGTGGTCGTCCAGGCGCCCGAGCACGTCATCGACAACGAGAAGGCCAAGGCCAAGGCCGCGGCGAAGAACGCCGCGATGAGCGAGGAGAAGCGCGCCAAGCGGGGGTCGAAGGCGCAGCTGAAGAAGCCGCCGCCGGGCACGGTCGTGTGGACCGAGCAGACCTTCGACAAGCTCGTCGAGGGCCGGCCGGAGCCGTTGCGGTCCCAGATGAAGGTCGACAACGCGATGCTCGTCAACGTGGTGTCCCGCGAGGAGGACGCCTTCGCGGTCATGCGCCGGTTGATGATGGACAACCACGAGGACCGGCGCAGCCAGCTGCGCCTCGCGAAGAGGGCGGTGCGCCTGACGCGGAGCCTGGTCGCCTCCGAGGTACTCACCCGGCTCGACGAGCCGGACCAGCACGGGCGGCGCTACGTGCTGACCGAGGCGCTCCCCGCGGACTTCGCGCTCAACCAGCCGCTGTCGCACTTCGCGCTGGCGGTGCTCGACGTGCTCGACCCGGACTCCGACTCCTTCACCCTCGACGTGGTGTCCGTGGTGGAGGCGGTCCTCGAGGCGCCGCGTCCGTTGCTGATGGCCCAGCAGCACGCCGCGCGCGGCGAGGCGATCGCGGCGCTGAAGGCGGAGGGGGTCGACTACGACGAGCGGATGGTGCTCATCGAGGGCGTCACCTGGCCGCAGCCGCTGGCTGACCTGCTCGAGCCGCTCTACGAGACCTACCGCGAGCGACACCCCTGGCTCTCGCCCGACGCGCTCGCCCCCAAGTCGGTGGTGCGTGAGATGTGGGAGCAGGGGATGGGGTTCACCGACCTCGTCGGGCGCTACCAGGTCGCGCGCTCCGAGGGACTGGTGCTGCGCTACCTCACCGACGCCTACCGAGCGGTGCGCCAGACGGTGCCCGCTGCGTTGCGGACCGAGGAGCTCGACCTGCTGGTGGACTGGCTCGGCGAGACGATCCGCCAGGTCGACTCGTCCCTGCTCGACGAATGGGAGGCGCTCACCGATCCGGACCACGCGTCGCGCGAGGTGAAGGACCACGCCCCGCCGCCCCCTCCCCGGCCGCTGTCCCAGCAGGGGCGGGTCTTCGAGGTGATGGTGCGCAACGCGATGTGGCGCCGCGTCGACCTCGTGGCCAGGGACGACCTCGACGCCCTGGCGGCGCTCGAGGACGGAGTGCCCGGTGCGGACTTCTCGCGAGCCGACTGGGACGCGGCCATCGAGGACTACTACGCCGAGCACGACCGGGTGCTCACCGACGGTGACGCCCGCGGCCCCGACCTGCTCTCGGCGGAGCGCGGCGCCTCCTCGTGGCGGGTCACCCAGACCCTCCACGACCCGGCCGGCCACCACGACTGGGTGATCGAGGCCGAGGTCGACCTCGCCGCTTCGGACGACGCGGGGGAGGCCGTCGTACGCACCCTCGCGATGCGACGGCTCTAGGTCTGGGGACCGTCGCTGGAGCGACTACCTCGACCAGCGATCATCCGTGCGGAGTGTCTGCGCAATGTCGCCGTGTCGACAATGTTGACTGGAGCCACGATCAGTTCAGGGCGGTGGGGAAGCTGCCCGTGACGGCTTCGAGGTGACATTCCATGATGGGTGGGTTCTCCAGTGGTTCGAGTGCTCCGGACATGCCGCCTCGGGCGAGGATTCCTGAGAGGAGCCCCGACGTGGATCCCGTGTCCGACCTGCTTCCCTTCGCCCGGCCCGAGATGACGCCGGCCGACGCCGAGGTGCTCGCCGGCGCCCCGGCGCCCGAGGCCGAGGCGGTCCCCGAGGCCGAGCTGGTCCCCGAGGCGGACGACCGTCCGCTCGGTCCGACCGGACGGCCGATGCCGGTCCTGCCCGACCCCCGGCCGGTGACCGAGCACGGTCCGGCGCGGGTGATCTCGATGTGCAACCAGAAGGGCGGCGTCGGCAAGACGACGACCACGATCAACCTGGGCGCCGCCCTCGCGGAGTTCGGGCGCAAGGTGCTCCTGGTCGACTTCGACCCGCAGGGCTCGCTGTCCGTCGGCCTCGGGCTCAACCCGCACGAGATGGACCACACGGTCTACAACCTCCTGATGGACCGCCAGACGCGGCTCGACGAGGTCGTCGTGCCGTCCGGCGTGCCCGGGATGGACCTGCTGCCCTCCAACATCGACCTGTCGGCCGCCGAGGTGCAGCTGGTGCACGAGGTCGCTCGCGAGCAGACCCTGCAGCGCGTGCTCGCGCCCGCGATCGAGCAGTACGACGTCATCCTCATCGACTGCCAGCCCTCGCTCGGCCTCCTGACGGTCAACGCGCTCACGGCCTCCGACGGGGTGATCGTGCCCCTGGAGTGCGAGTACTTCGCGCTGCGGGGTGTCGCGCTGCTCAAGAACACCATCGACAAGGTGCAGGAGCGACTCAACCCCAAGCTCGAGATCGACGGCGTGCTCGGCACCATGTTCGACGGCCGCACCCTGCACGGGCGCGAGGTGCTCGAGCGGCTCGTGCAGGCCTGGGAGGACAAGGTCTTCCACACCGTCATCCGGCGCACCGTGAAGTTCAGCGACTCGACCGTGGCCGGTGAGCCCATCACGTCGTACGCCTCGGGCTCCTCGGGCGCCGAGGCCTACCGCCAGCTCGCGAAGGAGGTGGCGCTCCGGTGCCTCGACGCGTGAGCCTGCCGACCGCCGACGACCTCTTCCGCCCCACCGCAGACCCCGACGAGCCGGTCGACGCACCTGCTCCGAAGCGGGCGTCGGTGCGTGCGGTGCCCGACGCGCCCGCCGAGCAGGCCGAGACCCCGGGGGAGAAGCGACCCTCGGGCCGGATCCGGCACGACGAGAAGATGACGGTCTACGTCACCTCCGAGGAGCTCATGGAGATCGAGCAGGTGCGCCTGCACCTGCGCGGCAAGCACGCGCTCGCGGTCGACCGCGGACGGCTCGTGCGCGAGGCGCTCGGCCTCGTGCTGGCCGACTTCGAGGCTCACGGGGAGGACTCCGCGCTGGTCAGGCGACTGCGTGAGCAATGATGCATCGGTGACGGCAGACACCGAGACGGGCGACCCGCGCGCCTTCGCGGTGCGCCTCGACAACTTCGAGGGTCCGTTCGACCTGTTGCTGAGCCTGATCTCCAAGCACAAGCTCGACGTCACCGAGATCGCGTTGTCGCAGGTCACCGACGAGTTCATCGCGCACGTCAAGCACCTCGGCGACGCCGACCTCGAGGAGACGACGTCCTTCCTCCTCGTCGCGGCGACCCTGCTCGACCTCAAGGCCGCGCGGCTGCTGCCGCAGGGCGACGTGGAGGACGAGGAGGACCTCGCGCTGCTCGAGGCGCGCGACCTGCTCTTCGCCCGACTGCTGCAGTACAAGGCCTACAAGCAGATCGCCGGCGTCCTCGAGACCCGCCTCGCCGAGGAGGCGCGGCGCTACCCGCGGGCCGTCGGCCTCGAGGAACGGTTCGCCAACCTGCTGCCCGAGGTGCTGATCGGCATCGGGTTGGAGCAGTTCGCCGGCCTGGCCGCGAAGGCGCTCGAACCGAAGCCGGAGCTGCAGCTGACCCTGCACCACATCCACGCTCCGGCCGTCAGCGTCCGCGAGCAGGCCGCAGTGGTGATGGAGCGGCTCCGCCGGTCCGGCACGATGACCTTCCGGGCGTTGTGCGGCGACTCGCCCGACACCCTGACCACGGTCGCCCGCTTCCTCTCCCTGCTCGAGCTCTTCCGCGAGGGAGCGGTCGCGTTCGAGCAGGTGACCGCGCTCGGCGAGCTCACGGTCCGCTGGACCGGCGAGGACGACGCCGACGTCGACGACCTGATCACCGACGAGTTCGACGGCGCACCGCCGGCCGAGGACCCCGAGAAGGAGAAGCCCGATGACCAGTGACGAGGTCCTCGCCGTACCCGTCGCCGAGCTGCGTCCCGCCCTCGAGGCGGTGCTGATGGTCGCCGACGAACCGCTCGACCAGCGCGCCCTCGCCTCTGCCGTGGGCTATCCGGAGGGCGAGGTGGCCGACGCGCTCGCTGCGCTCGCCGGGGAGTACGACGACCAGGGCCGCGGCTTCGAGCTGCGCAACGTCGCGGGCGGCTGGCGGTTCTACACGCGCGAGGAGTACGCCCAGGTCGTGGAGTCCTTCGTCCTCGACGGGCAGCAGGCCCGGTTGACCCAGGCCGCGCTCGAGACGCTCGCGGTGGTCGCCTACCAGCAGCCGGTGTCGCGGGCGCGGGTCTCGGCGATCCGTGGTGTCAACGTCGATGGCGTGATGCGCACGCTGGTCAACCGCGGCCTGGTCGAGGAGGCCGGCCAGGACGGCGAGCACGGCGCGACGCTCTACCGCACGACGTCGTACTTCCTCGAGCGGATCGGGGTCGTCTCCCTCGACGAGCTGCCGGAGCTGGCGCCCTACCTTCCCGACCTCGAGGACATGGAGGACGAGCTCGCGTCCCGGGCGGAGACGCCCGAGGTCGAGCCGGCGCCCGAGGTCGAGCCGGCGCCCGACGCCCAGCCGGCGCCTGAAGGCGACGCGTGACCCGCGAGATCGAGACCGACGACGGGGGCCTCGTCCGGCTGCAGAAGCTGCTGGCCCAGTCCGGCGTCGCCTCGCGCCGCAAGTGCGAGGAGCTGATGCTCGACGGTGAGGTCGAGGTCGACGGCGAGGTCGTCACCCGGCTCGGCACGAAGGTCGACCCTCGCGTGGCCGTCATCAAGGTGTCCGGCCAGCGGCTGCCCCCGATCAGCGACCACGTCTATCTCGTGCTCAACAAGCCGACGGGCGTGGTGTCGACGATGGCCGACCCCGAGGGACGGCGCACGATCACCGACGTGGTGGCCGAGCGGCTCGCGGCCGACCCGGCGCTGCGGCTCTTCCACGTGGGCCGGCTCGACACCGACACCTCGGGTCTCCTGCTGCTGACCAACGACGGCGACTTCGCGCACCGGATGGCCCACCCGTCCTACGAGGTCGAGAAGACCTACGTCGCCGAGGTGGCCGGTCGCATCGCGCGGGGCACGATCGCCGACCTGCTCGCCGGCGTCACGCTGGACGACGGCCCCGTGGAGGTGCGCCGAGCGCGGATCGTCGACGCGGCGGCGGGCAAGTCGATCGTGGAGCTGGTGATCCACGAGGGCCGCAACCGCATCGTGCGGCGGCTGCTCGACCACGTCGGTCATCCCGTGCGCAAGCTGACCCGGGTCAGGTTCGGCCCGGTCGAGCTGGGGTCGCTCAGGGCGGGCGAGACCCGTGAGCTGACCAACGACGAGCTCGGTCAGCTGCTGGAGTCCGTCGGCCTCTAGCGGGATCCCGGTCAGGCCTGGACGTCGCCGCGCCAGGCGCCGCTCTCGTGCCCGCGCGACTCGATGAAGGTCTTGAACCGCTCGAGGTCGCCCTTCACGCGGTGCTCGTCGAGGTTCACGGCGGAGCCGACCTTCTCCACGATGCCGCTGGGCTCCCAGTCGATCTGCACCATCACCCGGGACTTGTCCTCGTCGAGCTTGTGGAAGGTCACGACGCCCGCGTGCTTCGCCTCGCCGCTGGTGCTGGCCCAGGCCACCCGCTCGTCGGGGTGCTGCTCGGTGATCTCGGCGTCGAACTCGCGCTCCACACCGGCGATGTCGGTCACCCAGTGCAGCCGGGTGTCGTCGAGCTGCGTGATCGACTCCACCCCGGACATGAACTCGGGGAACGACTCGAACTGGGTCCACTGGTTGTAGGCCGTGCTCACGGGGACGTCGACGTCGATGGACTGCTGGATCTGGGTCATTCTTCCGCCTCTCATCATCGGGTTGCCCCTCGGAGGTACCCGATCGGCCGCACCGGCAGACGGACGTACAGTCCAGTCATGACCGCACCAGGCCAGGACCTCCAGGTGCCACCGGCCCCGGGGCTGCCGTCGGGGGCGACGATCCCGGCGGCGGAGCTGGTCGAGCGGTTCTCGCGGTCCTCGGGTCCGGGCGGGCAGTCGGTCAACACCAGCGACACGCGGGTCGAGCTGCTCTTCGCGCCGGGGACGTCCGCCGCGTTCACCGAGCCCCAGCGGGCGCGACTGGTCCGCAACCTGAGCGCGGAGCTGACGCAGGGTCAGGTCTCGGTCGTGGCGTCCGAGCATCGTTCGCAGCTGCGCAACCGGGTCGCGGCACGCGAGCGCCTGGTCGCCCTGCTGCGGGAGGCCGTCGCCCCGCCACCTCCACCACGCCGGCCGACGAAGCCGAGTCGCGCCTCGCAGCGCCGGCGGGTGGAGGCCAAGAAGCAGCTGGGCCGCACCAAGGCGCTGCGTGGGCGCGTCCGGGACGAGTGATCCCTCCCGATAGCCTGCCGGGGTGAATGCGGACCTGGGACCGGTGGAGGTCGTCGGCGCCGGACTGATCGGCACGTCGATCGCCCTGGCCTGTCGCCGGGCAGGTCTCGACGTGCTCCTGAACGACACCTCGCCCGAGCACCTGCGGACGGCGTCGGGCCTCGGCGCCGGGCGGGCGAAGGAGGACGGCGACGTCCCCGCGCTGGTCGTGGTCGCCGTGCCTCCCGACCACCTGGGTCGCGCGATCGCCGCTGCGCTCGACGCGGCGGGCGAGGGCACCGTGGTCACCGACGTCGGGAGCGTGAAGGCGGCTCCGCTCGCCACGCTGGCCGGGCACCCGGCACTGGCGCGCTACGTCGGCAGCCACCCCATGGCGGGCAGCGAGCGCTCGGGACCGCTCACCGCGTCGGCGGACCTCTTCTCGGGCCGGCCCTGGGCCATCACGCCCCACCCCGGCTCCGCCGCCGACGCCGTCCAGACCGTCGCCCGCCTGGTCCAGGTGTGCGGGGCGGTCGCCGTGCGCCTCTCGCCCTCCGAGCACGACCTCGCGGTCGCCCGCACGTCCCACGTGCCGCACCTGGTGTCCTCGCTGGTCGCCGGGACCCTTGCGGGCGCGGCGCCGGAGCACCTCGCGCTGACCGGCCAGGGCGTCCGCGACGTCACCCGGGTGGCCGGCGGGGACCCCACGCTCTACAGCCAGATCATCGGCGGCAACAGCGAGGCCGTGGCGGGCCTGCTGCGCGAGGTCCGCGACCGCCTCGACCTCGCCCTCGAGGCGGTCGCCGACGGGGATCGTGCGAGCCTGGAGTCGCTGCTCGCCCACGGGGTCGCCGGCACCCGCGCCATCCCGGGCAAGCACGGCGGTCCGGTGCAGACGCTCGCGGCGGTCCACGTCGCCGTACCCGACCATCCGGGCGAGCTCGCCCGGCTGTTCGCCGACGTCGGGTCGAGCGGCGTCAACATCGAGGACGTGCGCATCGACCACGACCCGGGCCGCCCCGTCGGTCTCGTGGAGCTCGACGTCGCCGAGGGCCGCGCCGAGGAGCTGCTGGTCGCGCTCGAATCCAAGGGTTGGGTGACTCACCGGTAGCATGGTCGCCCGTGGATGCAGGTGATCGGAGCGCTGCGCTGGGCTCGCTCGTGGTAGCCGTCGACGGGACGTCGGGCTCGGGCAAGTCGAGCACCTGTCGCGCTGTCGCCGACCGGCTCGGCCTGCGCTACCTCGACACCGGCGCGATGTACCGGGCCGTGGCCTGGTGGATGCTGCAGCACGACGTCGACGTGCACGATCCGGAGGCCGTCGCGGCCCGGGCCGATGCGCCCCGGCTGGTGTCCGGCACCGACCCGCTGGCCCCGACGATCACCCTCGACGACGTCGACGTCTCGACCGAGATCCGCAGCGACGCGGTCAACGCTGCGGTCTCGCCGGTGAGCGCGGTGCCGGCCGTGCGGAGCCGCTTGGTCGACCTGCAGCGCTCGATCATCGACGGCGGCGGCATCGTGGTCGAGGGCCGCGACATCGGTTCGGTCGTCTGGCCGGATGCCGGCCTCAAGGTCTACCTGACCGCCGACCCCGCCGCCCGCGCCGCGCGCCGCGCGGCCGAGGCGGGCTCGAGCGACGTGACGGCGACCCGGGAGTCGCTGCTCAACCGCGATCGCATCGACTCCTCGCGCGCCGTGGCGCCACTGACCATGCCCGACGGCGCGGTCCACGTCGACTCCACCGACCTGACCCTCGACGAGGTCGTCGACCTGGTCGTCGGCCTCGCGACGGCACCGGCGGACGCATGAACCGCGCCGCTCACGGGGAGCGGCCGCGCAGCGACGTCGTCCGGCACCCGCACCGCTGGCTGCTCCACGGCGGCCGCCCGCTGTCGCGGTGGATCATCCGGCGGCGGTACGACGTCCGGGTGCTCCACCCCGAACGGTTCCCCCGCACCGGGCCGGCGGTGGTGGCCGCCAACCACGTCGGCGTGATCGACGGTCCGCTGATGGCGATCTTCGCGCCGCGACCCGTGCACGCGCTGACGAAGATCGAGATGTTCGAGGGCCGGCTGGGGGGCTTCCTCCGCCAGACGGGTCAGATCCCGCTCGACCGCTACCGCACCGACACGCGCGCGATCCGGCTGAGCCTGCGGGTCCTGCGTGACGGCGGGGCCGTCGGCGTCTTCCCGGAGGGCACCCGCGGCAGCGGTGAGCTCGACCGGTTCCAGCACGGCGCCGCCTACCTCGCGCTGGTGACGGGTGCCCCGGTGGTGCCGTTGACGTTCCTCGGCACCCGCGAGCCGGGCGGCGGGATGAACTCGCTGCCCGCGCGGAAGACCCGGATCGACATCGTTGTTGGAGAACCGGTGCCGGTTGCCGCCGTACCGTGGCCGCGACAGCGTGCCCTGGTCGCCGCGACGGCCGATGACTTGCGCCAGCGGATGCTGGCCGGCCTGAAGGAGGCGCTGGCCGAGAACGGCCGTAGCCTGCCGGGCCCGATCATGAAGGAAGAGCTGTGAGTGAAGAAGTGGTGCCGGTCCTGGCCGTCGTCGGCCGGCCCAACGTCGGGAAGTCCACGCTGGTCAACCGGATCCTGGGCCGCCGCGAGGCGGTCGTGGAGGACATCCCCGGTGTGACCCGCGACCGGGTGTCCTACGACGCCGAGTGGAACGGCCGTGCGTTCACGGTGGTCGACACCGGCGGCTGGGACCCCGACGCGCGCGGGCTCGCCGAACGGATCGCCGCCCAGGCCGAGATCGCCGTCTCCCTGGCGGACGCGACGCTCTTCGTGGTCGACGCGACCGTCGGCATCACCGATGCCGACGAGGAGGTCGTGAAGATCCTCCGCAAGTCGGGCAAGCCCGTCGTGCTGGCCGCCAACAAGGTCGACGACGAGCGCGCCGAGGCCGAGGCGTACGCGCTGTGGAACCTGGGGCTCGGGGAGCCCTACGTGGTCTCCGCGCTGCACGGTCGCGGCTCGGGCGACCTGCTCGACGCCGTGCTCGCGGTGCTGCCGGAGCCGCCGCCGGTCACCGAGAAGGAGCTGGGCGGCCCGCGTCGCGTCGCGATCGTCGGCCGGCCCAACGTCGGCAAGTCGTCGCTGCTCAACAAGCTGGCGGGGGAGGAGCGCGTGGTCGTGGACAACGTCGCCGGCACCACCGTCGACCCGGTCGACGAGCTCGTCGAGCTGGGCGGACGGCAGTGGCGCTTCGTCGACACCGCGGGCATCCGGAAGCGGGTCAAGGAGGCCTCGGGCCACGAGTACTACGCCTGGCTCCGCACCTCTACCGCGATCGAGCGCGCTGAGGTGTGCGTGCTCGTCCTGGACGGCCAGGAGTCGATCGCCGAGCAGGACGTGCGGATCCTGCAGGCGGTGCGCGAGTCGGGCCGTGCCCTCGTGATCGCGTTCAACAAGTGGGACCTGGTCGACGAGGAGCGTCGCTACTACCTCGACCGCGAGATCGAGCGCGACCTCGTGCAGGTGCAGTGGGCGCCGCGCATCAACATCACCGCGCGCACGGGGTGGCACATCGACCGGTTGGTGCCGGCCATCGACAAGGCGCTCGAGGGCTGGGAGACGCGGGTCTCGACCGGCGCGCTCAACGCGTTCCTGGGGCGGCTCGTGGCTGAGCACCCGCACCCGGTGCGCAGCGGCAAGCAGCCGAAGGTGCTGTTCGGCACCCAGGCCACCACGTCCCCGCCGACCTTCGTGCTCTTCACCTCCGGCAAGCTCGACGCGGGCTACGAGCGCTACATCGAGCGGAGGCTGCGCGAGGAGTTCGGCTTCGTGGGCACGCCGATCCAGCTGCAGGTGCGGCCGCGGGAGAAGCGCAAGCGTTGAGACGCTCTTGATTTGTTCGAACAGATGTTCGAACATGGGTGAGTGAGTGCGCAACCGCTTGAGGTCGTCCGGCCGTCCCCGTCAGGGGCGCCGGACGACGTCGTGGCAGCGCTGCAGCGGAGGATCGAGTCCCTCCAGGGCGGTCCGACCCGGCTGACGGTGCCGGTGCACCCCTCGCTCGAGGGGCTGGTGCAGCTGCGCACGGGCACGAGCTACGCCGTCGACTCCGCCACCCTCGCCCTCGGTCTCGCCTCCGGTGCGTCGCGTGCAGGGGAGTGGGTCGGGTTCGCCGGCTGGGGCGACTTCGGGGCCGAGGCCGCCGCGCAGTGGGGCATCGACCTGCGCCGGACCGTCCTGGTGCCCGAGCCGGGCGAGCTCTGGCTCGAGGTGGTCGCCGCGCTCGTCGACGTGCTCAAGGTCGTCGTGCTCAAGCCCAACGGGAGGGTCGACGCGAAGTCGGCGTCGGTGCTCGACGCCCGGCTCCGGGCGCGGTCCTCGGTGCTGGTCGTCTGGGGCGAGTGGCCCCGCGTCGAGGCGCGGGTGAGCGCCGAGCAGGCGCACTGGACGGGGGTGGATCGTGGCCGCGGTCGTCTCGACCGGCGTGAGCTGCGGGTCGCGGTCACCCGCGGCGCCCGGAGGTCGGCCCACGACCTCGTCCTCCCATGAGCACGCCATGAGGGTGCTCGTTGCCTGGTGCCCCGACTGGTCGGTCACGGCCGGGCTGTTCGAGCTGGCCGAGGCGGCCGACTCCCCGGTGCGCGCGGGCGACGAGCCGGCCGCGGTGCTGAGCAACAACGTGGTCGAGGTGTGCAACGCCGCTGCGCGCGCCGAGGGCGTACGACGCGGGCACCGCCGTCGTGACGCCCAGTCGCGCTGCCCGGAGCTCGTGCTCCTCCCCGCCAACCCCGAGCGCGACGTCCGCTACTTCGAGCCGGTGCTCGCCACCGTCGAGGACCTGCGGCCCGGGGTGGCTCCGATCCGGCCGGGCCTCCTCGCCGTGCCGGCTCCGGGGCGCTACTTCGGCGGCGAGCGCCACGCGGCGGCACTCCTCGCCCAGCACCTCGTCGACGCCGGGGTGTGGGACTGCCGGTTCGGCGTCGCCGACGACCTCTTCACCGCCGAGCAGGCAGCGCGGCAGGCCGAGGTGCAGGACTGCGTGGTCGTGCCGACCGGCGGCTCGGCCGCTTTCGTGCAGGCGCTCCCGGTGCGGGTCCTCGCCGATGCCGTGGACGGTGGCGAGGACGGCCGGGAGCTGGCCGACCTCCTCCGGCGGCTCGGGCTGCCCACGCTCGGCGACTTCGCCCAGCTGTCCCGCTCGGAGGTGAGCAACCGGTTCGGAGGGTTCGGGCTGAGCGTCTGGCAGCGCGCCAGGGGTGGGGTGGCGACCACCCTCGGCTCCCGCCAGCCACCGCCGGAGCTGGCCTGCGAGATCGGTTTCGAGCCGCCGCTGGAGTCGGCAGAGGCGGTGTGCTTCAGCGTCCGCACCACCGCGGAGAGGTTCGTGCAGGGATTGGCCGAGCGGCAGCTGGTGGCGGTCGCCGTACGCATCGAGGCGGAGGCCGACGGTGTCGTCACGTCGGCGCGCACCTGGATGCACCCGCGCTGCTTCACCTCGCGCGACCTCGTCGACCGGGTGCACTGGCAGCTGCAGGCGGGACTGGCGACATCGGGGCTGCGCAGCCGGCGCGACCCAGGATCGGTGCGGGCGCCGGTCGAGCGGGTGCGCTTCCTCCCCGAGACCGTCGAGCCGGCCGAGGACCACGCGGAGGGGCTGTGGGGCGGCGGCGCCGACGAGCAGGTGACGCGGGGCGTGGCACGGGTCCAGGCGATGATCGGCTTCGACGCAGTGCGCACGCCGGTGCTGCAGGGCGGGCGGAGCGTCGCCGACCGGCAGGCGAGCGTCGCCTGGGGCGAGCGCCCCGTCGGCCTGCGGCCGCTGGACCGCCCCTGGCCCGGGCAGATCCCCGGCCCGGCGCCGTCGCGGGTCTTCCCGACCCCGTTGGGCGCGGAGGTCGTCGACGAGTCGGGGCGGACCGTGGCGGTCACCGAGCGCGGAGCCGTGACCGGCGAGCCGTGGCGCTACCGGATCCTCGCGTCCTCCGACGTCGCCGGTCACGAGGGACACCGGTGGACGCCGGTGGCCAGCTGGGCCGGACCCTGGCCGGTCGACGAGGCGTGGTGGCTGGCCGAGGGAGGTGCTGGCCGGTCGGCGCGGTTCCAGGTCGTCGGCGTCGACGGACGTGCCTGGCTGCTGGTCTGGCGGGCGAGCGGCTGGGAAGCGGAGGCGGGCTACGACTGAGGGCGGGCACGACTACTGTGCGAGCCATGCAGCTGAGGCGTCACGCGATCGTCTGGCCGATCCACGACTGGCCAGAGATGGCACGGACCTGGCGGCGCACCGAGGAGCTCGGCTTCGAGGGCGCCTGGATCTACGACCACCTGGCCTGGCGCGGCCACACCCCGTGGGACGACGCCTACGCCTCCCTGGCTGCTGCCGCGGCCGTCACCTCGCGTGTCCGGCTCGGCACGCTGGTCACCTCCCCGAACTTCCGCACCCCCGTCCCGACCGCGTCGGCGATCCGCACGATCGACCGGATCTCCGGCGGACGACTCACCCTCGGCATCGGCGCCGGCGGCACCGAGCACACCTCCGACGGCGACGTGCTCGACCGCGAGTGGAGCCCCCGCGAGCGTGCCGACCGGTTCGAGGAGTGGGTCGACCAGCTCGACCTGCTGCTCACCGGCGCGGCGGTGTCGGCCACCGGGCAGCACTGGTCGATGCGCGGCGTCACCGTCTCGCCCGGCCTGGTGCAGCACCGACCACCCTTCTGGATCGCCGGCAACGGACCGCGCGGCCTGCGCCTGGCGGCGCGGCACGGCCAGGGCTGGATCGCCAACCCGATCAGCGAGACGCCGTACGCCGAGGTGCGCGAGCGGCTCGCGCGCCTGGCCGACGCGTGCGCCGACGCGGGCCGCGACGTCGCCACGATGCCGCGACTGCTGCTGACCGGCTTCACCGACGAGCCGTGGCTGGCCTCGCGGCAGGCGTACGACGACCTGGCCGGTCGCTACGCCGAGATCGGCATCACCGACGTCGCGCTCCACTGGCCCCGGCCGGGCTCGGAGTGGGACGCCGACCCGGCGGTCTTCGAGGAGATCGCGGCGGGCTGATGCCGGTGCGGGTCAGGCGGTCGGTTCGGACTCCGCCTCCGAGGTCTCGCCCTCCTGGGTCGCCTCGGTTTCGGTGTCCTCGCCCTCCTTCGTCTCGTCGGGCAGCTGGTCGTCGGTCGCCGGGTTGAGATCGGGGTCGAGGTCGCGCGGCACCCGCGAGTAGGGCCCGTCCCCGCCCACGCCGGGGATGGCGTTGGGGCCGCCGGGTGAGGGGTCGGGAGGCTCGGCGACGGGCGTAGGGCGGCGATGCGACGGTTGGTCGGTCATTCTCGTCTCCTCGGGTCGAGCGCTCCGGAGAGGAGGTATCCCTCGGACGGTGGTTCATCCGTCGCAGTGCTCAACCGGCCCTGTCACCTGTTGTCGAACCACACCACGGACATCTCCACGTCCGGGTGGGCGTGCGGACCGCGGACCTCGGTGACGGCTGAGAAGCCCCAGGCTCGGAGGTCGTCGGCGATCGCCGACCGGCCGCGGTCCTCGTTGTTCTTGCCGACGACGAGCCGGCCACCGGGGGTGACGACGTGGTCGAGAAGATGCCGGACGTAGGCCTCGCGCCGGGTGGACGGGACGTACTCGAGCCCGGTCCGCACGTAGTCGAACCGCATCGGCGGCTGCCAGTGCGCGGCGTTGGCCGTCCAGATGCGGTCGTGCCACTGCGGGTAGCGCGCCCGGGCGAGCGCGGCGATGGGCGGGGAGATCTCGACGCCGTAGGGCTCGATGCTCAGGCCGCGCTCGCCCGACCAGGTCGCGACCGACGCCATGAGGAGGCCGTTGGCGCACCCGACGTCCAGGAAGCTGCCCGGTCGGTCGACGGCGTGGAGGACCATGCCGCGGGAGGCGCGCCACTCCTCGGCGGTGCCGGCATGGCCCGAGCCCATCTGCTCGGTCTCGGCGTCGAGGTAGACGGGCTCGACGACCGCCCGCACCTCGTCGTGCCACTGGCCCTGGGTGATCTCACCGCGTTGGAAGGCGAGGTCGATGCGACGGAACCGGTCGAAGCCGTGCTCCTTGGCGCGCTCACGGTCGAGGTCCGAGGTCACCGGGCCAGGATTCCACAGGGTGCGGCTCCGGGCTTGTGTTCGAACACGTGTTCGATAGAATGGGTGCATGGCAACCACCCAGCTCACCGCGGACCAGGTCGGCGACCTGACCTCCGCGCTGCTCAGTGGCGGGTTGCCGCAGGATCCCGCTGCGCTGGTCGACCTCGTCGACGGTCTCGAGCGGATGAAGTCGGCGCTGTGCGCGATCCAGGGTGAGGCCACCGTGGCCCACGACGCCGCTCGGCGCAAGGTCGAGTCGGAGCAGGGCGTCTCGTCCCGACGGCAGGGCAGGGGAGTGGCGCGCGAGATCGCGTTGGCCCGACGAGAGTCGCCGCACCGCGGGCAGACCCTCCTCGGCCTTGCGAAGGTGCTGCACCACGAGATGCCCCACACCCGCGCCCGGCTGTCGGACGGCACGCTCAACGAGTTCCGCGCGATCCTCCTGGTCCGCGAGACCGCCTGCCTGACGGCCGAGGAGCGGGCGTTCGTCGACGAGGAGCTGTGCGCCGACCCGGCAGCGCTCGTCGGGCTCGGCACCCGGCATCTCGTGGCGCGGGCGAAGAAGCTCGCCTACGAGCTCGACCCGGCCGCCGTCGCACGACGCGCGAGCAACGCCGAGAAGGACCGTCACGTGAGCGTGCGACCGGCGCCCGACACGATGACCTACCTGACCGGGCTGCTCCCCGTCGCCCAGGGCGTCTCGGTCCACGCCGCTCTGGTTCGTGACGCCGACGCCCTCCGGGCGAAGGGCGACCCTCGCAGCCGCGGTCAGCTGATGGCCGACCTGCTTGTCGCCCGGGTCACCGGTGCCGACCTGGTCGACGATGCGCCGCCACCGATGCCGGTGCTGGTCAACCTCACGATGTCGGACGCCACCTTGCTCGGCGGTCACCGGCCGGCAGAGGTCGGCGCCGACGGAGTGGCGCCGGAGCTGGTGCCCGCCGAGATCGCGCGGTTGCTGCTGGGGCGCGCCCTGACCTCGCAGGTCGACGCGCTGGTCCGCCGGCTCTACGTCGACCACGGCGGCCGGCTGGTGGCGATGACCAGCAAGCAGCGGTTCTACGCCGACGGCCTGGCCGAGCTCGTCGCCCAGCGCGACCTCGGCATCTGCCGCACGCCCTACTGCAGCGCCCCGGTCCGGCACCGCGACCACGTGGTGCCGGTGTCCGCCGGGGGCGCGACGGACGCCGACAACGGGCAAGGGCTCTGCGAGGCGTGCAACCTCGCGAAGGAGGTGCCGGGCTGGCGGCATGAAGCCGTCGACGACCTGCGCCACGCGGTGGAGACGATCACTCCCACCGGCCACCGCTACCGGAGCACGGCCTCGCCACCGATGGGCTGGCGCGAACCACGCTGGGTGAGAGAACGGCCCGGCGTCTACACCCTGGTCGCCTGAGACCGCCATGGGATGGAGCAACCCGCCGGTCCCGTGGCGGGAGATCGAGCGTCGGCTGTCCGGGCGCAGGCCAGGCATCGAGGACGCGCCGGTGTCGCGCCGCAAGCGACCCACCATCGAGGTCCACGACGTCGAGCGCCCCGAGACCGTGGTGCCCTACGCCGAGCTGCACTGCCACAGCCACTTCAGCTTCCTCGACGGGGCGAGCAGCCCCGCCGACCTGGTCGCCGAGGGGAGCCGTCTCGGTCTGAACGCGTTGGCCATCACCGACCACGACAACTTCGCGGGGGCGCCGCTCTTCGCCGAGGCGAGTGCGGCCTACGGGATGCCGACCGTCTACGGCGCCGAGCTCTCCCTCGGCCTCACCGGCCCGCAGAACGGCGTGCCCGACCCCGAGGGCCGCCACCTCCTGGTGCTGGCCAGGGGGGTGGAGGGCTACCACCGCCTGGCCGGGGCGATGACCGAGGCACACCTGCGCGGCGACGAGAAGGGGCGGCCGTCGTACGACCTCGACGAGCTGACCGATCTCGGACGCGACCACTGGGTCGTGCTCACGGGGTGCCGCAAGGGGCAGCGCACGGCGGAGGAGGTCGACGACCTGGTCGCCCGGTTCGGTCGCGACCACGTGGTCGTCGAGCTCAACGGGCACGGCAAGCCCGGCGACGACCTCACGCACGACGCGCTGGCCTCCCTCGCCCGCTCACGTGGTCTCCAGCTCGTCGCGACCGGCAACATCCACCACGCCACCCCGGCCAAACGCCGCCTGGCTGCCGCGATGGCGGCGATCCGGGCCAGGCGCAGCATCGCCGAGCTCGACGGCTGGCTCGACCTCTCGGGCTCCGCCCACCTGCGCAGCGGTGCCGAGATGATGCAGCTCTACGGTCGCTTCCCCGGGGCGGTCTCCCACACCGTCACGCTCGCCCAGGAGCTGGCCTTCGACCTCCGCAAGGCCTCGCCACGTCTGCCCAAGCGGGGGATCCCCGAGGGGCACACGCCGGGCTCGTGGCTGCGGGTCCTGACCGAGCGCGGCTTCGAGGAGAGGTACGCCGGCACCGACCTCGAGCACCAGGCGCGAGCACGCATCGAGGCCGAGCTCGACGTGATCCTGCGCAAGGACTTCGCCGGCTACTTCGTGATCGTCCACGACATCGTGCGGTTCGCCCGCGACCGGGGGATCCTCTGCCAGGGCAGGGGCTCCGCCGCGAGCTCCGCGGTCTGCTACGCGCTCGGCATCACCGCGATCGACTCGGTCTACTTCCGGCTCCCCTTCGAGCGGTTCATCTCCGAGCACCGCGAGGAGGAGCCCGACATCGACGTCGACTTCGACTCCGACCGACGCGAGGAGGTCATCCAGTGGGTCTACGAGACCT
The DNA here is from genome assembly GCF_041321175.1 of Nocardioides candidus. NCBI lineage: Bacteria > Bacillati > Actinomycetota > Actinomycetes > Propionibacteriales > Nocardioidaceae > Nocardioides > Nocardioides candidus. Next base: position 59,685 of record NZ_JBGGWC010000006.1, on the reverse strand, counting down.
ACGGGAGGCGCAACGCGGCGCAGGTGTGCAACATCGTCAGCTACCGGCCACGGATGGCGGTCCGCGACGCAGCCAAGGCGCTCGGTTTCTCCACCGGGCAGCAGGACGCGTGGTCGAAGTCCGTCGACGGGTGGTCGAGCGCGGTGGAGACGGAGTCGCAGATCCCGCCGCCCGTGGTCGCGCTCGCCGAGGAGCTGCTCTCGGCGCCGCGCCACCTCGGCATCCACTCCGGCGGCATGGTCCTCACCGAGCGGCCGATCGGCGAGGTCTGCCCGATCGAGCGCGCCCGGATGCCCGGTCGCACCGTGCTGCAGTGGGACAAGGACGGCTGCGAGTCGATGGGGCTGGTGAAGTTCGACCTGCTCGGGCTCGGCATGCTCGGCGCGCTCGACCACATGATGCGGCTCATCGAGCAGCACCTCGGCACGCGGTGGGCGCTGGAGACCATCCCGAAGGAGGAGCCGGCGGTCTACGACATGCTCTGCCGTGCCGACTCCATCGGCGTCTTCCAGGTGGAGAGCCGCGCGCAGATCGGCACCCTGCCCCGGCTCAAGCCGCGCAGCTTCTACGACCTCGCCATCGAGATCGCCCTGATCCGTCCGGGGCCGATCCAGGGTGGTGCCGTCCACCCCTACATCCGCCGGGCGATGGGCAAGGAACCGGTCACCTACGACCATCCCTCGCTCGAGCCGGTGCTCGGCCGCACCCTGGGTGTGCCTCTCTTCCAGGAGCAGCTGATGGCGATGGCGGTCACCCTCGGCGACTGCACCCGCGACGACGCGGACCTGCTGCGCCGCGCGATGGGCTCCAAGCGCGGTGTCGAGCGCATCGAGAAGGTCAAGGAGAAGCTCTACGCCGGGATGGCCCGCAGGGGCATCACCGGCGACAAGGCCGACGGGATCTACGTGAAGATCCTGTCCTTCGCCAACTTCGGCTTCGCCGAGTCGCACGCCCTCAGCTTCGCGCTGCTGGTCTACGCCTCGTCGTGGTTCAAGCTGCACTATCCCGCGGCGTTCCTCGCCGGGTTGCTGCGCAACCAGCCGATGGGCTTCTACTCGCCGCAGTCGCTGACCGCAGACGCCCGCCGCCACGGGGTGAGCGTGCTGAGACCCGACATCCACCTGTCGCAGGCCAAGGCCGACCTGGAGGCCTGCGACCCGGTCGACGACAAGCACCGCTACGACGGCAGCCTTGCCGTGCGTCTCGGGCTCGACTCGGTGCGGGGGATCGGCAAGGACCTGGCCGAGCGCATCGTCGCGGTGCGGGCGGAGGCGCCGTACGCCGACATCACCGACCTCTCCCGCCGTGCGGGACTGACCTCCGCCCAGCTCGAGGCACTGGCGACGGCGGGGGCGTTCGACGGTTTCGGGCTCGACCGGCGGCAGGCGCTGTGGATGTCGGGCTACGCCGAGTCCGACTCCCAGCTGCCCGGCAGCACGCCTGCCCCGCCGCCGCCGACGCTGCCGGGGATGAGCGACGAGGAGCTGACCCTGGCCGACCTGTGGGCCACGCGGATCTCGCCGGAGCGGCACCCGATCGAGCACCTGCGCGCCGACCTCGACGCTGCGGGCATCTTGCCGATCACCACCCTGTGGCGCACCGAGCCCGGCCGCCGGGTCCACGTCGCCGGCCTCATCACCCATCGCCAGCGACCGGGCACGGCGATGGGCATCACGTTCCTCAACCTCGAGGACGAGACCGGAATGCTCAACGTGGTCTGCTCGGTCGGCGTGATGAAGGCGCACCGCCAGGCGGCCCGCAACCGGGTCGCGGTGATCATCCGCGGCAAGGTCGAGCGCACTGACGGCGTGGTCAACCTGGTGGCCGACAAGGTCGAGCCGCTCGACGTGCTGGTGCCCGGCGCCGGCTCGGCGCTCCAGGCACGGCAGTCGTCACGAGACTTCAGGTGACTAGCTTGCCGGTGACTGGGCCTCGAGGTCGTCGCAGGTGAAGTCGTCGCAGCTGACCTTCCAGGTGCCGTCGACGTCGGTGAGCCGGTAGGTCGTGGTGATGTTGATGTACCGCGACCCCACGACCGCCGTCGCGGTGTCGCCGGTGACCTGGACGTTCGACACGAGGATGTCGTCCTTGGTGAACTGCGGCTGGACCCACCCGGTCTTCCGCTGGTCGCACGCCTCCTCGGACGTCGCGTCGCTGAAGAGCGAGAGCTTCACCAGGTAGTCGTCGGTCAACAGCGTGCAGTCGGGGTCGAGCAACGACTGCACCAGCACGTCCTCGACCGCCTGCTGCTCGGCCGAGAGCGTCGAGCTGGGGGAGGCCTCGGGCGTCGTGCCCGCGTCGTCGGAGCCGTCGTCCCCGCCGCACGCTCCGAGGAGGAGAAGAGGAGCGAGTGCGGCGGCGACGAGTGCAGGCTTCATGGGGCCGAGTAAAGAGCATCGGCCCCTGCCCGTGGGCGGAAGTGCGGAAGTCAGGCGGACTCGAACCAGGGACGGTGCAGGTCGTAGAAGGTGGCGCCGGCCATCGCGTACTCCAGCTCCTCGCGCATCGACTCCGGCGCGCCTTCCGCTTCGCCGGCACGCGCGGCGTCCTCACTCGTGAAGGCCACGGTCTCGGTGAACGTGCCGTCGGCCTCGAGCGCGAGCGTCGCGCCGAGGATGTCGGGGCGCATCCGGTGGATCGTGTCGGTCTCGGCGAACATCGCCTTCAACCGCGCGGGGTCGTCGACCCTGCCACGGATGACCTGGACGAAACCGGCCCGGTCCGAGCCGCCGTCCATGAGCAGCATGACGTCGTCGCAGTCGTGGAACTCCATAGGTCCGTCCATCACGGCCATCAGCTTCGCCGCCCACGCTCCCTGCTCGGGGCGTTCGGAGTTGGACGCGGCTGCTTCGCGTGACTCGAATCGGACGACACCGACGAACATGTCGTCGTCGGTGAAGCCGTAGGTGCCGCCGAGCCAGCCTGTCGCGCCGCCCGAGATGTCGCGGCGCCATTCATCGGCGAGGGCGTGGAGATCGTCCTGCCGTGTGCACTTTCCTTGGATTATCTGGATGAACACGGTTGCCTCCTCAGGGCCGGTTCGACGCTACGCCGGAGCACCTCGGCGTGCCATAGCGAATCCGGGTGAGGCGGCGACTAGCGAGTGAGTGCGAGTGCCTCGATCGCTCCGACGACGTCCATGCCGACGCCCTTCTCCAGGAACCGGGTCGCGCCCGCGGCGATCGCCTTGTCCTCCAGCAGCGACGAGGCGAAACCCGAGAGCACGATGACCGTGGCACCCGGAGCGACCTCGCGGATCTCCGGCAGTGCTTGGAGCCCGTCCATGACCGGCATCGCCAGGTCCATCACGATCACGTCGGGAGCGAGCTCGCGTGCTCGGGCGACCGTCTCGGCTCCGTCGCCCGCCTCGCCCACCACGTCGACGCCGGCGCGCTCGAGCTGGATGCGCAGCAGGCGCCGCATGTCGGAGTAGTCGTCGGCGATCAGCACGCGCATCCCCACGATCGAGGGTGTGGCCACCGTGGGATCGTCGGCATCGGCCGAGGCGGAGGCGGCTGCGCTGCGCACCAGGAGGCCGGGCCGCGGGTCGTCGTCGGCCCGGTCCAGCAGGAGGTCGCCCATCATCTGGCGCGCAGCCTGCAAGGTGCGCTCGAGGTAGGACTCCGCACCCGGCTGGTCGTCGAGCTGGAGCGCCAGCACGGCGGCGCTGATGCCCTGCACGACGTTGTCGTTGATCTCGAAGGCCTGGCGACGCCGTACCTGCCACTCCCGCAGGCTCGCGGCCAGGTCCTCGCTCTCCTTCTCCGCCCGGACCCGGTCGGTGATGTCGACGCAGGTGCCGCGCATCCGCACGGGGTTGTCGTTGTCGTCGGTGACCACCACCCCGTTGGTCGCCAGATGGCGCACCTCCCCGTCGGGGCGGACGATGCGCTCGGTCATCTGCCAGGACCCGCCGGACTGGTAGGCCTGTCGGTGCATGGCGGTGACCGCGTCCCGGTCATCGGGGTGGATCATCGCCAGGAACCGGTCGTAGGACGCGTTGAACGACTGCGGCTCGTGCCCGTAGATGCGGTAGAGCTGGTCGGACCACGAGTTCGTGTCGTTGACGATGTGCCAGTCGTAGTCGCCCATGTTGGCCAGGCGCTGCGCGTCGTCGACCCGCGCACGGAGCTCGGCGAGCGCCTCCCGGCAGTCCGCCAGCTCGATGCGCAGGTGTTCGGCTTCCAGACGCTCGGCCTCCGCAGCCGGGGTGTCGTGGTGGTCCATGGTGCTACCTCGTTCCCATCAGGTCGAACTCGATGACGGCACCGGGGCCGTCGGGTCGGGAGAGCGCGCGGATCCTGCCGCCGTGGCGCTCGACGATGCGTCGGCAGGTGCTCAGGCCCAGGCCGGTGCCCGGGACGTCGCCGTGGTGAGCCCGGCGGAAGGGCTCGAAGATCCAGTCGTGCGCGCCGTCGGGGATGCCGATGCCGCGGTCGGCGACGGTCACGAGCACCCGGCCGCCGTGGGTGTGGCAGGCGCTCACGGTGACCTCGGGGCACTCGCCCGGGCGGCTGTACTTGAGGGCGTTGCCGACCAGGTTCTCGACGAGCTGCCGGATCAGCACCGGGTCGCCGCGGACGGCGCCGAGGGTCGAGGCGTGCACCGACTGCTCCGCGTAGTGGTCCCGGGCGACCTGCGCGACGACCTCGCCGAGGTCCACCTCCTCGGGAGCGGCCTGGCGCTCACGCGCGATCGCGTCCGCGAGCAGGTCGTCCACGAGGTTGCGCATCCGCAACGAGGCGCGGGCGATGCCCTCGAGCACGTCGGCCGATCCCTGCGGCGGCCCGAGAGGTGCGGCGTCCAGCGAGAGCGCGAGCTCGTCGGTCCAGGCGTCGATCACGGTCAGCGGCGTCCGCAGGTCGTGGGCGACGCGGTGGGCGAAGGTGAGCAGCTCCTGCCTCTGGTCGCGCTCCTGCTCGAGCAGATCGGCCTGGAGCACGGCCGTGCGCTCGCGCATCGCGACGAGGACCAGGCCGACGACCAACGTCACGCCGACGAACAGCTGGGCCAGCAGCACGCCGGTGCGCACGTCGCCGACGTCCGAGAACGGTCCGCGTCCGAGGACGGTGAGCCCTAGCGTCGACCCGCCCGACGCCAGGGTGTGGAAGGCCACCGTCAACGGGGTGAAGCGCATCCCGGCCCACACGGTCATCGCGGGCATCAGGAAGGTCATCGGCCACGGCGTTGCGAAGTCGAGCCCGACGAGCAGCGCCGTCGTGGCGAGCAGCGCGCCCAGCTCGACCACCCCGGCGCCCTCGAGCGGAGGATGGTCCGCCGTCCGTCGCTGCGGGCGCCCGTACTTGTCGATCAGGAGGAGCGTCACGATGCCGGCCCCGGCCACGCCGCCGAGGTTGCGTCCCCACCATGCCATCGCGACCACGACGGGCAGCGGCTCGCCGATGACCGCCAGCGTGACGGCGCCGAACGCGACCCCGGCCAGGCAGCCGACCGCGGTCGCGCTGAGGAACCCGAAGAGCGCGCGCGGGCTGTCGAGGGGCGCGGGGCTCCGCTCGCCGGTGCCGGGGGACCACCGATCGAGCAGGAGTACGACGGCGAGCATGCCGGTCAGCTGCGAGGCGACCAGCACCACGGCGACCCCCGGACTGGCGCCGACGGCGAGGCCGACCAGGGCGCCGATGCTGCAGAGCACGAACAGGCCGATGCCGCGGGTGACCTCCGAGCGCTCGGTGACGAACCATGCCAGGGCGACGCCGGCGGCGGGCCAGATGAGGGCGATCGGCCGGTCGTCGACGATCGAGAGGCGGCCGACGACCGTGGACAGCAGGTAGACCGCCAGGAGCCAGCCGCGGGTGACGGCTGCGGGAGTCGGCCTGGTGCCCATCGTCAGAACACCCCGATCGCCTGCACCGTGCGGACCGCGTGCTCGGCGGGCACGCCGGGACTGTAGAGGTAGCCCTGGGCCTCGTCGCAGTCGCGCGCCCGCAGGTACTCCTCCTGGTCGCGCGACTCGACCCCCTCGGCCACGATCGTCACCCCGAGCGCGTGGCCCATCACGATGATGGCGTCGACGATGGGGGCGTGGCTGTCGGCGTCGATCTCGCGGATGAACGACCGGTCGATCTTGAGCTTGTCGACGGGGAAGCGGGTCAGGTAGGCGAGGCTGGAGTAGCCGCGGCCGAAGTCGTCGACGGCGATGCTCACGCCGAGCGCACGCAGCTCGCTGAGCAGGTCGAGCACCTCCCAGCGGTCGTCCATCAGGATGCCCTCGGTGATCTCGAGCTCGAGCTGGCTCGCCGCGAGCCCCGAGTCGTTGAGGGCGCCGACGACCTCGCCGAACCAGCTCGTCGTGCGGAACTGTCGTGGGGAGACGTTGACCGCCAGCTTGAGCGGTCGGCCGAGGACCTCCTGGAAGGACGCGACGTCGCGGCACGCGCGGCGCAGGACCCAGCCGCCGAGCTGGACGATCATGCCGCTGTCCTCGGCGACCGGGATGAACTGGTCGGGCGAGACCGGCCCGTAGTCCCGGCTGCGCCAGCGCGCGAGCGCCTCGAAGCCCTCGACCCGGCCGGTGCGGAGGTCGACCTGGGGCTGGTAGGCGATCGACAGCTCGCGCGAGCCGATGGCGTGCCGCAGAGCCGACGCCATGCTCATCCGGTCGTTGGTCTCGTCGAGCATGGCGGGGCGGAACCACTGGAACGCGTTGCGACCGGACGCCTTCGCCTGGTACATCGCCGTGTCGGCATGCTTGAGCAGCGCCGTGGGGTCGGTGCCGTGGCGCGGGTAGACCGCACCGCCGATGCTCACGGTGAGGGCGAGCTCGTGGCCGGCCACGACCACGGGGCGCATGAGGTCCTCGAGCAGCGCCTCGACGCGGGCGTCCAGGACCTCCGCGTCGACCAGGCCGTCGACGACGATCACGAACTCGTCGCCGCCGAAGCGGGCGACGAGCTCGCCGGGCATGGTCCAGCGCTGCAGCCGTTCGCCCACGCGGAGGAGCAGCTCGTCACCGGTGTGGTGCCCGAGTGAGTCGTTCACCCGCTTGAAGTGGTCGAGGTCGAGCAGGAGGAGGGCGATCTCGGTGCCGTCGCGATCGGCGTCAGTGATGGCTTCGCGGAGGTGCTGCACCAGCTTGGTGCGGTTGGGCATCCGCGTGAGGCCGTCGTGGGTGGCGAGGAAGACGACCTCGGCCTGCGCCTCCCTGCGGTTGGTGATGTCGTAGGCGACGGCGAGGTAGCCGGTGGTCGCGCCCGTGTCGTCGGTCAACGGCGTGATCGCCTCGTTGACCGGCACGCACTCGCCGTCGCGACGGCGATAGGTCCGCTCCCTCTCGTCGCCGGCCGCGGCGGCGAGCGACGACGCGCCGTCCATCGGCAGTGGGGTGTCCGCGTGGAGGTCGGTCAGGCGCGCACCGACGAGCGCGTCCTGGCTGAAGCCGAGCAGCCGCTCGGCCGACGGGTTGGCAGTGAGGATGACGCCGTCGGCGTCCGTGGCGAGCACGCTGAAGGGGATGCTGTCGAGGATCGACCTGCGCAGGGCGCCCTGGCGGGCCTCGTCCTGGGCGGCCTGGACCTCCAGACGCTCGCTGATGTCGATGACCGAGGCGAGCACGAAGTGCTCGGAGCCGATGTCGATCGGGTTGAGGCCGATCTCGATCGGCACCTCCGAGCCGTCGCTGCGGAGTCCGTAGAGCTCCCGGCCGGCCCCCATCTCGCGCCGGTCGGGCCGCTGGAAGAAGTCGCCACGGAACGTCCGGTGCCGGCCCCGGAAACGCTCGGGGAGCAGCTGCTCGACCTCCATCGACAGCAGCTCGTCACGCGAGTACCCGAAGGACCGCTCGGCCTGGCTGTTGACGAGCACGATGCGACCGCGGTCGTTGACCATGATCATCGCGTTCGGGGCAGCCTCGACCACGTGCAGCAGGCGCTGCTGCGCGAGGGGGTCCGCGTCGGCGCGCGTCCCCGTCCCCATGTGCTCCATCGCTCGTCCCCTTGTGCTCCCCTCCTGTGACGGTAGGTGCGGACGGCGGCCTGCGCGGCGCATTGGCCGCACGCGCGGCGAGATCGAACCGATCGGGAGGCGCGACCCGACCCGAAAGGACTAGGTCGGACGTGGACGATCGGCCGGTTTCGGCCCGACTCGGCCCTAGGAGCGCCACGAGCGACCTACCGTCGGGCGCGGAGGGTGTGGATGAGCGAGAGATTCAGCCGGGTCACGGGGGTGGCTGTGCTCGGGGCGGCAGTCGTGGGCGCCGGCGCAGTGGCGTGGCTGGGAGCGAGGGTGAGCCTCCTCCTGGCGATCGCCTGCGCCCTCCTGTCGGTCGGCGCGGCCGTCGCCCTCGAGGGCTGGCTGGTCACCAGGTCGCGGCGCAGCGAGCGGGTGGCGACCATGCCGCTCGCGCCTCGGGTCGTGATGGCGCAGACCAGGGGAGTGTTCGCCGGACCGGTCACGGTCACGGTGCTCATCCCGGCCCACAACGAGGAGACCCGGATCCGGGCGACCCTCGCCGCGCTCCACGCGCAGACCCGCATGCCCGAGAAGGTCGTCGTCGTCGCCGACAGCTGCACGGACTACACCGCGAGCATCGCGCGGGCCTGGGGTGTCGAGGTCTTCCGGACCGTCGGCAACGAGCACGCCAAGGCCGGTGCGCTGAACCAGGCGCTCGGGGAGGTGCTGCCCGAGCTCGGCGACAACGACGTCGTACTCGTCATGGATGCCGACACCGTGCTCGACCGCGGCTTCGTCGAGGCGGCCGTGCGCCGGATGACCGACGACCGGGCGCTCATGGCGATCGGCGGACAGTTCTTCGGTGAGCCCGGTGGCGGGTGGTTGGGCCTGCTCCAGCGCAACGAGTACCTCCGCGTCAGCCGCGACGAGCGGCGCCGCAACGGCGGGATCGTCGTGTTGAGCGGTACGGCGTCCGTCTTCCGCCCACGCGCCCTGCGCGCGATCGCCGCGGCCCGTGGCACGCTGCTGCCCGGCCGGGCCGGCGACGTCTTCGACACCGTGGCGCTCACCGAGGACGACGAGCTGACCCTGGCGCTGCGCTCCCTGGGCGCGCTGATGATCTCCCCACCCCAGTGCGCGGTGGTGACGGAGGTGATGCCGTCCTGGGCGGCCCTGTGGAACGAACGCCTGCGCTCTCGCCGCGGCGCGCTGGAGAACCTGGCGGCGTACGGCGTCCACCTCCACACCTACCGCCTGTGGGCGCGCCAGCTCGGCATCGGGTACGGCGTCGTCGCCATCGCGTCCTTCGCACTGCTCCTGGCGACGATCGCGGTGTCCATGGAGTCGTCTACATGGGCTCCACTCCTCGTCAGCGCTCTCTCCGTCTTCGCGATCGAGCGGGTGGTCACCGTGTGGCGTGGCGGCTGGGCCTCGCGCGGGATCGCGGCCCTGGTGCTGCCGGAGCTGGCCTACGCCTGCTTCCTCGGTGCGGTGTACGTGAAGGGCGTCATCGACATCGCCCTCAAGAAGCAGCCGACCTGGCAGCCGATGATCCCCGATTCCGGCCGCCTGGGTGCGCTGCGGTAGTGTTCCACCCGCTCCGGACGGCGATCCCGGACGGGGCTTTCGGGCTGTGGCGCAGCTTGGTAGCGCACTTGACTGGGGGTCAAGGGGTCGCAGGTTCAAATCCTGTCAGCCCGACCGAAGAATGAGCAGGTCGGAGGCGGTGTCGAAGACATTCGGCACCGTCTTCTGTCATCTGTAGCGAGCCGAGCAACACACTTCCAACACGCTTCGATTTTGGGATTCTTGGGTTATCTGGCAACTCTGACGCCTTGCAACACACCTCCTGTGTGCCTGTTGGGCTTCCGTGACTTCCCGGACGGGCTCGGGCGCGCGCGTCGCGTCTAATACCGCTTCAGGCATGCGATTGGTGCGGCGACACGCTGAGGTTGGCTCCCAAAGATTTGGCCGCTAGGTGCAACCCTTGACGTAGCGACTCAGACCGAACTGGGTCACTCAGCGAGAGAGGGGGTGAGCAGCATGGCGAAGTCCAAGCCTCCGCAGGTACCGAAGCCTGGAGGCGGCACGCGTGAGCGTGACCGCAACAAGGACGGCCGCTGGCGTGACAAGCGCAGCGATGCCAAGCCGAAGTAACCCGATGCAGGACGGGGAAGTCCTGTAGAAGAGTCCCCGAGGCACTGAAATTGCCTCGGGGACTCTCGCGTTGCAGCGTAGAGCGTAGTTCTGCCCGTTGCTAGGCGCGGCTCCACCTGAGACCAGTGCGTACGACTCCTGTCGAGCACCATCCATCACGCGTCAACTAGAACCCGTTCTACTCTGCATAGGTTATCGCTGACTCTGCGCAGTCTTTTCGAGTCGAGTGCTCGCCTTGCGGCGAGGTGAGCGTTTGGTCAGCGGGGCTGGCCTGGGGCTGAGAACATTCCGACGTGGCCTCGTACCCAACAGACGTTGTCCTGGCAGCGCTCGACTTCGAGCCAACCCGCGAGCAGATGCGTCTGTTCTGGAACTCTAAGGAGGAGGACGACCTTCTGGCCGACCCCGCTGTGGGCGAGCGTTGCTGGCTCGGCACAACCGACGCTGGCAAGGACGTCCAACCGGGGCCTGCTGGCGCCGTCGGCACGCTCCTGTTCCTGATGGGGACGCTCCCTGACTACAAGGCCCCGCGCCTCACGTCCGAACTTGAGAGTCTGATTCTGTGGGCGTATGACCGCGCTGTCGGCGACGGCTGGCCATGCGTTCAGCCAGAGACGCTGCGCGCGTTCTTAGAAGACCACCTCGGCTGCTACCTCGTGACCGAAGGTTGTCCTTCGCAAAGGCGGCTCGGCCGCGCGGCGGGCTCCAAACCTCCTGACACCACAAATGCATAAATCTGTCGGAGACGCATGAGCCCCGTTCTGACCGTGTTGTTCGAAAACGGATAATGCGCCCGTGAACTTGGGTGTTCGGCCACGCCTGAAACAGCCGACGCGTAGTGAGCCACCATCGGGAACCCGCGCAGGAGAAGATGCGTCACATGAAGGTGGCGAGAGTGCGACAGTGCATCGCGGTGCTTGCCTGCGGAGTGCTCGGTGCTTGCGCAGGCGAGGGCGGCTCGTCTAGTAGTGGCGGGGACTGCGTGAGTCACTACGACAACGAAGTCAGCGCGCCGACCTGGCCTCGGTTAAAGGCCGAACTTCGCGACTACGGCGAACAGGGTCGTGTTGCCTCACTTCGGGTTCAGGAACGAGGCAAAGACGTCGACAGTCCAGGGGATGAGGAAGTGCTTCGCGTCGTGGTGGTGCTGAACCGTCATGATCGTCGCCTCGGCCACTTCGACGTGTGGCGCGATGATTCCGGACGCTGGCGTGCCGGCACGTGGAACCAATGCATCGACTAGCGCCGCTCGGCGTGCGCGGTCGTGTTTGGCGGCATTTCCCGGCAGGATCTCTTCATGGGTTACTCGGTGCGACTTATCAAGGGCGAGGTCATCATCCCGGCATCGAAGGCGGAGGCCGCCTTGGCAGCGGTACATGAACTGGACCGCCGCGATGACCTAAAGTCCGGGTGGACCCGCGACGATGACGGGGTGGAGCGCCGTTACTGGGCGTTCGCCAGCCTTGCTGACGTTCGGGCTGCCCGCACGTTGAGTGACGTGCTGAAAGCCTTTCGCTTCGAGCCAATGCTTGAGCCAGACGGCGAGTTGTACGGTGTGGAGTTCGGTGGCCAGAACAGGGGCGACGAGGTCCACCTCTGGACTGCCCTTGCACCTTTCGTCGAGCCGGGTGGCGAGATGGTCTGGTTGAGTGAGGACGAGGACGACGCCCTGACCCGGTGGACCTTCGATGGCAGCTCGCTGGCGGTGAGCGCCGGGAGGATGGTGTTCGACTGAGGTTGGCGCGCAACGCAGACCTAACCCTCTGAGGCCCAAATGCATAAATCGGTCTGAGGCGCATGAACCCGATTCTGACCGTGCAGTTCGGATTAGGATAGTGCGCACAGAGTCAGTCGGGCAGCGAGTCGGGAGGCTCCTCGTTGTGACCTGTCGTCGTTGCCTGGGTCGCCCTTAATCGCTCCTTCACCCAATCGACCTGGCGATGGGTAGCAATCGACTGAGACACCTGGTGGTCGTAGCCGCACTCTCGCAACAGTGCGAGCACCAGCACGAAGTACAGGGACTCGCTGAGGTAGTGGACTCGCTCTGAACTCACCGGAGTGTTGCGAGCCGGCTCATGCACGAACCCGTTCCGCACGTCTCGCACTTCTTCGGACCACGCTTTCGCATCGCCCACGAGTGCCACCGCCTCGTCGCCGCCGAAGGCAACCAGGTCACGCAACCGCTGCAGTAAGCGAGGCTCGTTGCTGTACTGGAGTTGGGAGTGCAGCCACTCTTGATGCTCTGAGGGCACGTGCTTCACCAGCATCCGCTTGAAAGCGCGGTACTCCTCGCGCGGCCTCAACTCATTCGGGAACCTCACGCGGTGCAGTGCCTCTGCCGCTCCAACCACGTTCTGGAAGCGGCTTTCGAGGTAGCCCACCCGGCCATAGCGGACCGTCATGAGTGCGTCCACGGGATGCCGTAGTTCGTCGCGCACGACGACCCATCGCGCGACGGCAGCCAGTCCGCCCAACTGTTCGTAGGTGAAGAGTAGGTCTGTTGAACGTGTTCGAACCGAAGGGTCCGCGCCCTCGCGGTTGTTGATGAGTAGGTCGAGGCGCTTCAGTGGCGCGTCCGAGGAGTCGTCGCGCGTAGCGCCGGGGTGCGTGACAACCAATGAGTGCATCCGACGTTGGCGATTCGCAGCAATCGTCACCAGGTCCTGCACCGCGCTGGCGCGCCTCAGCAACTGGTCGAGAGGCTGGAGGTGGTCAAACTGCAACTCGAACCGCCGCATTTGGTGAATGCTGTCCTGGCTCGCGTCGTCGCCACCGTCGGTTCGCCATCCGTAGCGAAGCGAGACCGAGCCGAACGGCGCGCCCACCGTCTCGGGAGGTATCGGGTTGAGCGTGAGCGAGTAATGCATGGCGTCGGCTGGCTCGTGCCTCCAGTCGCGCTCAACCGCAGTTCGCCCAATCCACTCGGGCGCTCCATCGACCTCGAACGAGATGGAGTTGAACTCAAGGTCGCCGTCGTCGTCAAAGCACGCACCCTTGACCACAACTCCAACGGAGAGACGTTGGGTGCCGCCGAAGAACTGCGTGTGAACAGGGAAGCATCTGTCCAGAGTCACGTAGTCGTCCTCCAGCATCCCGACAACGCGTCGGGACGGGCTTGACGCGTCGACAAGGTTGTCGTGAACGTCAGGATTCGCATGGAGGGTCAGTTCGCCGCCTCCATCCGTCGAGAATCGCAGCGTGCCTGGGAAGCGACGGGATTCGTTCGAAGGCAGCCAGAACCAGCCGAACTCAGTCAGTTCATCCATCGCTTAATCGTCCAGGTCGTCGCTGTAGTTGTCCCAGGTCACGTAGTCCTCCCAACCTGGCGGGATTAGCCGGCCATCGCGTCGCGCCTCTACCCACTCCCGCCAGTAGCGAACGCCGTCGCCGAATCCGAAGTCCATGTGCAGTGGCTTAGGTTCCAGAGCATCGAACTCGTCCGCCGACAGGCCAAGCACTCCAGCCGCTTCCTCGGCGGTGATGTAGCAACGGAGCCATTCGCGCTCGCTAACCTCGCCAGCCGCCTTGCGTGCTCGCTTCAAGTCCTTAACGAGCCGGCGCACCTTGACGCCCGAGATGAGCGTCAGTCGGTTGCCCTCCGAGCCGAGCGACAGCCCAGGCTCCTCTTCGCCTGAGACCTCCAACCACTCTTGCCCTGCCTTCGACTTCTTGCCCCTGGCCTCGTCGTCCCAGTGCTCCAAGAAGTTCCGCCACGCGAGAACCTGCTCGAACTGCCGAACGTGCGGCATCTGCTCGCCGCGCTGCTCCAAGACCCAGGCGGCCTTCGCGGCTTGGCGGGCAGTCAGGATGAAGTAGTAGAGGTGGTCTTGAAACCGTGCTTCGAGGTCGGTCCACGATTTCGGCATGGGGCGAGGCAACTGACCATCAGCCTGAATCAGTCGCTCCGTCTCGGCCTCCTGCTTGCGGAAGGCCTTCTGCAGTCGCTTGTGCTGACGCAACGCGCGGTCGATGCGCTCAATGCACACGTTGGCCCACATCAGGTGCGTTGCCATGGTCTCGTTGCTCATCGCCGTGACCGTAGAACGCGGAGGCTCCCACAGCAAAGGGCGTACCTCAGTTGGGCACCTCGGGGTTGGCCGTGGTGCTCAAAGGTTCTTGCCCGACGCGACTCCGTGCCAGTACTCCGCAACCTGGCTGCCCCGAACCGTCACCTCGTCGGGCGCTTGGGGCGCTGGCCATATCTGCAACAAGTAGCGGTCGGGCGCGGACTCGTCCTCGTCTGGTGTATCTAGTTCGCGACCCTCGTCCATCCCGGTTGCGCAGTAGCGTGCGCGATACCACCCGGTCGCGGGCAACTCGATGCCAACGAACTCCTCAAAACTGGAGAGGAGCGCGTCGGACTCGGTGAACTCAACGGACGCCTCGACAACGTCCTGCCACGAAGCGTCGACGTCAGGTTGGTCGGGGTGCCATTCAATCTCGAACGGCACTTCTCCGGTGTGCAGCCCGGTCATCATCGACAGTTGGTGCGATGCCTGCGCGCCCAGCAATCCGTTTCGTTGGCCGGCTCGTGTCCCGTTCAGGTCATCACTTGGCTCGCTGCCCGCACTGAGGAACATGAAGCCGTAGTGCACAGGCATGAAATCGTCATAGAGGACCTTCGGGCCCTTAGGAGGTGCGCTGCTGACCTGCCGAGCGATGGCCGGCACCGGCTCTAGTCCGAGGGAGATGGCTTCGTTCGCGACCGTCTTGCGTCCCTGGAGGTAGGTGACCTCAATCTCCGTCGTCCCGTTCAACTCAGGTGCGAAGTTCATCGAATATTGCCGCGAGCCACCACCACCACCCTGGCGACCGTGGCCCAATTTTCCGTCTACGCCCTTGACGCGGAGCCGGCTTTCAAGGTCTTCATACAGCCGGAAACTACGGTCGTCCCCGGACGCCACCGGCGCTTCTCTGGTGAAGACGAAGGTCACCCACATCTGTCCTGCGGCTACCCCGATGGGCATTCGTTCCACTAACCAACCGTCATCGAACATTACTCTGAACTGGTCGGTTCGCGGTGTCGCCATGTTCGGACCCTATGGCCCGTCAGCACAATGTTGCAGCGACTTGAACAGAGGGGGTAACGCACGCAGCGCCCCGCGCCCTCGTGGTCAGCGGGTATGCAGTGCTGACGTCGCAGCCTGGAGAGTCGAACCGGCGGAACGTCGAACCTCCAGAGTCTCTGCGACTACCTCCGCAACGCGTTCCTTCGCCAGCACGACGTGATGTTGCAGGGCATCGAAGCGGGATGCGTCGTGATACGGATGCACTCGGTTCTGTATCTCCAGCGCGGCGACCGCCTCGCTGTCGGTAACCGAGCCAGCCCACAAGACGTCGCTCAGTCCTTTGCTGTAGAGCCGATGACCGCTGATGGCCTCGTCGTTAGGGGACGACAGAGAAGCCGAGGAGGTCCCGGTCCAGACGATGACGACACAGCGCTGGTCCCCGTCGTCGCGGTGGGCCCGCAAGGCGAGAGCCGTCCCTCCTCCGTTATTAGTGACGAGGACGGCTGCAGGCGCGTTTGGTTCCCAGGTGACGCCCAAGTCGAGCGGAATCACGTGCTCAGCCATCGGGCGACCCTATCGATACTTGCGTGCCATGAGCGTTGTCGGCGCGTGCCCTCGCCAGGACCGACCCCTGATGCTGAGCACGTAAGTCTCGACGCCCTGCTGTCGTAGTTCGCGACGGAAGGGACGGCTAGCGAGGGGATGCATGAAGCAGAGGGCTCGCACCCAGACGAACGGGTGCGATGAAGACGACTGCTCCTGGCGTTCCCGCTCTGCTGCTTCCCGGAGCGCTGATTCGGGCGTCGAACGGTTTTGCAGGGTCCAGCCCATCTCGTTAGAGCGAACGAGTTCGTCCAAGACGTCTGGCGGCATGCTCGGGTTGCCGGACGCCCACAAGCGGACGGGAGGGATGGGGTCCCAGGCGAGTTCGCGTAGACGGTCGGGACTCGTACCAAGGCTCCTGGCTTCGAGCACGCGGAGGTAACCCTCGTATCGCTCGCGCGGAGTACGCGAGTAGCGGTCGCTCACCGAACCATCCTGCCGCCTTCGCCTTCGTGAGCCCATCGCTTTAGCGCCGACACTCGAAGCCGGCTCCCAAAGTTCAGAGCGTTGGAGGTGTTCTGCCAGCGTCCTGGGAGGCCTCTCACTGCCGAGCCACCCTGTAGGGGGAAAGTCCGTCAGACTCAACCTGACGACATTCCACGACGACGAAGCCTGGCCTAGTACGCGTTGGGGCTGACAATGACTCCATGCCATCACCCCTCGTCGATGACGCGACATTGAATCGCCTTGCTCGACTGTCTGAACGGGCCGACCCTCCACCGTGGCGCTCTATGGTCGAGGGTCGCGACCACGAATCCGGCGACGACTTCATCATGGTGGGCGAGGAAGAAGACAGGCGCGAGGACATCTACGTGTCTCGAGACACCGGCCCTGCGGATGCCGCGACCCAAGACCTCATCGTCGAGGCCCGGACATGGTTGCCACTTCTGGTCGCTGAGATTCAACGGCTCGGGCTGACCACCACTAGGCCAGCACGTCTCAGACCTCAGCCAGTCGACGTTCCACGACTACTAGGCCGGCCATCTGCTCGGAAGGGTCGTCAATCTCGTCAGGGTCATAGCCCCAGACGGTCTCTCCGCTTCGCCAGTCTGTGTAGACGAAGGCGTCGACCACCCATGAGTCGGGTCAGTCTTCGAGGTCTCTGTAGCCGACAACGTTCTCCACGACCAACCGAGCCCCATCGGCTTGCCTGTTAAGGGCATCGGCCATGAACTCGTCTCGTGACTGTCCATCTTCCCAAGGCTGGGGCACGTTCTCAGTCGTTGACCTCATGAGGCATCACTCCTGATGGCGATGCCAAAGGCGACCAGCCACTTGCCTGGAGCCACCTCCAACAATGGCAGACCCCTGCTCTCCACCAGGTGCTTAGCGGTGGTCCCAGCGTTCTCGGACCACTCGCTCATGTCTCCTGGGTGGAACAACATGCACACGTCGATCAGCGACCTGGCGTCGTTTCTTCTGCAGTCAGCAGCCTCTGACGTCGACCTGACCCTCGATTGCGACGGGAATCAGAGGGGAGCAGGCACCTTCGACTACGCCCCGCCCAGCACCCGTGCCGACGCGATACGGCAGGACTGGCCGCAAACACCGCTCGAAGCGCTGGGAGGCATGGCCGACCCAGACTCCCGACGTGGAGAACGACTGGGCGTCGAAAGGCTCAGCGATGGTGTCCGCTCGGACCAGCGAGGGCGCGTGACCGTCCAGTTCGCAGCACTCGATGCCGAGGGCGACACCGTCGCGGTGTACACCGTCGACCGGTTGTTCCGTGGCGTTTGGTCAGTCGGCCAGATGCAGGAATGCGCCTAGATCGAGGCTCGCGCGGGTGGTGGCACGCGGCGACCCCAACGGCGGCAGCGCCGCTCAGTGGGTGGCGAGCTGTCCGGTGAGTCGACGGTGGCGTTCTGCGCTGGAGTCGTTCAAGCCGATGATCTCGACGGACTTGCCCTTGCGCTGGTACTTGGTCGTGATGGCGTCCAGGGAAGCGACGGTGGAGGCGTCCCAGATGTGGGAGTCGGTGAGGTCGATGACGACCAGGTCGGGGTCCTCGGCGTACTCGAACTGGGTGTAGAGGTCGTTGCTGGAGGCGAAGAAGAGCTCGCCGGTCACCCGGTAGACGGCCGTGGGCTTGCCGTGCTCGTCGTCGACCACCTGCCGGTGGGTCTCGGTGAGGTGGGCGACTCGGCGGGCGAACAGCGTCATCGCCACCAAGACTCCGACGACAACACCGATGGCGAGGTTGTGGCTGGCAACGGTCACGGCGACCGTCGAGAGCATCACGAGGGTTTCCGACTTCGGCATCCGCCGCAGGGTGGCGGGCTGGATCGAGTGCCAGTCGAAGGTGCCGACGGCGACCATGACCATCACCGCGACCAGGGCGGCCATCGGGATCACGGCGACGACGTCGCCGAACCCGACGACCAGGATGAGGAGGAAGGTGCCGGCGAGGAAGGTGGAGATGCGCGTGCGGGCGCCGGACGCCTTCACGTTGATCATGGTCTGGCCGATCATGGCGCAGCCTCCCATGCCGCCGAAGAAGCCGGTGATGACGTTGGCGGCGCCCTGGCCCCATGCTTCGCGGGTCTTGTTGGAGTGCGTGTCGGTGATGTCGTCGACCAGCTTCGCGGTCAGCAGCGACTCCAGCAGTCCGACCAGCGCCATCGCCAGCGCGTAGGGGGCGATGACCTTCAGGGTGTGCAGCTCCAGCGGGACGTCGGGGATCAACAGCGAGGGGAGGCTGTCGGGCAGCTCGCCCTCGTCGCCGACGTTCGGCACGGTGAGTGCTGCCAGGACGGTGAACCCGGTCAGCGCGACGATGGCGACGAGTGGAGCAGGGATGACCGTGGTGATGCGGGGGAAGCCGACGATGACGGCGATGCCGACGAGGATCATCGGGTAGACCAGCCACGGCACGTCGATCATGTGGGGGATCTGGGCGAGGAAGATCAAGATGGCCAGAGCGTTGACGAATCCGACCATGACGGAGCGGGGAATGAATCGCATCAGGCGGGCCACCCCCGAGAGTCCGAGGACGACTTGGAAGACGCCGGCCAGCAGGACGGTGGCGATGAAGTAGTCCATGCCGTAGTTCTCGGCCACCGGCGCGATGACGAGCGCGACGGCGCCGGTCGCGGCGGAGATCATCGCCGGCCGGCCGCCGAGGAAGGCGATCGAGACGGCCATCGTGAACGAGGCGAACAGCCCGACCCGCGGGTCGACTCCGGCGATGATCGAGAACGAGATGGCCTCGGGGATGAGTGCGAGGGCGACCACCAGTCCGGCAAGCACCTCGGTGCGCAGCATCGCCGGCGAGCGGAGCGCGGTGCGGACCGTGGGCTCAATGGCGGGCAGTGCCAGGCGCTGGGTGCCGGGCGCATGCTCGCGCGTGGGGCGGGTCAAGGGTGCTCCGATCGGGATTCAGTGGTCGCCCGGCGCGGCTGAGCCGTAGGGCCGGGAGATGGCGTGCGTTCGGACGCGTGCGGGCCCGGTGGCTGGCAGAAGTCCTTGAGTGCCAAACCTACCGTTACGTGAGGGTAGGGTTGGAATCGTGCAGCAGTACGAGGAGGAGTCGTGACCGGCGACCTACCGTCGGTCGAAGCGCCAGCTGCGGCGACCGCCGTGCACATCGGGGAAGTCGCTGCTCGGACCGAGCTCTCTCTGCGCACCCTTCGCCACTACGACGAGGTCGGCCTCGTCCGGCCATCGGGGCGCACCGAGGGCGGTTTCCGGCTCTACACCGAGGCCGACATCGAGAAGGTGCTGCTCATCCGCCGGATGAAGCCCCTCGGCTTCACGCTCGAGGAGATGGCCGCGACGCTGACCGACATCGAGTCGATCGGCAGTCCCCGGCGCCAGCACCAGCGCGGCTCCGCCGCCCACGAGCGGCTCGCGGATCTCCTCGAAGAGACAGCGGGCCGCCGGGCGAAGCTGGTCCGGCAGCTCGCCATGGCCGACGAGTTCATCGACCTCCTGCGCTCCAGGCTCGCCTGACCGACAGCAGCGCGGACGTCGGGTCAGGAACCAGCCGGTGGGGCGAAGTGCATCCGGGCATCCCGGACGACGGCGGTGGCGTCGGCGTCGCTGATCGAGCGCGCGGCGCGCGCCTGGGCGAGCCTGGGAGCGGTCACGTAGTCGATGACGCTGACCCGGAAGCCGTCGTCGCGCACCAGGCTCGTCATGAAGAGCCACTCGCCGGTGGTCTGGAGGCGGGACACCTGGGTCGACAGGGTCCCGCCGGGCACGCTCTGCTCGTGGCACGTGGGGCAGTCGGTGGACTCGCCGGGCTTGGGGTATCCCATCAGCACGAGCGCGCGCTCCCCGTCGGCGACCGGGTACGCCGCCTGCCAGTCGGTCGCGGCGGCGAAGTAGGCATCGGGGATGGGGCCGTTGGTCGACCAGTCGCTCGGGTAGACGTCGTCGGGGGCGCCCAGCATCGTGAGGTGGGACGCCACGACGTCCTGCACGGTGTCGTCGACGTCGGTGCCGGCCACGAAGTCGACCGCGCCGGCAGCGGAGTCCGCGGGACCCGCGGCCGGGTCGGCGCCGCGCGCGGGATCGGACCCGGTGGTCGTCGTACTGCCGCCGAGGACCGACGCCGTGGCGACGGCCGCGACCGCGACGGCAGCGAGCCCCGCGCCCACGCCTCCGGCGACGCGGGTACGGCGGCGACGTCGTCCGCGGTCGAGGACGGCCGAGAGGTCGGGGCCACCCAGCATCTCGGCGGCGTCGTCGCGGTAGTGGTCACGCAACTGGTCTTCGACGTTCATCCTGAGTTCCTCTCACAGAGGTCGGGGGCCGGGCTGGACTCGGCCAGGAGCTGTTCCAAGCGGGTGAGAGCACGCGACGTCTGGCTCTTGACGGTCCCGACCGGAAGCTCCAGCACCTCCGCGACCGCGGCGACCGGGAGGTCGTCGAGGAAGCGGAGGGCCAGCACGGCCCGGTCGCGCGCGGACAGCCGCCGCAGCGCGGCCGTCAGGTCGAGCCGCTGCTCGGTCGCAACCGCCGCATCCGTGTCCGTCCGATCGGGCACCTCGTCGGCCAGCACCTCATGGCGCCCCTTGCGGAGCGAGGAGAAGCAGGCGTTGACGAGGACCCGACGGGCATAGGAGTCGACGGAGGTGCGTTGGATGCGCGGCCAGTACACGTACAGCTGCACGAACGTCTGCTGGGTGACGTCCTCGGCCGCCGTCCAGCTCCCGAGGATGGCGTGCGCCGTCCGCATCAACGGCCGGCGCCGCGCGGTGAAGTAGTCGCAGTACTCCTGCTCCCACGGCCGTGCTCCCATCGGCGCCCCTGTCCTCGCGTGCTCTCACCCAGTCAAGAGCCTGGCGGGCCCTGTGCGGTTCCCTTCCCGGGGAAAATTTCCGCCGCGCCCGCGCTCACCGTTGCGAGGAGTAGGTTGGCGAGCACGGTTCGGCGCCCCGCCGGCTGATCTCACGCACGGGAGACGCCATGGAGACCGACCTCGCGACGCTCATGGCGCGGCTGGCGACCGAGCTGCACGACGAGCCGGACGCGCAGGCCACCGTCGAGGCGATCGTGGCCCTGGCCGTCGAGGTGCTGCACGACGCGACGAGTGCGAGCATCACGATCCGGACCCGGGGCCACCACCACGCGACGTTGGCCGCGTCCTCCGACATCGCGCAGAAGGCGGACGGACTGCAGTACGAGCTCGACGAGGGTCCGTGCGTCGCCAGCGCCGACTCCGCGGACTGGATGCGGAGCCCGCACGTGGCGGACGACCCCCGGTGGGCCTCGTGGGGACCTGCGGCGGCATCGCTGGGGGTCGGGTCCCTGCTGAGCGTCCCCCTCCTCGCACATGGTGAGCGGATCGGCGCCCTGAACCTCTACGCCGAGGAGGCCGGGTGCTTCCTCGACGACGACGACGTCGACCTCGCCCTGCTCTTCACGGTCCATGCGGCCCACGCGCTCGCGGCCGCCCGCCAGGTCGAGGGCCTGTCCGTGGCCGTGTCCTCCCGCCACCTGATCGGCATCGCCCAGGGCATCCTCGTCGAGCGCTTCGACCTCACCATCGACCAGGCCTTCGCGGTGCTGCGCAGGATCTCATCGACCACGAACGCCAAGCTCGCCGAGGTCGCGCGGCAGATCGCGACGACCCGGCACGTGCCCACCGTGGGTGAGGACCACGAGGTCGACGACGAGGACCGCGGCGGCGACGACTAGTCCGAAAGGATGGTCCTGCCCGACGGTCGGCCCGAACTGGCGGCACAGCCTGTCGCGGGAGCCACACCGGGTGCAGCATGGGGGAGTGGCGAACCAGATCGTGGCCGTGTGGGGCGTGCTGCTGCCCGAGAGCACCCTGGACCAGCAGTGGTTCCGCGTGCTCGCAGCGTTCGTCGCGGTCAACATGCTCGTGTTCGTGACGATCTCGATCGCCCGGTCGATCACGCCGCCGACGCCGAGCCGCCGGGCCCGCCGGCACATCCGCGGTGAGACCCGCAGCATCCACCCCGACGGACCCCGGTGAGCCGGTCGTGAACCGGGCCGTCGCGCTGCTGCTCGCTGCGGGCCTCGCGGCGTGCACGGCCGCTGGTCGCGACACCTCGTCGTCGGCCGCCGCGCCCCCGCGCGCACCGGTCAGCGGCTGCCAGGTGTTCCCTGCCGACAACTGGTGGCATGCCGACGTCTCCGATCTTCCGCAGCACCTGCTGAGCGACCGGTGGCTGCGCCACATGTCCAGCGGTGTCGACCTGCACCCCGACTTCGGGCCGTCGTACGGCGACGGGCCGGCCTACGGGATCCCGGTGACCGTGGTGGGCGGCGACCACCGAAGGGTGCGGGTGCGCTTCGACTACGCCGACGAGAGCGACCACGTCCGCTACCCTCTCGGCCGCGACACCCGGATCGAGGGCGGCCGGCACAGCGACGGAGACCGGCACGCGATCGTCGTCGACAAGGACCGCTGTCGGCTCTACGAGACCTGGGCGACCCGGTCGCGGCCCGGCCACTGGCGCGCGGGGTCGGGCGCGACGTGGGACCTGGGCAGCAACGCCCTCCGTCCCGACGGCTGGACCTCGGCCGATGCGGCCGGCCTCCCCGTCCTTCCCGGGCTGCTGCGGTGGAAGGAGGTCCACGACGACACGATCGACCACGCGATCCGCTTCACGACCGACGAGACGAGCCGGTGGCACCTGTGGCCGGCCCGGCACGACGCGGGCAGCCACGGCAGTCACGACTACCCGCCGATGGGTGCCCGCTTCCGCCTGGCGCCGGACTTCGACACGAGCGGCTTCGGCACCTACGCCAAGAGGGTCGTGGCCGCGATGCAGACCTACGGCCTGGTGCTCGCCGACAACGGCAGCCCCTGGTTCTTCCAGGGCGAGCAGAACAGCCGGTGGCCCGGTCGGCTGATCGAGGACCTCAAGCAGATCCCGGCCGACCGGTTCGAGGCGGTGGACACCTCGTCGCTGCAAGGTGACCCCGACAGCGGCCAGGTGCACTGAGCCGCGATCGAGTCGGCCCGATATCGCCCGAACGGCGGTGGTGAGGGACAGACTGGAGCCCTAGCATGACGAGGGCCGTCCGGGCGGCCGCTCGGATCCCTCACGCCCCAGGAGGCGGTAGCGATGGGCCTTCCCGGATTCTTCGACGCCCTCTCCGAGGAGCACCGGGAGACGGTCGCGAAGCTGCTGACCGAGGTCGAGTTCGCGCCGGGCACCACGATCTTCACCGAGGGCGACGAGGGCGACGCGGCGTACTTCATCGACGAGGGCGAGGTGCGCATCGAGCTCGAGCTGCCCGAGGTCGACACCGAGTCGGTGCTCCGCTACGAGGGCCCTGGGGCGACCTTGGGCGAGGTCGCGCTGCTCGACCGGTTGCCACGCTCGGCGACCGCGGTGGCCGACACCCACGTGCGCGCCCGGACGATCACCACGGCGAGCATCGACGAGCTCAGCAGCCGGGAGCCGGCGGCCGCGCTCGCGCTCACCCTCGAGCTCGCGCGCGATGCGACGGCCAAGCTCCGCGCGCTCACCGACCAGGTCTCCGACCTGATGTTCGCCGTTGCGCCGGACCCCGTCGTCGACGAGCTGGTGTCGCGGTCGGTGGCCGCCCAGGCGGAGTTCGCGGACTGGCCGGAGGACCGCGTCGACGCGCTGCTCGGCAAGCTCACGGCGGTCTTCCTGGAGCACGCCGCGCCCCTGGCCGCGGCGACCGTGGAGGAGACCCACATCGGCAACGTCGACGACAAGACGCTGAAGAACATGGTCGCGGCGCAAGGCGTCTACGACTCGCTGGTCGGACAGGTCGGCGCCGGGACGATCAGCACCGACGACCGCACCCAGGTCACCGAGATCGCCGCCGCGGCGGGCGTCGTGTTCGGGCTGGTGCCCGTGACGAACCCGGTCGCGACGGCGTACTTCAAGACGTTGGTCTGCCTGAAGTCGCGCAACTCCGTCATCCTCAGCTTCCACCACGCCGTGCTGGGCGTCGGCAACCGGGTCGGCGAGCTCATCCAGGGTGTCCTCGAGGCCGAGGGCGCTCCGCGGGACCTGGTGCTGTGGGTGCAGAAGCGGGGGAGCCGCAAGCTCACGCAGCAGTTCATGAGCCACCCCGGCGTCTCGTTGATCCTCGCGACCGGTGGGGCGGCGATGGTGCAGGCCGCCTACAGCTCCGGTACGCCGGCGCTCGGCGTCGGCCCGGGCAACGCGCCCACGTGGATCGCCCCGGACGCCGACCTGAGCGGGGCGGCCGCCGCGGTGGTGATGTCGAAGTCCTTCGACAACGGCGTGATCTGCGGGGCCGAGCACAACCTGGTGGTCGACAGGGGTGTCCGCGAGGAGTTCGTCGCGCGACTGGAGGAGAACGGCGCGGCAGTGCTCTCCCCGGACGAGGCAGAGCGGTTCCTGGCCGCGGCGATCGACCCGGCGACCAACCGGTTCCAGGGCGTCACGGTCGGGCAGTCGGCCGCGACGATCGCGGGGTTCACCGGCATCGAGCGACCCTACGAGATCAAGGTGATCGTGGTGCCGGCGACCTGGGACGGCGAGGACAGCGCCCTGGCGGCCGAGAAGATGACGCCGGTGCTCTCGCTCTTCGACGTGGACGGGGACGACGAGGCCATCGCGCTCTCGTTGCGCCTGCTCGGGTTCATGGGCACCGGGCACACCTCGATCGTGCACTCCCAGGACCCGGAGCGGGTGGCCCGGTTCGGGGCGTTGATGCCGACGAGCAGGATCCTTGCGAACTCACCCGGCGCCCACGGCGTCTTCGGCGTCACGACCGGGCTCACGCCCTCGCTGACGCTCGGCTGCGGCACGTTCGGCGGCAACTCCACGACCGACAACGTGACCTTCAAGAACCTCCGCAACATCAAGCGACTCGCACGACTGGTCCAGCCCGGGGCAGGCGATGCGGACCATCCGGGCTGAGCCGCGCCACGCGGCCGGGGCGCTCGCCGGCTGCGCGGTGTTCCGGGGCATGTCCGAGGCGCGCCTGGAGGAGCTGGCGCGCTCGATGGAGTGGACCGTGCTCGACCGCGGCGAGGTGCTGATGCGCGCGGGCGATCCCGGCGACGACCTCTACGTCGTCGCCGGTGGCCGCCTCAACGTCGCGGTCCTCGGCGCCGACGGCACCGAGACCATCGTGCGCGAGATCGGTCGCGGATCGACGGTGGGCGAGGTCGCGCTCCTCACCGGATCGAGGCGTACGGCGACCGTGCGCGCCGTTCGCGACACGCTGGTGGGGCGGCTGTCGCGTGCCCGTTTCGAGAGGCTGATGGAGGAGGACCCGCGCAGCGCGCTCCAGCTCACCCGCGTCGTCGCGGGCTGGCTGCTCCCGGGCAGCCCCCCGCGGCGTACCAGTGCACCCGCGACGGTCGCGCTCGTCCCGGTCGCCGGCACCGACGCGCACGAGGTCGCCACCCGCCTCGGCGCCGCCACCCCGCTCCGAGCGCTCGACGCGGCGACCGTCGACGCGACGGTCGGGGCCGGCGCCGCCCGGTCGCCGGCGGGGTCGGCCGAGGAGCGCGGGCTCGCCGACTACCTCGACAACGCCGAGGTCGAGCACCCGCTGGTGCTCCTCGTCGCCGACCCCGAGCCGGACTCGCCGTGGACCGAGCGGGCCCTCCGTCGCGCCGACCGGGTCGTCGTCGCCGCGCCGGCGGGAGTCCGTCCCGACCGGGAGGCCCGACGGCTGCTCGCCCGGATCACCGCGGTCGCCCCCGGCGTGCCCCGGGAGCTGCTCCTCGTGCGCCCGTCGGGCCGTCCCACGCCGGGCATCGCCCAGCTGTGGCGTGAGAGCGGAGGCTTCGCCCGGCAGTCCCACGTGGTCGCCGGCTCCGACGCCGACTGGCGCCGCCTCGGCCGTCACCTCACCGGCACGGCGACCGGTCTCGTGCTCGGCGGGGGTGGAGCGCGGGGCTTCGCCCACATCGGCGTGCTGCGCGCCCTGACCGATTCGGGGATCGAGATCGACCGGATCGGCGGCAGCAGCATGGGCGCGCTGGTCGGAGGCCTCTGGTCGACCGGGCTCGACGCCGACGGCATCGTCGAGGGCAACCGCCGGATCTGGCACGAGATCCGTCCGCTGAAGGGCTTCACCTTCCCCTTCGTCGCGCTGCACGGATCGCACCGCAGCCGGACGGCGATGGCCGGTGCCTTCGGCGACCGCCGGATCGAGGACCAGGCCCGTGAGTTCTTCTGCACCTCGACCAACCTCACCCGCAACCGCAGCCAGATCCACACCAGCGGCCCGCTCGCGCGCTACGTGCTCGCGAGCATGTCGATCCCCGGCATCGTCGCCCCCGTGATCGACCACGGCGAGCTGCTCGTCGACGGCGGGGTCCTCGACAACCTGCCGGTCGACCCGATGAGCAGCACCGGCGCCGGCACGATCTACGCCAGCGACGTCTCCCCGCCGCGCAGCTTCTCCGTCGGCATGCAGTGGGAGCACCCGCCCGGGCTCGTCGACGTGATCCGCCACCGGGTGCGCCGGTCCGCCGGCACCGCCTTCCCGAGCATCGTGCGGATCCTCGAGCGCACGGCGACCCTGGCGAGCGACCGCGCCGCCTCCGCCCAACGGCTCCGCGGCGACGTGCGGTTCATCGCACCGCCGGTCGCGGACTACGACACGCTGGACATGCGACACCTGGACCAGATCGTCGAGGTCGGCTACCGCTCGACCATGGAGACGATCGCCCGATGGAACGAGGAGAGCTGATGGCGGCGTTGCGCGTGGTGTGCCTGGGCGGCGGCTGGTCGGCGATCTACCTGTCGCGGTCGCTGAAGAAGGCGATCAACCGGGGCGACGTCGAGCTGACCATCGTCAGCCGCGACAACTTCCACACGTTCCACGGCTTCATCGCCGAGATGCTGACCGGCAAGGTGTCGCCCACCAACATCACCAGCCCGTCGCGGCGGCTCTTCCCGCCCGCGCGCTTCCACAACGCCGAGATCAAGTCGGTCGACGTCGAGAAGAAGACCGTCACCACCTCGCGGCTCCTCGACGGCAAGGAGCAGGTGCTCGACTACGACCACCTCGTGGTGGCGCTCGGCTCCATCGACGACCTCTCGCGCTACCCCGGCATCGCCCAGCACGCGCTGCAGCTGAAGACCTACTCCGACAACTTCAAGGTGCGCAGCCACCTGCTGGCCATGCTCGAGATGGCCGAGGTCGAGCCGGACCCCGTCGAGCGACAACGGCTGCTCACCTTCGTCGTCGTCGGCGCCGGGTTCGGCGGCGTCGAGGTCGCGACCGAGCTGATGGAGTACTTCCAGCGCCTCGCGAAGAAGGAGTACGCCGGCCTCGACCCGTCCGAGATCCGGGTCGTCATGGTGCACTCCGGCGCGCGGATCCTGCCGGAGCTGGGGGAGCGGCAGCCCAAGCTCATCGGCTACGCGGAGAAGACCATCGCCAAGGCCGGCATCGAGGTGCTCACCGGCACCCGGATCTCCGCGGCGACGCGCGACGAGGCCATCCTCAGCGACGGCACCGTCGTGCCGACCCGCTCGATCATCAGCTCGTCGGGCACCGCCCTGTCGCCGCTGCTCGACCTGATGCCCTACGAGCGCGACGAGCGCGGCCGGGTGATCACCGACGAGTTCGTGCGGGTGCCGGGGACCGACGACGTCTGGGCAGCCGGTGACTGCGCCGCCGTACCCCATCCGCAGGGCGGCACCTGTCCCGCCGTCGCGATCTACGCGATGTACGGCGGCCGGCAGATCGGCAGGAACATCGTGCGCCAGCTCGAGGGGAAGCCGCTGAAGAGGTTCACCTTCCCCGGGCTCGGCGACGCCTGCTCGCTGGGCCGGCACAAGGCCGTGTCCCACCTGAAGGGGTTCCGGTTCTACGGCACGCCCGCGTGGATCGTGTGGCGCGCGTTCTTCTGGTGGTACGTGCCGTCGCGCGAGCGCAAGGCCGACATCGCCTTCGACTGGCTGTGCGCCCCGTTCTTCGGCCGCGACATCGTGGGCGTCGGGGTCGCGACGCCCTACGGCCTGAGACGCGAGCACTACGAGACCGGGCAGGCGGTGGTCCGCCAGGGCGAGGTCGGCCAGGCGATCTACGTGATCACGAGCGGGACCGCCGACATCGTCCGCGAGACGCCCGAGGGCGAGGTGGTCGTCACCGCCCTCGGTCCCGGCGACCACTTCGGCGAGAAGGCGGTCTTCGAGAAGACGCGTCGTACGGCGACGGTGCGGGCCACCTCGCCGCTGGAGGTGCTGAGCCTCGGCGAGGCGGAGGCGCGGGCGCTGGCCGAGACGATCTCGGTCTTCGGCGCGGCCGTGCGCGAGCTGCCGAACGAGCCCGAGCACAACCCGGCGCCGCTGCCCGGTGCTCCGGTCACGCCGGCTGGGTGAAGGTGAAGCGGGTCGAGCCGACGACGAGCTCGTCGCCGTCGACCAGGAGCCGCGCCGTCGTGACCTGCTCGCCGTTGACGGTGGTGCCGTGCGTGGACTGCAGGTCGGTCAGCACGAAGCCGGCCGGGGTGCCGGTGATCGCGCAGTGGTACCTGCTGACGAGGGTGTCGGTGAGCACCAGGTCGTTGTCGGGCATCCGGCCGATCCGCAGGCCGTGCTCGTTGACCACGAGCATCCGACCGTCGTCCATCATCAGCTCGGCCGTGGCCACCGCGGCCGGCCGGTAGAGCGTGCGGGCGATGACGGCGGCCGCCGCGCCCGACGTGCCGAGCGACTTGATCCGCGGGAACGACGACAGCATCCCCTCGGCGTGGATCTGGAAGAGCCGCTCCTCCTCCGCCAGGTCCTTCAGCGGGTGCCGCCCGAGGTCGGTGAACTCGATCCCGTCGGGCTTCGTCGCGAAGGCGGCGATCACCGCCTGCGACGCCACGACCTGCCCCCCGTTGGCCGTGCCCATGATGCGCGCGGCGCGGTGCACGTCGTAGCCGACGTAGCTGCCGTCGTACGACGACACCAGACCCACGTGGAGGCCCATCCGGCTGCGGATCGGGCGGCCTCCCGGCCAGGTCGCGGCGGTCAGCTCGCGCTGCGCCTGGATCGCCGCGTCGACCGCGTCGGGCACCGCGCCGAAGACGACGAAGAAGCCGTCACCCGCCGTGTCGACCTCGTGCCCCTGGTGCGCGGACCACGCCCGCCGGCACGTCTCGCGGTGCAGCCGGATGACGTCCTTCCACCGGTCACCGAGCCGTTGCGCGTGCAGCGTCGACTCCTCGATGTCGGAGAACAGCATCGCCAGGCGCTGCTGTGACAGCTCGCTCACCCGGCCACTCTAGAGTTCTCGTGAGACGGGTCACGCGAACTTCGCTCAGGGAGGGCATGAGGACAGATGGACAAGGTGGTGGCGAGCGCTGCAGAGGCGGTCGCGGACATTCCGGACGGGGCGACCGTGTCGGTGGGGGGCTTCGGGTTGTGCGGCATCCCGTCGGTCCTGATCGACGCTCTCCTCGAGCAGGGCGCGACCGACCTGGAGGCGGTCTCCAACAACTGCGGTGTGGACGAGTGGGGGCTCGGGCGGCTGCTGTTCGCCCGCCGGCTCCGCCGGATGGTGTCGTCCTACGTGGGGGAGAACAAGGAGTTCGCGCGTCAGTACCTCTCCGGTGAGCTCGAGGTGGAGCTGACGCCGCAGGGGACCCTGGCCGAGCGGATGCGTGCCGGAGGATCCGGCATCCCGGCCTTCTACACCGCGACCGGCGTCGGCACCCAGGTCGCCGACGGCGGCCTGCCCTGGCGCTACGACGACGCGGGCGCGGTCGTGGTCGCCTCGCCTCCCAAGGAGGTGCGCTCCTTCGGCGGCCGCGACTTCGTGCTCGAGGAGGCGATCGTCGCCGACTTCGGGCTGGTGCGGGCCTGGAGGGGCGACCGGCACGGCAACCTCGTCTACCGCGACTCCGCGCGCAACTTCAATCCGCTCGCGGCGATGTGCGGTCGCATCACGATCGCGGAGGTCGAGGAGCTCGTCGAGCCGGGCGAGCTGGACCCCAACAACATCCACACGCCGGGCGTCTTCGTGCACCGCGTCGTGGCGCTCACCCCCGAGCAGGCCGAGGACAAGAGGATCGAGAAGAGGACCGTTCGGGACGCCTCGTCCCTCGGCTCCTCAGGACAGGCGGTGACCGCATGAGCTGGACCCGCGAGCAGATGGCCGCACGTGCGGCAGCCGAGCTGAGCGACGGTTCCTACGTCAACCTCGGGATCGGGCTTCCGACGCTCGTGCCCAACTACGTCCCAGAGGGGGTCGAGCTGATCCTCCAGTCGGAGAACGGCATCCTCGGCGTCGGCCCCTACCCGACCGAGGACAAGGTCCACCCCGACCTGATCAACGCCGGCAAGGAGACCGTCACGGTCAACCGCGGCGCCTCGTTCTTCGACTCGGCGACGTCGTTCGGGATGATCCGCGGCGGCAAGATCGACGCGGCCATCCTCGGCGCGATGCAGGTCTCGGTGAAGGGCGACATCGCGAACTGGATGATCCCCGGGAAGATGGTCAAGGGCATGGGCGGCGCGATGGACCTGGTCCACGGCGCCAAGCGGGTGATCGTGCTGATGGAGCACACCGCCCGCGACGGCGGCTACAAGATCGTCGAGGAGTGCTCCCTGCCCTACACCGGGCTGGGCGTGGTCGAGCGGATCATCACCGACCTCTGCGTGATCGACATCGAGGCCGACGGTCTGCACCTGGTCGAGCTCGCGCCCGGTGTGACGGTCGACCAGGTCCGCGCGGCGACCGAGCCGCCGGTGATCTCCGACCTGCACGCGTCGGCGGGCTGACCGTGGTCGCTACGATTCATCGACCATGACAGCACAGCCAGCTGGTCGACATCCGGGCGCGCCCCCGATGACTCCGCGATGACAACAGCCCTGCTCCTGCTCCTGCTCGCGGTGCTCCTCGTGCTGCTGTGCGGCATGTTCGTCGCGGCGGAGTTCGCGTTCGTCACGGTCGACCGCAGCCAGGTCGAGAAGGCCGCCGCCGGGGGTGACGCGACGGCGGTCGGCGTGCAGCACGCCCTCCGGTCGCTGTCGACGCAGCTCTCGGGCGCGCAGGTCGGCATCACCGCGACCAACCTCGGCATCGGCTTCCTCGCCGAGCCCGCGGTCTCCGAGCTGCTCCGCGGCCCGTTGGAGGCCGTCGGGCTCGCCGAGGGCGCGGTCGACCCCGTGGCGCTCACCGCGGCGCTGGTGCTCAGCACCGTGCTCACGATGCTCGTCGGCGAGCTGGTGCCCAAGAACGTCGCCCTCGCGCTGCCGATGGCGACCGCGCGGGCCACGCAGGGGCCGATGCGCGCGTTCACGGGGGCAATCAGGCTGCCGATCCGGGTGCTCAACGGCGCCGCCAACGCCATCGTGCGGTGGTTCGGCATCGAGCCCCAGGAGGAGCTGCGCTCGGCGCGCAGCTCGACCGAGCTGGCCTCGCTCATCCAGCGCAGCGCCGACGTCGGCACCCTCGACGCCGACACCGCCGAGCTGATGGAGAAGTCCGTGGAGTTCGGCACCCGGACCGCGGCCGAGATCATGACGCCTCGCGTGCGCACCCGGTCGCTGGAGGAGAACGACCGGGCGAGCGCGGTCATCGACCTCGCCCGCGAGACCGGCCACTCGCGCTTCCCGGTGCTCGACGAGCAGGACATGGTCGTCGGCACGGTCCACGTCAAGAACGCGGTCGCGCTGCCCGTCCTCGAACGGTCGACGACCAAGGTCAAGCACCTGATGGCCAAGCCGATCGTCGTGCCCGACAGCCTGCGCCTCGACCCGCTGATGGCGCTGTTGCGCAAGGACGGCTTCCAGATGGCCGTCGTCCTCGACGAGTACGGCGGCCACGCCGGCATCGTGACCCTGGAGGACGTGGTCGAGGAGATCGTCGGCGACATCTCCGACGAGCACGACCGGCTGGGAAGCCGCGGACGCCTGCGCCGCGACGGCACCTGGTCGCTCTCCGGGCTCCTGCGGCCCGACGAGGTCGAGGACCTCACCGAGCTCGAGCTGCCCGAGGGCGAGGACTACGACACGATCGCCGGCCTGGTCCTCAAGCACCTCGGCCGGATCCCCAGCACGGGGGACCAGGTCGTCGTACCCCTGGTGGACCAGCACGACGAGGACGAGCCGGTCGAGCGCCAGGTGGTGCTGACGGTCGAGCACATGGACGGCCTGCGGATCGACCGCCTGTCGATGCGCCTGGTCGAGCGGGAGGGGAGCGCCGATGAGTGACGTCACCGCCCTGCTCGTCACCGTGCTGCTGCTCGCGGGCAACGCGTTCTTCGTCGCGACCGAGTTCGCCCTGGTCTCCGCGCGGCGCAGCCAGATCGAGCCGCGCGCGCAGGCGGGCTCGAGGCTGGCGCGCACGACCCTGCACGCGCTGGGCCGGATGCCGCACATGATCGCGGGCATCCAGCTCGGCGTGACCGTCTGCTCGCTCCTCCTCGGCGCGATCGCGGAGCCCGCGATCTCGCACATGATCGAGCCGGCGTTCGAGGCGGCCCACCTGCCCCACGAGCTCCTCCATCCCGTCGGGTTCGCGGTCGCCCTCGGGCTCGTGGCGTTTCTCCACGTGGTGCTGGGCGAGATGGTGCCGAAGAACATCACCCTCGCCGGCCCGGACCGCGCGGCGCTGCTGCTCGCGCCGCCGATGCTCGGCCTGGTGACCGTGCTCCGGCCGGTGATCGTGCTGCTCGACGCGATGGCGAAGGCCATCCTGCGCGTGCTCCGGATCGAGCCGAAGGACGAGCTCAGCTCGACCTTCACCCGTGAGGAGGTCGCCGCCCTCGTCGAGGAGTCGCGCGGTGAGGGGCTGCTGGCCAAGGACGAGTACGACCGGCTGGCCGGCGCCCTCGGCTTCACCGAGAAGACGGTGGCAGGCGTGATGATGCGTCCGGAGTCGCTCACGACCGTCGCGCGGGGCTCCACCGGTGCCGACGTGGAGGCGGTGTGCGCGGCCACCGGGTTCAGCCGGTTCCCGGTGGTGGACCACGGCCCGCAGGGCGCGACCGAGCTGATCGGCTACCTGCACATCAAGGACGTGCTCGAGCCGGACGAGGCCCGGCGCCAGCGGCCGGTCGCCGACCGGTGGGTGCGGCCCTTCGCGACGGTGGGGCAGGACGCCCTGCTCCACGACGTGCTGGAGAACCTGCAACGGCGCGGCGCGCACATGGCGCGCGTCGTCGACGAGGACGGCACGACGCTCGGTGTGGCGGCGCTCGAGGACGTCATCGAGGAGCTCGTCGGCGAGATCCGCGACG
This sequence comes from Nocardioides candidus, assembly GCF_041321175.1. NCBI lineage: Bacteria > Bacillati > Actinomycetota > Actinomycetes > Propionibacteriales > Nocardioidaceae > Nocardioides > Nocardioides candidus. Next base: position 26,382 of record NZ_JBGGWC010000006.1, on the reverse strand, counting down.
CGGCCCACTCCGACGAATCGGGCTGAGGCCGAACTAGGGTGTCCTCCGTGGCTCCGACGACGCGTGACGAGGGAACCTCGGGAGCCGTCCTCACCCTTCCCAACCTGTTGAGCTTCCTGCGGCTCCTGGGTGTGCCGCTCTTCCTGTGGCTGGTGCTCGGACCGGAGGAGGACGCCTGGGCCCTGCTGGTGCTGGCGCTGTCGGGCATCACCGACTTCCTCGACGGCTGGCTGGCCCGCAAGCTCGACCAGACCTCGACGCTCGGCCAGGTGCTCGACCCGGTCGCCGACCGGCTCTACATCCTGGCGGTGGTCGTCGGCCTCGGGCTGCGCGACATCGTGCCGTGGTGGCTCGCGCTGTCGCTGCCGCTGCGCGACCTGCTCCTGTGGGGACTGGTGCCGCTGCTGCGGACCCGCGGCTACAGCGCGCTCCCGGTGCACTTCGTCGGCAAGGCCGCGACCTTCAACCTGCTCTACGCCTTCCCGCTCCTCCTCCTCGGCGACGGCGACGGCACGGTCGCCGAGCTCGCCCAGCCCTTCGGCTGGGCGCTGGCGCTGTGGGGGATCGGTCTCTACTGGTGGGCCGGCATCCTCTACGCGTGGCAGGTCCGCAAGCTGCTCGCCACCACCGAGCGCCGGCACGCCCGCTCGTCGGGAGCGTGATGACCGACTCCCGCGCCGACACGAAGGACGACACGCGAGCCGACGCGACCGCTCGCACGCGCACGCCGCTGCTGACCCTCCTCACGGAGGAGGCGCTGGAGCGCGACTACCAGATGGTGGCCCGCCGGCGAGCGCAGCGGGGCCTTCCTCCCCGCACGGGACACGGCTGGCGCAGGGGCGGCCTCGGCGTGATCGCGGTCGTGCTGGTCTTCGGGTTCCTCGTCACGATCGCGGCCGTCCAGACCTCCCGCAACGCCGACGTCACCAACGCGAGCCGGGCCTCGCTCATCGACCGGATCGACACCCGCCGCGCGTCGGTACGCCAGCTGCAGCAGCAGATCTCCGACCTGCGCGCCGCCAACGCCGCGGCCGAGGCCGACGAGCTCGACCTCAACGGCGTGGTCAACGACGTCGAGGGCAACGCGACCGACCTCGGCGCGATGGCGGGTTACACCCCGGTGGTGGGGGAGGGCATCCGGATCCAGCTCGACAACGCGGTCAACTCCGACCCCGACACCGAGCACATCCGCGACTCCGACCTCGCCCTCCTGGCCAACGCGTTGTGGGAGGCCGGCGCGGAGGCGATCGCGATCAACGGGCAGCGGATCGCGTCGCGCACCGCCATCCGCAACTCCGGCACGGCGATCGAGGTGAACAGCATCGGCATCGCCCCGCCGTACGTCGTCCAGGTGATCGGCAACGAGAACACGCTGTCGTCGCGGCTGGTCGACACGGGCAGCGGTCAGCAGTTCGCCCTGCTGGCCGCCGACTACGGCTGGTCCTACGACGTGGACAATGTGGACGACCTGCGACTACCGGCTGCGCCGGCGCGGATGCGCCAGCTACGGTCGGCCCAGCAGGCGCCCAAGGACGATCGACCGCCGGAAGGAGACGGGTAGCACGTGATCGCAGTTCTCGGCCTGCTGGTCGGTGTCGTGCTCGGGTTCGTGTTCCAGCCCGACGTGCCGCTCGGCCTCGAGCCCTACCTCCCGATCGCGGTCGTCGCGGCGCTCGATGCGGTGTTCGGCGCGCTCCGGGCCTACCTCGACGGGATCTTCGACGACAAGGTCTTCGTGGTCTCGTTCATCAGCAACGTGGTGATCGCCTCGGGCATCGTCTACCTCGGCGACCGGCTCGGTGTCGGCGGCCAGCTCTCGACCGGCGTCATCGTCGTGCTCGGCATCCGGATCTTCACCAACGTCGCGGCCATCCGGAGGCACGTCTTCCATGCCTGACCCCGCTCCGCCGGAGGAGGACGGCCCGGCGACGGACGGCCCGGCGACGGACGGCCCGGCTGCGGACGGCCCGCGGCAGCGTCTGGCGGCGGGCCTCGCCCGGCCCTCGCGCAGCCAGCTGGTCGTCGGGCTGCTCCTGGCGGTGCTCGGCTTCGCGGCGGTCACCCAGGTCCGCGCCAACGACTCCGACGACAACTACTCGGGCCAGCGCGAGCAGGAGCTGATCGACATCCTCTCGGCGCTCGCCGGCACCCGGCAGCGCGCCGAGGACCAGATCGCGGAGCTGGAGAAGGTGCGCGACCAGCTGCAGGACGACACCAGCAAGCGGCGCACCGCTCTGGAGCAGGCGCAGAAGGAGGTCGAGGACCTCAACATCCTCGCCGGCCTGGTGCCGGTGACCGGGCCCGGCATCCGGATCACGATCCAGGAGGAGACCGGGCACGTCACCCTGTCCTCGCTGCTCGACACGATCGAGGAGCTGCGCACCGCGCAGGCCGAGGCGATGCAGCTCAACGGCACGACCCGCATCGTCGCGCAGACGTCGTTCGAGGAGACCTCGGGCGGCTTCCTGGTCGACGGAAAGCTGGTCCAGGCGCCGTACGTCCTCGACGTCATCGGCGACCCCTCGCTGCTCGCGTCGTCCCTGGAGTTCCTGCTCGGCCCCCGCAAGCAGCTGGAGGAGGACGGCGCGACCCTCGACGTCGACCAGCTGTCCTCCATCGACATCGAGTCGGTGCGCGAGGTCGACCAACCGGACTTCGCCGACCCTGATGCCGGCTGACCGCCGGAGTGAGTAGCCTTGGCGCCCATGACCCCAGAGGACCTCAGGTACACCGTCGAGCACGAGTGGCTGCGCACTCCGGGCGAGCAGCCCGACTCGGTGCGGGTCGGCATCACCGACTACGCGCAGGACGCTCTCGGCGACATCGTCTACGTGTCGCTGCCCGACGTGGGCGCCTCGCTCACTGCCGGCACCCCGTGCGGTGAGCTCGAGTCGACGAAGTCGGTGAGCGACGTCTACGCCCCGGTCGGTGGCGAGGTGGTCGCCCGCAACGAGGCGCTCGACGCCACGCCCGAGCTGGTCAACAGCGACCCGTACGGCGACGGCTGGCTCTTCGAGATCGTGCCGACCGACGCCGGCGAGGTCGACCAGCTGCTCGACGCGGCGGGCTACGAGGGTCACATCGGCGGGTAGCCCCCCGACGCCCTGCCCGGTCGAGCTTGCTGGTGTAGGTTCGAACCATCGCCCTCAACCTCACCTTGAGGGAAGGATCGAGGAGAGACCTGATGCCTTTCTGCACCGCTTGCGGTCGCCAGAACCCGGACGATGCCCGGTTCTGCTCCCAGTGCGGCACGCGACTCGTCGCGCCCGAACCGACGATCGAGCCCGGCGACGCCACGGCCACGATCAGCTTCGGCGGCGCCGACAAGGTCGAGACCTCCGACCGGCAGCTGAGCGCCATCGACGCCGCGGCCGTCGATGCCCTGCCGCGGGGCTCCGCGCTGCTCGTCGTCCAGAAGGGTCCGGGTGCGGGCAGCCGGTTCCTGCTCGACCAAGAGGTGGTCAACGCCGGTCGCCACCCGGAGAGCGAGATCTTCCTCGACGACGTGACCGTCTCGCGCCGCCACGCGGTGTTTAACCGCGCGGGTGACGGTTACACGGTCAGCGACGTCGGCAGCCTCAACGGCACCTACGTCAACCGCGACCGCATCGAGACCATCGCACTCAAGGACAGCGACGAGGTCCAGATCGGCAAGTACCGGCTGGTGTTCTTCGCAGGGCACGAGGACGTCTGACGCTCGTGGGGATCTCGTCCGCCGAGCGCCACGACGCGCTCCTCAACATCGGTCAGGTCCTCGACCTGCTGCGCCCGGACTTCCCGGACATCACGATCCCCAAGATCCGGTTCTGGGAGGAGAAGGGGCTCATCAAGCCCCAACGCACCCCGGCCGGCTACCGCAAGTTCTCCGACGTCGACGTCGAACGGCTGCGCTACGTCCTGCGGATGAAGCGCGACCACTACCTCCCGCTCGACGTCATCCGCGAGCACCTCGACGCGATCGACCGGGGGCTCGAGCCGCCGCAGATCGACCCGGTCGTGCCCACGGTGCCGAGGGTCGCGCTCTCCGAGGACGGTCTGCCGGCCGCGGAGTCCTTCCGGCGCACCGACAAGTTCCGTCTCTCGCGCAAGGAGCTGGTGAAGATCGCGGAGATCGACGAGGCGCTGCTCGGCCAGCTCGAGGACTACGGACTGATCTCGTCGGGGCCCACGGGCCACTACGACACCGACGCCCTGGTGATCGCCCAGGCGGCGCGCGACCTGGCCGCGTTCGGCCTCGAGCCGCGGCACCTGCGCGCGTTCAAGACGGCCGCGGACCGCGAGGTCGGACTCGTCGAGCAGGTCGTCGCCCCGGTCCGCCGGAGCCGCGACGCGACCGCCTCGGCCCGCGCCGAGGAGGCGATCAGCGAGATCGCCGCGCTGTCCGTGCGGTTGCACGCCACCTTGGTCAAAGCCGGTCTGCGCCGGCTCTGACGGGCCCGCTCCGAGGCCTACGGTCCCGGAGTAGGGTGGTGCCATGCGCGAGGTCGACGTGATGGGTGTGCGGGTCGAGATGCCCTCCAACCAGCCGATCGTCCTGCTACGGGAGGTGTCTGGTGACCGCTACCTGCCGATCTGGATCGGCGCGGTGGAGGCCACGGCGATCGCCTTCGCCCAGCAGGGGGTCGTGCCGCCCCGGCCGCTCACGCACGACCTCATGAAGGACATCCTGTCGGCCACGGAGAACGAGCTGACCCAGGTGCGCATCACCGACGTCAAGGACGGCGTCTTCTACGCCACGCTCGTCTTCGGCTCCGGCGTCGAGGTGAGCGCACGACCGTCGGACTCGATCGCGCTCGCGCTGCGCACCGGCACCACGATCTTCTGTGCCGACGAGGTGCTCGACGAGGCCGGTCTCGCCGTCCCGGCCGAGCAGGAGGACGAGGTCGAACGCTTCCGTGAGTTCCTCGACCACGTCTCGCCGGAGGACTTCGAAGCCCACTGAACGGGGCTAACCCTCAACTTAAGGGTGAGAGTTGCGACACGCCGGGCCGCGGTCTTTGACCGACCCTCACACCGCGCCGTACCTTGATGTGTCGGCTCCTTCGCGGGGCCGACGCCAGACCCCCACCGAGCGGAGGACCGCGTGAACGAGCACCAGCCCGACGCAGGCAGCCAGGCTGCCGACGTCGCCGCCGGCGTCGCCGAGGAGCAGGGACTGCTCTTCACCGACGACGTGTCGCCGCTCCCGAGCGACCTCGGTTACCGCGGGCCGACCGCCTGCAACGCCGCCGGCATCACCTACCGCCAGCTCGACTACTGGGCCCGCACGGGCCTGATCGAGCCCAGCGTGCGGGGTGCCAAGGGCAGCGGCTCGCAGCGGCTCTACAGCTTCCGCGACATCTTGATCCTCAAGGTCATCAAGCGGCTGCTCGACGCGGGCATCTCGCTGCAGCAGATCCGCACGGCCGTCACCCACCTGCGCGAGCGCGGGACCGACGACCTGACGCAGGTCACGCTGATGAGCGACGGCGCCTCGGTCTACTACTGCACGAGCAACGACGAGGTCATCGACCTGCTCCAGGGCGGGCAGGGCGTCTTCGGCATCGCGATCGGCGGTGTCTGGCGCGAGATCGAGGGCACGCTGGCCCAGCTGCCGAGCGAGCACGCCGCCCAGGAGACGACCGAGTCGGGCGAGACGCTCGCCGGCGACGAGCTCGCCGCTCGCCGCGCCGCCCGCAACGCGGGCTGAGCCTCGAGCCGACCGCACCCGGGCTGATACTGTCGGCCCTGCTGATCCCGCGCGGGAGAGTCTGGGCCTGGCCCAGCGCCGAAGGGGCAAATCCTCCCCGGAACCTCTCAGGCACCCTGGACCGCGCGGCCGGGCAACTCTGGAACCTCATCGTCGCGGTGACAGAGGGGGAGGGCGACCAGATCGAACGATCCCTGAGGTGTCTCCCTTGTCCGACGTCCCCACCCTGCCCGAGCTCGACGCCGCGCTGCCGTTTCTCAGCCGCCACCTCGGCCCCGACGACGCCGGCGTCGCCTCGATGCTCGACCGGCTCGGCTACTCCTCGCTCGAGGAGCTCATGTCGGCCGCGGTGCCCAAGGCCATCCGCACGACCGCGCCGCTCGACCTGCCCGCAGCGCTGAGCGAGGCCGCGGTCGCGGCCGAGCTCCGGGCGATGGCCGGTGCGAACAGTCCTCTGGAGAGCATGATCGGGCTGGGTTACCACGCGACGATCACGCCTCCCGTCGTGCGCCGCAACGTGCTCGAGGACCCGAGCTGGTACACCGCCTACACGCCCTACCAGCCCGAGATCTCCCAGGGCCGGCTCGAGGCGTTGCTGAACTTCCAGACGATGATCAGCGACCTGACCGGTCTGCCGACGTCGGGCTCCTCGCTGCTCGACGAGGGCACCGCCGCCGCCGAGGCGCTGGCCCTGGTCCACCGTGCCCGGCGCTCCATCAGCGGACCGTTCGTGCTCGACGCCGACGCGCTCCCGCAGACCATCGACGTGGTGCGCACCCGGGCCGAGGCGATCGGCATGGAGGTCGTGGTGGCCGACCTGACCCAGGGGCTCCCCGAGGGCGACCTCGCGGGCGTGCTGATCCAGTATCCCGGTGCCTCCGGCCGGATCCTGGACCCCCGCCCGCTGGTCGAGGCCGTGCACGAGCGCGGCGGTCTCGCCGTCGTCGCGGCGGACCTGCTCGCCCTCACCCTGCTCGAGGCTCCCGGCGCCTTCGGCGTCGACGTCGTGATCGGATCGAGCCAGCGCTTCGGCGTGCCGCTCTTCTACGGCGGGCCCCACGCCGGCTTCATGAGCGTCGCCGCGGGCCTGGAGCGCCAGCTGCCGGGCCGGCTCGTGGGTGTCTCGCTCGACGCGGAGGGCCGGCCGGCGTACCGCCTCGCCCTCCAGACGCGCGAGCAGCACATCCGTCGCGACAAGGCGACCTCCAACATCTGCACGGCCCAGGTGCTGCTGGCCGTGACCGCGTCGATGTACGCCGTCTACCACGGCCCCGAGGGCCTGGAGCAGATCGCGACCCGGACCCACCGCTACGCCGCGGTGCTGGCCCGCGCGCTCTCCGAAGGCGGGTTCGCACCGGCCAACGAGACGTTCTTCGACACCCTCACCGTGGCCGTCCCTGGTCGCGCAGGGGCAGTGGTGGCCGCGGCGCGCAGCCTCGGTGTCCACCTGCGTCAGGTCGACGCCGACCACGTCGCGCTCTCGACCTCGGAGTGCACGACGCGGGCGACGGTCTCGACGGTGCTCAAGGCGTTCGGGCTGGAGCCGGTCGACCTCGACGACGTCGACCGCAGCACCTCCGACGCGCTGCCCGGCGGGCTGCGCCGCGCGACGGACTTCCTGACCCACCCGGTCTTCAACACCCACCACAGCGAGACGTCGATGCTGCGCTACCTCGCGCGGCTGTCCAACCGCGACTACGCGCTCGACCGCGGCATGATCCCGCTCGGCTCCTGCACGATGAAGCTCAACGCCACCACCGAGATGGAGCCGATCTCGCTGCCGGGCTTCGCCGACCTGCACCCCTTCGTGCCGGCGTCGGACGCCTCCGGCTACCTGGAGCTGGTGGCCCAGCTCGAGAGCTGGCTGGCGGAGGTCACCGGCTACGACAAGGTATCGATCCAGCCCAACGCCGGCGCCCAGGGCGAGTTCGCCGGCATGCTTGCGATCCGGGCGTTCCACGACGCGAACGGTGACCACGACCGCCGGGTGTGCCTGATCCCGTCGTCGGCCCACGGCACCAACCCGGCGTCCGCGGTGATGGCCGGCATGTCGGTCGTCGTGGTCAAGGCCAACGACGACGGCACGGTCGATCTCGACGACCTGCGCGCCAAGTGCGCGCAGCACTCGGCCACGCTCGCCGCGATCATGGTGACCTACCCCTCGACGCACGGCGTCTACGAGGAGACCATCACCGAGCTCTGCGAGATCGTGCACGAGCACGGCGGTCAGGTCTACATCGACGGTGCCAACTTCAACGCCCTGCTCGGCTACGCCAAGCCGGGGCAGTTCGGCGGCGACGTCTCCCACCTCAACCTGCACAAGACGTTCTGCATCCCCCACGGTGGTGGCGGTCCGGGTGTCGGCCCGGTCGCCGTGCGCGAGCACCTGGCGCCGTACCTCCCCTCGCACCCGCTGCACCCGGAGGAGTCCAAGAGGGAGGGCGTGGGTGCGATCAGCGCTGCGCCCTACGGCTCGACCGGCATCCTGCCGATCTCGTGGGCCTACGTGCGGATGATGGGCGCCGAGGGGCTCGCGCAGGCGACGGCCGTCGCGGTGCTGTCGGCCAACTACGTCGCCGCCCGGCTGGGTGAGCACTACCCGGTGCTCTACCGCGGCGACTCGGGCCTGGTCGCCCACGAGTGCATCCTCGACCTGCGGGAGATCACCAAGGAGACCGGCGTCAGCGTCGACGACGTCGCCAAGCGCCTCATCGACTACGGCTTCCACGCCCCGACGATGTCGTTCCCGGTCGCCGGCACGCTGATGGTCGAGCCGACGGAGTCGGAGGACCTCAGCGAGCTCGACCGGTTCTGCGACGCGATGATCGCGATCAAGGCCGAGATCGACCGGGTGGCTGCGGGCGAGATCGCGGTCGACGACTCGCCGCTGCGGCACGCGCCGCACACGGCGCGCGCGCTCGTGGGGGAGTGGGACCACCCCTACTCCCGCGAGGAGGCGGTCTTCCCGGCCGGGATCAGCCCCGACAAGTACTGGCCGCCGGTCGCGCGCATCGACCAGGCGTACGGCGACCGCAACCTCGTGTGCGCCTGCCCGCCGATGGACGCCTACGCCGAGTAGCGGTCCATCTCCCGGCGCCAGTCGAGCCGGAGCAGGTCGGTCACCGCGTCCTCGACGCGGAGCGCACCGGCCTGCTCGAGCTCGGCCTTGCCGAACCCGCCGGTGCGCAGGGTGACACAGCCGATCCCGGCGCGGCCGGCGGCCTCGACGTCGTAGACGGTGTCGCCGACGAAGACCGCGGCCTCGACCGGTCCGACGCGCTCCAAGGTCTGCTGGATGAGGTCGGGGTCGGGCTTGGAGCTGTCGACGTCGTCGGAGGTCAGCAGTGCTGCGACGTCGGACCCGATGCCGAGCAGGTCGACCGCCTCCTGGCTGAACTCGGGGTCGCCCGACGATGCGAGGGCGATGACGAAGCCCTCACCGGCCAGCTTGCGCACCAGGTCTGCCGCGCCGTCGAGGGGACGCACCTCGGCCTTGAGCTCGAGGTACTCCTCCCGCCAGGCGTCGCGGAGGTCGTCGCCGTGCTTCTCCTCGGTGCGGTCGTCGGCGACCGCGGCGACCAGGCGGTCACCGCCCATGCCGATCGCCCGGTGCAGGCGCCACATCGGGGGCACGTCGGTGATCCGGCTGAAGGCGCGCTGCCATGCGACCGCGTGATGGTAGGTCGAGTCGATCAGCGTGCCGTCGATGTCCAGAAGAACGGCGGCGCTCATGCGGGCGCCGCCGCCCGGAGCTTCTCCAGGAGGGGACCGGCGGCCTCCTCGAGGAAGCGGTCCTGGCCCTCGTCGCCGACCTGCACCACGGCGATGTCGGTGAAACCCGCCTTCCAGTAGGCGCTGACGGCCTCCACGACGGCATCGAGGTCGGGGCCGCACGGGATCGAGTCCGCGACGTCCTCGGGACGGACGAACTGGGAGGCTGCGGCGAACCCGGCCGGCGTGGGCAGGTCCGCGTTGACCGACCAGCCGCCGCCGAACCAGCGGAACTGCTCGTGGGCCCGCTTCACCGCGGTGTCCTCGTCGGGGTCCCAGCAGATCGGGATCTGGCCGATGGCGCGCGCGCCGTCGCCGATCCGCTTCGCGCCGTCGACGGCGTTCCAGTCCTCGACGAGCGCGGCATCCGGCTCGACCCCGATGAGGTGGTCGCCGTACGGCGCCAGCGCCTCGATCGCGCGCCGACCGCCCACCGCGACACCGATCTCGACGCCCTCGTCGGGGACGTCCCAGACCCGGGCGGAGTCGACCTGGTAGTACTCCCCGCGGTAGTCGACGAGCTCACCGGTGTGCAACGCGCGGATGATGTCGATGGCCTCCGCGAGCATCTCCTGGCGGTCCTGGATCGCGGGCCAGCCCTCGCCGACCACGTGCTCGTTGAGGCTCTCGCCGCTGCCGACACCGAGCCGGAAGCGGCCCTCGGCGAGGATCTGCAGGGTCGCCGCCTTCTGCGCGACGACCGCCGGGTGGTACCGCATCGTCGGGCAGGTCACGTAGGTCATCAGGTCGACCCGCGACGTCGCCTGCGCCACCGCGCCCAGCACGGTCCAGGCGTACGGCGCGTGCCCCTGCTCGGTGAGCCAGGGGGAGAAGTGGTCGCTGGAGACCTCGAAGTCGAAGCCGACCTCTTCCGCGGCGACGGCGTAGCGCACCAGCTCGCGGGGTCCGCTCTGCTCGGTCATCAGGGTGTAGCCGAACCTCGTCATGGGTGCCGCGGTACCCGCTACATGGCCTGGGACACGCTCGACATGTTGAAGTCGGGGATCCGCAGCGCGGGGGTGGCGGTGCGCGGGAAGTAGTCGGCGCCCCACTCGCGGCTGAAGCTGCGGGTGGTCGCGGAGGCGTGTGAGAAGCGGTCGAGCAGGTCGACCGGGCTCTCGTTCCAGCGGAAGTTGTTGACCGCCCCGGTGATCTCGCCGCCCTCGACGAGGTAGACCCCGTCGCGGGTGAGGCCGGTCAGCAGCAGGCTCTGGGGGTCGACCAGCCGGATGTACCACAGCGAGGTGACCAGGAGGCCGCGCTCGGTGCCGGCGACGAGATCGTCGAGCGTGCCCGAGCCACCGTCCACCTCCAGGACCAGGTTGTCGACGTACGGCGTCGCCGGCTGCTGCGTCAGGTCCGCCGTCTGCCGCGTCTGCACCAGGGAGGCGAGCTCGCCGTCGCGGATCCAGTCGGTGCGACCGAGGGCCAGCCCGTTGTCGAAGACCGAGTTGTCGGAGTCTGACGCCCCCACCACGGCGAACGGCAGGCACTCCAGTCCGGCGGCCGCCGGGTCGGAGCGGAGGTGCACACCGGGGGCCGCGATCCGCTCGCCGATGCGGGTGCCGGTCGGGCGGCGGCTGTAGACGGACTGCCCTTCCCAGGCGTCGCGTGCGCCGGCGTACCAGTAGGTGTCGACCATGAGGTCGGCGACCGCGGTCGGCGGGAGGATCGTGTCGTAGCGACCCGCCGGCAGGTCCACCCGGCGCCGGGCCCACTGCAGGCGCTGGGCGAGCTCGAGGTCGAGGGCCAGCGGGTCGATGTCGCTGAAGTCGGTCGTCGCCGCGCCCAGCCAGGCGCTGGCGGTGAGGTCCTTGTCCTTGGCGGTGCAGGCGAAGTGACCGGTCGGCTGGACGTGGCGCAGACGCAGGCCCGTGGACGAACCGAGGTAGGTCGTCGTCAGGTCGTGGTCGACGAACCCGTAGAGGATCCGTCCCTCGCCCGCGGCCCGGCCGAAGGCCTCCCCGAGCGCGGGCGCGACCCGGTCGTAGACCGTGATGTCGGTCGGGACCGGGGCTGCGTCCCACTCCTCGGAGGTCCGGCCGCCGAGGAGCGGCCGCGCGTCGTCGGCCGGATCGGCCGCCCGGGCGGCGGCATCCGCCGCGTTGACCAGTGCGGTGACCTCGTCGACCGTGGTCGCGCTCCCGCTGGCCGAGGCGGCCGCGGTGCCGGCGCCCGACGCGGTGAAGGAGACGACGGTCGCCCGGCGCGCACTCATCTGGCCGTTGGTCGTCAGCGTGTTGTTGGCCCAGCGCAGGTTCGCGCTGGTCGAGTCGCGGACGATCACGACGCAGTCGTCGGCGGTCGACGCGGCCAGGGCGCGCTCGACGAGCTCCTGCGGGGTCGGTACGGCGCTCACTTGCCGGCCTCCTCGGTGGTGTTGAGGATCCGCACGTCGCGGAACAACGCTGACGGGCAGCCGTGGCTCACGGCCGCGACCTGCCCGGGTTGCGCCTTCCCGCAGTTGAAGGCACCGCCCAGCTCCCAGGTCTGCGGCCCGCCGACCGCCTCCATCGCACCCCAGAAGTCGGTCGTCGTCGCCTGGTAGGCCACGTCGCGCACCTGACCCGCGAGCTGCCCGTCGACGATCCGGAAGAAGCGCTGGCCGGTGAACTGGAAGTTGAACCGCTGCATGTCGATCGACCACGACTTGTCGCCGACGACGTAGAGCCCGCGCTCCACGCGGCCGATGAGGTCGTCGGTGCCGGGTCCGTCGGCGGCGGGCTGGAGCGACACGTTGGCCATCCGCTGGATGGGGATGTGCCCGGGGGAGTCGGCGTAGGCGCAGCCGTTGGACCGCCCCGACCCGGGCTCGGCGCTCAGCTCGGGCATCAGGGCCGCCATCGGGCGGTCGAGCTGGAACCCGACCAGGACGCCGTCGCGGACGATGTCCCACTGCTGGGTGGCGACCCCGTCGTCGTCGTAGCCGATCGTCGCGAGGCCGTGCTCGACGGTGCGGTCACCGGTGACGTGCATGACCTCGCTCCCGTAGCGGAGGCTGCCCACATGGTCGGGGGTCGCGAAGCTGGTGCCGGCGTAGTTGGCCTCGTAGCCGAGTGCACGGTCGAGCTCGGTCGCGTGGCCGATCGACTCGTGGATGGTGAGCCAGAGGTTCGAGGGATGGATGACCAGGTCGTAGCGACCCGCTTCGACGCTCGGTGCCTTCAGCTTCTCGGCCAGCAGCTCGGGCACCTCGTCGAGCTCGGCGTCCCAGTCCCACGCCGCACCTCCGTCCGAGAGGCGGGACCCGCCGACGACGTACTCCCAGCCGCGGCCCACCGGCGGCGCGATGCTCGCCATCGCGTCGAAGACGTCCGACGTGCCGCCCATGGCCTCGAACCCCGGCTGGAGCCGCACCCGCTGCTGGGTGGTGCGCGTGCCGGCGAGGTCGGCGTAGTACTTGTTCTCCTGCACCGCGTAGAGCGACGCGGTGGCATGGTCGACGGCGGCGCCGCGGCACAGCCGGGCCGTCCAGTCGATCAGCACGTCGGCCTTGTCGGCGGTGCTGACGGCGAAGGGGTCGATCTCGTAGGCCGACACCCACGTGACGTCGTCGTGGACCGGCTCGGGTGCGAGCCGGACCGGCGTGGTCGTCATCGCGGCGGCGACCTTGGCGACCGAGACCGCCGTGTCGGCGACCCGGAGGGCCTCCGCCTCGCTCAGCACCACCCCGGCGGCGAACCCCCAGGCCCCGCCGTGGACGACCCGCACCGCGAAGCCGACGGTGTCGGCGTCGGCCGCGCCCTGGAGCGCCTCGTCACGGACCAGGATCCGTTGCGAGCGGATCCGCTCGAAGCGGAAGTCGGCGTGCTCGGCGCCGAGCTCGGCGGCGCGAGCGAGGGCGACCTCCCCGAGGCTGCGGTAGGGGAGTGAGAGGAACGTGCTGTCCAGCTCGGGCATGCCCTGAAACTACCTCGGCGCGGTCAGCCGGCGTCGCGGTCGTCCTCGACGATCTCGGCGTCGACCGCCTCGACGTCGAAGTCGAAGGTCAGCTCGTCACGGTCGAGGTCGGCGATCGCCTCGAGGTCGGGACTCGTCATGGACCGCGGCGCCTCCTCGATCGGCGCCGGGGCGGGCAGCTGGGTGGCGAGCGGCTCGGCCGCGTTGAGCTTGCGCGCCGCGGGGAGCACCGAGCGCTCGAGCGAGCCCGTGAAGGCGTTGTAGTCGCGGACGCTGCGCTGGATCGACCGGCCGAGCTTGTCGACGTGCTCGGCGAGCTTGACGATGCGCCGGTAGAGCACCTGCCCGAGCTCGAAGAGCGCCTGGGCGTCCTCGGTGAGCGCCTCCTGCTTCCAGGTGAACGCGACCGTCTTGAGCATGCTCCAGAGGTTGGTCGGTGTGGCGAGCACGACGCCCTGCTGGAAGGCGTGCTCCATCAGCGAGGGGTCGACGTCGAGCGCGCTGTTGAGCAGCTGCTCGTTGGGGATGAACGCGACCGTGAACTCAGGGCTCACCGGGAGCCCGGTCCAGTAGCCCTTGCGGGCGAGCACGTCGACGTGACCGCGCACCTTGCGGGCGTGGTCGAGCAGCAGCCGCTCCCGGACCTCCGGTTCGATGCCGTCGCGGTGGGCGTCCATGAAGGAGTTGTAGGGCGCCTTGGCGTCGATCGCCATCTGCTTGCCACCCGGCAGGTTGATCACCATGTCGGGCCGGCGCGCGCCGGAGTCGGCGTCGACGGACGCCTGCAGCTCGAAGTCGACCCGGTTGAGCAGGCCGGCGGTCTCGACCAGCGTGCGCAGCTGGGTCTCGCCCCAGGCGCCGCGCACGGCGTTGTTCTTGAGCACCGACGCCAGCGTGTCGGCGGCCTTGCGCGACTCCTCGACGGACTTCTGCGTGTGCCGGATCTGGGTGGCGAGCTCGGCGTGCTGGGCCACCCGCGACTTCTCGAGGTCGTCCACCTTGCGCTGCATCGAGCGGAGGTGCTCGACGACCGGGGTGAGGGTCTTGAGGACCTGGGTCTGGCCGTTCTCCGCGCGCTCGCGCACCTGCTGGGCGGACCGGTGCTGGGCGAGCAGCTCCTGGTGCTGCTGCCGCGCCGCCGCGAGCGCGTCGCGGAGCTCGTCGACGCTGGCCTGCGCGGACGCGAGGTCGGCCTGGATCTCCGCCCGGGCCTCGGCCTCCTGGCGGCGCAGCTGCTCCACCACCGCCTGGTGGCGGGCCGCGACGACCTCCGGCGCCTCGCCCGGGTCGACCGGCTCCACGACCGGCGGAGCAGGCGTCGTCCGGGTGCGGACCACCCATCCGACGACGACGCCGACGACCAGACCGAGGAGCAGCAGAGCGATGGATTCCATGATGCAGCCAGTCAATCAGCAGGGTCCGGCGAAACCCGGGAGGCGGCGCCCGGGGCGGCTACTACCGGGGCGGCTACCGCGGGAAGGCGGCGCGCACCGCGCAGCGCCGGGCGAGCTCGTCCACGCAGTCACGCAGCCGCCGGAGGGCGGCCGCCGGCAGGTCGAGCTCCAGGGCCGACCGGGCCTGCGAGAGCGTGGTCTCGTCGACGTGGGTGATCGGGAAGAACGCCTCCACCGCATCGGGCTGCACCCACCCCTGGTGGTGCGCGACCACGGTCGGCAGGCTCTCGAAGTAGCTGCCGACGTACTGCTGGGTGAGGTGTTGCTGGCCGGGCCGCCACAGCCCGTGACCGGCCGCCTGGATCTCGTAGAGCGGCACCGACTCCTCGCCCACGAGGCGCGCCCAGGCGAACTCCTTGCCCTCCTGCGTCGGCAGCGACGCGACCGCGCGGGTGTGCTCCACCTGGGCGTGACCGGTCGGACCGGCGGCGAGCGCCGCGTCGAGGTCCGCGCGGCTGACCTGGCCCAGCTCGGCGCGCCGCACGAGCACCCGCCACGTCAGGTCGGCGTCGGCCTCGATGCCGTCGGGGACGCCGGCGCCCTCCGTCCACCGGGCGAGGGCCTCCGCGTCGGTGGCGGTCGCGACGACGGCGCGGAAGGCGGAGAGGCGGAGCTCGGGATCGGACCCCGCGCGCTCCACCGCGGCGCGCAGGCCGGCGTGGACGCGGTCGAGGGTGCCGTCGGGCGCGAGCGGCAGCACCGTGCCCAGCACCCAGGGCATGAGGTGCCGCGCGCTGTCCGCCGTGTCCTCGACCGGCGGTGCGACCGCCAGGAGGTCGGCCACGGCGGCCGGGTCGATGAGCGCGTCGGCCAGCCCGAGCCGCACGCTGTTCCACATCGTCGCCCGCAGCTGGGGATCGAGCGTGTGCAGCAGCCGCGGCAGCGCGGCCATCGTGACCGGGTCGGGCGGCGTGACCGCCCAGGTGGTCTCGTCGGCGTCGAGGAGGACCGGCACCTCCGGTGCCACGGAGTACGGCGTCGTGCCTCCCGTGACCTCGAACGGCTCGCGCCGCCACCCCTCGGGCCCGCGGGTCGCCACGAGCAGCCGGTGGTGGCGCTCGGCGGGGTAGGCGGCCGGCGGGGTGCGGACGACCACCCCGGCCGCCCGGTCGAGGGTGAGCACGTCGGGACCCGGGGTGAGCAGCCAGTCGCGGACGAAGCCGTCGAGGTCGCCGGCCCCCGCCCTCGTCCAGCTCTCGAAGAGGTCGTGCATGGTGGCGTTGCCGAAGCGGTGCCGGTCGAAGTGGTCGCGCACGCCGCCGAAGAACACGTCGTCGCCGACCCGCACGGCCAGCTGCCGCAACACGTTGGAACCGCGGGCGTAGGAGATGCCGTCGAAGTCCTGGAGCGCGGCGAGCGCGTCCACGGCCCCGTTGCCGGCGACGGGGTGCGTCGTCGGCCGCTGGTCGGCGGTGAGCCCCCACACACGGCGGGAGTAGGACTGGTCGACCCACGCGTCGTCGTACTCGGTGGCGTCGGCGGCGACCCGGTAGCCGACGTACTCGGCGAAGGACTCGTTGAGCCACAGGTCGTCCCACCACTGCGGCGTCACCAGGTTGCCGAACCACTGGTGCGCCATCTCGTGCGCGATGAGGGCTGCTCGGTAGGAGCGCTCCGCCCGTGTGCTCGGCCCGTCGAAGAGGAACGGGTCGCGGATCGTGACGCAACCGGGGTTCTCCATGGCCCCCGCGTTGAATTCGGGCACGAACGCCTGGTGGTAGTCACCGAACGCGTAGCGCACCCCGAAGAGCCGGTGCAGCTCGTCGAAGCTCTGCCGCGTCACGGTGAACAGCTCCTCGGCCTGGGCCTCGAGCGGGCCCGCCAGGCTCGCGCGGGCGCTCAGCGACAGCCGGATGCCGTCGTGCTCGGCGTCGGCACGCACGTAGGGCCCCGCGACGACGGTGACGAAGTAGGTGGAGAGCGGGGGAGTGGGGCCGATGCGCCACTCGCGCGCGCCGTCGCCCGCGCCGACCTCCTCCGCCCGAGCGTTGCCGACCACCAGCCAGTCGTCGGGCGCCGTCACGTGGAGCGTGTACGGCGCCTTCAGGTCGGGCTGGTCGAAGCAGGCGAAGATCGTGGCGGCGGCGTCCATGAAGCACATGCCGTAGAGGTAGGCGCGGCCGTCGACCGGATCGACGCTGCGGTGCAGTCCCTCGCCGTCGTTGCGGTAGGGCATCGTCGCCTCGACGACGAGCTCGTGGGCTCCCGGTGACAGGTGGAGCGGCAGGCGGCCCTCGACCAGCGAGCCCGGGTCGAGGTCGGCGCCGTCGAGGGTCGCGCGGTGGAGCGCGACGGGTCGGACGTCGGCGAACGTCTCCCCGCCGCGCGAGTCGAACCGGATCGTCGTGACCGACCGGAAGACGGTGTCGTCCCCGGTGAGGTCGAGCCGGACGTCGTAGTGCTGGATCGCGAGGAGCGACCTCCGCGCGGTCGCCTCGTCACGGGTCAGACTTCGCCACCTGGTCACGGTAAAGCACCCTAGTGTTCGGTCCATGCGACCGTGGACTGCCGTGCCTGCGCAACAGGGCCGACGCTTCGTGATCACCGGCGCCAACAGCGGCGTGGGCTTCCAGGCGGCGCGGGTCCTCGGCTCGCGTGGCGCCGAGGTCGTGCTGGCGTGCCGCAACCTCGACAAGGGGGAGGCGGCCGCACGGCAGGTCCCGGGCCACGACCAGGGGCGGGTCGTCGTACGCGAGCTCGACGTCTCGGACCTGGACTCGGTGCGGTCGTTCGCCGCTGCGCTCCAGGAGGAGTACGACGGCATCGACGTCCTGGTCAACAACGCCGGCGTCCTCGGGGCACCCTTCGGGCTCACGCCGCAGGGCGTCGAGATGCACTTCGCCACCAACCACCTGGGGCACTTCGCGCTCGCCAACCTGCTGCTCCCGCGGATCCGCGACCGGGTGGTCGTGACCAGCTCGCGCGAGCACCGTCGGGCGAAGGGGATCGACCTCGACGACCTCGCCTGGGAGAAGAGGCCCTACCGCGCCTACACCGCCTACGCGCAGTCGAAGCTCGCCGACCTGTTGTTCATGGCCGAGCTCCAGCGACGCCTCTCCGCCGTCGGCTCGTCGGTCCGCGCGGTCGGTGCGCACCCGGGCGCGTCATCGACGAACATCACCAGCGGGTCGGGCAACCCGGTGCTCACCTGGATCGGGTTCCACGGCCAGCGGCTGGTGAGCATGCCGGCCTGGCGGGGTGCGCTCAACACCGTCTACGCCGCGACGATGGACGTGCCCGGCGACACCTACATCGGGCCGCACGGGCGTTTCGAGTTCCACGGGTGGCCGGCGGCTGCGCGCCGGAGCAAGGTCGCTGAGGACACCGACCTCGCCCGGCGGCTGTGGGACGTCTCGGAGGAGCTGACGGGGGTCCGCTTCCCCCTCTGACGTCCCCGCGAGGTCAGCCGATGCTGACCGAGTCGATCTTCACCTCGGTCTTGGGCGCGCCGTCGCCCTGGCCGTTGGAGTTGTCGGAGCCGGCCTTCGCGACGTCGGTCACGATGTCGACGGACGCCTGGTCCACCTTGCCGAAGACCGTGTAGGCGGGCGGGAGCGGGCTGTCGTCGTACACGATGAAGAACTGCGAACCGTTGGTGTTGGGGCCGGCGTTCGCCATCGCGAGGGTGCCGGCGCCGTAGGTCTCGGTGCCGTCGAGCTCGTCGCCGAACGAGTAGCCCGGGCCGCCGGCGCCGGTGCCGGTCGGGTCGCCGCACTGCAGGACGTAGATCCCGGAGGTGGTGAGCCGGTGGCAGTGGGTGCCGTCGAAGTAGCCCTGCTGGGCCAGCGAGACGAACGAGTTGACGGTGCACGGGGTGCGGTCGGCGTCGAGGTCGAAGGTCAGGTCGCCGACCGACGTGGTGACGGTCGCGGTCACCGTGCCGCTGACCGAGGGCGCGGCCGGGGGCGCGCTCACGTCGGAGGACGAGCCGTCGGACGGGTAGTCGCAGGAGCCCTGCGCCGCGGTCGTCTCCGTCGCGGTGGTCGTGGTGGTCGTCGCGTCGGAGGGCTGGGAGCTCGACGGGGTGGTGTCGTCGCTGGCCTTAGTGTCCGGGTCGGCCCCGCCGCAGGCGGCGAGGCTGAGGGCGACGGTCAGGGAAGCGGCCACCAGGGCCGGGCGGGTGAACGAGCGTGCGCGCATGGAAGGGAATCGTAGACACCTCGCGGTTGCGGCGGTGCGTACGGTGGCCCTGTGGAACTCGGCGTTCACTATGCGAACTTCTCCTACCCCTCGTGGGAGACCCGGCTGACCGACCATCTGGTCGCGACCGCCCAGGCGGCCGAGGCCGGGGGAGCCGAGCTCTTCACGGTCATGGACCACTGGTTCCAGATGGAGAACCTCGGCGGGCCACCGGAGCCGATGCTCGAGGCGTACGCCACGCTGGCCCACCTCGCAGCGGTCACCGACCGGATCCGACTCAGCGCGCTCGTGACGGGCGGCACCTACCGCCACCCCGGGCTGCTCGCGAAGACGGTCACGACGCTCGACCGGCTCTCCGGCGGGCGCGCGCTGCTCGGGCTCGGCGCCGGGTGGTACGAGCGTGAGCACCTCGGCCTCGGCGTGCCCTTCCCCGCGATGGCCGAGCGGTTCGAGCGGCTCGAGGAGATCCTGCAGATCTGCCTGCAGATGTGGAGCGACGAGGACGGTCCCTACGACGGCCGCCACTTCCAGCTCGCCGAGACCGTCTGCGTGCCGCCGCCCCTCGCCGAGCCCCACCCGCCGGTGATGATCGGCGGTGCGGGGGAGCGCAAGACGCTGCGGATGGTCGCCGACTACGCGCAGTGGTGCAACATCTTCGGCGAGTCGCCGGAGGTGATGGAGCACAAGCTCTCGGTGCTCCGCGGTCATTGCGAGACGGCCGGCACCGACTACGACGCGATCCGCAAGACCATGATCACTGCCGTCGATCCGCTGGAGGACCCCGACGGGTTCGTCGCGCTGATGGGGGAGTACGCCGCCCTCGGCATCACCCTCGTGACGCTGACGCCGCACGGCAACGACCCGGTGGTGTGGACCGAGCGGGTCTGCGCCGAGGTGCTGCCCGCGCTGCAGGAGCTCGGCGCCTGATCATCCGGGTGCCGGTGTCGGCCCCGGTGCCGGCCGGCGGGTGACCAGGCGCACGACGAGACCCGCGACCAGCGCCCAGAACGCCGCGCCGATCCCGAGCGCGGTCATGCCGGAGGCGGCCACGACGAGGCAGACCGCGGCGGGCACGCGCTCGTCGTCGTCGGCGAGCGCCTCCCGGAGGGACGCCGCCAGCGTGCCGAGCAGCGCGAGGCCCGCCGCTGACTGGACGACGCCGTCGGGCGCTGCGGCGACGAGGGCGGTCAGCCCTCCGCACCCCGCGGCGAGGAGGAGGTAGGTGCCGGCCGCGCCCACGGGAGCGAGCCAGCGCCGCCGGGTGTCCGGTCCCGCCTCCGGGCCGGCGGTCAGGGCGGCCGTGATCGCGGCCAGGTTGACCGCGTGGCCGCCCAGCGGCGCGGCGACCAGCGTGCCGATGCCGGTGACCGCCATCGACTCCCGCCACGGCACCTGGTAGCCGAGCCCCTTCATGACGGCGACGCCCGGGACGTTCTGCGAGGCCATCGTCACGATGTAGAGCGGGAGCGCGAGGCCGATCACGGCGGCGCCGCTCCACGCGGGCGCGGTGAACGCGAGCGACGGTGCGAGGTCCCCGAGCGCGACCCGGTCGCCCGCGGTGACCCCGACGACGACGAGCGCGACCGCCAGCGAGGCAGGCACCGCCCAGCGTGGCGCCAGACGCAGCACCAGCAGCCAGGTGAGGACGACGGGCGCGACAACGGTGGGCGAGTCCGTGAGCGCCACGACCGGCTCGACGCAGAGCGGGAGGAGCACGCCGGCGAGCATCGCGCGGGCGAGCGGCACCGGGATCGATGCCACGAGGTCGCCCAGTCGCGGGACCAGCCCGGTCAGGACGATGAGGGCTCCGCAGACCAGGAACGCGCCGACGGCGGCGGACCAGCCGCCGGCCACCGCTCCGGTCGAGACGAGCAGCGCCGCGCCCGGGGTCGACCACGCCAGGGAGACGGGGATCCGGTGCCGCACGCTGAGCCAGATCATGCCGATCGCCTGCGTGGCGCAGAGGGCCGCCAACCCGGACGCGGCCTGCCCGGCGGTCGCGCCGACCGCGGTGAGGCCGGCGAGCACGACGACGAGCGAGCTGCTGGCTCCCACGACGGCCGCCACCACGCCGGCGACGACAGGGGTGAGGGTGCTTCCGTAGCGGGTCATGGGCGGAGTACGCTCGACTCTCGTTCGGTTTGCGGAACGTTCGGTTCACCGAACACTAGGGGACGGGGCGCGATGAGCACCACCGGAGCGTCGACGGGAGCCCGGATCCGGGCCGTGCGGAGCGAGCGCGGGCTCTCGCTGAGCGCGCTCGCTGCCGAGGCCGGCATCGGGAAGGCCACGCTCTCCGAGCTGGAGACCGGCCGGCGGAACCCGACGCTCGACACCCTCTACGCCCTGGCGGGCCCGCTCGGCGTGCCGTTGGCGGCGCTGGTCGACCCGGGGGAGCAGGAGGTCGGGGACGAGGCACTCACGTCGCTGCGGCTGCACGTGCGGCAGGACGAGCACAGCACGACGGAGGTCTACCTGATCCGGGTGCGCCCGGGCGCCACCCGTCCCTCACCCGCCCACGCCCGTGGCGTGACCGAGCAGGTGATCGTGCTGGCGGGGGAGGGCACCATCGAGGTCGCCGGCACCGTCCACGAGCTGGTCGCCGGCACCCACCACGGCTGGGCTGCCGACGTGCCCCATGCCTACAGCTGTACGTCGGAGACCGAGCTGGTCGCGGTCGACGTGATCGTCACGCCTCGGGCCGCCGGCCGGTGAGCTCCGCGCCGACCAGGGCGCGGAGCCGGGGATCGGCGGCGAGGCGCCCGCGCGCCCGGTGCAGCCGCACGCGCGCCGTGCCGGGCTTGATGCCGATGGTCAGGGCGGCCTCGCTGGCGCTGAGGCCCTCCCACTCGGTGAGCTGGATCAGCTCGCGATCGCTCTCGCTGAGCGCAGCGAGCGCCTCCCGCACGATGGCCGCCCGCCCCTCGGCCCTCTCGCCGTCGTCGTCGACCGGGGGAGCGACGGACCGCTCGGCCTCGGCAGTGCGGGCGACGCCACGGTGATGACTCAGCAGCAGGCGGCGCGCGACGCCGTACAGCCAGGCTCGCCGTAGGTCCTCGCCCGGCAGGTCGCCGCGCCGCCTCCAGGCCACGACATAGACCTCGGAGAGCAGGTCGGCGGCGTCGTCGCCGACGCGGCGTCGGAGGTAGCCGTGCACCTCGCCCGCCGTGGCGCGATAGAGCTGCTCGAACTCCGCCGCCGAGATCTGTACGCGTGTCATCAGGGACGCATCTCGGCGGGGATCGCCTGGGGGAGATCGGGGACCAGGCCGGGGATGCAGCGGACGTTGAGGGCGAGCGCGTCGCCCATCGCCGGGATCGAGCGGCCGTCCGCCGCGTCCTGGACCAGCGTCAGGTAGGCGAACCTCGTGTCGTCGTCGGCGACGACCCGCTGGCGCTTGCCGTCGATGACGACGGTGACGTGCGGGCGACGGATCTCCAGCTTGGTGTCGAGATCGCTCACGGCCGGCCAGGTGCCCGCCTCCATGAGCACGGCGGCCGCAGCCTCCCGCGCGTCGTCGTCGCCGCTGCGGACGGCGCCCGCCCAGGCGTTGGCCCAGGAGCAGATCGCGTCGTCGGCGGTGAATCCGCGGATCGCCCCGGTCGAGGCCGACTCGTCGGGAGCGTTCGTCCGCAGCTCGACGTACTGGGTGTGGTTGGAGATCCGGCGGGCCCGGTCGGAGGGGAACGGGACGTCCTGGGTGACGTCGACGATGATCTGCGCGAGGTCGTCCCCCGACAGGTCGATCCGCTCGCCGGGACCGCCGAGCCGGCGGTCCTCCCGGTCGACCGGACCCTGGCCGGTGTGTCCGGTGTGCCAGTCGAGCACGCCTGCCGCGGCCGACCCGGCGACGCCCACCGCCGCGACCGTCACGACCCCGGCGGTGACGAGCCGGCGGCGCCGGCGTGGCGTCGTACTCGATCCCATCGCGCCGGCGACCTGCGCCCAGCTCGCCTCCAGCTGGCGGTCGTCGAGCTCGTCGACGGGGGGAGCCGCGTCGGCGACCGCCGCGCCGTGCGCGTCGGTCCAGGTGTCGTCCGTCGTCATCGTTCCTCCTGGGAGAAGTGTGTCCTCGACCAAGAAGTGCGCGGGCGTTACAGGCGGAGGGCGCTGGTTAGCCTTGCGCGTGCTCATCCGACCTGCCGCAGTCAGCGACGCCGAGGCCCTGACCGATCTGCACCTCGATGTCTGGGAGGAGGCGTACGGTCACCTCATCACGGAGGACATCCTGCAGGAGAGGCGCCAGAGCCGTTCGGAACGCGTCGTCCGCTGGTCCCAGAACATCCCTCGTCCTGAGAGCGAGACGCTTCTCGCATGGGACGACGCCGACGGCCGCCTCCTGGGCTTCGTCAGCACCGGGCCGCGACGCGACGAGGAGGAACCGGAGCTCCCGGACCTGGAGGTCTGGGCTCTCTACGCTCGCGCCGACGTGTACGGCCGCGGCGTCGGTCACGCCCTGCTGACCGAGGCGATCGAGACTGCGGCGGCGTATCTCTGGGTGCTCGACGGGAACGATCGCGCGATCGCCTTCTACGAGCGGCAAGGCTTCCGGTTCGACGGAGCGTCGAAGACGGAACCGGTGGGGGTGGGGCGCCGCATGGTCCGCCGGTAGGGGCGGCTAAGCAACGTGAACTGACATAATGTCACTTATCGGCGATTCCCACCCAGGAGGGGCGTACACCGCCAGATGCAGGTGCGGAGTCCCCCGACGCTGCCACTCAACCACCCAGTGCCACCGCAGCAGACCGGCCTCTCGGAACGCCCGATGGAGTCGAGCTACTAGCGCGGCCCACTCGATATGCGTCTCCGGTGTGTTCCGCAGCGTCAGCGTCACGCCGTAGCCGTCGCCGCTCAGATCGTCCACGATCACCGACCACAGCCAGTGCTTGTGACGCCGCACCGATGCGGCCGACCAGCCGTCCACCTTGCCTCTCGCGCCGCCTGTCGGAGCGCCGTTGCCACGGCCAGCCGAGCAGCCGTTTTCGTAGACTGTCAGTGTCGCCACTGGACCTCATCCGTCCTGGTGATCTGACCCCCGGAGGCTGCAACCTCGCGGGGGTCGTTTGCGTTTTCAGTTAGCACCGACGAAGGGCCGTCGGGGTGCTCTCGTCGGGATATGTAACAACTAATCAAGGAGCCGTCCCCCAGGCGCGCCGACCACGACTCCCCCGAGTTCACTTTGCTAACTACAGTTAGCGCGTTATCGAATGGCGAAAACCGACGTTTACGCCCACCAGACGACCACCCAGCCGGCCACGCGGAATATCGGTTTACGCTCCCGCGATCAGCACCCCCGCCGGCACCTACGCCCGCTGGTGGACCGGACGAACCATCGACACCCTGGCCGCGACCCGACAAGGCCCCCAGCGCCCCCTGGAGCACCTCGAGCGGCTCCGACACGCCCGAGACACCCTCGACACCGCAACAAACTTCCTCATCGACGCAGCCCGCACCGACGGAGCCACCTGGGCCGACATCGGCAGAGCACTCGGCATCACCCGCCAAGCCGCCCGACAAGCCAACCTGCGACGAGAAGCACTCGACCAGGCCCGCGCCGAGGCCAGCCAATGGCACCTGCCCCTGCCCGTGCGACGACCTCGGCTCAGGTGGCTGCGACGACGAGCAGCCTGAGCGACAGAGCCAGGACAGACGAGTGGCGAACAACGAGACCTCGCAGGGCGCGTACGGATAGTCAGTACGCAGCCCCCGCCTGGCCGCAGATCTCCTCACAGACCTGTTCAGAGATACGGGTTCGTCAGCTGACGCCAGGTCTCGATCGTTGAGGTGCACCCATGCTGACACCCAACGCCGACACCCCGACCCAAATCGCGCCAAAGACCGCAGACGCGCCACGGACAGATCCGTCCCGACCGGGGAGCGCCTGCGGCCAGGTCAACCAGTCCTGACGAGCACTCTCATTCCGTCGAACCTTTGGCCACACACTCCCGAGGACCGTTCAGACGGCTCAGCCCTCGTGGCCCCCGGGACGCAACATCAACAACCGGGACGATCTATCCACGTGCTCGCAACCGAGGCTAGAACACACCACCGACACCGGGGCCAAGACCGAATGAATCGGTACGGCGGCGTGCCCACCCCCACCCCGGCTCGTACCTCGCCGACGCGGGGCCCCTGGGCACCCGAGAGCCGCCGCCCCGTACCCAAGACCGCCACGAGAACCGCGCACACCACGCGGCAGTAGCGTGCGACACCGCGCACGCCGAGCGGCAGTAGCGTGCACCTGCGTCGGCGGTCCTAACTGATCGAGAGTGCCGTGGCACCGGGTAGCGCCTTGACCTCGCCGTTCTCGCCCGTCTGCACACCGATCAGGCACTCTTGCCCGGACTCTGCGTCGACGGTGATGTTCATGGCGCGAACCGTGAAGTCTGGGGTCGGGCTGCCTGGCGGCACGAGGTGTCCGGTTGTCACTGTGTTCGGGAATGTGCCGATCAATCTGATCAGAAGTTCGCGACCTGACGCGCAGACGTGGCCGGTGTTCGAGCTTTCGATCTTCCCCTGGCGCCCGATGACGGAGGCGCTCGACACGGAGGCCCCTTGCTCGGCGATGACGCGGCGGGCGACTGCCTCGGCTTTGGCGATCTCGTCCTGGCTCAACGTTGTCCCTGCGCCGCTCCTGCTCGGGTCCGGCGTGTGATCTGAGGAGCACGCGGCGAGCGTCGACACCACCAGCAGGATGGCGATGACGAACGAGGTTCTCACAGTCATGCGACGGCGCGCCATGCCAAATGGTTGCATGCGCACAGATGAAATGCCCGGTCAGTGTGTGCCGACCAGCGGTCCAAAGCGCACGCCGAGCGGCAGTAGCGCGCCGTCGTGCACATTCGACGTCAGGTTCTCACTCTGCATTCGGTCCGCTTGCGTCGAACGTGTCTCGCCAACGGCTTCGTCCGCCAATCGGAACCTTCCTCTGAAGACTGCGCAACAGGCGCACCGAGGTCTCATCCGAGAAACCCGTCGTAATGGACCAGTCCCAACCCGATCCGACGACATTGCTCGCGAAGACGATCTCGGTTGCTAGGAGGCTCCGAACCCAATCGTGTCGCGACATGGGTTCGTGACGACCTAGCCGTTCCCAGATCAGGTGGCCCTCTTCATGGAGGTTGGTCACGTCGCGGAACCCCATCGCGAACGCAAGCGCGTCTGTGCAGCGCGCTGGACCGCCCCATTCGCTAAGGCCGCATCTGAGAAAGCGCCGCTCTTCGTCAGTAAGCGCTACATCGATCAGGTGCCCAGGCTTCATCGCCACATCATGACCGTGCCCGACACGGTGACGCGATTCGCAACTCGGCTGCTTGTTTCATTGACCGCACGATCGGGGCTGACGAGGCTCGGTCGAGGTGTCCGGGGTTGTCGCTCTCAATTCGGCTGCCCACCTTCGGGGTGTGGCTCTCAATTGGCCTGCGCTAC
>NZ_JBGGWC010000005.1:0-311810 GCF_041321175.1 Nocardioides candidus | reverse complement strand
ACTCTTCACCACCGCCCAACGCCGAGCCATGGCACTCATCCACCCCACCTGCATCGAAGAACGCTGCGCCGTGCCAGCACGAGAGTGCGAAGCCCACCACCTCAAACCCTGGTCACAAGGCGGAAGAACCGACCTCAAAGACGCCCGACCAGCCTGCAACTACCACCACCACCTCATCCACGACCCCACCTACACCCACCACACCCTGCCCAACGGCACCATCCGCTTCCACCGCAAGAGATAGGCCGAACCGACAACTTGGCGGCTGGCGTGGCTCTGGCGCGAAGGCGGCGTCAACAGTTGCCGCGCACCACGCTGCGCTCCACGGGGGGCCTGGCCAGGTACCGGATCCCGCGGTGGTCCCGGCCGGTCATCGCTAGCGCACCCAGCGGTACACCTGCCCGTCCCGCACCTCCACCTCCCGCGGCGGCCGGGGGGCGGGCTGCTCGAGCAGGTGGGCGAGGACCTTCTCCCGGCCGCGGACCACGACGTCCTTGTCGTGCCAGTGCAGGTGGGGGTGGAGCAGCAGCCGGGCGTCGCCCACGGATCCGCCGTCGAGCAGTGACCACACCTCCGCGGCGGGCGCGGGCAGGTCCGGGAGGTCGTGCAGCATCTTCGGCACGCACATCCGCCAGGCGTCGACGACGAGCTCGGACATCTCGCCGTCGTCCAGGGGGTCGAGGTGGGCGCAGACCCACTGGTAGCGCAGGTCGCTGGTGCGCGGGAGGAAGAAGACGTCGGGCGCGGAGGCGATCAGCGCGTCGCGCTCCTCGCGCGGGAAGGCGAAGCCCATCTTCGACTCGTCCTCCGAGAAGGCCGCGAAGACCAGCTGCTTCACCTTCAGCTTCCACCGGCCGCCGATCTCACGCTCGTAGGCCCGGGGGAGCGCGAGCGCGACCCGTCGTACGGCGTCGGCGTCGGTCATGCCGCAGACGCTAGGCGCAGCCACGGACAGCTGTCCGTGCAGCGGCGTACGTTGCGAGCATGGCAACCCTGGAGGACGCGGCAGCGATCGCGCTCGCGCTGCCCGAGGTGGCGGAGACCGAGACCGGGCACAACAGCTGGCGGGCATGGGCGGTGCGCGAGAAGAAGTTCGCGTGGGAGCGGCCGTTCAGCAAGGCCGACCTCAAGCGGTTCGGCGACGAGGAGCCGCCCAGCCTGCCGGTGATCGCGGTGCGCACCGACGGCATGGTCGAGAAGGAGGCGATCCTGGCCGACCCGCCACCGGGGGTCTTCCACATCCCGCACTTCGACCGCTACCCGGGCGTGCTCATCGAGCTCAGCGCGATCTCGCGCGGCGACCTCGAGGCGATGCTCCTCGACGCGTGGCTGTCGCAGGCGCCGGCGGCGCTGGCCGAGGAGCACCGGCGGCCCTAGCTACATCTCCTCGTGCACGTCCGGGTCGCCACCGAACAGCCGGCCATCGGGGCGGCCGAGCCCGGTGATGCCGGCGACCTCCTCAGGGGTGAGGGAGAAGCCGAAGACGTCGAGGTTCTCCGCCTGCCGCGACGGAGTCGCCGACTTGGGGATCGGCAACGACCCGAGCTCCACGTGCCACCGGAGCACGACCTGTGCGGGCGTCACGCCGAGCCGCTCGGCGGCGGCGGCGACCACCGGCTCGTCGTACGGCGCATCGCGCTTGCCCAGCGGGCTCCACGCCTCGGTGCGGATGCCGAGCTCAGCGTGCGTCGCGCGCATCTCTTCCTGGGGGAAGCGCGGGTGCAGCTCGAGCTGGTTGACCGCGGGCACCACGCCGCTGTCGTCGATGATCCGCTCGAGGTGCGCACGGGTGAAGTTCGAGACGCCGATCGAGCGCACCAGGCCCCGCTCGCGGAGCGTGACGAGCGCGCGCCACGCCTCGACGTAGAGGTCGACCGACGGGTTGGGCCAGTGGATGAGGTGCAGGTCGAGGTAGTCGAGGCCGAGGCGCTCGAGCGAGGCCTCGGTCGACGCGATCGCCTCGTCGTAGGCGTGGTGGCGACCGGGGAGCTTGCTGGTGACGAAGAGCTCCTCGCGGGCGACCCCGCTACGCGCGATCGCGTCACCGACCGACGCCTCGTTGTCGTAGTTCACCGCGGTGTCGACGAGCCGGTAGCCGAGCCGGACGGCCGAGACGACCGCCTCGACCGCCTCCGAGCCCTGGAGCGGGTAGGTGCCGAAGCCGATCGCGGGGATGCTGCGGCCGTCGTTGAGCTCGTGCGTCGGAGTGGTCATCGTCCCCACGGTAGCGAGTGGGTCTACTGTCCTGCTCGTGACCGACGACGTGAGGACGCAGGTGGTCGACGCCTGCCACCGGCTCGCCGCCGAGGGCCTGCTCATCGGCACGGCCGGCAACGTCAGCGTCCGGGTGGGCGACCGGGTGGCCGTGACGGCGACCGGTGCCGTGCTCGGAGAGCTCACCGCCGACCAGGTGGTGGAGGTGGGCCTCGACGGCCGTCTGGTCGCGGGCGACCTGCTCCCCACCAGCGAGGTCGCGCTGCACGTCGCCGTGTACGAGAAGCACGACGTCGGCGCGATCGTGCACGCCCACGCACCCGTGAGCACCGCGGCCTCGATCTCCCTCGACGAGATCCCGGTGGTGCACTACCAGCAGCTCCTGCTCGGCGGCGCCGTCCGCGTCGCTCCCTACGCGACCTTCGGCACGCCCGAGCTGGCGCACCACGTCGTCGCCGCGCTCGAGGGCCGCACGGCAGCGCTGATGGCCAACCACGGCTCGGTCGCGGTCGGCGCCACGCTCGCCAAGGCGGTCGAGCACGCTCTGCTGCTCGAGTGGCTCTGCACGGTCTACCGCGACGCGCTGGCGATGGGCCGGCCGGTGGTGCTCTCGGCGCAGCAGCAGGAGGACGTGATCACGGCCGCGATCACGCGCAACTACGGCACCGTCCAGGAAGCAGGGGAGAACCAGTGACCGAGCCGGACATCACGGTGGTCTGCGTCGGCGTCCACGTGCTCGACATCCACGTCGCGACCGTCGACACGATCCCCGAGGGCTCCAGTGGCGCACTCGTGGACACGATCCGCATGTCTCCGGCCGGTACGGCGGGCGGCACCGCTGTCGTGCTCAGCAAGCTCGGCGCCGAGGTGGCCAGCGTGGCCGCGGTCGGCGACGACCCGATGGGCGCGGCGCTGGTGGGCCTGCTGCGGGACAACGGCGTCGACACGTCACGCGTCACCACGAAGCAGGGCGTGCAGACCTCGGCCAGCGTGCTGCCGATCAACGGCGACGGCGACCGGCCCGCGTGGCACTGCATCGGCGCCAACGGGTCGCTCACCCTCGACGACATCGACCTCGACCTGGTGCGCTCGGCCGCGCACGTCCACGTCGGAGGGCCGGAGTTCCTGGGCGATGCTGCTGTCGCCGTACTCGAAGCGGCGCGGAGCGCCGGCGTCACGACATCGGTCGACATGCTCGCGCCCGGGGAGCCGATGTGGCTCGACGCGATCGCGGCGTGCCTGCCGCTGGTCGACCAGTTCCTGCCCAACGACGAGCAGCTGCTCGGGCTGACCGGCGCCACCACGCTCGAGGACGCCGCCCAGGTGCTGCTCGACCGCGGCGTCGGGTGCGTGGCGGTGACCGCCGGCGCCCGCGGTGCCTACGTCGCGACGCC
The DNA here is from genome assembly GCF_041321175.1 of Nocardioides candidus. Taxonomy (NCBI): domain Bacteria; kingdom Bacillati; phylum Actinomycetota; class Actinomycetes; order Propionibacteriales; family Nocardioidaceae; genus Nocardioides; species Nocardioides candidus. Next base: position 308,202 of record NZ_JBGGWC010000005.1, on the reverse strand, counting down.
GGAGGAATCGGCCTGGGTGCCGGCGTACGCCGTCGAGGTGGTCGACACCACCGGCTGCGGAGACTCCTTCTCCGCCGGCTTCCTGCTCGGTCGCGCCCAGGGGCGAGACCTGGTGGCGGCCGCGTCGCTGGGCAACGCGACCGCCGCTCAGGTGGCCGGAGGCATGTCGACCGACGCCGGGTCCTACGACCTGGCGTCGGTCGACGCGTTCGCCTCGGTCACACCGACGCGCTGACTCCTAGGAGACCAGCGCCGTCCCGGTGACGGACCCCGCCTGGCCGTCCTCCTGACCGGTCCCCTGGCAGGAGAAGATCGGGTAGGAGTCAGCGGTCCAGCAGGTCGTCTCGTTGCTGGCGTTGACCAGGGTCACCTCGACGTACTGCGTGGCGAGGGGGCTGAACTGCAACGAGGTGGCGACGCCGTCACCGTTGGCGTCGAGCACGACCCGCTGGGTCTGGGTCGTTCCGTCCTCCAGGAAGCGGGTGACCACCGCCTGGGAGCGGATCGTGCCGCCGGGCAGGTTGATCGACAGGTTCAGCTCGGCGCTCGGGTCGAGCGAACCGCCGGGGACGAACCGCACGGTCGCCGAGGCGAGGTGGTCCAGCGTGACGGGGCCGGTCGCCGACGCGCCGCTCGCGTTGAGGGTGCGGGTGGCGGCCGGCAAGGGGACCTCGTGCGTGTAGGTGGCGCCCTCCTCGTAGACGTCGGCCGGGTGCCGGTTGGCGTCCGCGAAGAGCGAGAGCTCCTTCGGCAGGTTCGTGCCCCGGGCCTGCAGCACCTTCTCCAGCCCCTGCAGCGAATACTTGTCCGGTGCGCCCTTCTTGGCGTCGAGCAGGCGCCACACGTCGCGCACGAGCGTGGGCAGGCCGGCCGAGGAGGCCGGGTAGTGCTCGGTCAGGTAGCGCCAGAAGATCCACGTGCCGTACTGGAACAGGGCCGGGTAGGAGTAGTCGTCGCCGTCCACCGGCGCGAACATGTCGAGCGGGCCCTCGGGGTCGCTCATGGGGCTCCGGCTGAGGTACTGCCGGTTGTCATCGACCTTGTCGAAGAACTCGTCCTCCGCCCAGGTGGCCGTGGACTCCAGGATCCACGGGTCCTCCGCGAAGTCGTAGGAGTACTGCACCGCGTGGAAGTACTCGTGCGCCGCGGTCACCTGCATGTTCTCCAGCGGAGTGTTCGTCGGGAACTCGGCGTGGGAGAAGTTGTTGTCGAGGACGCAGTAGGCCCACCGGTCGTAGCGCTGGCGGTTGTCGTCGGTCGTGCAGTAGCCGTAGATGCCCTGCGAGCCCACGTCGCGGATGTAGACGTCGGTGCGGTTGTCACCGCCGCGGCCCTGGTCCGGCAGCGGGGAGCGGTAGCCGGCCTTCTTGTACTTCAGGTGAATGGCGTCGACGGTCTTGCGGACCTGGTCGACGTAGTCCGGAACGTGGTTGCCGTTCTTGTCCCTGAGGCTCGGCTTGCTGGCCCCGCTGGTCACCCAGTGCACGCAGATCCGCTTCGTGCAGGACTCCTTGGTGGCACCCGGGCGCTTGAGCGCGCGCGAGGCGGCACGCTGGTCGGCCGGCGAGAGCGCGTCCTTGTAGAGCGCGAGGTCGCGCAGGGCGATCGTGAGGGACCGCGGGTCCGCGGCGCCGGCACGGCGCTGGTCTGCGCCGCCGAGGATCGACCGGACGGCGGCGAGGGCGTCCTGCGCCCGTTCGGCGCGGTGCGCCTTGCCGGTCAGCGAGGCCTTGCTGCCGGGATCGGTGGGTGGATCGGCGAGGGCCGACGGACTGGTCAGGGTCAGCCCGAACACCAGGCTGAGGGGCACGGCGACGAGCGCTCTCTTCATCTTCACCAGCGCAACATGCCACCGGGCGCCCGGCTGAAACCTGCGGAATCCGTCTCAGCCTGGTCTCACGGTCGGCGGAGTTCGGCAGCAAGAGGAGACAGATGTGTAGTGGTCGACCCCCGCCATAGAGCCGAGCGCACTCAGGGCGGCAGTAGAGGGCGTTTGCGTTTGACCGGTCGAACTGGGATCCGAAACCGTCGGAAGGCCCCCAATAGAGGTCCCCGGAAAGTCAATAGAGGTCCCCGGAAAGTCGCGGCCATCGGGCTGAACTCGGATCGCCGCACCGGGCCGCGCGGGTCCAGTAATTCCGGGCCGGGTTGAGGGTCCTACTTGGCAGCGACATTCACTTCCATCGTGACCCAGCCCTCGCCGGCGACCGTGCCGTACGAGATGACCTCCCAGTAGTCCCAGTAACAGTCGCGCTCGTCGGGAACCGGGGTCGCCTCGGCAGCGACGGTGATCTTGAGGGTCTTGGACCCCCCGCGCGGGACCGGCGCAGTGAGGTAGTCGGCTTCGACGACCTGGTCAGTGATGTCGGTGCGACCGTCCTTCACGGAGATCGAGATGTTGGTGCAATCGGGAGACTCGAAGGTCGACCCGTCGATCGTAATCTGCATCGCCTGCGCGGCAGTGTGGCGGTTCTTGATCGTCGCCGTGAACGTCGCTCCGGTGCCTCCGGGGACCAGGGTCCGTCCGGTCACCAACGGCGAGAAGTTCCCTGACACCTGTTTCTGAGTCCCTGCCTTGAAGAGCAGTTCTGACGACGTCGCCGCCTTGCCTGCAGCCTCCTCCACGCAAACTTCGCCCCCGTCCAGGGGGAACCCGTTCGCATCCGTCACTGAGACATTCGCCAACCCGCCGGAACGTGTGGGCGAGAAGGGCAACTTGGCTTTAACGACGAGGATCTTCTGGCTTCTGGCAGCAATGGTCCCAGCGACGTATCCGACGTCGTCACGGGCAAGGGGCTGGCTGGCGGTCGCACTCTTGTACACCTGGAAGGACACGTTGCTGTACGGCGTGGCGTTGACCGCAACATGGAAATCGGCGGCCTCGTCGCCAGTGTTAATCACTTTGACCGGATACTTGACGGCTCCGCCGTCGCCGGCGGCCAGACATGTGCGGAAGTCGTGATACGGGCTCCCGTTAGGCCCTTGAACCTGTAAGTCACCGGACGCCAGGACGGGGCTCGAGGTGATGTCGAGGCTCCATCCACCTGCGATCGAGCCGCCGCCTCCCTGGCTATCATCAGCCGCGTACAGCTTCCATGTGCCGTTGGGATCGGTGTACTTAAACGCCGACATGCTGCTGGCCGTCGGAGTCGGCACCAGAGTGTCATTGCCGTCGCACGCAGAGTCGAAGTCGCGCGGACTGAACGTCCCGCTGGCCCAGGGATACTGAAGTGGCGAGCCCGCGCCGTCGAAGGTCAGATCGAAAGGTCCGGGGTCTGTGCGACAGCCGAGTCGGGTGTCGCTGATCGCGTCCGACATCAGCATCACCCTCACGCCGGTGGGACCCTCCAGGAGCAGGTCAACGTCGTAGGTGGATTGGTGCGAGAAGGCGTTGATGTGCACGTTGACGTCGAGCGTCACTCTCGACTCGCCAGCCACGTTGATCGACGACACCGGGCTAGCGCCGGGAGCGGGGCCGAGGGAGATCGGGGTGGGGTTGCTCAGGGTCGACGCTGCTGCCGCAGGCTTCGCCATGAACATGACGCCGCTCAGGAAGGTAGACGCGAGTGCGAGGGCGAGCGCGACGACACTGGAGCGCAGGACGGTCTTACGCGAGGGATGCACGGGGTCTCCTCTGAGCATCGGCCGGGAGCGGGCAGCGCTACTCTTCCACGGGCGTCGCAGGGCTGCGGCCGTTTCCTCGCTGTCAGCAGCCGGTCGTCGCCATACGCCGTACTCCGGCAGTCAGCCAAGCGGCAGTAGCGTGCGAGCTCCGCGCACGCCGAGCGGCAGTAGCGGGCGAATCGATCATGCACGGAACCCGAGCGGGCGGCCACCGTGATAGGAGAACAACGTGCCTTACAAAGTTGTCGATCAGCCCACCTTGCAACGGTCCTCTCTCAGTCTCGGGGGGCCACGAGGGACACACGAATCAGTCGAGTTCATGCTCGACCACTACGAACGGGAGGGTTGGCGGTTGATTGCGGTGGGTGAGTCCAGGTTCTTGAAGTGCCTGGTCTACCACCTCCACCGTGAGGCGCAGTCGAACTTCCTCAAGTGAAAACCACTCGTCGCTGTCCCGGCGGGCGACCGGTGCCCGGGTCTTGCAATGTAGGCGCGTACTGCTCCGCGCGCACGCCGAGCGGCAGTAGCGGACGGACTGTCTAGCCCTCGCCCTCAGGACCACGAGTAAGGCGGGAGAGGCTCACCAGCGAGGAATGCCCGTGCCGCGTCTGCTGCCCACTGTTCCAGCACAACGAGATCTCGACCCGAGTACTCGGCGTCGTCGTACATGTCGTCGAGATCCACGAACGCCTGGCAAGCAGTATCGCCATCGTGACCCACAAAGCGGTGTGCCCATCCAGCAAGTTCACGCATTTCAAGCTGGCCTGCATGGACCTTCCTCAGCATCGCCCCTAAGGCCGCACGCTGAACATCCGCGGTCAGCACCTCCTGCATGTTCAACTCGACAAGAGCGTCTGAAATGAGGGGTTCCAAGGCAAACTGCGACTCCTTCGGCGACGCTCCTGCCAGTTCACGAAGGCTTGGAGAATCGATGCCAGCAACTAGACACTCGACGGCTGCGTCGATGACGTCGCCCACGGTCGCGGGACTGATCCTCCACACGCTCACCGCATCCGCAAGCAATGATCGCGCTTTGGCGGAGGTCGGTACGGCCACGGACCCCATCCTCCACGGCGAAGCGTTGAAACGCAGCCGAGTTGCCGTTGAGGGTGCTAGCAGTGGCAAATCGCGCGCACGCCGAGCGGCAGCAGCGTGCGGCATGGCCGAAATGGTCCGGCTAGTAGTGGCGGCCCGAGGCATGACTGCAGTGGCTCGGTCGCTCCGGGCGAGTCGAACAGAACTCGCACTCGGGGTCTGCACAGGCGGCCTCGGTCCAGCGATTACACGCCTGGCAGAAGTAAGAGTCGTGGAAGTCGCAAAAGACGCGTTCGCTCGTGCCACACGTCTCGCAGATCTGCACTCAGTGATCGTCCCAGCCGCGCCTAGCCACGGCGACCGCATTTCGGCGCGGCCGCGCACGCCGAGCGGCAGTAGCGTGCGGCACCTCGCGGGCTCAACCGGTGGTCACGAGGTAGCAACCGAGGTGACCCTCCAAAAAGGCGTCGAGCTTCCCCTTCTCAACGCAAGGCCAGCCATCGCCCACTGATCGGTCGTACACCCACAGGATCAGACTCAGAAGTTCGGACGTGAGAAGCGGGGCTCTGTAATCCGGGAGTGTCCCTAACAGAAAGAGAAGCGATCCGACAGCGCCAGCGGGCCCTGGCTGAACGTCCTCGCCAGCGTCGGTTGTCCCCAGCCAGCACCGTTCGCCCACAGCGGGGTCGGCGAGAAGATCGTCCTCCTCCTTGACGTTCCAGAACAACCGCATCTGCTCGCGGGTGGGCTCGAGGTCAAGCGCAATCAGCACTACCTCGGTCAGATAAGACGTCACCTCGGAATGCTCTCAGCCGACGCCCTCGCGCCACTGCCCAAGCACATATGTCGACAGCACGACCGCGCACTCCGACACCGCGCACGCCGAGCCGCAGTAGCGTGCGCAGTCCGTCGCGGACATTTACCATGTTCCGACACACGAGGACGGGAGCCAGGCATGGAGGCGCAAGCTGACGTAGTCGATGTTGCACCTCGCGTTGAAGGGCGTCACGGCTTCTGGTGGGGCCTAAGTGCTGGATTGATCCCAAACGCAGTCATCTTCATCCTCTACCTCGCGCCGTGGGTCGAAGTGTCCGATCAGCTGGCGGTGGATGTTCTGTACGCAGGTCCAGTGGTTGTCGCACTCTTCGGATTGGTGAAAATGTTCTCCCCAAACAGCCGAAGATGTGGAGTCGGGCTGATACTCGCCGCCCCGATCACCGTCGCGTTATGGTTCGTTGCCCTCGGCCTGGACGCCTGGGTTTCGATGGGTACAAATACCCCGGGGCCCTGACGCAAGCGGCCCTCGGCTAGCGCGCGCAACTTGGCATGACTGCGCACGCCGAGCGGCAGTAGCGTGCGACACCGCGCACGCCGAGCGGCAGTAGCGGATGGGCGCGACCCAGCCAATTCGTCAGTCACTCCACTCGATCTCGGTACTTCCGCACCAGTGCGCCGGGTAACCGTCGAGCGGGCTCAGCCGATCGACCTTTCCCTCTAGATCGTCTCGTTCCAGGCAACAACCAACGCACCACGGACCATCGAAGCCGGGCACGCTTTCAACGAGGTCACGCCTCTTCATCCGACTCCATCCATCGTTGAGGCACTGAAAACGAGGGGCGACGAGATCAAGGAGAGGGGCTAGGAGTCGCCACCGGCCTAGTGCCCACTCCGACTCAAGGTCAGATCGGCTACAGCCCGGACACTGGAGAACCACCAGTCAAGGGTAGGCCCGGTCGAGCCAGACGACCTCTACTCGACAGTAGCGGACGGTTCGGTGTGAGCCTTCTACACAGCAAATCTCCCCTTGCTGCCGAACTCGCGGTCGGCTCAGTGCCGCGGCGGCGCCACCACCTGGGTGAGCGTCCCGGTGACTCCGGCCGTGACGTTGTCGTCGAGCGGGTGCCCGTGGCAGGAGAAGTACGGCGACGTGTCGTCGGTGTCGCACCGCTCGGTGCGGTCGCCGGCGTCGACGAGGGTGACCTCGACGTACTTGTAGGTGGCCGTGTCGAACGCGAGCGAGGGCACCGCGCCGCTCGTCGCGACCGTGCGGACGACCTTCGTGGTGCCGTCCTGGAGGTACTGGGTGATGACCGCGCGCGGCTTGGTCACCGGGCTCGGCAGGCTGACCGTGAGGTTCAGGCGCCAGGTCGTCCCCGCCGGCACCGCGCCCGGCGTGAACCGCACCGTGAAGGAGCTGAGGTGGTCCAGCGTCCGCGACCCGCCGATCGGGCCGGGGGCGGCCGCCGAGAGCGTGCGGTCGAACGTCGGGGCGGCGGGGACCGGGTAGGAGGCGCCGCGCACGTAGCTGTCCCTGGGGTGCCGGTTCGCGTCGGCGAAGTCGGCGAACGCCGACGTCAGCGCCCCCGTGCCGCCGCGCTCCTCGATCACGTCGACCAGCGCCTCGAGCGACGTGTCGGGAGTGCTGGAGCGGACGTTGGTCCGACGCCACACGTCGCGCACCAGGGTCGGCATCCGGCCCTGGGCCGCGGGATAGCGCTCGGAGAGGAAGCGCCAGAACACGGCGACACCGGCCGGGTAGCCGTGCAGCTCGTCGTCGTACTGGTCCAGCGACGTCGTCGGCGACGTCATCGGGCTGGCCTTGAGGTACTGCCGGCGCTGGGCCGCGCTCGGATAGAGCTGGTCGGCCGCCCAGGTCGCGGACGACTCCCAGAGCCAGCCGTCCGCGACGGCGTCGTAGGCCATCTCGACGGCGTGGAACAGCTCGTGCGCCGCGGTCAGCTGGAGGTTCGCGACCGGCTTGCCGATCGGGAACTCCCGGTGGGAGAAGTTGTTGTCGAGCACGCAGTAGGCCCAGGTGTGGAGCCGCGCGCCGAGCTGCGGGTGCTCGAGGGCAGGGTTGTCGGTCAGGCACCGGCTCCCGCGAGCGCCCACGTTGCGCAGGTAGATGTCCAGCCTCTTGCCATCGTCGACCCCGGGGTCCTTCTGCGGTGAGAGGTAGCCCGCCTTCCTGTACCTGGTGAGGATCGACTGCGCGGTGGTGCGGACCTTGTCGACGAAGTCCGGCACCTTGTTGTGGTTGCCGTCGTGCCGGTCGGGCGCGTTCTTGCCGCCGGTCACCCAGTGGACGCAGAGCTGCCGGGTGCAGCTGTCCCGGGGGCCTTCCGGCCGGTTCGCCCGGTAGATCGCGGTCGCGCCCGCCGGGGTCGTCCCGGCGCGGCCGGCTGCGACGCGGTGGCCGTCGCCGGAGCCGGCACCGGCAGCGGCGGTCTGGCCCTGAGCGACCGGGACGAGCACGACGGTCAAGGAGACGGCCAGGGAGAGGGCCCACTTCATCTGCACGGCGGCAGCATCGCATCCCGAGCGCCGGTGCACCGCACTTCTCTCCAAGTGGGCCGGGCGTGGTCAGCGGCGGAACAGCTCGGCACGCACGGCGTAGCGTGCTCCGTCGTCGAGCGGCTTCCCGCCGCACGCGAAGAGCGAGTCCTCGTGGCAGTCGTAGCGGGTCGAGGTGTTCACGAGGGTGACGACCACCCGGTGCACGCGGGCCGGGTCGAACCGCACCGCCAGGTCGCCGTCGCCCGCCCTGTCGAGCCGCAGGACGTGCGCCACCGCGCTGCCGTCTGCGCGACGCACGACCACGCGGGCGGCCGACCGGCGGCGCGGGGCCTCGACGTGGACGCGCAGCCGCCACCAGCGCCCGCTCAGGTGCGAGCCCGGCCGGAACGCGACGTGGCGCGCGGCGAGGTGGTCGATGCGCACCCGTCGGGTCGCCTTCGGCTGGTCCGGGCCGATCGGAGAGGGGTGCCCCACCTCGGCCGACGGCCACGAGCGCCCCTCGGCATAGCTGTCCGCGGGGGAGAGGTTCGCGACGGCGTACGACGTCAGCGCCCGGCCCAGCCCTCCGTGGCGGCTCAGCACGGCCGCCAGCGCCTCGACGGAGTAGAGGTTCGTGCCCCTCCCGACCGAGTCGGCCGCGCGCCAGACCGCGCGGACCAGGCCCTGGCCGTAGCGGTCGGTGAGGTACTGCCACCACGCCCAGGTGCCGTACTGGGCGTAGCGGTCGTTGGAGAAGTCGTCGAGCGGCACCCCGGGGTGGTGCACGGTGCCGTAGGGCAGGTAGCGCCGGTTGTCGTCGACCCGGTCGGCGAAGGTCTCCTCCATCCAGGTGGCGGTCGACTCCAGCAGCCAGGGGTCCTCGCGGAAGTCGTAGCCGAACTGGACGGCGTGGAAGAACTCGTGGGCCGCCGTCACGCGCAGGCTGTTGATCGCCGGCTCGCCGAACTGGCGCTTCGCGAAGTCGTCGTCGAGCACGCAGTAGCTGGAGGCGGCCAGCCGTTCGCCGCGCACCCGGCGCTCCGGGGTGCAGTAGCCGAAGAGGCCGCGGCTCCCCAGCTCGGCCAGGTAGACGTCGAAGCGGCTGTCACCGCCGCGCTTCCCGTCGGCGGGGGGTGGGCGGAAGCGCAGGCCGTCCACCTCGTGGTCCCACACGCTCCCGAGCACCCGGAGGGTGCGCAGCGCCCAGCGGCGCGACGGCGGGGCGTCGGCACCGCGCACGGCGTAGTGCACGCAGATGCGCCGGCCGCACACCTTCTCCGAGGCGCCGCGGTAGCCGTCGCCGCCGGGGTCGTTGGCGCCGTCGGTCGGACGGGCCAGGAGCACCCGCGCCACGATCTTCTCCAGCGGGTCGAGTCGCGGCCGGGCGACGAAGAGGTCCCGCATCGCAAGCGTGGAGTACGGCGTCGCGACCGCCCGCCGTCCGTGCGGCCCCGCCGGGTCGGCGCTCGCGGTCGAGACGGCGCCGAGAGGCAGGAGCCCGCCTGCCAGAAGGCAGGCAAGGACGAGGCGTGCGGGGAAGGACACGTCGTCCAGGGTCGCCGACCGCAGCACCGGAACGCAGGACGACGCGCCGCGTGGGGCAGGATGACGGGGTGAGCGGCCCCAGCATCCCCCTCGATCCCGCCCATCCCGGGGCCACCGACGCGACCCGGCGCAGCGCGCTGCGGAGGATGCGCACCCTGGCGGTCTCGCTGCTGGTCTTCGCCGCCGTCGTCTACGTCGCGACGCTGAGCCGCGACGGCTTCTGGGGGTTCGTCAACGCGGGTGCCGAGGCGTCGATGGTCGGTGCGATGGCGGACTGGTTCGCCGTCACCGCGCTCTTCAAGCACCCGCTCGGCCTGCCGATCCCGCACACGGCGCTGATCCCCAAGCGCAAGGACGACCTCGGCAAGGGCCTCGAGGACTTCGTGGGGGAGAACTTCCTCCAGGAGGACATCATCCGCGAGCGGATCCTCTCCGTGGGGATCGCGAAGCGGGTGGCCGCCTGGCTCGCCGTACCCGCCAACGCGCAGCGGGTCGTCGACGAGGCCGCCGACCTGGCGGCGATCGGCCTGTCGAAGGTGCGGCCCGACCACATCGAGTCGCTCGTCAACGACGCGCTCGTGCCGCGCTTCCGCGAGGAGCGCGTCGCGCCGCTGCTCGGCGGGCTGCTCGACGAGGCGCTCGCGGACGACCTGCACCACGGGCTCGTCGACCTGGCCCTGGAGGAGCTGCACGACTGGCTGATCGCCAATCCCGAGACGGTGCACGAGGTCATCGGGGAGCGGGCCCCCTGGTGGGCACCGGACAGCGTCAACACCTACGTGATCAACCGCCTGCACCAGGAGATGGTGCGGTGGCTCTCGGAGATCCGCAGCCAGCCAGAGCACCGTGCGCGCCGTGCCCTCGACTCGATGCTGCAGCAGCTCGCCACCGACCTGCAGGACAACAGCGAGACCCAGGAGCGGGCCGAGCGTCTCAAGAACCGCATCCTCGACCATCCCGCCGTCAACCGCACGGCGATCACGATGTGGGCGGCGTTGCGCGACGCCCTCGTGAAGTCGCTCGACGACCCGACGGGCGCGGTGCACCAACGGCTGCTGCTCGAGGTCGACCTCTTCGCCACCCGGCTGGCCGGCGACGGCGCGCTGCGCGACCGCCTCGACCAGGCGGCGGCCGACCTCGCGGTCTTCGCCGTCGACAGGTACGGCGACGAGGTGACCGCCGTGATCACCCACACCATCGAGCGGTGGGACGGCAAGGAGGCGGCGCAGCGGATCGAGCTGCACGTCGGCCGCGACCTGCAGTTCATCCGGATCAACGGCACGATCGTCGGTGGGTTGGTGGGCGTCCTCATCCACACCGCGTCGGTCGCACTAGGCTGAGGCCGTGCCCGAACCGCTCGACGTGCCCATCTCCGACGGTGGCATCAAGCTCGGCCAGTTCCTGAAGCTGGCGAACCTGATCGACTCCGGCTCGGAGGCCAAGCCCCTCCTCGCCGCGGGCATGGTGCGCGTGAACGGCGAGGTCGAGACCCGTCGCGGGCGGCAGCTGGCGGAGGGCGACGTGGTCGCCCTCGCCGCCCAGTCCGCCCGGGTCGTCGTCGGCGACGTCCCGGACAACCTGCCCTGGTAGGTCAGCTCACGCCGAGCAGGTCGACCACGAAGATCAGGGTCTCGCCCGGCTTGATGGCGCCGCCGGCACCGCGGTCGCCGTAGCCCAGGTGCGGGGGGATGACCAGCTGGCGGCGGCCGCCGACCTTCATGCCCTGCACGCCGTCGTCCCAGCCCTGGATGACCTGGCCGACGCCGAGCCGGAACTGCAGCGGCGCGCCGCGGTTGTACGACGCGTCGAACTCCTCGCCGGTCGAGTGGGCCACGCCGACGTAGTGCACCGACACGGTGCTGCCGGCGGTCGCCTCGTCGCCGTCGCCGACGGTCACGTCGGTGACCACCAGGTCGGCGGGCGGCTCGGGGTCGAAGAACTCGATCTCAGGCTTGTCCATGCCGACCACCCTAGTCGGGGGCGTGCGCCCGGATCATCCCGCCCGCAGACGGGTGATCAGCCCCGCCTCGCTGTCGGTCGTCCAGATGCTGCCGTAGGCAGCCACCACGCTGCCGCCGCTGCGAGGCGACCCGGGCCTGACCTGCTGCAGCACCGCGCCGCTCGCGGCGTCGATCTGCGTGATGGTGCCGTCGGACGCACGCAGCCACACCGACGTCCCGTCGGTGGACACGTCGCCGTCGGGGCCGGCGATCAGTCCGGGATAGACGGTCCGCCGGGAGAGGGCGTCGCTGAAGTGGGTCAGGCCGTCGAACGAGTCGACCCACACGTCCTCGCCGACGACCGCGGCCATGCGTGCGTCCGTGACGTCCAACCGGGCACGCACCGATCCGGACGCCGCGTCGACGACGGTCGCGCTGTCCTCGACCACCGATGTCGCGACGAAGGTGTCACCCGACCCGGCGAGCTGCTGGAAACGACCGCCCAGGGGGAAGGTGCGGACCGCGCCCGAAGGAGGGACCAGGCTGAGCGCCTCGCCGTCGTCGACGAGCACCCCGATCGCGTCGCCGGCGGACGGCAGGGCGAGCTGGTCGAAGACCTTGCCGACGTGCACGAGCCGGGTGATGCGGCCGGTGGAGGGGTCGATCCGCGCCACTCCCGTGCCGTCCTTCCGGGTCGCGCACGCCCAGATCGCGCCGTCGAGCGCGCCGATGCCCTGGCAGTAGAACGACTGGCCGGTGCGGGGATCGACGGTCAGGTCGGCCGTGATCCGGTCGGTGCCGGGATCGATGCGCAGCACGTGCCCCACGTCGGTCTTGACCCAGAGGGCGCCGCCCGCGGCCACCATGCCGTCCGCGCCGGCCGAGTCGAACCTCGACCGCTCTCGGGCGCGGTAGGAGGAGGTCCGGGCCGGTTCGACGGCGGCGGTGGCGGCCGCGGGTGCCGCGGACGACTGGGTGTCGGCCGTGCCCGGGCCGTCCGGGTCGCTCCCCGCGTCGCACCCGTTGAGGCTCAGGACCACGACGACGGCGAGGCCCGACGCGGCCAGCCCCACGCCCACGGCCCGACCGGTCAGGTCTGGTGGACGTAGGAGTCGAGCTGGTCGCGCTCGAACTCCAGCAGGTTGATCTTGTGCTTCACCAGGTCGCCGATGCTGACGATGCCGACCAGGTCGTCGCCGTCGCAGACCGGGATGTGACGGAAGCGGCCCTCGGTCATCCAGCCGAGCACCTCGTCGAGGTTGTCGTCGGGGGAGCAGGTCTTCACGACCTGGGTCATGATCGCGCCGACGGTGTTGTCGATCACCGTGCCGTCGCTGTGCAGGCGCCGGACCACGTCGCGCTCGCTGACGATGCCGTCGAGCGAGGACCCGTCGCCGCTCACGATCAGGGCCCCGATGTTGTGCTCGGCGAGGGTCGCGATGAGCTCGCGGACGCCGGCATCGGGGGCGATCGTGACAATGTCCGGCAGGGCCTTGGCCTGGAGCACCTCGGTGATACGCATGTGATGCACGTTACTCGCGGCGAGGGCTGCGGGACCAGATGTCCGAGACAGTTCCGGGGCCGTTGGCCTGCCAGTCGGGGTCGTCGTCCCCGCCCGGCACCGAGCCCAGGAACGACAGCGCCGCGTCGTGCAGGTGACCGTTGCTGGCCAGCGCGTTGCCGCCCCACGGACCGTCGTTGCCGTCCAGCGAGGTGAACCGGCCACCGGCCTCGCGGACGATGATGTCGAGCGCGGCCATGTCGTAGACCTCGAGGTCGGGCTCGGCGGCGACGTCGACGGCGCCCTCGGCGAGCAGCATGTAGGACCAGAAGTCGCCGTAGGCGCGCGTGCGCCAGACCCGCCGCATCAGCGCCAGGACGTCCTCGCCCAGGCCGCGGTCCTCCCAGCCGGAGATCGAGGAGTAGCTGAACGACGCGTCCTCCAGCCGTCGTACGTCCGAGACCTGGCAGCGCGTCGCCTTCATCAGCGACTTGCCGGTCCACGCGCCCTGGCCGGCCGACGCCCACCACCGGCGCTGCAGCAGCGGTGCGGACACCACGCCGAGCACGACCTCGTCGTCGACCGCGAGCGCGATGAGGGTCGCCCACACCGGCACGCCCCGCACGAAGTTCTTGGTGCCGTCGATCGGGTCGATGATCCAGCGACGCTGGGAATGGCCGGAGGTGCCCTGCTCCTCGCCGGTGACGGCGTCGCGGCTGCGTGCGCGCTTGAGCGTACGGCGGATCGACTCCTCGACCGCCTGGTCGGCATCGGTCACGGGGGTCAGGTCCGGCTTGCTCATCACGTGCAGGTCGATCGCCTTGAACCGTGCCTGCGTGAGCGAGTCCGCGTCGTCCGCCAGCAGGTGCGCCAGGCGGAGGTCGTCGGTGTAGTCGGTGCTCACGGGGTCACCCTAGCCAGCGCGGCGCCCCGCCGATCGCCCGAGGACTGAACCGAACCGGCTCCGGCTCCGTGGACAGGGGTGTGACGCATCCCTTACTCATGGAGGTCAACGGGCTGCCGGTCCACGCGCTCGTGGTCCACGCCGTGGTGGTCCTGGGACCCATCGCCGCCCTCGCGGGCATCGCCTACGCCGTCGTACCCAGGTGGCGCGACTGGCTGCGCTGGCCGCTCGTCGTAGTCACGACCCTGGTCGTCGGCGCCGTGTGGGTCGCCTACCTGAGCGGTGAGGACCTGACCGAGGCCAACACCTACGGCGGCCCGCTCGAGGCGCTCGTGCAGAAGCACGAGGACCGCGCCAGCATGCTCCGTCTCCTCGCGACCGGCTTCGCCGTCGTCACCTGGGTCACCGCGTGGTGGCACACCCGCAAGGGCGTCGTCGGCATCGTCCTCACGGCCCTCCTCGGGATCATGGCCGCGCTGACGCTGGTGTGGGTGGTCCTCACCGGCGACGCCGGCGCCCAGATCGCCTGGTACGGCGTCAAGGGCTGATCGGGGAGCGGGGCGTGAACCTGGTTCACGCAGGGCTCCCCGGTCAGTAGTCGGTGACCGACCGCGCGGCGAGCAGGCGGCGGAAGCTGGCGACCCGCTCGGGCTCGGCCTCGCCGCGCTCGACGGCCTCGTCGAGGCCGCACTCGGGCTCGTCGTCGCCGTGGGTGCAGCCGCGGGGGCACTCCTCGGTCATCTCGTCGAGGTCGGGGAAGGCGCCGATGAGGTGCTCGGGCTGCACGTGGGCCAGGCCGAAGGACCGGATGCCCGGGGTGTCGACGATCCAACCGCGGTCGCCGGGGAGGCCGAGCATGACCGCGGAGGTCGACGTGTGCCGACCCTGGCCGGTGACGGCGTTGACGTGGCCGGTCTCGCGGCGCGCGTCCGGGACGAGGGCGTTGACGAGGGTCGACTTCCCGACGCCGCTGGTGCCGATCATCACGCTGGTGCGGTCCGAGAGGCGGCCGGCGAGGTCGTCCAGCCCGATGATGCGCCGCTCGCTGTCGCGCTGGGTGACGACCCACGGCACCCCGAGCGAGCGGTAGGTCGAGAGCAGGGTCTCCGGGTCCTCGAGGTCGGCCTTGGTGAGGCACAGCAACGGGGTCATCCCGGCGTCGTACGCCGCGACGAGTGCCCGGTCGATCCAGCGCGTGCGGGGCGCGGGGTCGGCGAGCGCGGTGACGACCACGAGCTGCTCGGCGTTGGCGACGATGACGCGCTCGACGGGGTCGTCGTCGTCGGCGGTACGTCGCAGCACGGTCGACCGGTCCGCGACCTCGACGATGCGCGCGAGGCTGCCGTCGGCCCCCGAGACGTCGCCCACGACGCGCACCCGGTCGCCGACGACCACGCCCTTGCGGCCGAGCGGGCGCGCCTTCATCGCCAGGACCGTGCGCCCCTCGACCAGGAGCGTGAACCGGCCGCGGTCGACGGTCACGACCGATCCGTCGACCGCGTCGTCGTAGCTCGGACGCTCCTTCGTGCGGGGGCGGGTACGGCGGCGGGGCCGCTCGTAGTGCTCGACGTCGTGCTCGCCGTACCGCCGGCTCATCGGCCCGCCGCCTTCACAGCAGCGCGGCCCAGACGCCGGGGAAGTCGGGGAAGGTCTTGCTGGTCGTCGCCACGTCCTCGACGAGGACGCCCGGGACGGCCGCGCCGACGATGACGCCCGCGTGGGCCATCCGGTGGTCGGCGTAGGTGTGGAAGACCCCGCCGTGCAGCGGTGCCGGCCGCAGGGTCAGCCCGTCGGGGTGCTCGTCCACGTCGGCGCCGAGGGCGCTCAGCTCGGTGGCGAGCGCGGCGAGCCGGTCGGTCTCGTGGCCGCGGATGTGGGCGATGCCGCGCAGGTGCGAGGGCGTGGAGGCGAGCGCGCAGAGCGCGGCGACCGCCGGAGCGAGCTCGCCGACGTCGTGGAGGTCGGCGTCGATGCCGCGCAGGTCGCGGACGCCGCCGGCCGGGCCGGTCACGCGGAGCCCCTCGGGCACGCGCTCGACCGCGCAGCCCATCTGCGCCAGCAGGTCGCGGAGCGCGTCGCCGGCCTGGGTGGTCGCGTCCGGCCAGTCGCGGACCGTCACCGCGCCGCCGGACACGGCCGCCAGCGCGAGGAAGGGCGCGGCGTTGGACAGGTCGGGCTCGATCGCCTCGTCGTGGGCGGCGATCGGCCCCGGTGCCACCGCCCAGCGGTTGGCGTCCGCATCGTCGACGGACACCCCCCGGTCGCGCAGCATCGCGATCGTCATCTCGATGTGGGGCAGCGACGGGATCGGCTTGCCGTCGTGACGCACGTCGACGCCGTGGTCGTAGCGAGCCCCGGCGAGCAGCAGGGCGGAGACGAACTGCGACGACGCCGACGCGTCGATCACCACCGTGCCGCCCGGCACCCGCCCCTCGCCGGCGACGGTGAACGGCAGCGACCCGCGGCCGCCGTCGTCGATCCGCACGCCCAGCGCGGTCAGCGCCGCCAGCACCTCGCCGACCGGCCGGTTGCGCATGTGCGAGTCGCCGTCGAAGGCGACGGTCCCGGCGACCAGGCCGGCGACCGGCGGCACGAACCGCATCACGGTGCCGGCCAGCCCGCAGTCGATGGTCGTCGACACGGGGGAGCCGGCCGCGAGCGGCGTGACCGCCCAGTCGTCGCCCGACGTGTCGACCACCGCGCCCAGGGCGGTCAGGGCGCGCGCCATCAGCGTCGTGTCCCGCGACCGCAGCGCCCGTCGTACGACGGACGGGCCGTCCGCCAGGGCGGCGAGCACCAGCGCGCGGTTGGTCAGCGACTTGCTGCCGGGCAGGGAGACCGTGCGGTCCACGGGCGCCGTCGCCACCGGCGCAGGCCAGAGGTCGGGGTGCCCGACGGCGGGTGTGGTCATGACCCGCCGCAGTCTAGAGGTCGGGGGTCAGGTGAGCTGAGCCTTGACCAGCTTGGCCTCGCGCCTCGCCTCGTGTGCCAGGTGACGCGCCTCGCGGCGGGCGTCCTTGGCGGCACGCCGGGCACGCCAGGCCAGGCCCGGCCGGCCCTCGGTGTCGCCGGCGGCGATCAGCAGGCCACCGGTGAGGGAGACGTTCTTCACGAAGTGGGTCAGCTGCTGGCGGCGTTCGTCGGAGTCCGAGGCCTCCCAGAAGCGGTAGCGCGTCGCCGTCGACGGCACCAGCGTCGCCGCCAGGACGCCGGAGGCGACCCGCGGGAAGTGTCCGGTGATCAGCGCCGCGGCCGCGGCCACCTGGAGGCCGCCGTTGATGCGCACCCAGGTGGCCGGGTTGGTCGGCACCGGCGTCCCGTCGGGCGCCGCACGTTCGACCATGGGCACGAACCGGTCGGTGACCGGCTTCGCGTCCTGGGCGATGTCGTTGGCGTTGCGGAGCGAGTCGATGCCGCTGGTCACGAAGAACGCTCCCAGCAAGGGGCGTGCGAGAAGTCTGCTCAGGGCCATGCCCGACCGATACCCCGATCGATCGGTCCTCAACCAGGGTCGGTCGCGGACGATAGGTTTCCTGCCATGTGCGGGCGCTACGCATCGAGCCGGAGTCCGGAGGACCTCGCGGAGGAGTTCGAGGTCGTCGACACCAGGCTCGACAAGGTCCTTCCTCCCGACTACAACGTCGCTCCGACCAAGGAGGTCTACGCGGTGGTCGAGCGCGCCCCGCGACCCGACGACGAAGAGACGGGCGCCACGCCGGACGACCCGGAGCCGGTGCGCCAGCTGCGTGCGCTCCGCTGGGGCCTGGTGCCCTTCTGGGCCAAGGACCCCTCGATCGGCAGCCGGATGATCAACGCGCGGATGGAGACGGTCGCGGAGAAGCCGGCCTTCCGCCGGGCCTTCGCCGGACGGCGCTGCCTGCTGCCGGCCGACGGCTACTTCGAGTGGTACGAGACCCAGCAGAAGGGCAAGAGCGGCAAGCCGCTCAAACAGCCCTTCTTCCTCACGCCCAAGGACGGGTCGGTGCTCGCGATGGCCGGCCTCTACGAGATCTGGAAGGACCCGACGCGCGCCGACGATGATCCCGAGAGGTTCCGGTGGACCTGCACGGTGCTCACGACGGAGGCGACCGACGAGGCCGGGCGGATCCACGACCGGATGCCGCTGATGCTCACCCGCGACCGCCGTGACGCCTGGCTCGACCCCCGCACGCCGAAGGACAGCCTGCTCGACCTCCTCGTCCCGGCACAGCAGAGCGGTCTCCAGGCCTACCCGGTCTCCACGGCGGTCGGCAACGTCCGCAACAACGGTCCCGAGCTCGTGGAGCCGATCCCCTTCGAGGAGAGCCTGCTGTGAGCCGCACCCAGGAGCGCATCATCCCGACACCGGTGGGCGAGGGGCGGCTCGTGACCCGGCGTGCGCAGCGACCGATCGCGACCGTCCTGCTCAGCCACGGCGCCGGCGGCGGCATCGAGGCGCCGGACCTGGAGGCGCTCGCGACCTTCCTGCCCCGCCAGGGCGTCTCGGTGATGCTCTTCGAGCAACCGTGGCGGCGGGCCGGGCGCAAGGTCGCCACGGCGCCCGCGACGCTCGACGTCGGGCTGCGCGCCGCGGTCGACGCCGTGCGGGTCCGCACCCCGATCATCCTGGGCGGCCGGTCGGCGGGCGCACGCTCGGCGTGCCGCTCGGCGCGCGGCCTGAGCGCCGCCGGCTGCCTCGCGCTGTCGTTCCCGCTGCACCCGCCGGGCCGGCCCGAGCGGTCCCGGCTCGACGAGCTGGCCGCCGCCGGCGTACCGACCCTGGTGATCCAGGGGGAGCGTGACCCGTTCGGCGGGCCGGCGGAGTTCCCCGACCCGCTGCCCGGCCGCACCGACCTCGCCGTGGTCCCCGACGCCGACCACAGCCTCAAGGTGCCGAAGCGGTCCGCGATCACCCACGACGACGCCATGGGCATCGTGGTCGAGGCGACCCTCGAGTGGATCGTCCGGGAGATCGTCGGGAATGGAGCGACCCGCTGACCCGTTGCACCCAGCATGATCGCGGTCCTCGAGCGCCCCACGGCCCCCAGCCCCGTAGGCTGGGGACTGATGACCGAGACCTCTGACGTCGAGATCGACGTCGCGACCGAGACCCAGGAGGAGCGGGCCGCGCGCTTCGAGCGCGACGCGCTGCCCTTCCTCGACCAGCTCTATTCCGCTGCGATGCGGATGACGCGCAACCCCGCGGACGCCGAGGACCTCGTCCAGGAGACCTTCGCCAAGGCCTACTCCGCGTTCCACCAGTTCAAGCCCGGCACCAACCTGAAGGCCTGGCTCTACCGGATCCTGACCAACACCTTCATCAACTCCTACCGGAAGAAGCAGCGCCAGCCGCAGCAGTCCATGTCGGAGGACGTGGAGGACTGGCAGCTCGCGCGGGCGGAGTCCCACACGTCGAGCGGCCTGAAGTCCGCCGAGATGGAGGCGTTGGAGCACCTGCCCGACAGCCAGGTCAAGGACGCGCTGCAGAAGCTCCCCGAGGAGTTCCGGCTGGCCGTCTACCTCGCCGACGTGGAGGGCTTCGCCTACAAGGAGATCGCCGAGATCATGGACACCCCCATCGGGACCGTGATGTCCCGCCTCCACCGCGGCCGCCGACAGCTGCGGGACATGCTCTCCGACTACGTCCGCTCGGGTGGCGACGCACCGGTCCAGGGAGGCCGCTGATGACGCACCAGCACGATGACACCCACGGGCACGACCCGAGCAACGAGGAGTGTGCCGACTTCCTCGAGCGGATCATGCGCCTGATCGACAACGAGCTCGAGGCCGGCGACTGCGCCGTCGTACGCGCGCACATCGACACCTGCAGCCCGTGCCTGGAGAGGTACGACCTCCAGCGCACGGTGAAGGCGATCGTCGCCCGCTCCTGCAGCGAGACCGCGCCCACCGAGCTCCGCGAGCGGGTCCGCATCAGGATCCAGGAGATCCAGGTCCAGATCACCGAGGGCTGAGGGGCGCGGTCACCGCCGCGGTTCTGCGATGATCCGGGCCATGGCGAAGGCTCCCGGCACCGTCCTGATCACCGGTTGCTCCTCGGGCATCGGTGAGGCGACCGCACTGCGACTGGTCCGCAAGGGCTGGGACGTCCACGCGACCGCGCGCCGGCCCGAGACGCTGTCCGCGCTCGCCGAGGCCGGTTGCTCGACGCTCGCCCTCGACGTCACCGACGAGGACTCGATGACCACGGCGGTCGCCGCTGTGCTCGACTCGCGCGGCCGGATCGACGCCCTGGTCAACAACGCCGGCTACTCGCAGTCCGGCGCCCTGGAGTCGATCGACCTGACCGACGTACGGCGGCAGTTCGAGACCAACGTCTTCGGCCTGATCCGCCTGGCGCAGCTGGTGCTGCCGGCGATGCGCCGGCAGCGGTCGGGCCGCATCGTCAACATCGGCTCGATGGGCGGCAGGCTCACCTTCCCGGGCGGCGGGGCCTACCACGCCAGCAAGTACGCCGTCGAGGCGCTCTCCGACGCGCTGCGCTTCGAGGTCGCGGGCTTCGGCATCGGCGTGGTGCTGGTCGAGCCGGGCCTGATCACGACGAGGTTCGACGAGAAGGTCGCCGCGGAGATGCCGGAGGGATCCGGACCCTACGCGGCCTTCAACGCGGCGGTCCTGAAGTCGACGCTGGAGGCCTACGACGGGCCGATGGCCAAGCTCGGCGGCCCGCCGGAGGCGGTAGCGAGGACCATCGAGAAGGCGCTCACGAAGAAGCGGCCGCGGGCCCGCTACCTGGTCCCGCCGTCGGCGTACGGCGCCATCGCCTCGCGCCGGATGATGCCGGACCGGGCCTGGGACCTGGCGATGCGCAGCCAGTTCCCGCAGCCGAGGTAGGCCGGCGCCGGCAGGTCCGGGACGACGAAGCCCCCGCGACCGTGACGGTCCGGGGGCTTGGTCTTCGGCTTCGCTCTAGCTGTTGGGGCGCTTGCCGTGGTTCGCGCCCTTCTTGCGGCGAGCGCGGCGCTTGCGGCCGGTCTTGCCCATGGTTCCTCCTGAAGTCGGTATGACCTCAGTCTCTCAAACAGAACGGTCAGCCGGAAATCCGGGTCATGAAGCGGGCGGCGTCGACGACCACGCGGGTCACCTCGCCGCTGCCGACCAGGGTGCCCGGCCCGTCCGGCCCGACGTTGCGGGCGGCGACGGAGAAGCGGCGCAGCCGTCCGTCGACGTACGCCAGGCGGGCGGTGACCTCGACCAGCTGCCCGACCGCGCTCGGTGCGAGGTGCTCGAGCTGGACGCGGGTGCCGACACTCGTCTCGCCCTCGGTCAGGGTGGGGTCGATGGCCGCGCACGTCGCGGCCTCGCACCACGCCAGCAGGCGCGGCGTCCCGAGCACCGCCAAGGTGCCGGAGCCGACGGCAGCGGCGGTGTCGGCGTCGGTCACGGTGAACTGAAGGGCGGACTCCGCCGTGGGGACCTGGGTCATGGCGCGCTCAGATGCCGAAGGTGCTGCGGGGATAGGCCGCGTCGACGTCGGTGATGATGTTGACGAGGTACGGCGCGCCTGCGGCGAAGGCGCGGTCGAGCGCCGGCCCGATCTGCCGCGGGTCGGTGACCGTCTCGCCCGCGCCGCCCAGCGACTTCACGACCGCGTCGTAGGACGTCCGCGGGGCGAGGTCGGCCGCGACGTCGTAGCCGTAGAGCATCTGCATCGGGCCCTTCTCGAGCCCCCACGCGGAGTTGTTGCCCATCACCATCACCACCGGGAGGTCGTGCCGGACCAACGTGTCGACGTCCATCAGCGAGAAGCCGGCGGCACCGTCGCCGAGCAGCAGCGCCACCTGGGAGGACGGCCGGGCGATCCGGGCCGCGATGGCTGCGCCGAGCCCGGCTCCGAGACACCCGTAGGGGCCGGGGTCGAGCCAGCAGCCCGGTCGCTTCGGCTCGATGAACTTGCCGGCGAACGACACGAAGTCGCCGCCGTCGCCGATGACGACCGCGTCGTCGGCGAGCCGGGGGACCAGCTCGCCGTAGATCCGCGCGGGGTGGACGGGGTCGGCCTCGGCGCGG
This sequence comes from Nocardioides candidus, assembly GCF_041321175.1. NCBI lineage: Bacteria > Bacillati > Actinomycetota > Actinomycetes > Propionibacteriales > Nocardioidaceae > Nocardioides > Nocardioides candidus. Next base: position 286,370 of record NZ_JBGGWC010000005.1, on the reverse strand, counting down.
AGCAGCTCGGCGTCCTTGGCGGCGGTGGCAGCGACGGTGTCCTGGAGGCTGCCGACCCAGTGCGCCCAGTCACCGCGCCGAGCCCGCTCCACCGCGGCGAGGAGTCCGTCGAACACCGCGGTCAGGTCGCCGCTCGCGGACGCCGCGAGCGCGGCGTGGGGGGAGACCTGGTCGGCGGAGTCGGCGATGTGCACGACCTGGGCCGGCACGACGCCGTCCTTCCCGCCGAAGATGCCGTAGCCGAGGCGGAAGTCGAGCGGCGTGCCGACGACGACCACGAGGTCGGCGCCGTTGATGGCCGCGCCGCGCGCCTTGGTGACGAGGAGCGGATGACCGCCCGGGACGATGCCACGGCCCATGCCGTTGGTGATCGTCGGGACGCCGACCGCCTCGACGAACCGCAGCGCCGCCTCGTCGGCACGGTCGGCCCACACGTCGGTCCCGAGGATGAGGAGGGGCCGCGCGGCCCCGGCGACCAGCGCGGCGATGCGCTCGATCGCATCGGAGTCGGGCGTGGCGCCGCGCCCTGCGTCGGCCCCGACCACCGGCACGTCCCCGCTGCCGACGTTGAAGAACTCGTCCATCGGCACGTCGACGTACGTCGGGCCGCGGTGCGACGACCGCGCCGCCGTGAACGCCGTGTCGAAGCCGGCCGCGACGTCCGCCGCCGTCATCAGGGTCGCGGCGTGCTTGGTCACCGGTCCGACGATCGGGAGGTGGTCGATCTCCTGCAGCGCCCCGGTGCCCCAGCGGTTGTTGGGCGCGCGGCCGCCGACGACCACCATGGGGGAGCCGGCGAACCTCGCCTGCGCCATCGCGCTGACGCCGTTGGTCACCCCCGGGCCCGCGGTCAGCACGGCGAGTCCCGGCACCCGGGTGAGCTTGCCGGTCGCCTCGGCGGCGAACGCCGCCGTCTGCTCGTGGCGTACGTCGACCAGGCGCATCGGGTCGCCCGCCTCGGTCGCCTTCACCGCGCCGTCGTACATCGGGAACACGTGCGCGCCCGACAGCGTGAACATGGTCTCGACGCCGTGCGCCTGGGCCACCGCGACGGCGAGCTGGCCGGCGTGTCCGGAGAGTTCGGTCATGCAGGCAACCTACCGACTGCGCGGAGCCGCCGGACCCAGGTCGGGCCGAGGTCGGGCCCAGTTCAGGCCCAGGTCACGCGCGGTGCTGCGAGGGACCGAGGTAGGCCGGGTGGGCGCGCCGCAGCAGCTGGACGAGGAGGAGCACCAGGTCGGAGCGGCGCGGAGGGGTCGCCGGTCCGAGCGCGAGCTGCAGGTAGAGCGCACGGAGGAACGCCGCCGCGTTGCCGGTCTGCCGGTAGACGTCCTCGCCGTCGGTCGCGTCGCGGCGCGGGCGCGCGGCGTCGGCGATCCGCTCGAGCCACGGCTCCACCAGCTCGTCGGGCACCAGGCCGCGTCGCAGCACGTGGAGGGTGGTCATCGCGAGGCGGTCGGCCTCGCCGGAGTACCAGACCGTCGCCGGGTTCTTCCGGGTCACCCGGTCGCCGATCACGTCGAGCACGACCAGCAGCTCGCCGGGCCCGCAGTGGGGGGAGCGCGCCAACGCGCCCAGCGCATCGGCGCCGTGGGCGATCGCGTGCGCCCAGCCGTGGCCCTCGACGTAGCCGCGCTCGTCGCGCTCCATCAGGAACCACGTCGCGAGGCGGTCACCCCACTCGTGGACCTTCGCGCGGTTGACGCGGGGCCTCCGGGAGTCGCGATCGATCACCTCGGCGACGACGAGTGCGGAGAAGCTGCGGCGGAAGACGCTGTCGGTGTCACGCTCACCGAGACCGGTCAGCAGACCGGTGGCGATCCCGTCGCCCAGACCGGGCAGCAGGTCGTCGTAGACACCGCGCTCGACCCAGGTGCACAGCACCGCGAGAGCGAGCTCGCGTTGTTCGGAGTCGGGGGTGCCGAGGAGCTCGGTGAGCTCCTCGGTGAGGTCGGCGAGACGGCGTTCCGGGGGCACTCGGAAGTCGGCTGCAGACACGTGTCGCCAGTCGACAATGGGGGGCATAACGCACATCCTGCCAAACGCCTCCGACTGGTCTGGACCGGGTCGCCCCGCCCCCCTGCACCCACGCACTACCGTGTGCTCGTGCCGTCCCTGTCCTCCATCGCCCGGCGCCACACCGACCTCGGCGACGAGGACATCGAGTGGCTGCAGCGGATCGTCGCGGACTGGCAGATCGTCGCCGACCTCTCCTTCGCCGACCTCGTGCTGTGGCTCCCCGACCGCCAGCGCACGGGCTACTGGGCGGGGGACCAGATGCGCCCCACGACCGGCCCGACGGCGTACGTCGACGACATCGTCGGGTCCTTCCTCGCCGTCGGCCGGCGCCGCCTCGTCGACGCCGCGTGCGAGCAGGGCAGGATCGCCCGTGACGGCGACCCGGAGTGGCGCGACGAGGTGCCGGTGCGGGTCGAGGCGATCCCGGTGCGCCGCGGTGAGCGGGTGATCGCGGTGATCGCGCGCAACACCAACCTGCTCGGCGTGCGCACGCCGAGCCGCCTGGAGATCAACTACCTCCAGACGGCGGGTGACCTGACCAAGATGATCGCGTCGGGTCACTTCCCCGCACCGGGCCAGCGCAGCGACCACGCGGACTCGCCGCGCGTGGGTGACGGGTTCCTGCGCGTCGACGCGGGCGGCCGGGTGGTCTACGCCAGCCCGAACGCCCTGTCGGTCTACCGCAAGCTCGGCCTGGCGGGCGACCTGACCGGCCTGCTCCTGGCCGACCTGACCCGCGAGCTGGTCCCGCCCCGACGGCGGCCCGACGAGGAGACGCTGAGCGCGGTCCTCGGCGGACGGGCCCACCGCGACACCGAGATCGGCTCGGGTGGGCTGGAGGGCGTCGCGCTCATCGTGCGGGCGATCCCGTTGCGTCCCGACGGGGAGCACATCGGCGGCCTGATCCTGCTGCGCGACGTCACCGACCTGCGCCGGCGCGACCGGGAGCTGATCACGAAGGACGCCACCATCCGGGAGATCCACCACCGGGTGAAGAACAACCTGCAGACCGTCGCTGCGCTCCTGCGCCTGCAGGCGCGTCGCATCGACAGCGAGGAGGCGACGGCCGCGCTCAACGAGGCCGTACGGCGGGTCGGCTCGATCGCGATCGTGCACGAGACCCTCAGCCAGGCGGTCGAGGAGACGGTCGACTTCGACGAGATCTGCGACCGGCTGGCCCGGTTGGTCACCGACGTCGGCCTGGCGCCGGTGCGGGTGCGGCGCGAGGGTCGCTTCGGCGAGCTCGTCTCCGAGCAGGCCACGGCACTCGCGATGGTGGTCACCGAGCTGCTGCAGAACGCGGTGGAGCATGGCTACGCCGTGAGCGGGACCGGCGAGGAGTCAGCGGAGGAGGGCGGCGAGATCGTCGTCGCCGCCCAGCGCCGCGGGCACCACCTCGACGTCACGATCGACGACGACGGCACCGGACTGCCCGAGGGCTTCGAGCTCGACAGCTCGCCCAGCCTGGGCCTGTCGATCGTGAAGACCCTGGTCGAGTCCGAGCTCGGTGGTCACCTGACGTTGGGGGAGTCCCCGGACGGCGGGACGCGTGCGGAGCTGTCGATCCCGCTCGACTGATGTTCTCGCGCCGACAGGCTCAGACGGGGGTGCGCACGCGGGCGCGGGCGTTGCGGCGCTTCAGGGCGCGCCGCTCGTCCTCGCTGAGTCCTCCCCAGACGCCGTGGTCCTGTCCCGCCTCGAGCGCCCACGCGAGGCACTGCTCGCGCACGTCGCAGCGTCGGCACACCTGCTTGGCCTCCTCGATCTGGAGGATGGCAGGACCGGTGTTGCCGATCGGGAAGAACAATTCCGGATCCTCGTCGAGGCATGCGGAACGATGACGCCAATCCATGGGTGGGAGAATCCTCTTTCCTGTGGGTGCAGGCTGTGGTCGAGCGCTGGGTGCGCCTCCAGCCTGCAGGCGCGACAGTGACCGCAAAAGTGAACGGTTTCACGATCGCTCCGGCTAGGTTTCCAAGGAAACGCTCGCGAATCAAGGGTTACGGGCGGTCTGATGGGTCACACCGCGTGCGCGCATCCCGGGGTCGTACCCGTCAGCGCGGGTCGCAGACCCCCTCCCCGTAGGCTTCGCGGCGTGTCCGACGCGCCCAATCCCTCCGTCGCTCCGCCTCCCCTGACGGTGGCGGCGTCGCTGGTGGCGGTCGAGGGCTTCGTGCTGATCGCGCTGGGCATCGCCCTGATCGCCGACCTCGACCCCGATCGGTGGTCGCTGGGCGTCTCCACGGCCGCGTTCTTCGCCGTGTACGGCGCCCTGCTGCTCGTGGCCGCCTACGGGCTGTGGCGGCGCACGGCCTGGTCGCGCGGGCCGGCCATGATCACCCAGCTGATCATGCTCGGGATCGCCTGGAGCCTGCGTGAGCAGCCGTTGGTCGCGGTCTGCATCGCTGTCGTCGCCCTCGTGGCGATCGTCGGGATGGTGCACCCCTCCTCGATCGAGGCGCTCTCGGGCGAGGACCGCTGAGGCGCTGCGATCAGACGTCGTGCTCCAACGACGTGCGGAGCTGCTCGAGGGTGCGGGTGAGCAGGCGTGAGACGTGCATCTGGGAGACGCCGATCTCCGCTGCGATCTGCGACTGGGTCATGTTCTTGAAGAACCGCAGCAGGAGGATCTTCTTCTCCCGCGGGGGGAGGCTCTCGAGGAGCGGACGGACCGACTCGCGGATCTCGACGTGCTCGAGGGCGACGTCGTCGATGCCGATCGCGTCGAGCATGCTCTGGCCGCCGCCCGAGTCGCCGTCGGAGTCGTCGGTCGCGTCGAGCGAGAGCGTCGCGTAGGCGTTGCTCGACTCCAGGCCCTCGACGATCTCCTCGACCGTGCAGCCGATCGACTCGGCGATCTCCCGGGGCAAGGGGGAGCGACCCAGTGACTGGGTGAGCTCGGCGGTCGCCGCGCTGATCTGCATGCGCAGCTCCTGCAGGCGCCGCGGCACCCGGATGGCCCAGCCCTTGTCGCGGAAGTAGCGCTTGATCTCGCCGATGATCGTCGGAGTCGCGTAGGTGGAGAACTCCACGCCGCGGTCGGTGTCGAACCGGTCGACCGCCTTGATCAGGCCGATGGTGCCGACCTGCACGAGGTCCTCGTAGGGCTCGCCGCGGTTGCGGAAGCGTCGGGCGCAGTGCTCGACGAGGGGCAGGTGCAGGTGCACCAGCGAGTCGCGCGCGGTGTCGCGCTCGGCGTCGGAGGCGTCCGTGTCGCGGAAGATCAGGAAGAGCCGGGCGTTCTCGCGCCGGGTCGCTTCGAGGGCAGCGGACCTCCCACTGCCCCGGGAGTCGACCTCCGTCATCTCAGAGCCCGACCCCGGTGACGTCGTCGGAGAGGTCGAGGGAGGTGCGGAGCGTGATCCGCACGGCGTAGCCGCCGGGCGCCACGTCCACCGACGCGTCGGTGGTCAGCGTCGTGAGGACCTGCCAGCCGAAGCTGTCGTAGTCGGGGTGTGCCGGTGCCGCGGCCGTCGTGCTGCACTCGAGTGTCAGCTCGCCGGGGGACAGGCGGAACCGGCACAGCAGGTCGGCCCCCGGGTCGGCCTGGTCGAGCACCATCGCGGTGGTCTCGCTGACCGCGATCCGCAGGTCCTCGATGTCGTCCATGGTGAAGTCGAGCCGTGCCGCCAGGCCGGCGGTCAGGGTGCGGAGCACAGCGGCGTAGGCGCCGTCGGCCGGCAGCCGCAGCTCGACGTCGGACCGGGCGCCCACGCCGCTGGTGATCATGCCTTCTTCGTCTCCCAGAAGATGGTGGCGATCTCGTCGATCTTGGCCAGCAGCTGGTCGGCGACGTCGATGTCGAGCGTGCCCTTGGTGCCCGAGGCGCCGGCGAGCTTGGTCGCCTCGTTGACCAGCTGGTGCAGCTGCGGGTACTTCTCGAAGTGCGGCGGCTTGAAGTAGTCGGTCCACAGCACCCAGAGGTGGTGCTTGACCAGCTCGGAGCGCTGCTCCTTGATGATCACCGCGCGCGTGCGGAAGTCGGCGTCGTCGCTGTCGAGCGCCTTCTGGATGACGGCCTTGACCGACTCGGCCTCGATCCGGGCCTGGGCCGGGTCGTAGACGCCGCAGGGCAGGTCGCAGTGGGCGGACACCTCGATGGTGCGGGCGAAGAGACGCGAGAACATGCGGGTCCTCTCTCGTTGGACAGGTTGACGGGGAAGGAGTACCCCTGTGACTGCGACACTACTCGTCGTGGCGGGGTCTCGATACGACGGGCGGAGGTCCGGCCGGGGGCCGGGCCCGAGGTGGGGGTTCGCGATCGTGCGCGGCGCGTCGATGCGTCCCACGCTCGATCCCGGCGACCGTCTCCTGGTGCGGTACGGCGTCGCGCCCGAGCCCGGCCGGATCGTCGTCGCCCGCTTCGCCGACGGCACCACCGCCGTGAAGCGGGCCGCCGAGCGCCGCGAGGGCGGGTGGTGGCTGCTGTCCGACAACGCCGACGAGGGCGTGGACTCCCGGCACCGGGGAGTCGTGCCCGACGACGACGTGACGGCCGTCGTACTCCTGCGGGCATGGCCCAGGCCGCGGCTGTTCCGCGGGGTGTGAGGCGGGTCACGGCCTCCTGCCGGTCCGCGGGACGTCGGCCCCCGGAGGTGGCTGCTGTGGAAGAATCGTCCCTCGTGGCCGCCGACGTCCCTTCCTCACACCCGCGTGCGGGCCACCCTCGGTCGGGCGAGCCGGTCTTCGACCTCCACGTCGGCGGCAAGATGGAGACGGTCGCGACCGTCGGCCTCAACGACAAGGCGGACCTCTCGCTTGCGTACACGCCCGGCGTCGCCGAGGTGTGCGAGGCGATCGCCGCCGATCCGGCGCTGACCCGGCACTACACGTGGGTCCCCAACACCGTCGCGATCGTCTCCGACGGGACGGCGGTCCTCGGGCTGGGGGACATCGGCCCTGCGGCCGCGATGCCCGTCATGGAGGGCAAGGCGGTGCTGTTCAAGCAGTTCGGCGGCGTCGACGGCGTGCCGATCTGCCTGGCGACCACCGACGTCGAGGAGATCATCGAGACCGTCGTGCGGCTGGCGCCGAGCTTCGGCGGCATCAACCTCGAGGACATCTCCGCCCCCCGCTGCTTCGAGATCGAGGACCGGCTCAAGGAGCGCCTCGACATCCCGGTCTTCCACGACGACCAGCACGGCACCGCGGTGGTCACCCTCGCGGCCCTGGTCAACGCGCTGAAGCTCACCGGGCGCAACGCCGAGTCGACCCGGGTGGTCATCTCCGGCGCCGGCGCCGCAGGCGTCGCCATCGCGAAGATCCTGCTCGAGGCCGGCATCAAGGACCTGGTGGTCACCGACCGCAAGGGCGTGGTGAGCTCCGAGCGCCACGACCTGACCCCGTCGAAGAAGGCGCTCGCCGAGATGACCGCCGACCTCACCGGTCGCAGCGGCACCCTGGCCGACGCGTTCGTCGGCGCCGACGTCTACGTGGGCGTCTCCGGCGGCACCGTGCCGGAGGAGGTCGTCGCGACCATGGCCGACGACGCGATCATCTTCGCGATGGCCAACCCCAACCCCGAGGTGCACCCCGACGTCGCCCACCGCCACGCGCGGGTGGTGGCGACCGGCCGCTCGGACTTCCCGAACCAGATCAACAACGTGCTGGCCTTCCCGGGCATCTTCCGGGGCGCCTTCGACGTGCACGCGTCGGCCATCACGGAGGGCATGAAGGTCGCCGCCGCCCAGGCGCTCGCCGACCTCGTCGGTGACGACCTCTCCGAGGAGATGGTCATCCCCTCGCCGTTCGACCCCCGCGTCGGTCCCGCCGTCGCCGCTGCCGTCGCCGCTGCCGCCCGCCGTGACGGGGTCGCGCGCGCCTGAGCGCGGGCCGATAGCGTCTGAGACATGTTCGCCGTCACCGCAGAGTCCTTCTCGACCGACGACCCGCTGTCCGGCCTGGTGCTGGGCGAGCGCCCCGACCCCGAGTTGCCCGACGGGTGGACCACGGTCTCCGTGAAGGCGGCGTCGCTCAACCACCACGACCTGTGGTCGTTGCGGGGCGTGGGGCTGAAGGAGGACGCGCTGCCGATGATCCTCGGCTGTGACGCGGCGGGCTTCGACGAGGACGGCAACGAGGTCGTCGTGCACGCGGTCATCTCCGACCCGTCGTGGAGCGGCGACGAGACCCTCGACCCGCGGCGCTCGCTGCTCTCCGAGCGCTACCAGGGCACCTTCGCCGACAAGGTGGCCGTGCCGCGCCGCAACGTGGTGCCGAAGCCGGCCTCGCTCTCCTTCGAGGAGGCCGCCTGCCTGCCGACCGCCTGGCTGACCGCCTACCGGATGCTCTTCACCCAGGGCGGGCTCAAGGCCGGCGACACCGTGCTCGTGCAGGGCGCGGGCGGCGGCGTGGCGACGGCGCTCATCGCCCTCGCCCGGGCAGGAGGGCTCAAGGTGCTCGCGACCAGCCGCGACGAGGCCAAGCGCGCCAAGGCGCTCGAGCTCGGCGCGCACGAGGTCTACGCGTCGGGGGAGCGGCTGCCGGCGAAGGTCGACGCGGTCATGGAGACCGTCGGACGGGCGACCTGGACGCACTCGGTCCGGTCGCTGCGCCCCGGCGGCAAGATCGTCATCTCCGGCACCACGTCGGGCCCGAAGCTCGACGACGCGATGCTCACCAACATCTTCTTCCTGCAGCTCAGCGTCGTCGGCTCGACCATGGGCACGCGCGACGAGCTGGCGTCGCTGGTGACGATGCTCGACGCCACCGGCGTCCGGCCCGTGCTCGACCGGGTGCTGCCGATGGAGCAGGCCCGCGACGGCTTCGCGGCGATGGCCGAGGGCGACGTCTTCGGGAAGATCGTCCTCACCCGCTGACCCGGCCGCGGCCGCCTCGGCGGAAAAGCCTTCGACCATTGTCGGTGGTCTCGGGAAGCATGGGCCTTCCCAACGTGTTGTGGCCCGAGCGATGAGTTTTCTCGCGCCACGATGTCGAAATCAGCATCACTCGTTCGTGGAGATAGCGAACGGCGGGCAACCGGCAGCGACAGCCGGCTCCGCACCCGACGAAGACAGGACCCAGAGATGACTGCGCCCACCGAGGCCGACGGCTACCTCCCCGAGGACCGCCCGGCGACCGACGTCGCCGAGTTCGAGCAGGAGTTCGCGGGCACTCCCGGCAGGACCCCGCTGGTGATCAAGCTCCTCGTCGCCGCCACGTTCGTGGTGATCCTCAACGAGACGATCATGATCAACGCCATCCCGACGCTGATGGGCGACTTCGGGATCGACGAGCGGGCCGCCCAGTGGCTCTCGACGATCTTCATGCTGACGATGGCCGCGGTCATCCCGATCACCGGCTGGTTCCTGCAGCGGGTGAGCACCCGCACGGCGTACGCCGTCGCGATGGCCACCTTCTCGACCGGCACCCTGCTGGCAGCCGTCTCCCCGGCCTTCCCGGTGCTGCTCGTGGCGCGGGTGGTCCAGGCGTCCGGCACCGCGGTGATGATGCCGCTGCTGATGACGACCCTGATGACCGTCGTGGCGCAGAGCGACCGCGGCCGCGTCATGGGCCAGGTCACCCTCGCGATGTCCTGCGCCCCGGCTCTCGGCCCGGCGGTGTCGGGCGTGCTGCTGCAGCTCGGCTCGTGGAGGCTCATCTTCGCGGTGGTGCTGCCCATCGCCGCAGCGGTCGGCTACTTCGGCCTGCGCCAGCTCGAGAACGTCGGGGAGCCCCAGGTCAGCTCGGTGAGCTGGACCAGCGTGGTCCTCGCCGCCACGGGCTTCGCCACCCTCGTCTACGGCCTGAGCCAGATCGGGCACGCCGGGGCGGGGTCGACGACGGCGTTCATCGCAGCCGGTGCCGTCCTGGTCGCGGTGTTCGCGGCCTACCAGCTGCGGCTCCAGCGCTCCGACGCGCCGTTGCTCGACCTCCGCACGCTGCGGCACCGCAACTTCACGGTCTCCCTGCTGCTGATGGCCGCCGGCTTCATGGCCTTCCTCGGGTCGATGATCCTGCTGCCGCTCTACCTGCAGAATCCGCTCATCCGCGACCTGAGCCCCCTGCAGACCGGTCTGATGGTGATGCCGGGTGGCCTGACGATGGGTCTCCTTGGCCCGCAGGTCGGCAAGCTCTACGACCGGTTCGGCTCGCGGCCGTTGGTGATCCCGGGCTCGATCGGCATGGTGGCCTGCCTGCTCTTCCTGGCGCAGATCTCGCTGACCACGCCGTTCGCGCTCATCATCGGCGTCCACGTGCTGCTGATGGCCTCGCTCGCGGCGATCTTCACGCCGGTCTTCACGATCGGCCTCGGCGACCTGCCGCCGCACCTCTACTCCCACGGCAGCTCGCTGCTCGGGACGCTCCAGCAGGTGGCCGGCGCGATCGGCACCGCCCTCCTCGTCGTGGTGATGACCAACCGCGCCGACGACCTCGGCGGCATCACCGACCCGGAGGCGTTCGTGGGTGGCCTGCAGTGGGCCTTCTACGTCGGTGCCGGGATGGGTGTGGTCGTGGTGCTGCTGGCGCTGCTGCTGCCGTCGCGGGTCGAGGCCCCCGAAGGCGCCCCCGCGGCCCACTAGCGCGAGGAGTCCCAGGCCAGCGCGCCGATCAGTGCCATCCGGAGCTGACGGCGCGCTGTCCTCTCCACCCGTCGTACGACGTCGGGCCGACCGCTCGCGAGGGCGAGCTCCTCGGCGTGGGACAGCATCGCGTTGACGAGCAGGTTGGCCAGGATCAGCAGGTCGTCACCCGACCAGCGCCCGGCCCCCGGGACGCGTGCGATGTCGGTGGCCAGCTCCCGCTCGATCAGCTCGAGCTGGTGGCGCACGGCCTCGCGCACCGCCTGCGGTCCGGCGAGCCGCTCGCGCGCGAGGAAGCGGAAGTGCCGCTCGGCGCGCGGCACGTGGGCGACGAGTGCGTCGACGGAGTTGTCCGCGACGGCGAGGAACAGGGCACGGTCGCTCGCGGGCGGCGTCTCGAACGTGCGCGCCGCCTTGAGCAACGCGCGCAGTGCGGTGAAGGACTCGTCGACGAGGTCGAGCCCGAGCTCCTCGATCGAGTCGAAGTGGCGGTAGAACGCGGTCGGCACGATGCCGACCTGCTTGGCCACCTGGCGCAGGGAAAGGGCCGCCAGCGGCTCGTCCTCGCAGAGCTCCAGGACCGCGTCGAGGATGGCGCGGCGGGTGCGCTCCTTGCGCTCGCCGCGGGTCTCGGTCACCCCTCCAGCCTACCGTGGGTGCACATGTGTGCACCCTCACGTCCCGAGGTGCTTGCCACGGAGCGCGGAAACCCGGCATCGTTCTCGGTGTACACACGTACACCCAAACGTTGGAGGAACCCGATGAGCATCGTCGCCGACGCGACCACCCGGGTCTTGCGCTCCCGCCTCGCAGCAGCCCTGGCCACCCCTCACGGTGTGGACCGCTACCTCGAGCTGGTGAACCCCATGTGGGCCGCCAACGAGGTCCGGGCCCGGATCGTCGACATCACCCGTGAGGTCGACGTGCCCGGTCACCCGCCGGTCGCCACCCTCACCCTGCAGCCCACCTCGACCTGGCGCGGTCATCGCGCCGGGCAGCACGTCCAGCTCGGCGTGGAGGTCGACGGCGCTCGTCGTACGACCCGCGTCTTCACGATCTCCAGCCCCGAGTCCAAGGCCGGCGACCGGTTCACGATCACGATGCGGGCCAACCCCGACGGCGTCGTGTCGCGCTACCTGGTCGAGCGGGCCCAGGTCGGCACGATGGTGCACCTCTCGCAGGCGCAGGGGGAGTTCGTGCTCCCCGACCACGTGCCCGACCACATCGTCTTCATCACGGGCGGCTCCGGCATCACGCCGGCGATGTCGATGCTGCGCTCGCTGCAGCGTCGCACGCACCGCGGCCGGATCACCTTCCTGCACTACGCCCAGAGCCCGGAGCACCAGATCTTCGCCGCCGAGCTGGACGACGTCCGTCGCTCCGGCTACGGCATCGACGTGCACCTGCTCCACCCCGAGCTCGGCGACCCCGCCCTGTCGCCGGCGTACCTCGAGCGTCTCGTGCCCGGCTACCGCGACGTGCCGACGTGGGCCTGCGGCCCGGCGCCGCTGATCGAGGCGGTCCACAAGGCGTACGACGGCTCGGACGCCCTGCGCGTGGAGTACTTCAAGCCGCCGCGGGTCACCACCGGCGACGCCGAGGGCGAGGTGAGCTTCACCCGCTCGGGCGCGGCCGCCTCCAACTCCGGCGCGACCCTGCTCGAGCAGGCCGAGGCCGCGGGGCTCACCCCGGCGTTCGGCTGCCGCATGGGCATCTGCTTCTCCTGCACGGCCACCAAGAGGGAGGGGACGGTCCGCAACGTGCTGACCGGCGAGACCTCCTCCCTGCCCGACGAAGAGATCCGGATCTGCGTGAGCTCGCCCGAGGGCGACTGCTCCGTGGAGCTGTGAAAGGAACCTGAGATGACCACCACCACCACCACCGAGACCACGAGCAAGTACACCCTGACCGCGGAGGAGCTCGACCGGTTCGGCGAGGAGATGGACGCGATCCGCCAGCGGATCGTCGCCGACCTCGGCGAGGAGGACGCGGCCTACATCCGCAAGGTCGTGAAGTACCAGCGCGGCTTCGAGGTCGCCGGCCGGGCGATGTTCTACCTGCCGCCGCTCTGGCCCGCTGCCGTCGCGTCGCTCTCGATCTCCAAGATCCTCGACAACATGGAGATCGGCCACAACGTGATGCACGGGCAGTACGACTGGATGGGCGACCCGGGCCTCAACTCGCGCATGTTCGAGTGGGACACGATGGCCCCCAGCGAGAACTGGAAGTACGGCCACAACTACATGCACCACACCTACACCAACATCGTGGGCAAGGACCGCGACGTGGGCTACGGGATCCTCCGCATGGACGAGGAGCAGGAGTGGCGGCCCTACTACCTGGGCAACCCGGTCTACGCGTTCCTCCTGATGACGTTCTTCGAGTGGGGCGTGGCCCTGCACGACCTCGAGGTCGACGAGCTGATGGCCGGCCGCCGTACCTGGGCGGAGAACCGCCAGATCGCCGCCCGCATCTGGCGCAAGGTGCGCAAGCAGGTCGCGAAGGACTACATCGTCTTCCCGCTGCTCACCGGCCCGTTCTTCTTCTCCACCCTGGCCGGCAACGCCGTGGCCAACCTGATCCGCAACGTCTGGACGTTCAACATCATCTTCTGCGGCCACTTCCCGGCCGGCGTCGCGACGTTCACCGTCGAGGAGACCGAGGACGAGTCGCGCGGCGGCTGGTACTACCGCCAGCTGCTGGGCTCGGCCAACATCTCCGGCAGCAAGCTCCTGCACGTGCTCAGCGGCAACCTCAGCCACCAGATCGAGCACCACCTCTTCCCGGACATCCCGGCGCGTCGCTACCCGGAGATCTCCGTGGAGGTGAAGGAGATCTGCGAGCGCTACGGCCTGCAGTACAACACCGGCCCGCTGCACAAGCAGCTCGGGAGCGTCTTCGCCAAGATCTGCCGTCTGGCGCTGCCGGACCGCAAGAAGGCGTCCTCGCCGGAGCCCGCCGGTGTGACTGAGACGGCGTTGGCGGCGTGACCCGGAAGGGCCACACTGGTCGCATGAGCTCCGACGGTCAGGACCACCTGAGCAAGGCCGAGATCTCGAAGGACGCCCTGCAGTCCGGGGCCCAGGCCGCGATCGGCACGGTGGGAGAGGTCGCCACGATCATCACGGGCGCCGTCAAGGACGTCGCCGGTGCGCTGGGCGGCCTCGCCACCGAGCTCTTCGAGATCCGCGACGCCTCCCAGCGGGCGATCGCGCGGCACGTGGAGCCGGGCGCCGACGTCGAGGTGGATCTCGAGCTCGGCGACGAGGCCGGTCCCGGCGCGCTGCCCGAGAGCTAGGAGCCCGACGGGCCGACGCTCCTGGCGGCGCGCTCGATCGCCGCACCGACGTCGATGACCATCGCGTCCTGCAGGTAGGGCTTGGCGAGCTCCTTCGTGACGTACCTGGCCACGAACCGCTTCAGCTCGCCCTCCACGCCCGCCGCCGCGCCGAGGAGCTGGGCGCGCAGGCCCTGAGCCTGCAGCTCGACGCGCACGGTCTCCTTGGTGGGCGGGGTGATCTCGATGACGATCGCGAGGTCGTCGCGGGCGCGCGCGGTGATGGTCAGCGGCACCTCGAGCAGCGCGTTGAAGCGCTGCTTGTCCATGCCGAGGTCGATCATGAACTCGATCGGCACCGGCAACGTGACGTGGAACGAGACCGGGTCGTCGGTGACGCGCCGGCCGGTCGCCGTACCGATCTCACCGGTGGCCGTGACCTTGACCAGCCGCCCGGGGCCCACGCCCATCGGGCCGACGTCGATCGGCCGGCCGGACATCACGTTGACGCCGCGGAGCACGCGCTCCTCGGTGACCGCACGGTGGAAGAACTCCACGCCCCAGGACCGGTAGTCGATCAGCTCGCCGCTCACAGGCGCGACCCTAGTGCCCGGGTCGCTCAGTCGTCCGGGTCGTCCAGCCGGGCCAGCCAGGTCGCGAACCGCTCCACCGCCGTCTCGAACTCGGGGTGGACGTCGGTGAACTCCTGGAGCCGCTCGGCGAGCCACGCCAGGGTGACCTCCTCCTCGCCCCGGCGTCGCTCGAGCTCCTCGATCCCGCGATCGGTGAAGTACATCGTCAGGCCATGGCCGCAGCGATGAGGACCTTGGCTTCCTCCAGGTGCCGCTTGGCCGTGCCGACCGCGGTGGTGGACGAGGCCTGCCGGGTGATCGGCTCGACCGGGCGGTCGAGCTGCGGCACCACGTTGAGGGCGTACGACGGCCAGGGACCCTGGTTGAAGGGCTCGTCCTGGACCCACCGGATGGCGGCGTCGGGGAAGCGGGCCAGCTCGGCCTTCAGCGCCTCGACCGGCCAGGGGTAGAGCTGCTCGACCCGGACGATCGCGACGTCGTCGCGCTCGCTCTTCTTGCGCTCGACCATGAGGTCCCACGTGAGGCGTCCCGACACGAGCAGGACCGTCTTCACCTTCGCGGGGTCGGCGACGTCGTCGCCGATCACCGGCCGGAACGATCCCGACGTGAAGTCGCTCGGCTGCGCGGCGGCCTCCTTGCGCTTGAGCATCGACTTCGGCGTGAACACGATGAGCGGCTTGTGCTCGCCGCCGAGCGAGTGCATGCGCAGCAGGTGGAAGTAGGAGGCCGGGGTCGACGGCTGGGCCACCATCATCGCCTCGTCGGCGCACAGGGCGAGGAAACGCTCGATGCGGGCCGAGGAGTGGTCGGCGCCCTGGCCCTCGTAGCCGTGCGGCAGCAACAGCACGACGCCGGAGTCCTGGCTCCACTTGGTCTTGCCGGCGGAGATGTACTCGTCGATGACGGTCTGGGCGCCGTTGACGAAGTCGCCGAACTGCGCCTCCCACAGCACCAGCGCCTCGGGGCGGGCGACCGAGTAGCCGTACTCGAACCCCAGGGCGGCGTACTCCGAGAGCAGCGAGTCGTAGACGTGGAACTTCGCCTGGTCGTCGGTGAGGTTGGCCAGCGGCGTCCACTCGTCGGCATTGACCCGGTCGATGATCGTCGCGAAGCGCGACACGAAGGTGCCGCGCCGCGAGTCCTGGCCGGCCAGCCGCACCGGGCGGCCCTCCATCAGCAGCGAGCCGAACGCCAGGATCTCGCCCGTGCCCCAGTCGATCGGGCCGTCGGCGATCGCCGCCGCCCGGCGCTGCAGCTGCGGCATCACCTTCGGGTGCACGGTGAAGCCGTCCGGCGGCGTGACGTAGGCGTCCGCGATCGTCTTCATGACCTCCATCGAGATCGCGGTCTGGGTCTCGCCGGCCGGCTTGTCCGGGTAGTCCGGCACCGTCGTCCACGAGGTGGGCGTGGCATCGGCCTCGCGCACCTCGGTGAACACCCGCTCCAGCTGGGCCTGGTAGTCGCGGATGACCTGCTCGGCCTCCTCGATCGTGATGTCGCCACGACCGATGAGGGACTCGGTGTAGAGCTTGCGCACCGAGCGCTTCTGCTCGATCAGGTCGTACATCAGCGGCTGGGTGTACGACGGGTCGTCACCCTCGTTGTGACCGCGACGCCGGTAGCAGACCAGGTCGATCACGACGTCGCTGTGGAAGGCCTGGCGGTACTCGAACGCCAGCCGCGCGACGCGGATGCAGGCCTCGGGATCGTCGCCGTTGACGTGGAAGATCGGCGCCTGCACCATGCGCGCCACGTCGGTGCAGTAGAGCGAGGAGCGCGACGAGCCGGGGGAGGTGGTGAAGCCGACCTGGTTGTTGATGACCAGGTGGATCGTGCCGCCGGTGCGGTAGCCCCGCAGCTGCGACAGGTTGAGGGTCTCGGCGACCACGCCCTGGCCGGCGAACGCGGCGTCGCCGTGCAGCAGCAGCGGCAGGACCGGGAACGCCTCGCCCTGGTCGAGCACGTCCTGCTTGGCGCGCGCGATGCCCTCGAGCACCGGGTCGACGGTCTCGAGGTGGCTCGGGTTCGCCGCGACCGACACGGCGATCTTCTCGCCGGTGCCGGCGGAGAACTCGCCCTCCGCGCCGAGGTGGTACTTCACGTCGCCGGAGCCCTGCACCGTGCGCGGGTCGATGTTGCCCTCGAACTCGCGGAAGATCTGGTTGTAGGACTTGCCGACGATGTTGGCCAGCACGTTGAGGCGACCGCGGTGCGCCATGCCGATCGTGACCTCCTCGAGGCCGGCCTGAGCGGCGGCCTCGCAGATCTCGTCGACCACGGGCACCGTCGTCTCGCCGCCCTCGAGCGAGAACCGCTTCTGGCCGACGAACTTGGTCTGAAGGAAGGTCTCGAAGGCCTCGGCCTGGTTGAGCTTCTGCAGGATCCGCAGCTGCTCCTCGCGCGGCTCCTTGGTGTGCGGACGCTCGACGCGCTCCTGGATCCAGCGGCGCTGCTCGGGATCCATGATGTGCATGTACTCGATGCCGGTGGTGCGGCAGTAGGAGTCGCGGAGGATGCCGAGGATGTGGCGCAGCTTCATGAAGCGCCGGCCCGAGCCGCCGAACTCGCCGGTGGGGAACTCGCGGTCGAGGTCCCACAGGGTCAGGCCGTGCGACTCGATGCGCAGGTCGGGGTGGCTCCGCTGCTTGTACTCCAGCGGGTCGGTGTCGGCCATCAGGTGGCCGCGCACGCGGTAGGCGTGGATCAGCTCGAGGATCCGAGCCTGCTTGTCGATCTCGTCGTCGTGCGACGTCGCGATGTCGGAGTTCCAGCGGATCGGCTCGTAGGGGATCCGGAGGGCGCGGAAGATGTCGTCGTAGAAGCCGCCCTCACCGAGCAGCAGCTGGTGGACCCGCTTGAGGAACTCACCCGACTGGGCGCCCTGGATGACGCGGTGGTCATAGGTCGAGGTGATCGCCATGACCTTGCTGATGCCGTTGCGGGCGATCGCCTCCTCCGAGGCGCCCTGCCACTCGGCGGGGTACTCCATCGCGCCGACCCCGATGATCGCGGCCTGGCCGGCCATCAGGCGGGGCACGGAGTGGACCGTGCCGAGGCCCCCGACGTTGGTCAGGCTCACGGTCGTGCCGGAGTAGTCGTCCATCGTCAGCTTGTTGTCGCGGGCCTTGCGGATCATCTCCTCGTAGGCCGTCCAGAAGCCCGCGAAGTCCATCGTCTCGCAACCCTTGATGGACGGTGCGACGAGCTGACGGGTGCCGTCGGGCTTCTGCTGGTCGATGGCGAGACCGAGGTTGATGTGCGCCGGGCTCACCATGGTCGGCTTGCCGTCCTTCTCGACGAAGGAGTTGTTCATCTCCGGCATCGACTTCAGCGCCTGGACGAGGGCGTAGCCGATGATGTGGGTGAAGGACACCTTGCCGCCGCGCGCCCGCGCGAGGTGGCTGTTGATGACGATGCGGTTGTCCCACAGCAGCTTGACCGGGATCGCGCGAACCGAGGTCGCGGTCGGGACGGTCAGCGACACGTCCATGTTCTTCGCGGTGGCGGCACCGATGCCGCGCAGCACAGTGTAGGTCGGCTCGTCGCCGGCCGTCGCGGGCGCCGGCCGCGGCGCGTCCTTCGGCGTCGGCTTGTCCTCGGCCTTGCCGGACGTCGGCGGGGTCGGGGTGGTCTTGGAGGCGGGGCTCACCTGCGGGGCCGGGGTCGCCTTGGGAGCGGGCCGCGTGGAGGCGGCGGACGGGGCCGGGGCGGACTCCCTCGACCCCTCCTCCGCCGCCTTCTCGGTGCTCTTCGCGGGCGCGGCCGGGGCGGCCTTCGCGGTGCTCGCGGCGGACGAGCCGTTGCCGGCTCCGTTGCCGGCTCCGTTGCCGGCTCCGTTGCCGCCCTTGAAGTAGGCAGCCCATGCGGGTTCGACGCTGTTCGGGTCAGCGTCGAACCTCTCCTTCATCTCCTCGACGAGCCACTCGTTGGCTCCGAAGTCGGGAGTGCTGGACGCACTGCTGCTCGATGGGCCTGTCGACTGCGACACGACGTGCTTCGCCTCTTCCGGTGTGCTGCTGGCGTAGGGTCTTGGGACCTGGACAAGACCGGAGCCAAGGCTAGACCCACAGCGAAGTTTTGTGGCATCTGTCCGGCAGCAGAGGAGTGGCGAGTCGTGCGGAGATCCGCAGGATCCCGGAGGAGGGTCGCGGTCCCCACGGCCGCACTGGTGCTGGGCGCAGTGATCGCGCTCACAGGCTGCAGCGGCGACGACGGCGACCAGCCCGACGGGAGCTCGACGTCGGGTTCCGGCACCGGCGCGACCGAGCACCGCGGCATCGACACCCGGGTCGAGGTCGGCGACGTCGTCGGCCGGCTCGGCAAGGGCGCGGCCAAGGAGGCCGCAGCGAAGGTCGCGAAGGTCGTCGACACCTGGCTCGACGGTGCGTACGTCGGCGGCGACTTCCCGCGCTCGAGCCTCGGCGACGCCTTCGGCGACTTCACGGACGACGCGGCCAGGTCGGCGACGAAGCAGAAGGCGCTCATGAGCAACGTCGCCGTCGGCGCCAAGGTCGACGAGGTGACGGCCGTGCGGCGCGTGGTCTCGGTCGACCTGCTCGCGCCGAAGGGCAAGCTCGCGGGCGCCACGGCGCACGTCAACCTCGTGATGAAGCTGTCCGGAGACGTCAACCGCACCGACCAGGTGCGCGGCCGGCTGGTGCTGACGCCGACCAAGAAGGGCTGGCGGATCTTCGGTTTCGACGTCGACCGCGGTGAGGTGAAGGGCTGATGGAGGAGCACGTGGCAGGCACGACCCGGCCGAGCGTCTCGCGCTGGAGCCGTGCGGTGCGCACGGCGGTCCTGGCCCTGGTGCTCGGCGTGGCGGCACTGGTGGTGCCCAACGGAGCGGTCGCGCCGACGTACTTCACGCTCGTGAAGTACGAGCACGCCTCCGGCGTGGACACCGACCCCGACGTGATCTGGATCCTCGCGGTCGGCTCCGACGCGCGCCGCGGGCAGGACCCGCTGCACAGCCGCGGTGACACGCTCCAGCTGGTCGGGATGGACACCAGGACCGGCGCGGCGACCTCGATCGGCATCCCGCGCGACAGCTGGGTCTCGATCCCGGGTCACGGCAGCAACCGGATCAACGCCTCGCTCTACTTCGGCGGCCCGCAGCTGCTCGGCCAGGTGGTCTCCGACCTGGTCGGCATCGAGCCCGACTACGTCTTCGTCACGACCTTCTGGGGTGTCGAGGCGATCGCGAACGACGTCGGGCCGATCACGGTCGACAACCCGATCGCGTTCGCCGACGAGTACCTCAAGCCCAAGGGCTTCCCGAAGGGCAAGGTCGTGCTGCGCGGCTACAACGTCGTGGCCTTCGGGCGGATCCGTCACTCGCTGGCCGGAGGCGACTTCGACCGCTCGGCCAACCAGCAGCGGGTGTTGAGGGGCTTCCAGCGCAAGGTGGCCGAGAACGCCGACAAGCCGGGCTGGATCGAGAAGGGCGTGCTGTCGGTGATGGACAACGTGCACACCGACCTGCCGCCCTCGGACCTGTTCGAGATCGCCCAGGCGGTCGCCCAGGTCGACCCGGCCAAGATCACCGGCTGCGTCGTCCACGGCGGGTTCGCGACGATCGGCGGCGCGAGCGTGGTCATCCCGGACACGGCCACGGCCCGGAGGTACGGCGACGACGCCCGCAAGGACGCCTCGATCAAGAGCTGCTGAGGGACCTGCAGGGGCGGCGGGAGCAGCCGGGTGTGCACGCTGACCGCCAACGGTCCCGCGCCGTGGAACCTGCCGCTGACCGTCGTGGACAGCGGGAGCGTGCGGGTGGAGTGATCAGGAGGCGTCCTTCGCGTGGTCGATCGCGTCGTTGAGGTCGTCGAGGTCCGGCCCGGAAGGCGGCGCCCCCTCGACGCCGGTCCAGTCGGGGCTGGGGAGGACCTGCTCGGTCGCTTGGCCGTCACGGAAGTTGCGGATGGCGTCCTCGATCTCAGTGATGTTGTTGGGCACAGGGAGGCCGCACGATTCCAGCTCGCTCCCGATCTTGAGGGTCAGGCGCGGGATGCCGTCGGCGATCGCCTCCGCGGTCGTCCCGGACCCGACGGTGTCGCTACGGGCGAGGTCCGAGACCGACGAGCAGACGTGGTAGACCGAGCTCCCGTCGGCCCAGTAGACCTCGTCCTTGCCGAGCAGCTGGATCACGGCCTGCTGGTCCGCGGTGTACTCCTCCTGCGACGGCGGGTCGTAGTTGATGCCGAGGGCGACCGCGACGAGCGCGAGGACGATGCCGACCCCGCCCGCCCAGCCCTTCTGCTGCTTCGACATGTTCTTGTTCAGGAAGATGAAGACGATGATCGGCACGAACGCGATGAGCGGGACGATGGCGCCGAGCTGGCTCTTGAGGAAGAACGAGACCGGGTTCCGCTCCGAGGGCGGGTCGAGCTCCTGGGCCTTCTTCCACAGCTGCGACCCGACGATCGTCAGGATCGCCATCACCACGAGCAGCCCGATGAGGACGCCGAACGCCCAGCCGGGGAAGCTGGTCCCGGTGGTGACGGTGCCGTCGTCGGCGACCGACGTCGTGTCGTCGAGGATGCCGTCGTTGAGCAGGATCCCGAAGATCCCGCAGACCTCGAGCGCGATGGCGAGCAGCCACAGCCCGCCGGCGATCAGGCGGAAGCGCCCGGCCTTCTTGTCCGCCTCGGCGGTCGGCCGCCAGGTCCGCTGGCCTGCGCCGGTCGTCTTCGCGGCGGTCTTCTTCGCGGTCTTCCTGGTGGCCATGCGTTCCCCCCGAGGTGCGGTGATGTGGGAGGAAGGCTAGGGCGCGAGCCTCGCACCGTGCCAGTGGCCAGGCTCACGTCCTGGATGTGGCGCGGCCCACGGCGGGCCTGCTAGCTGCCAGCTAGCGTCGTCGTCGGCCGTGATCCACGGCCAGACCTCGGCCAGCAACGGGCCGGGGCCGCCCGTGTCGCGCCGAGGCCCGTCACGTCACGGGGAGACGTCGAGCACCGATGGGATGACGGGCACGGGGGCACCGAGCAGTACGCCGGCACGCGCCGGCTCGGGGTGAAGGTGGGACCGCTCGCAGGAGCGGACCGCCCGGGCAACAGCAGCCCGAACCCGACAGGTCAGCTTTCGCAGGCGTCGCTGATGAAGGACTTCTCCGATGCACACCTCCGCTGTGCGCGCTTCCGCGCGCCTCACGGTCGTCTCCGGCCTCGCCGCGCTCGCCGCGGCGGGCGTCCTGGCGACCCCCGCCGCCGACGCGACCGCGCCTCGTGACGCCTCGGTGGCCCCTGCCGTCGTACGGGCGCAGCACCGCCACGCCGTCCAGGTGCACCGCGCCGCCGTACGCCGGCACCGGGAGCACGTCGCCGCCGTGCAGGCCGCGACCCGCGGCCAGCAGGCCGTCGACCTCGCGAGCCGGGAGGCGGGTGACCCGTACGTCTACGGTGCCGCCGGGCCCGACGCGTTCGACTGCTCCGGACTGACCATGTACGTGTACAGCCAGCTCGGCGTCTCCCTCCCGCACTCCGCGGCGGCGCAGGCCGCGATGGCGCAGCCGGTCAGCGACCCGCAGCCCGGCGACCTGGTGTTCTTCGGCGGTTCGGGCGGGGTCTACCACGTCGCGATCTACGCGGGCGACGGGATGATCTGGCACGCGCCGCACAGCGGGACGGTCGTCAGCCTCGAGCCGATCTGGACCAGCGACGTCTTCTACGGCCGCGTGCTCTGAGGCTCGTCGGCGGCGACGGCGCTGCGGCCCGGGAGCAGCGCCGCGCACGCCAGCCCGGCGAGCAGCACGCACGTGAAGGCGACGGTCACCGTGTGGTGGGAGTCGCGTACGGCGGCCGGCCCCTCGCGCAGCTCGAGGACCCGTCCGAGGAACGCGATGCCGGCGACGCCGCCGAGGTAGCGCATCGTCGAGCTGACACCGGCCGCCATCCCGCTCTGCTCCGGCCGGATCGCCGAGAGCGACGCGGTCTGGGCGGCCGGGCTGCACAGGCCGATGCCGACGCCGAGGAGGGCGAGGGGGAGCCGCACCTGACCGGGCGAGGCGACGTCCTGGACCACCAGGATCGCCATGCCGGCCAGGCAGACCAGCGAGCCGGTCACGGCGAGCGTGCGGGGTCCGAGCCGCTCGGTCAGGCGCCCGGCGACCAATGACATCAGCACCATGGCGACCATCAGGAAGATCAGCAGCTGACCGGTCTCCCGGGCACCGAGGTCGAAGAGCTGCTCGAGGACCAGGGGCAGCTCGAAGATCAGGGCGTACATCACCAGGTTCTGCAGGCAGATCAGCAGGGTGCCGGCGGTGAACGCCCGCGACCCGAAGATGGCGAACGCGATCACGGGGTCGGCGGCGTGGCGCTCGCGCGCGGCGAAGCCGGCCATCAGCACCAGGCCACCACCGACGAGGAGGGCCGCGAGCTCGTCGGTCCGCTCGGCGCCGATCACCAGCAGCGCCAGCGCCGCGGTCAGCAGCAGGGAGCCCGGCCAGTCGAAGGCGGCGGCCGGTCGCGTCGTCCGGAGACGGTCGATCGCCGCGACGAGGATCGCTGCGACCAGCAGGACGGGCAGGTTCGCCACGAAGACGGCCTGCCAGCCGAAGGCGTCGACGAGGATCCCGCCGATGATCGGGCCGAGCGCGGCGGCCGAGGCCATGATCGCGCCGAACATGCCGAACGCACGGGCCCGCCGGTCCGGCGGCAGCTCGATGCGCAGCAGGGCCACCGTGGCGGGTACGGCGAGTGCACCGCCGGTCGCCATCAGGATCCGCGATCCGGCCAGGACCGGCAGGCTCGGCGCGACGAAGCCGACCACCGCGCCGGTGGCGATCACGACCTGCCCCAGCACGCAGACGCGCCAGTGCCCGAGCCGGTCCCCGAGCTTGCCACCCGGACCCTGGAGGGCGATGGCCGCGATCAGGTAGGTCGCGACGAGCGCCTGGGTGACGTCGGCCGGGTCGTGGTCGAAGGTGCGTGCGATCGAGGGCACCGCCACCGCGACCATCGTCGAGTTGAGCGGCATCAGGGCTGCGGCGAGCAACGCCCCGGTCAGGCCGCGGCCCTTGCTCGACGGTGCCCTCGGCCCCGGATCAGCCATGCGTGATCGGGCGCCGCTGCAGGAGGTAGAGGCGCTCCCCGGCGAAGGCGAACTCGATGTCGTGGTCCTCGGCGTCGAAGACGGTGTCGCAGGCCGAGGCGAGCTGGTGCAGGGCCTGCAGGCGGACGTCGTCGAGGCAGGGGGCCTCGACCAGGCCGGGGTCCACGGCCTGTTCCTCGACCCGGCCGTCGGCTCGGAGCCGCAGCGCGATGTCCTTCTCGCCGGTCGTGCACTCCAGCGGCACGCCGTCGGGGGAGAGCCGGTACTGGTCGGGGGTGACCTGGCCGCTCACCACCACCTCGCCGAGCCCCCAGCTCGCCTCGATCAGGCGCTCGCGCGCCCCGGTGAGCGGGTGCCGGGTGAAGAGCACCCCGGCCACCTCGGAGGCGACCATCTCCTGCAGCACCACGGCCATCCGCGGGGCAGGGTCGAGTCCGTGCTGCTCCCGGTAGGCGATGGCGCCCGGGTCGTGGGCCGACTCGTGGACCCGGTGGACCGCGTCGCGGACAGCCGCGGACCCGACGACGCCGAGCACGCTGAGGTGCGTGCCGGCGAAGGAGGCGTCCTCGGAGTCCTCGCCGATCGCGCTGGAGCGCACCGCCCACGGGCCCGGTGCCATCGTGTCGAGCAGCGCTCGGAGGTCGACCTCGCCGGCGACGACGTCGCGCACGGCGTCCCAGCCGAGTGCGAACCCACCGGGCACCGGCAGGCCGGCGCCGAGGGCCGTCGCGAGCTGGGCCGCCTTGCCGCCGTACACGCACTCGTCGGTCGCCGCGACGAGCGGAGCGAGCGCGCCCTCCCCGCCTGGGGTCACTCGAGCAACCGCACTTCGCCGGTGGTCCCGTCGACGCGCACGCGCGCGCCGTCCGGGATCGTGCTGGTGGCGTCGCGGGTGCCGACGATGCCGGGGATGCCGTACTCGCGGGCGACGATCGCCGCGTGGCACAGCTGCCCGCCGCGGTCCGTGACGATCGCGCCGAGCATCGGCAGGACGACGTTGAAGTACGGCGACGTCATCCGCGTCACCAGCACGTCACCCTGCTTGATGCGGTCGAAGTCGGCCGAGCTGTCGACCAGCCGGGCGGTGCCCTCGTAGACGCCGGTGTTGACGGACAGCCCCGTCAGCACGGTGTCGGTGTTGGGCGTCTCCGGCACGCCGAAGAGGCTCTCGAGGAAGATGCTGATCGCGTCCTGCGTGCGGCGGGCCGGCTCGGGCAGCCAGGCGCTCGGCGGGGGAGGGGCGGGCATCGCGCGCAGGAACGCCGGGGCGTCGGAGGTGGTCGTGGTGGTGCGCCACTCGAACCGCTCGGCCACCTCGGCCGCACTCGGTCCGTCCGCGGTGGTCAGCAGCGCGCGCGCCTCCGCGGCGTCGAGCTCGACACCGTGCTCGGGATCGTCGAGGCGGCCGGCCGCGTGGGCCCGCCTGCCCACCTCGAGCATCGCCCTGCGGGCCAGCCCGGTCGCCCAGCCGTCGGAGAAGACGCCGCGCTCGTCGCGGATCCGGTAGATGTGCCGGACCTGGTCGAGCCGGTCGTCGAAGTCGGCGCGGTGCTCGGCCGGGACGCGCTCGCGCAGGGCGGTGAGTGCGCTGTCGTCGTCGGGTGCCGAGGGTGAGGTGCCGGCCAGGGCCGTGCGGAGGGCCTCGACCAGCACGTCCGGCAGCTCGCCGGCGACCTGGTCGCCGACGTCGTACCCGACGCTGCGCCAGCGGACGGCGTCGAGGTACGCCGTCACCTCCTCACCCACCTCCGGGTGCTCGGTGAGCGTGGCCAGTGTGTCCGCCGACGGGGTGGCGGCCGCGAGCACGGCCTGGGCCGACTCCGAGGTGGTCAGCGCCTTCGCGGCGGCGTCGAGCTCGGTGGAGGCGAAGCCGCGGGAGATCGCCGACCGTCCGCGCAGCAGCCCCATCAGCTCACCGACGCCGGCACCGGTCCACGTCGTCGCGCCGGCCAGGAAGTCGCCGACCGGGAGGCAGGCGGTGATCGTGTACTTGTGGTGGAGGTAGGCGCTGTCGACCAGGTGCTGCGCGCAACGGTCGACGTGGTCGGCGAGCTCGGCGTCCGACAGCGCGGCCACGTCGACGGCCTGGATCGCCCGGTGGCCCTTGATCGCCGCCGGCTTGTCGACCTCGTCCCACGTCTGGAGGTCCTTGCGCCAGAGCTTGCCCTCCATGGCCGCCGCGGCTGCCTTGTGCCGCCTGCGCATCTCCGGGTGCACCCGGCTGAGGAGCTGCAGCACCGGCTTGGGCGGCGGTCCCATCGCCCCCGGCGGCGCGCCGACCGGGGCCGGCTGGTTGTAGAAGAACGAGTGCACGAACCCCGGTCGCAGGTGGTCGAGCAGCACCCCGTAGCGGGAGGTGCCCTCGCTGAACCCGCGGGGGAAGCCGTCCATGAAGGCGGCCTGCGCGAGCCGGGTCATCGGGCGGGAGCCGTGGGTGGACTCGAGCTCCCACGGGCCCTTCGCGGGTGCTTCGAACGTGCGCCCCTTGACGACGACGGACTGCTCAGCCATTGGACCCCCACGGTGTCGGTATGACCGCAGTGTCCACCTGCTGTTCACCGGGGGAAGGGGGTTTCGTGAAAACTTTGGGAAGGGCCCGCGCTCGGCCTACCGCGTGCGGTGGAAGCGGAGGGTGCCGTCGGAGATGTGCTGAGACGTTGCAGGGCGCCTCCGGCAGGATTCGAACCTGCGGCACCTGGTACCGGAAACCAGTGCTCTATCCCCTGAGCTACGGAGGCAACACGCCCGCACATGCGGTGCTGACGCGGTGTGGACCTTACCGGGCGATATCCGTGCAAGAGAAACCTGGGGCCGCCGATACCCTTGGCGGGTGAATCCCGACCAGCTCTCCACCACCATCGTCGGCGCCTTGACGGCGCTCGTCGAAAGGGGCGATCTCGCCCTGCCCGACGGCGTCCCTGCTGAGGTGACGGTGGAGCGTCCGCGTCAGAAGGGGCACGGCGACTACGCGACCAACGTCGCGCTGCAGCTGGCGAAGAAGGCCGGCACCAACCCGCGCGCGTTCGGCGAGCTGCTGGCGGCCGAGCTGGCCGGTGCCGACGGCATCTCCGGGGTCGAGGTCGCAGGCCCGGGCTTCCTCAACATCTCGGTCGAGGCCGGCGCGCAGGGCCAGGTCGCGGCCGTGATCGCGGCTGCCGGGGCGTCGTACGGACACACCGAGACGCTCGCGGGCCAGAAGATCAACGTCGAGTTCATCTCGGCCAACCCGACCGGTCCGCTCCACCTCGGCCACACCCGGTGGGCGGTGCTCGGCGATGCCATCGGGCGGGTGCTGAGCGCGGCGGGCGCCGAGGTGACCCGGGAGTTCTACATCAACGACCGCGGCGTGCAGATGAACCACTTCGCCGACTCGATCATCGCCGCGGCGCTCGGCGAGCCCACCCCGGAGGGCGGCTACCAGGGCGGCTACATCGACGACCTGGCCAAGGCGGTCGAGGCCGCTCGGCCCGGCATCTTCGAGCTGCCCGCCGACGAGCGGCGCACCGCTGTGCGGGCCGTGGGCTACGAGATCCAGCTCAAGGAGCAGCAGGACCAGCTCGACGGCTTCAACACCCACTTCGACGTGTGGTTCTCCGAGCTCTCGCTCCACGACTCCGGGTCGGTGCCGGAGACCCTGCAGCGCCTGAAGGACCTCGGGCACGTCTTCGAGGACGACGGCGCGCTCTGGATGCGCACCACCGACTTCGGCGACGACAAGGACCGGGTCCTCATCAAGTCCGACGGCGAGCTGACCTACTTCGCCTCCGACACCGCCTACTACCTCGACAAGCGCAGGCGGGGGTTCGACCACTGCATCTACCTGCTCGGGGCCGACCACCACGGCTACGTCGGCCGGCTGCGGGCGATGGCGGCCTGCGTGGGCGACGACCCCGACCAGACGCTCGACGTGATGATCGGTCAGCTGGTCAAGATCCTCAGCGACGGCCAGGAGCTGAAGCTCTCCAAGCGCGCCGGGACGATCGTGACCCTGCACGAGCTCGCCGAGGAGATCGGCGTCGACGCGCTGCGCTACTCGCTGGCGCGCTATCCCGCCGACAGCCCGCTCACCCTCGACGTCGCGGAGATCACCAAGGCCTCCAACGACAACCCCGTCTACTACGTGCAGTACGCCCATGCGCGCACCTGCCGGATGCGGGAGAACGCCACGGAGCTCGGGATGGGCCTGCCGGACGACTTCGACCCGTCGCTGCTCTCCCACGACCGTGACGGCGACCTGCTGCGGGCGCTGGCCGAGTTCCCCCGCGTGGTCGCGAGCGCGGCCGAGCTGCGCGAACCGCACCGGATCGCCCGCTACCTCGAGGACACCGCGTCGACCTTCAACAAGTGGTACGACACCAAGGAGTGCCGGATGCTGCCGCAGGGCGACGAGCCCGTCGGTCCGGCGAACCTCGCCCGCCTGGTCCTCGTGGTCGCGACGCAGACGGTCTTCGCCAACGGCCTCGAGCTGCTCGGCGTCTCCGCCCCGGAGCGGATGTAATGACCCACGAAGCCGGCTGGGCGCACGCGCCCGGCGCCCTGCGCGGGCCGTCCTGGCTGCAGGCGCCGCGCGACGCCAACGACCTCGTGCCGATGTTGTGGTCGAGCACGGCCCACAAGACCGAGTCCGGCGACCTGGTGGTCGGGGGGGTGCCGCTGGCCGACCTGGTCGCCGACCACAACACCCCGGCCTACGTGCTCGACGAGGCCGACTTCCGGGCGCGTGCCCGCGCGTTCGGCGACGCGTTCGCCGGCTGGGACGTCTACTACGCCGGCAAGGCGTTTCTCTGCACGGCGGTCGCCCGCTGGATCTCCGAGGAGGGTCTCTGCCTCGACGTGTGCTCCGCCGGTGAGCTCACCGTCGCCCTGCGGGCCGGCGTCGACCCGGCGCGGATCGGCTACCACGGCAACAACAAGACGGTGGCCGAGCTGCGCCGCGCGGTCGCCGAGGGCGTCGGGCGGATCATCGTCGACTCGTTCCAGGAGGTCGAGCGGGTCGCCATGGTCGCCGCGGACACCGGGATGGCGGCGCGGGTGATGGTCCGGGTGACCGCGGGCGTCGAGGCGCACACGCACGAGTTCATCGCCACGGCGCACGAGGACCAGAAGTTCGGCTTCTCGATCACCTCCGGGGCGGCCTTCGAGGCGGTGCGGCTGCTGCAGGAGGCGCCGGGGGTCGAGCTGCTCGGCCTGCACTCCCACATCGGCAGCCAGATCTTCGACTCCTCCGGCTTCGAGGTCGCCGCCCGACGCGTGCTGGCACTGCACGCCCGGGTCTCCGACGAGCTCGGCGTCACCCTGCCCGAGATGGACCTCGGCGGCGGTTTCGGCATCGCCTACACGACGCAGGACGACCCGGCGGACCCGGCGCAGCTCGCGACCGAGATGGGCAAGATCGTCGAGCACGAGTGCCGCGCGCTCGGCATCGACCAGCCTCGGCTCTCCATCGAGCCCGGCCGCGCGATCGTCGGCCCGGCGATGTGCACCGTCTACACGGTCGGCACCGTCAAGGCCGTCGAGCTCGACGCGGGAGCGGTCCGCACCTACGTCAGCGTCGACGGCGGCATGAGCGACAACATCCGTACGGCCCTCTACGACGCCGACTACTCCTGCACGCTCGCGAGCCGGCGCTCGGAGGCGGCGCCCGTGCTGACCCGCGTCGTGGGCAAGCACTGCGAGGCGGGCGACATCGTCGTGCGCGACGAATTCCTCCCCGGCGACGTCGCGCCGGGCGACCTGCTGGCGGTGCCCGGCACCGGCGCCTACTGCCGCTCGATGGCCTCCAACTACAACCACGCGCTCCGGCCGCCGGTGATCGCGGTACGGGACGGCGTCGCCTCCGTCGTCGTACGGCGAGAGACTGAGGCCGACCTGTTGGCGACGGATGTCGGGTGAGTGTTGTGAATCAGGAGGGCGACAAGCCCCTCAAGGTGGCGGTGCTGGGCTGCGGCGTCGTCGGTTCCCAGGTGGTGCGGCTGCTCGGTGAGCAGGCGGGCGACCTCGCAGCGCGGGTCGGGGTCCCGGTCGAGCTCGCGGGCGTCGCCGTACGACGGCTGGACGCGCCGCGCGACGTCGCCGTCGCTCCCGACCTGCTCACCACGGACGCGCTCGGCCTCGTCAGCCGTGGCGACGTGGACGTCGTCGTCGAGGTGATCGGCGGCATCGAGCCCGCACGGTCCCTGATCCTGGCCGCGCTCGAGGCGGGCGCATCGGTCGTCACCGCCAACAAGGCACTGCTCGCCGAGGACGGGCCCACGCTCTACGAGGCCGCCGAGAAGGCCGGCCGCGACCTCTACTACGAAGCGGCCGTCGCCGGTGCGATCCCGATCCTGCGGCCGCTGCGCGAGTCGCTCGCGGGCGACACGGTCACCCGGGTCCTCGGCATCGTCAACGGCACCACCAACTTCATCCTCGACAAGATGGACACCCAGGGGTCCGGCTTCGAGGAGGCTCTGGAGGAGGCGCAGGCGCTCGGCTACGCCGAGGCCGACCCGACCGCCGACGTCGAGGGCTTCGACGCCGCGGCCAAGGCGGCGATCCTGGCCAGCCTCGCCTTCCACTCCCGGGTCACCGCGGCCGACGTGCACCGCGAGGGCATCAGCGACGTCACCGCCGCCGACGTCCGCTCGGCGCGCGACATGGGCAGCGTCGTGAAGCTGCTCGCGATCGCCGAGCTGTCCGGCACCGGCGGCGGCGACGCGGGTGTGAGCGTGCGCGTGCACCCCGCGATGATCCCCAGGTCGCACCCGCTCGCCAGCGTGCGCGAGGCGTACAACGCGGTCTTCGTCGAGTCCGAGGCTGCCGGACAGCTGATGTTCTACGGCCCCGGCGCCGGCGGTGCGCCCACCGCGAGCGCCGTGCTCGGCGACCTCGTGACGGTCGCGCGCAACCGCCAGCAGGGCACCCGCGGCGTGGGCGAGTCGGCGTACGCCGATCGTGCGGTCCTGCCGATGGGGGAGACCCGGACCCGCTACCACGTGGCGATCGACGTCGACGACCGCGCGGGCGTGCTCGCTGCCGTGGCGACGGCGTTCTCCACCCACGACGTGTCGATCCAGACCGTGCGCCAGGAGGGCCGCGGCGACGACGCCCAGCTCGTCGTGGTGTCGCACGAGGCGACCGACGCCCAGCTGTCGGCGACCGTCGCCGAGCTGCGGGAGATGGACATCGTGCGGGACGTCACCTCGGTGATGCGCGTCGAAGGGACCGAGGAGTGAGCGACGTGGGCGGCCGGCACCAGTGGCGCGGCGTGATCGAGGAGTACCGCGAGCTGCTGGACATCCCGTCCGGCACCCCGGCGATCAGTCTCGGTGAGGGCGGCACGCCGCTCGTGCGCTCCGGTTGGCTCTCAGAGGTGGGCGCCGCCGACGTGTGGCTCAAGGTCGAGGGCGCCAACCCGACCGGGTCGTTCAAGGACCGTGGGATGACGACCGCGATCTCGGTGGCGGTGCACGAGGGCGCGAAGGCCTGCGTGTGCGCGTCGACCGGCAACACCTCCGCCTCGATGGCCGCCTACGCCGCGCGCGCCGGCATCACCCCGATCGTCCTCGTGCCGGAGGGCAAGATCTCCGCTGGCAAGATGGCGCAGGCACTGGTGCACGGCGCCCGGGTGATCCAGGTGCGCGGCAACTTCGACGACTGCCTCAACCTCTCGCGCGGGCTGGCCGAGCACTACCCGGTCGCGCTGGTCAACTCGGTCAACCCGGTCCGGCTCGAGGGGCAGAAGACCGCCTCCTTCGAGATCGTCGACCGGCTGGGCGACGCGCCGGACGTGCACCTCATGCCGGTCGGCAACGCGGGCAACATCTCGGCGTACTGGCTCGGCTACCAGCAGTACCGCGACCGCACCACCAAGCTGCCGCGGATGCGGGCCTTCCAGGCCGAGGGTGCGGCTCCGATCGTCTACGACAAGGTCTTCCCCGATCCGGAGACCCGGGCCAGCGCCATCCGGATCGGCAACCCGGCGTCGTGGCGGCTCGCGACGACGGCGGCCGCCGACTCCGGTGGCGGCTTCGCCGCGTTGAGCGACGACGCCATCCTCGCGGCGCAGGCCGAGCTGGCGCGCGCCGAGGGCGTCTTCGTCGAGCCGGCGTCGGCCGCGGGTGTCGCCGGGTTCCTCGCCGACGTCGCCGCGGGCGACGGCTACGCCGGGCAGACCGTGGTCATCACCGTGACCGGACACGGCCTCAAGGACACCGTCACCGCGCTGGAGTGGTTCGGCGAGGTGACGCCGATCCTCGTCGACGCCGAGCTCGACGCCGCTGCCGCGGCGGCCGACCTGATCTGACGATGACCCACTTCGCCGCCGGCCCCGTGCGGGTCTCCGTGCCGGCCACCTCCGCCAACCTGGGCCCGGGGTTCGACTCCCTCGGGCTCGCGCTCGACCTGCGCGACCGCCTCGAGGCGGAGGTGACCGCCCACGGCCTCGTCGTGGAGGTCGACGGCGTGGGCAGCGACGCCGTACCGCTGGACGAGGGCCACCTCGTGGTCCGCGCGATGCGCGCGACGTTCGACGAGATCGGCGTCCAGCCTCCTGGCCTCCGGCTCTCCTGCGTCAACGTGATCCCGCACGCGCGCGGCCTCGGCTCGTCCTCCGCGGCGATCGTCGCCGGGGTCTGGCTCGCGCGCGAGCTCGTCGCCGGGGGGAGACTGCTGCTCGGCGACGAGGGCCTGCTCGACCTGGCGGCGCGGATCGAGGGCCATCCGGACAACGTGGCACCGGCGCTGATGGGTGGCTTCGTGATCGCCGGGCAGGACCCGGACGGGACCTTCTACGCGGTGCCCTCGGAGGTCGACCCCCGCATCGGCGCCGTCGTCTTCGTACCGCCCGACGCGGTGTCGACGGAGCTGGCCCGCGGCCTGCTGCCCGAGGACGTGCCGCACGCCGACGCGGCGACCAACGCCGGTCGCTCGGCGCTGCTCGTGGCCGCCCTCGCGGGCCGCCCCGAGCAGCTGTGGCGGGCGACCGCCGACCGGCTGCACCAGGACTACCGCCGCCCCGCGATGCCGGCCAGCCTCGACCTCGTCGACGCCCTGCGCGCGGAGGGGGTGCCGGCGATCGTGTCCGGCGCCGGGCCGACCGTGCTCGCCTTCACCGACACCACCGACGGTCTGGTCGCCCGCTGTCCGGACGGCTGGACCGCCCTCCAGCTCGAGATCGACGCCCGCGGCGCCATCGCGTGGTGAATGTCACCGCCGTCGAGTGGCGGTGATATCGTTCAAGTGCGTCGAGCTCACCGATCCCTCGGTCTTCGGCGCCGCGCGATCTTCGCGCGGATCTCCTTCTCGCCTCGACTCGGGCAGCTGCCCGCATCAGCCGGAGCGCTCGTCCGCGGGCACCTCGGACGCGAGAGGGACCTGAACCCTCATTTCAAGTGCCCTGCGGTCCGACAGAGGACCGGAGCGGCCGATTTACGTGGGAAGGACCTCACGTGACAGAGACCATCGAGAGCCCCGCCGCCGAGAAGGCGGCCACCGCGCCCAAGAAGCGCGGTGGCGGGCTCAACACCATGCTGATCGCCGACCTCAAGGCCATGGCGGGCGGCATGGGCATCGCCGGTGCCGGCAGCATGAAGAAGGCCCAGCTGGTCGACGCCATCAAGGCGGCCCAGGCGCGGCCGAAGGACCAGCCCAAGGCTGAGCCGAAGGACCAACCGAAGGACCAGCCGAAGGCGGAGTCGAACCAGCCGAAGGACCAGCCGAAGGCGGAGTCCAAGGTCGAGGAGAAGCCCCGGGCCGAGAAGGCCAAGGGAGGCGACAAGCCGGCGACCAGGGCGCGCTCGGAGGAGCAGGCGCCGGGCGAGGAGCAGGCGAAGGCTCCTCAGCAGAAGCAGGGCGGTCAGCAGAAGCAGCAGGACGGTCAGCAGAAGCAGCAGGACGGTCAGCAGAAGCAGGACGCCCCGAAGCAGCAGCAGGACGGCGACCAGGGCGACGACGGCGAGGGCGGCTCGCGCCGCAATCGGCGCCGCCGCGGCCGCGACCGCAACCGCACCACCACCACGACGACCGGCGGGGGGCGCAACGAGCCCGACACCACGATCCTCGAGGACGACGTCCTGGTGCCGGCGGCCGGCATCCTCGACGTGCTCGACAACTACGCGTTCGTCCGGACGAGCGGCTACCTCGCGGGTCCCGACGACGTCTACCTGTCGCTGTCGATGGTGCGCAAGTACGGCCTGCGCCGCGGCGACGCGATCGTCGGCCAGGTGCGCCAGCCCCGCGAGGGCGAGCGCCGGGAGAAGTTCAACCCGATGGTGCGCATCGACAGCGTCAACGGCGTCGACCCCGAGCAGGCCCGGCACCGCGTCGACTTCGCGAAGCTGACCCCGCTCTACCCGAGCGAGCGGCTCCGCCTCGAGACCGAGCCGACCAACATGATCGGCCGCGTCATCGACATCGCCGCGCCGATCGGCAAGGGCCAGCGCGGCCTCATCGTCTCCCCGGCGAAGGCCGGCAAGACCATGATCCTGCAGTCGATCGCCAACTCGATCACCACCAACAACCCCGAGTGCCACCTCATGGTCGTGCTCGTCGACGAGCGGCCCGAGGAGGTCACCGACTTCGAGCGCTCGGTCAAGGGCGAGGTCATCTCCTCGACCTTCGACCGCCCGGCCAGTGACCACACCACCGTCGCCGAGCTGGCGATCGAGCGGGCCAAGCGGCTCGTCGAGCTGGGGCACGACGTCGTCGTACTCCTCGACGGCATCACCCGCCTGGGCCGCGCCTACAACCTGGCGGCGCCCGCGAGCGGCCGGATCCTGTCCGGCGGCGTGGACTCCGCGGCCCTCTACCCGCCCAAGAAGTTCTTCGGCGCGGCCCGCAACATCGAGAACGGCGGCTCGCTGACGATCCTCGCGACCGCCCTCATCGACAGCGGCTCGAAGATGGACGAGGTGATCTTCGAGGAGTTCAAGGGCACGGGCAACATGGAGATCCGGCTGCGCCGCGACTTCGCGGACAAGCGGATCTTCCCCGCCATCGACGTGATCCAGTCCGGCACCCGTCGCGAGGAGCTGCTGATGAGCAAGGAGGAGATGGCGATCGTGTGGAAGCTGCGTCGCGTGCTCTCCGCGCTCGACGGCCAGCAGGCCCTCGAGGTGCTGCTCGACAAGCTCAAGAAGTCCTCGACCAACATCGACTTCCTGATGCAGGTCCAGAAGACGACGCCGTCCCCCGAAGCGGGGGAGTGACGCGGGTCGTTCCGCGGAATAGGCAGCGGCGCAAAAGCGCTCCTACACTTGCCTGTCGGCTCCGGTTCACGTCCGCACGAGGCAGACGACCCGGCGCCCCTTAGAGATGAGGACACCATGAAGAAGGACATCCACCCCGACTACGTCGTGACCGACGTGACCTGCACCTGTGGCAACACGTTCACGACGCGCAGCACCGCGACCAGCGGCACGATCCACGCCGACGTCTGCTCGCAGTGCCACCCGTTCTACACCGGCAAGCAGAAGATCCTCGACACCGGCGGCCGCGTCGCCCGCTTCGAGGCCCGCTACGCCAAGAAGCAGGACGCCAGCAAGTAGCTGCTTCCGAGCGCCGACCTTCCCGCACCGCGGGTCGGTCGGCGCTCGTAGTTTTGCCCCCGACTGGCGGTGGTTTGCTGTCACTTGAGGGGGCTTGCAAACCCCGACAAGTGCAGGAATCCCCGGTCGACCGGGGATTCCTGACCCCCGAGGAGACCGCGGTGTTCGAAGCAGTGGAGGGCATGCTCGCCGAGCATGCGGAGCTGGAGGGCCGGCTCGGGCTGCCGGAGACCCATGCCGACGCGCGCCTCGCCCGCACCCTCAACCGGCGCTACGCCGAGCTCGGCAGCATCATCGGTGCCTGGCGGGAGTGGAAGCAGTACGGCGACGACGCCGGTGCCGCGCAGGAGCTGGCCGCCGACGACCCGTCCTTCGCCGAGGAGGTCACCGAGCTGCGGGAGCGGCAGGAGGAGGCCGCCGAGCGGCTGCGCCGCCTGCTGGTGCCTCGCGACCCGGTCGACGACAAGGACGCGATCCTCGAGGTGAAGTCGGGGGAGGGCGGTGAGGAGAGTGCGCTCTTCGCGGGCGACCTGTTGCGGATGTACACCCGCTTCGCCGAGCGTCGCGGCTGGAAGACCGAGATCCTCGACGCGGCCGAGTCCGACCTGGGTGGCTACAAGTCCGTCACGGTGGCCGTGAAGGGCGGGTCGTCCGAGCCCGGTCAGGCGCCCTACGGCCTGCTCAAGTTCGAGGGCGGCGTGCACCGGGTGCAGCGCGTCCCCGTCACGGAGTCGCAGGGCCGCATCCACACCAGTGCGGCCGGCGTGCTGGTCGTGCCGGAGGCCGAGGCGGTCGATGTCGAGATCAACGACAACGACCTGCGCATCGACGTCTTCCGCTCGAGCGGCCCGGGCGGGCAGAGCGTCAACACGACCGACTCCGCGGTGCGCATCACCCACCTGCCGACCGGCATCGTCGTCAGCTGCCAGAACGAGAAGAGCCAGCTGCAGAACAAGGACCAGGCGCTGCGCATCCTGCGCGCCCGCCTGCTCGCCGCGGCCCAGGAGGCGGCGGACGCGGAGGCGAGCGAGGCCCGCCGGAGCCAGGTCCGCACGGTCGACCGCTCCGAGCGGATCCGCACCTACAACTTCCCGGAGAACCGGATCTCCGACCACCGCACCGGCTACAAGGCCTACAACCTCGACCAGGTGCTCGAGGGCGACCTGCAGCCGGTCCTCGACTCGTGCGTCGACGCCGACATGGCCGGCCGGCTCGAGGCCCTCGAGCAGTGACGCCGCGCGTCCTGGTCGCGGCGGCGGCCGAACGGCTGGGGGCGGCGGGGGTCGCCAGCCCGGAGCACGACGCCGCCGAGCTGCTCGCGCACGTCCTGGGCACCACGCGCGCCCGGTTGCCGCTGGTGGCCGACGTCGCGGCCGACGCGGAGGCGGCGTTCGACGAGCTGATCGAGCGACGAGCTGCTCGGCACCCGTTGCAGCACCTCACGGGCAAGGCGTACTTCCGCTACGGCGAGCTGGCGGTCGGGCCCGGCGTGTTCGTCCCCCGGCCCGAGACCGAGCTGCTCGTCGGCTGGGCGGTCGACCACCTCACCCACGCGTCTGGTTACCCGCGGTCCTCCGCGGGCCTCACCGCACCGGTGGTGGTCGACCTCTGCACCGGCTCGGGGGTGATCGCGAAGTCGATCGCCGAGGAGGTCCCCGGGGCCCGGGTCCACGCGGTCGAGCTGGACGAGCCCGCGCACGCGTGGGCCGAGCGCAACCTCGCCGGCACCGGCGTCGACCTGCGCCACGGTGACGCCTTCACCGAGTTCGACGACCTCCTCGGCACCGTCGACGTGGTGGTGTGCAACCCGCCGTACGTCCCCCTGGAGGCCTGGGAGTCGGTGGCGGTCGAGGCGCGCGACCACGACCCGCACCTCGCGCTCTTCTCCGGCGACGACGGGCTCGACGCGATCCGGACGCTCGCGGTGCGGGCGGCTGCGCTGCTGCGCCCCGGCGGTGTCGTCGGCGCCGAGCACGCCGACGTCCAGGGCGAGTCCGCGCCTGCGGTCTTCGCCGCCCAGGGATCCTGGGAGGAGGTCCGCGACCACCGCGACCTCAACGACCGCCCGCGCTTCGTCACGGCACGACGGACGGCACGCGGTGCCCGGACGGGGGAATGACAGGATGGGCGACGTGAGTGAGTCCGGCATCGCCAAGGTCTACGACGTGTCCGCGGCGGAGGAGCGCGCGGCAGCGATCGACGCGGCAGCCCTGGCGATCCAGCGCGGCCGGCTCGTGGTCCTGCCGACCGACACGGTGTACGGCGTCGCCGCCGACGCGTTCGACCCGGAGGCGGTGACCCGGCTGCTGGACGCCAAGGGACGCGGCCGCGAGATGCCGCCGCCGGTGCTGGTGAGCACCGCGACCACGCTCGACGCGCTCGCCACCCAGGTGCCCGACTACGCACGCGCCCTCACCGACGCGTTCTGGCCGGGCCCGCTCACCCTCGTCTGCCACGAGCAGTCCTCCCTGCGCTGGGACCTGGGGGAGACCCGGGGGACGGTCGCCGTGCGCATGCCGGACCACGAGCTCGCGCGCGAGCTGCTCGACCGGACCGGTCCGCTGGCCGTGAGCTCGGCCAACCTGACCGGGCGGCCGGCCGCCACCACCGCCGAGGAGGCGGTGGAGATGCTCGGCGACACCGTGGCGCTCATCGTCGACGGCGGCCCGAGCGCGGGCGCCGTGCCCTCGACCATCGTCGACGTGACCAGCGACCGACCCCGGTTGCTGCGGCTCGGGGCGATCACGCTGGCCCAGCTCGACGAGGCGCTCGCCGAGCACGGGGTGACCGTCGACCCGGGCGAGTCCGCGGCGGACGTCGAGTAGGACATGCGCGAGTACCTCGTCGTCTTCCTGGTCGCCGCAGCGGTGACCTACCTGCTGACGGTGGTGGCCCGCGAGATCGCGGTCCGCACGGGCGCCGTCGCGAAGGTGCGCGACCGCGACGTCCACGCCGAGCCGATCCCCTACCTCGGCGGCCTGGCGATGCTCGGCGGCCTCTTCGCGGCCTTCCTGGTCGCCCGTGAGCTGCCGTTCCTCTCGGGGAGCCAGTCCTTCGTGTTCGACGACGCGTTGTCCGTGCTCTACGCGGGTGCGCTGGTGTGCGCGGTCGGAGTGCTCGACGACATCTTCGACCTCGATGCGCTCACCAAGTTCGGTGGTCAGGTGCTCGCGGTCGGGGTCCTGGTGTACGGCGGCATCCAGTTCAAGTACTTCTACCAACCCAACGGGGTCAGCTTCAGTCTCGACCCGACGCAGGGCGCGATCCTCACGTCGATCGTGGTGATCGGGACCATCAACGCCGTCAACTTCATCGACGGCCTGGACGGGCTCGCGGCCGGCGTGATCGGCATCGGTGCGTCCGCGTTCTTCGCCTTCTGCTACCTGATGACGATCGTCAACGACGTCGACCGTGCGACGACGGCCTCGCTCCTGTCGGCCGCGCTCGCCGGTGCGTGCCTGGGGTTCCTCGTGCACAACTTCCATCCCGCACGGATCTTCATGGGTGACAGCGGGTCGATGCTGATCGGCCTCGTGCTGTCCTCGGCGGCCATCACGATGACGACGCAGTACTCCGACGTGGACTTCTCCACGGGCTTCGACGGCACCCGCGCGAGCCTGCTTCCCCTCCTGCTGCCCGTGGCGCTCCCGATCCTGATCCTCGTGGTGCCGTTGGCCGACATGCTGCTGGCGGTGGTGAGGCGCACGGCGGCCGGTCGCTCTCCCTTCGCGCCCGACAAGCAACACCTGCACCACCGGCTGCTCGAGATCGGCCACTCCCACCGGAAGGCGGTCGTCATCATGTGGATGTGGGCCGCGCTCGTGGGGTTCGGTGCCGTGTTCGCCAGCCTGCTGACCGGGCCGCTCGTGCTGGTCGGCGTCATCTCGGGACTTGCCGTGACCGTCGTCGTCACCTTCGTCGCTCCCAACCTGACGCCCTTCCGTCGTAGCGGTGAGAAGGTCCCTCCGGCCTGACGGCCGACCCCGATGCGGAGCCTCGGACGACTTTGTGATAACTTTCACGAGCACTCAGGTTCCCCTCAGGGACCGACCCTGACGACCCGGGAGGTGAGCGATCGTGGACCCCATGTCGAGCGTCTCGATCCCGCGTCCAGGGCGGGTCGCTGAGCGGTCCGGAGCCTGTGATACGTTCCCGCCGAACGTCGATCCGAAGGGATTCCGATGGGTGGGCGCGACCTCCTCGGCCTGGGCGGCATGCTTGCCGGCTGCGTCGTGGGATGCACGGTGCTGGGCCTCCTCGTCGATCACCTTGCGGGGTCGTCGCCCGTCGGTGTGGTGGTCGGAGTCGGCCTCGGCATCGGACTCGGCGCGACGGCGTTCGTCCTGCGTGCGCTCCGTGCGCTCCGTGAGACCGACCAGGCCCGACCCCCCGACCAGCAGGACATGTGAGGTGACACCGTGACGACCGGTCCCGACACCTCCCCGATGCCCACCCGCGTCAGCCTCTCGAAGGTCATCGCCGACCAGCGGAAGACCGAGCTCCTCGCGCTCGGGATGATGATCTTCAGCATCTGGTTCGGCTTCAGCGCCGGCTGGCTGGTCACCGCCTGCATCGCCGGCGGCGTCCTGCTCGGCCTGGTCAACCACCTCGCCACCGAGTACTGGCTGCTCAAGGTCATCGCCGGCGGCGGTGAGCCGACCCGTGGTCAGCTCACCCGCTTCACGATCGTCCGCCTCTGCGTCGTGGCGATCGTGGCCGTCGGCATCGCTGTAGTGTTCTGGCCCGACGGAGTCGGCGTGCTGCTCGGCCTGGCGATCTTCCGCCTCGTCGCGCTGGTCATGACGACGATCCCGCTGTTGAAGGAGCTGAAAGAGCAATGAGCGGCCTGCTGCCCCTCGAGATCCACATCACCCCGGGTGAGCACCCCGAGCGTCACCTGTTCGGCCTCACCTTCAACATCGACACGATCATCAGCACCCTCGTGGCGGGCTCGATCGTGCTCCTCCTCGGCTTCCTCGTGCGCCGCGCGCTCACCCGCGACACGGCCGACCACGTGCCGACCAAGCTCCAGATCATCTGGGAGTCGGTCGTCGGCGAGGTGAACAACCAGGTCGAGGACAACCTCGGCAAGGTCCACCCCTTCGTCGCGCCGCTGGCGATCTCGCTCTTCTTCTTCATCCTCATCGCGAACTGGCTCGAGCTGGTCCCGACCGAGCTCAACGAGGACGCGCACCTGCTTCCGGCCCCGACGTCGGACACCAACCTGACCTATGCGATGGCGATCTTCGCCGTCGTCAGCGTCTGGATCTACGGCATCCGCAAGAGCGGCCTGGGCTACTTCAAGCACTTCGTGCAGCCCTACCCGGTGCTGCTGCCCCTCAACATCCTCGAAGAGCTCGTCAAGCCGGTCACGCTGGCGCTGCGTCTCTTCGGCAACATCTTCGCCGGCGGCATCATGCTCGCGCTGATCGCGGCCATCCCGTGGTGGGCGGGCATGCCGATCGCCAACGTGCTGTGGAAGATGTTCGACATGATCATCGGCGGTCTGCAGGCATTCATCTTCGCCCTGCTGACGGTCCTCTACTTCGCCATGGCCGGAGCCGGTCACGACGACCACGAGGAGCACGCCGAGCACGCCGACAAGGCGGAGAAGTCCCCGGAACTCGCGTCCTGAGCCCAGGCTCACGTCGCACCAGAGGTAATCAACAAGCGCCGGGCAGGTTCGGCGCGGAAAACCAAGGAGAATCATGGCAGTCGAGAACATGAACCAGGCCGTCACCCTCGCCGGTGCTTTCGTCGGCGGCGGCCTCGCCCTCGGTGGCGGCGCGATCGGCGCCGGTATCGGCGACGGTCTGGCCGGTTCGTCGTACATCCAGGGTGTCGCGCGTCAGCCGGAGGCCCAGGGTCGCCTGCAGACGATCTTCTTCCTGACCGTGGGTCTGGTCGAGGCGATGTTCTTCATCAACCTCGCCTTCATGGCCCTCTTCGTGTTCGTCCTCGGCGGCAAGTGAGTCGGTCCCCCCGTGGGGCCCGCTCCATCCGCACCAGGTAAAAGGACCCGGACCTAGATGATGACACCGCACCTGATCCCGCTCGAGAGCAACTTCCTCGTGCCCAACGGCACGTTCTTCGTGGAGTTGATCGCCTTCGCGATCATGTTCGCCATCCTCGCGAAGTACGTCGTGCCGCCGATCAACCGCGCCATGACCGCCCGCCAGGACGCCATCCGGCAGCAGTTCGCCGAGCTGGACCAGGCGAAGGAAGAGGCCAACTCGGCCAAGGACGAGTTCCAGTCGCAGATCGCCGACGCGCGTCACGAGGCTGCCCGGATCCGTGAGGACGCCCGCGAGCAGGGTGCGGCCATCATCGCGGAGATGCGCGAGCAGGCGCAGGCCGAGGCGGCGCGCATCGTGGAGCACGGCAAGGCCCAGATCCAGGCCGAGCGCCAGGCGGCCGTCGCGTCGCTGCGCGCAGAGGTCGGCACGCTCGCGACCGACCTCGCCGGTCGCATCGTGGGTGAGTCCCTCGACGACGACGCCCGCCAGGGCCGTGTCGTCGAGCGCTTCCTCGCCGAGCTCGAGACCGGGACCGCGGGGGCCAACTGATGCGCTCGTTCCGCGCGGCGTCGAGCGAGTCGCTGGCGGCTCTGGTCGACCAGGTCGAGGGGACCTCGACGGTCGCCGACGGCCTGTTCTCCGTCGCGGCCAGCCTGCGCTCGGAGCCCGCGCTCCGGAGGCACGCCACTGACGCGGCTCTCCCGCCCGAGGCCAAGACCGGCCTGGTGGGCCAGCTCTACGAGGGCAAGGTCGACGCGGCGACGCTCGGCCTGCTCAAGGACGCTGTCGGCCGCCGCTGGACCCGTAGCCGTGACCTCGCCGACGCGCTGGAGTACGTCGGCGTGGTGGCTGCGGTCCGGTCCTCCGACGACGCCGACACGCTCGTCAACGAGCTGTTCGCCGTCCGGGCGGCGATCGACGCGAGCAGCGACCTGCGCAGCGCGCTGTCCGACCGCACCCGCAGCCACAGCGACAAGGCCGCCCTGGTCGACGCGCTGCTCGGCGGCAAGGTCGCGCCCGCGACCCTGACGCTGGTCAAGCAGGCGCTCACGACCGACGAGCACACCGTGAGCGTGGCGCTCGAGGACTTCGAGAAGATCGCCGCCGACGTCCGCGGGCGTGACGTGGCGACCGTCCGGGTGGCCCGGCCGCTCGGC
Source organism: Nocardioides candidus (assembly GCF_041321175.1). Taxonomy (NCBI): domain Bacteria; kingdom Bacillati; phylum Actinomycetota; class Actinomycetes; order Propionibacteriales; family Nocardioidaceae; genus Nocardioides; species Nocardioides candidus. Next base: position 244,206 of record NZ_JBGGWC010000005.1, on the reverse strand, counting down.
GCGGACGACGAGCGTCGGCTGACCGACGCGCTCGCCGCGCAGTACGGCCGATCGGTCCACCTGCACGTCGTCGTCGACCCCGGCGTCCTCGGCGGCATCAAGGTCGAGATCGGTGACGACGTCATCGACGGCACGGTCGCCAGCCGCCTCGACGACGCACGCCGCAAGATCGCCGGCTGACCCGGCATCCCCTGACACCGAGATTTTGAGCAAGAAGAGAGAAGGCACCTGAGATGACGGAACTCTCCATCCGGCCGGACGAGATCCGCGACGCCCTCGCCAAGTACGTCGCGGACTTCCAGCCCGACGCGGCGAGCAAGGAAGAGGTCGGCACGGTCGCCTCCGCCGGTGATGGCATCGCCCGCGTGAGCGGTTTGCCGTCGGCGATGGCCAACGAGCTGCTCGAGTTCGAGGACGGCACCCGCGGCCTGGCCCTCAACCTCGACGAGCGCGAGATCGGTGTCGTCATCCTCGGTGACTTCGCCGGCATCGAGGAGGGTCAGCCCGTCCGCCGTACCGGCGAGGTGCTGTCCGTCCCGGTCGGTGACAAGTTCATGGGCCGCGTGATCGACCCGCTCGGCAACCCGATCGACGGTCTCGGCGACATCGAGGCCGAGGGCCGCCGCATCCTGGAGCTCCAGGCTCCCGGCGTGATGGCGCGCAAGTCGGTGCACGAGCCGCTCGCCACCGGCATCAAGGCGATCGACGCGATGACCCCGATCGGCCGTGGCCAGCGCCAGCTGATCATCGGCGACCGCGCGACCGGCAAGACCACGGTCGCGATCGACACGATCATCAACCAGAAGCAGAACTGGGACTCCGGTGACCCGGAGAAGCAGGTGCGCTGCATCTACGTCGCCATCGGTCAGAAGGGCTCCACCATCGCCTCCGTGCGGGGTGCCCTCGAGGAGGCCGGCGCGCTGGAGTACACCACGATCGTCGCCTCGCCGGCGTCCGACAGCGCGGGCTTCAAGTACCTCGCGCCCTACACCGGCTCGGCCATCGGCCAGCACTGGATGTACGACGGCAAGCACGTCCTCATCGTGTTCGACGACCTGACCAAGCAGGCCGAGGCCTACCGCGCCGTGTCGCTGCTGCTGCGTCGCCCGCCGGGCCGCGAGGCCTACCCGGGTGACGTCTTCTACCTGCACTCCCGGCTGCTGGAGCGCTGCGCGAAGCTCTCCGACGACCTCGGTGCGGGCTCGATGACCGGCCTGCCGATCATCGAGACGAAGGCCAACGACGTGTCGGCCTACATCCCGACCAACGTCATCTCGATCACCGATGGTCAGATCTTCCTGCAGTCCGACCTCTTCGCCGCCAACCAGCGGCCCGCGATCGACGTCGGCATCTCGGTGTCGCGCGTGGGTGGTGCGGCCATGACGAAGGCGATGAAGACCGTCACCGGCTCGCTCAAGGTCGACCTGGCGCAGTACCGCGCCATGGAGGCCTTCGCGATGTTCGCCTCCGACCTCGACGCCGCGTCGAAGCAGCAGCTGGCCCGCGGTCAGCGGCTGATGGCCCTGCTGAAGCAGCCGGCCTACAGCCCCTACCCGCTCGCCGAGATGACCGTGTCCCTGTGGCTCGGCACCAGCGGTCGCCTCGACGAGGTCCCGACCGACGACGTGCTGCGCTTCGAGCACGAGTTCATCGACTACCTGCGTCGTTCGCACGACGGCCTGCTCGCGGCGATCCGCGAGTCGCAGAAGTTCGAGGACGAGGACGGCGTGGCCGCGGCCTACGACTCCTTCCTCGAGCAGTTCGAGACCTCCGAGGGCGGCGGCATCAAGGTCGGCCACGAGGCCGAGGCCGACGCGATGGAGGACGACGAGCTCGAGCAGGAGACGATCGTCAAGCAGAAGCGAGGCTGAGCATGGCCGTATCGCTGCGTGAGTACCGCGCGCGGATCAAGTCGACGGAGTCGATGAAGAAGATCACGCGCGCCATGGAGCTCATTGCTGCGTCCCGGATCATCAAGGCGCAGCAGCGCGCTCAGCAGGCCGCTCCCTATGCCCGCGAGCTCACTCGTGCGGTGTCGGCGGTGGCGACGTACTCCAACGTCGACCACCCGCTCACCCGTGAGGAGGAGGAGCCCAAGCGGGCGGCGGTGCTCGTGATCACGAGCGACCGCGGACTCGCCGGCGCCTACTCCTCGAGCGTGCTCAAGGAGGTGGAGCGGCTCACCGAGCGGCTCCACGACGAGGGCAAGGAGGTCGACTTCTTCCTGGCCGGCCGCAAGGCGGAGGCGTACTTCAAGTTCCGCTCGCGGGACTTCGTCGACTCGTGGACCGGCTTCTCCGACCAGCCGTCCTACGACGTCGCCGCGGAGATCGGCCGGGCGCTGATCGAGGCGTTCCTCAAGGAGCAGGGCGAGGAGGGCGACGTGGACGAGGTCCACATCGTCTACACCCGCTTCCGCTCGATGCTGGTGCAGGAGCCCACCGCGGTGCGGCTGCTGCCGCTGGAGGTCGTCGAGGGGGAGGAGACGCCCGACGAGGGCGACCTGCTGCCGCTCTACGAGTTCGAGCCCTCCGCCGAGGAGGTCCTCGACGGGCTGCTGCCGCAGTACGTCCAGAGCCGGATCTTCTACAGCCTCCTCCAGGCGGCCGCCTCGGAGCTGGCTGCACGGCAGAAGGCGATGAAGTCGGCGACGGACAACGCCGACGAGCTGATCAAGAAGTTCACCCGGATCGCCAACCAGGCCCGTCAGGCGGGCATCACCCAGGAGATCAGCGAGATCGTCGGTGGCGTCAACGCCCTCGCCGACGCGCAGGCCGCTGCGAACGACTGATCCCCCGACCGACCAAGCACACAGACCCGGACTTTGGAAGAGAACACCATGACTGCAACCGCTGAAGAGACCACCCAGGCTGGCACCACCGGCCGGATCGCGCGGGTCATCGGCCCGGTCGTCGACATCGAGTTCCCGGCCGACGCGATGCCCGACATCTACAACAAGCTCGAGGTCGAGGTGACCCTCGCCGGCGAGACCACGACGCTGCCGCTCGAGGTCGCCCAGCACATCGGTGACGGCCTGGTCCGCGCGATCTCGCTGAAGCCGACCGACGGCCTGGTCCGTGGCGCGCAGGTGACCGACACCGGCGGCCCGATCTCGGTGCCCGTCGGCGACGTCACCCTCGGCAAGGTGTTCAACGCCACCGGCGACGTGCTCAACCTCAAGGAGGGCGAGCAGTTCGAGGTCAACGAGCGCTGGGGCATCCACCGCAAGGCGCCGGCCTTCGACCAGCTCGAGTCCAAGACCACCATGTTCGAGACCGGCATCAAGGTCATCGACCTGCTGACGCCGTACGTCCTCGGCGGCAAGATCGGCCTCTTCGGTGGTGCCGGCGTCGGCAAGACCGTGCTCATCCAGGAGATGATCGCGCGTGTTGCGAAGGACCACGACGGTGTGTCGGTGTTCGCCGGTGTCGGTGAGCGCACCCGTGAGGGCAACGACCTCATCGAGGAGATGCAGGAGGCCGGGGTGTTCGACAAGGTCGCCCTGGTGTTCGGCCAGATGGACGAGCCGCCGGGCACGCGTCTGCGGGTCGCCCTGTCCGCCCTGACGATGGCGGAGTACTTCCGCGACGTGCAGAACCAGGACGTGCTGCTCTTCGTCGACAACATCTTCCGCTTCACGCAGGCCGGTTCCGAGGTCTCGACCCTGCTCGGCCGGATGCCGTCGGCGGTGGGCTACCAGCCCAACCTCGCCGACGAGATGGGCACGCTCCAGGAGCGGATCACCTCGACGCGTGGTCACTCGATCACCTCGATGCAGGCGATCTACGTGCCGGCCGACGACTACACCGACCCGGCTCCGGCGACGACCTTCGCCCACCTCGACGCGACCACCGAGCTCTCCCGCGAGATCGCGTCGCTCGGTATCTACCCCGCGGTGGACCCGCTGACCTCGACCTCGCGGATCCTCGACCCGCAGTACATCGGTCAGGCTCACTACGACTGCGCGATCCGCATCAAGCAGATCCTGCAGCGCAACAAGGAGCTGCAGGACATCATCGCGATCCTCGGCGTCGACGAGCTGTCCGAGGAGGACCGCATCATCGTCAGCCGCGCTCGCCGGATCCAGCGCTTCCTGTCGCAGAACACCTACGTGGCCAAGCAGTTCACCGGCATCGAGGGCTCGACCGTCCCGGTGTCGGAGACCATCGAGGCGTTCAACAAGATCGCCGACGGTGAGTACGACCACGTCGCCGAGCAGGCGTTCTTCATGTGCGGTGGCCTCGAGGACGTCGAGGCCAAGTGGGCCGAGATCCAGAAGAACCTCTGACATGGCTGACGCACTGCACGTCGAGCTCGTCGCCGCCGACCGGACCGTGTGGTCCGGTGAGGCCGCGATGGTGATCGCGCGCACCGTCGAGGGCGACCTCGGCGTGCTGCGCGGTCACACGCCGGTGCTCTCGCTGCTGACGGAGGCGGTGATCGAGATCCAGGTCGCCGACACCGACGACGTCGTCATCGGCGCGGTCGATGCCGGCGTCATCTCGGTGGCCAACGACCGGGTCTCGATCCTCTCCGAGCACATCGAGCTCGGCGACGAGATCCACATCGACCAGGCCCAGGCCGACCTCGAGGAGGCACGCTTGCAGATCGGCGTGAACGACGAGGCCGAGGCCCGGATCAGGCACGCGGAGGCGCGACTCCGCGCCGCCGAGAAGGTCCACCAGGCGTAGGGCGCAAACACGTCGATGGCATGGTGGGAGTGGCTGCTCGATGGATCGGGTGTCGTGCTGCTCCTCCTGCTGGCCTACGGCCTGGGGTTGGTGCTCCGGCGTCGGATCCTGGCTCGCCACGGCGGCACGTTCGAGCTCAGCCACCGGCTGAGCGCGGAGTCCGCCGGCCGAGGCTGGGTGCTCGGGATGGGGCGCTACTCCGGCGAGCGTCTGGAGTGGTTCCGGATCTTCACGCTGTGGCCGCGGCCGAAGCGGGTCTGGGCCCGCGAGCAGCTCACCTACGACGGCCGGCGTGAGCCGGTCGGCGCCGAGCAGGCCTCGCTCTACCCCGACCACGTGGTCATCCGTTGCGCGTCACCGACCGGGGACGTCGAGCTCGCCATGAGCCTGGCGTCCCTCACCGGTTTCCAGGCCTGGCTGGAGGCCAAGCCGCCCGGGGCCGACTGGAACGTGCGGTAGTCAGAGTCGCTCGCGGCCATGCGGCGTGTGCCATCCGGCCGGGTCGGGGCCGTCCGGGACGATCCCGGTCGGGTTGATGTCCTCGTGCACCACGTAGTAGTGCCGCTTGATCTGGTCGAAGTCGATCGTCTCGCCGAAGCCCGATGTCTGGAACAGGTCGCGCGCATAGCCCCACAGCGCCGGCATCTCGGTCAGCTTGTTGCGGTTGCACTTGAAGTGCCCGTGGTAGACGGCGTCGAAGCGAGCCAACGTGGTGAAGAGGCGTACGTCGGCCTCGGTGATCCGCTCGCCCATCAGGTAGCGGCGGTCGGCCAGGCGGTCCTCCAGCCAGTCGAGGGCCGTGAAGAGACGGGTGTAGGCGTCGTCGTACGCCTCCTGCGAGCCGGCGAATCCGCACCGGTAGACACCGTTGTTGACCTCGGTGAAGACCCGCGCCATCACCTCCTCCATCTCCTCCCGGCAGTCCTCCGGCCAGAGGTCGGGCGCGTCGTCACGGTGGTGGTCGCGCCACTCGAAGAAGAGGTCGTGGGTGATCGCCGGGAACTCGTTCGTGACGACCTCGCCGGACGGGACGTCGACCATGGCGGGCACGGTGATGCCCTTGTCGTAGTCGGGGAAGCGCGCCAGGTACGCCTGCTGGAGCCGCTCGTAGCCGAGCACCGGGTCGACGCCGTCCGGATCGAGGTCGAAGGACCAGCTGCGCTCGTCGTGCGTCGGCCCGGCCAGGCCCATCGAGATCACGTCCTTCAGCCCCAGCAGCTCCCGCACGATGATCGCGCGGTTGGCCCACGGGCAGGCGCGCGCAGCGACGAGGCGGTAGCGGCCAGGCTGCACGGGCCACGTCGGGACGTCCAGATCGTGCCCGTCGTAGCTGTCCTGGGACTTCCCGGACTCGCGGGTGATCCGGTCGGGGATGTAGTCCATGTCCCGCTTGTAGGACTTGCCCTTCTCGCTGTACGACGGCATGCAGGTGCGTTACCCGGCGCGCAGCCGGCTACCCGGTCGTCGAGCAGCCCGAGCTCAGTCGAACAGGCCGCGGATGTCGTCGGCGTCGATGCCCTGGGTCATCGCACCGTCGCCGTCGATGACCTGGGCGAAGAGCTCGGCCTTGCGGGCCTTGAGCTCCATCACCTTCTCCTCGATGGTGTCGGTGGCGACCAGGCGGTAGACGTGGACGTGGGCGGTCTGACCGATGCGGTGGGCGCGGTCGACGGCCTGGGCCTCGGCGGCGGGGTTCCACCAGGGGTCGAGGACGAAGACGTAGTCGGCCTCGGTGAGGGTGAGGCCGACGCCTCCGGCCTTGAGCGAGATGAGGAAGACCGGCGCGTCGCCGGAGCGGAAGTCGTCGATGACTCGCGCGCGGTCGCGGGTCGCGCCGTCGAGGTACGTCGTCGCGATGCCCTCGGCCTCGAGCCGGTCGCGCACCCGCGTCAGGAACGAGGTGAACTGGCTGAAGACGAGCGCGCGGTGTCCCTCGGCGGTGATCTCCTGCAGGTGCTCGGCGAGCAGGTCGAGCTTGGCCGACCCGACAGCGTCGTGCGCCGGATCGACGAGGGCGGGGTCGAGGGCGAGCTGGCGGAGCTTGGTCAGCGCGCTGAAGATCGCGATGCGGTTGCGGTCGAACTCCTCGACGAGGCCCAGGATCCGCTGCCGCTCCTTGGCCAGGTGGGTGTCGTAGATCTTGCGGTGCTTGGGCTGGAGCACGACGTCGAGCACCTGCTCCTGCTTCGGCGGCAGGTCGGCGGCGACCAGCTCCTTGGTGCGTCGCAGGAGGAAGGGGCGGACGCGTGCGCGGAACCGGTCGCGCACCTGGGTGTCGCCGGTCCGCTCGATCGGGCGCGCGACGCGCTCGCTGAACTGCCGGGGCCACGGGTAGAGGCCGGGCACCGTGATCGACAGCAGCGCCCACAGCTCCATGAGCCGGTTCTCGAACGGGGTGCCGGTGACTGCGAGCTTGAACGGCGCGGCGATCGTGCGGACGGCTCCGTAGGTCTTGCTCTGGTGGTTCTTGACCTGCTGCGCCTCGTCGAGGATCAGGCCGCCCCAGCGCACCGACGCGTAGCGAGCATGGGCGAGCCGGAGGACCGTGTAGGTCGTGACGACGATGTCGCTCTCGGCGGCGATCGCGGCGACGTCGTCGGTGCGGCGGCCGCAGATGCCGACGCGCAACCCGGGCGCGTGCCGGGCGGCCTCGTGGGCCCAGGCGGTGACGACGCTGGTCGGCGCGACCACGAGGAAGGGCCCGTCGTCGGGCCGGCGGTCGCGTGCGTGGTGGACGAGCGCGAGCACCTGGAGGGTCTTCCCGAGGCCCATGTCGTCGGCGAGGATGCCGCCGAGGCCGTGCTCCCACAGGAAGGCCAGCCACCAGAAGCCCTCGCGCTGGTAGGAGCGGAGGTCGGCGGTCAGCCCGACCGGCTCCGGACGCGGGATCTCGGTGAGGTCGCGCAGCGCCTGCGCGCGCTCCACCCAGGCCGCGGCCTGGGCGTCGACGATGCCGGTCTCGGCCAGCTGCGCCCAGAGACCGAGGTCGTGGGTGCCGACACCGATCCGGTCGCCGTCGCGCTCCCGCAGCTCGGCGGCCGCTGCGACGACCTCGCGCAAGCGATCGAACTCCGGCCGGTCGGTCGCGATGAACAGCCCGCTCGGCAGCACCAGGAACTCGTGGCCGAGGGTGAGCGCGGCGATCACGTCCGGGAGCGGGATCCGCTCGCCCTCGACGTTGACGGTCACCTCGAGGTCGAGCCAGTCCGTGGGACGGTCGCCCTCGACGGGCTCCACCACGTCGAAGCTGATCTCCGGGGCCGAGGTGGCCTCCCGGAAGTCGGGCCGCTGCACCTCGACGACCTCGACGTCAGGGAGCTCGCGCAGGTGGGGCAGGTCGTGGATCGCCAGGGACAGCGCGTCGCCGTCGCGGACGGTGCGCCGGCCGAGCAGCGCGGCAGGGACCGTCGCGCGCACGGCCGCCTCCGCGACCCGGTCGCGCAGTCCGTCGAGGGTGGCGCGGTCGTCGAGGCCGCAGCGGTGTTGGTCGCCGTACGCCCACGCCCAGGCGAGGTCGGCGACCGTCGAGCTGCGCCACTCCACCGTCACGTGGAGGACCGGCCGGACCGGGGCTGGTACGTCGACGGAGCCGTCGGGCGAGCGGACCGTCACGTGTCGCAGGAGGCCGGCGAGTCGCTCGCGGAAGGCGTCGAGGTGGGCGACGGGCACCTCCATCGGGCCGTCCTCGACCAGCCGGCGGGCGACGGCGGGCACGTCGCGGTCGAGCTCACCGATGTGGACGTCGCCGTCGTCGAGCAGGGCGACGACCCGGCCGCTGCCGACCAGGCGGACCCGTTCGCCGCGCCACAGCTCGCCGTCGACGTCGACGCCGAGCGTGAGCCGTGCGACCTCGCCGTCGTTGGTCACCTCGGCCAGGAGGCCCACGGGCTTCTCCCGCACGACCACCGACCGCAGCGGTGCGACCGCGACGAACTCCACGCCGGCCGCCTCCGCCGCGCGCAGCAGGCGGAGGAGGTGAGGGCCGAACTGGGCGAGCGACGGCACGGTGCCCGTGGCGTGGTAGCCCTGGTGGCGGACCAGTGCCGACTGGAGCGCCCCGATGGCGTCGGCCTGGTCAGGCAGCAGGCTGCGCGCCTGGACCAGACCCGGCACCTGGGACCAGTCGGCTCCCGAGCGGATCCACGCCTGCTTCGCGCCGGGGCGCAAGGGCCTGATGCCGATCGACGGACCGTCGTCGCGGTAGGAGCGGATGCGGCGCTCGTCGAGGCTGAACTGCAGGGCGACCGGCACCTGCTCGGTCTCCCGGTCGGCGGTGCGGCCGAGGTCGTCGACCAGCGACCCGAGCTGACGCTCCCACTCCGGCACCCGTGGGCCCTCCTGGTGGCCGGTGCGGATCGCGAGCGCCACGGCGGCTCCGTGCTTGCACATGTTGCGCACCGGGCAGGTGCAGAGGCTGAACACCCACCCGCTGGTGCGGGCGCGGCTGCGACCGCTCGGTCTGCCCACCTCGCAGTGCAGCTGCACGTGGTAGGGCATCGGCGCCGACCCCTGCACGTAGGCGGTCGCGGTGACGGAGCCCGCGCTGAGCTGCTGGAGCGTCGGCGGGCCGTCGATGCGCTCGAGGTAGCCCCGGGCGCGCTCGATCGTCTCGGGAGCGAAGTGCTCCTCGAGGAAGTCGTCGGTGAGAGAGGCGAGTACGTCCACGGCGCGTCCATCGTGGCACGCACGGCGGACAACCCGGGCCGCCCTCCACAGGCGGCCCGGGTCACTCCCGGAAGGAGTCCTCAGGCGGTCGCGCGGCCGTCCTCGTAGAGACGCGGCACGCGGTGGTTGGCGAGGAGGACGCCGTGGGGGTCGACCGCGCTGCGGATGCCGACCAGCTGGCGCCAGGCCTCGGCCCGGAAGCCGGCCCTGGTGTCGGTGGGGTTCTCGGCGAAGTTGAGGTACTGCGCTCCGCTGGAGTACGGCGCCAGCGCCCGCGTCACGCGGACCGCGTCCGCGTGACCCTGGATGCCCATCTCCGGGACCGGCGCCATGGCCAGGTTGAGCGTGGCGAACGCGCCGTCGAGCTGACCCAGCACGCCCCCGCCCTCGTGCGGACGGCCGAGCGCACCGCCGAGCTGGCGCAGCTCGACCAGGTTGAGCGAGGTCGTCGCGTCAGGGCCGACCTCGGCCAGCCACGCGTCGATCGCGGCGTCGGGCAGCCCCGCCAGCATGCTGCTGTCGGAGACGGCGGGGGCGCCGCCCTCGGGGTCCATGTGCAGGCGGTCGAGCGCCCGGGCCGGCATCCGGGTGAAGGTGTCGAGCTCGGGCTTCAGCGCACGCAGCCCGGCGAGGAGCTGCGCGCCGTGCTCGTCGGAGCCCAGCACGGCGCCGTCGATCATCGCGACCTGGCGGCCGGCGAGGAACGGCGGGACGTCGGGGATCGGCGGGAAGCGCAGCACGCGGAAGGACGTGGTGACCTCGTCGGGCGCACCGGGCGCCCACGCCGCCCACTCGCGCAGGACCGGCTCGACATCGGCCAGGTCCCACATCATGAAGCCGGCGTACGCGCTCTGGATGTCGTACATCTTGAACTCGAGCGCGGTCACGACGCCGAAGCTGCCGCCACCGCCGCGCAGGGCCCAGAAGAGCTCGGCGTTCTGCTGCGCGTCGGCGCGCACCAGGGTGCCGTCGGCGATGACGAGCTCGACGGCGGTGAGGCTGTTGGCGGCGAGGCCGAGCTTGCGGGCGTACCACCCGATGCCGCCGCCGAGGGAGTAGCCGGCGATGCCGACGTCGGGGGAGGAGCCGTGCAGGACGGCCTTGCCGTGGGCCGACGCGGCGAGGACGGCCGGCTCCCAGATCGCGCCGCCCTCGACGCGGATGGTGCCGCGGACGGGGTCGGTGACGACGGCGTTCATCTCCGACGTCCGCACGATGACGACGTCGTCGAGGCCCTGCTCGGCGAGCGGGCGGGCGTTGTGGCCGGTGCTCTGGGGCGCGACGCGCAGGCCGGACTCGGCGGCGACGCGGACGACGGTGGCGACCTCGCTCGCCGAGCGCGGCAGGGCGATGGCGGCGGGCCGCTGGTCGACGGCGACGTTCCAGGGCAGCCGCACGGCGTCGTACCGCTCGTCGCCGGGGAGGTAGACCCGGCCGCCCAGCAGGCCGCGGAGGGCGTGGCCGGCGGCGACGGTGTCGGAGGGGAGGGTGACGGGCGCGGTGGGGGCGGTGGTGAACGGGCGGTCGGTCTCGATGGTCATGAGGGGTGCTCCTGGTCGGGCGTCTGGGGATCTGTGTTGACGAGGAAGAAGATCCCCCAGGCCGCTTGGGGCGCAGTTGGGGCCGACTTGGGGGCACTTGAGCCCGGTTGGGCGCAAAGCGGGTGAACGCGGCGTCCGGGGTCCCTATGCTTCGGCTCGTGCAGGTGTCCGTCCTCGGTGCAGTCGAGGTCCGACGGGACGGGCAGCCTGTCGATCTCGGGACGCCCAAGCAGCGTGCGCTGGTGGCCGTCCTCGCGCTCGCCCACGGCTGGCCGGTCTCGGTCGACGCGATCGTCGACGCGCTCTGGGGCGACACGGCGCCGCCGGGCGTCGCCGGCACGCTGCAGAGCTACGTCTCAGGACTGCGCCGCGCGCTCGAGCCCGACCGCGCGCCGCGCACGCCGGCGACCGTGCTGGTCACGGCCGCCCCGGGCTACGCGCTGCGCGTGCCCGACGACCAGGTGGACGCGCATCGCTTCGAGCAGGCCGTCGCCGTCGCGCACCGCACCCTGCAGCCGCTGGCCGGCGCCTGGGGGACCGCCCCGCTGGAGACGGCGACGCTCGAAGCCGAGCGCGCCCGGCTCGACGAGGCGTTGGGGTGGTGGCGAGGGACGCCGTACGCCGACCTGGGCGACTCCGACAACGCGATCGCCGAGCGCACCCGCCTGGAGGAGCTGCGGCTGGTGGCCGCGGAGGACCGGGCCCTCGCCGCCCTCGCACTCGGCGACCACGCGACCACCGCCGCCGAGCTCGAGGCGCTCACGGGCGCGCACCCGTTGCGCGAGCGGCTGTGGGAGCTGCGCGCGGTGGCGCTGTTCCGCAGCGGGCGTCAGGCCGACGCCCTGGAGGTGCTGGCCACCCTGCGGACGGTGCTCGACGAGGAGCTCGGGCTGGAGCCGTCGGCGGCGGTGCGGGACCTGCAGACCGCGCTGCTGCGCCAGGACGAGACGCTCTCCTGGGTGCCTCCGGCAGGGGAGCGTACGGCGCCCGCACCTGCCGTGCTCCCGGCCGACCCGCCCCCGGAGCGGGCGCCCGAACGACACCTCGCCGGAGCGCAGATCGCCCCCTGGCCCATGGTCGGCCGGGACGCGGAGCTGGCGGGTCTGATGAGCGCGTTGGGCGCCGCGGAGTCGGGCCGGCCGTCGTACGCCGTGCTCACGGGCGAGCCCGGCATCGGCAAGTCGCGGCTGGCCGGCGAGATGCTGCTGCAGGCGCGACGCCGCAACGTCGTGGTGCTGCACGGGCGCTGCTCCCAGGACGAGGGCGCGCCGCCCCTGTGGCCGTGGCGCGCGGTGCTGGCGGGGATCGGCGTCGACCTCGTCGATCTCGTGGGTCAGGCGGGCACCGACGAGGGCGGTCGGTTCCGTGCCTGGCAGCTCATCACCTCGGCCGTGCTGGAGGCGGCGCGGGAGCGGCCCGTGGCCCTGCTGATGGACGACCTGCACTGGGCGGACCCGCCGACGCTGCGCGTGCTCCGGATGCTCGTCGAGTCGGCGACCGACGAGCGGCTGCTGGTGGTCGGGGCGTGGCGCGCGCACCCGCCCCCGACCGGACCGCTGGCCGACGCGGCGGAGTCGTTCGCCCGCGCCCACGCGCTGCGCCTGGACCTGGGCGGCCTGCCCGAGCGGGCGGCCGGGGCGATCTACGAGGCCGTCACCGGTCAGGCGATGGCGGGGGGCAGCGCCGACCTGCTCGTGCAGCGCACCGACGGCAACCCGTTCTTCCTCGTCGAGCTGTCCCGGCTGGCCGCAGAGCGCGGCGGCGGCGTCGACCTCGCCGGCGGACAGCTGCCGGCCGCGGTCGGGGACGTCATCGACCGGCGCCTGACCCGACTGCCCGACGACACCGTGTCCGCCCTGCGGTTCGCGGCCGTGATCGGGCGCCGGTTCGACCTCTCGACGTTGGCGGCCGCCGCCCGGATCGACGAGGACGACGCGCTCGACGTGGTCGAGCCCGCGCAGGCCGCCGGCCTGGTCCGTGAGCACGGCGTCGACCACTACCTGTTCACGCACGCGCTCGTGCGCGACCGGCTGCGCGAAGGCATCGGCGCGAGCCGTACCGCGCGGGTGCACGCCCGGATCGCCGAGGCCTTCGCCCAGGCACCCGGCCGCGAGAGCGAGGAGGCCCGGCACTGGCGGGAGGCCGGGCCGTCGTACGCCGGCCGCGCCTGGCGCTCGGCCGTCGCCGCCGCCGCGATGGCGCGCAGGCTGCACGACCACGACGAGGCGGCCGCGCTCCTCGACGGCGCGCTGCAGAGCATGGAGGACGACGCGATCGCCTCGGCGACCGACCGGCTGGCCGTGCTCATGGACCTCGCCGAGGCGCACCGTTGGGCCGGCCGTCAGGGCGACCTCGTCCAGGCGGCCGAGCGGGCGGTCGCCGCTGCGCGGGAGATCGGCGACGCGGAGGCGCTGGCACGGGCGGCGGTGACGGTCTCCACGGGTGTGCTGTGGCGCTCGGCACCGCCGGGCCGGACCAACGATGTCGTCCTCGGCGCGCTCCACGACAGCCTCGCCCAGCTGCCGTCGGGCGACAGCGAGCTGCGCTGCCGGGTGATGCTCGCGCTGGCGATCGAGGCCGACCACGACGAGGAGGCGACTCGGTGGTCCGGCGACGCCCTCGCGATGGCGCGCCGCCTCGACGCCCCCGCGCTCGTGATGGCGGCCCACCAGGTCGCCCACATGGAGTGGCTGCCGTCGACCGCGCCGGACCGGCTCGACCACATCACCGAGGCGCTCGGGATCGCGCGCGAGCTCGGCGACGAGCGGGCCGGGGTCGTCTGCGGCACGCTGCGCGCCGGAGCGCTGGGCGAGCTGGGGCGGGTCGAGGACATGTGGGCGCAGGTGGCGGAGACGCTGGCCGACGCCCGGCGGCTCCGGATCGCGTACGGCGACCTGGTGCTGACCGGGCTCGAGATCCCCTGGGCGGCGCTGGCCGGCCGGTGGGACGACTGCGAGCGCGGGCTCGCGCACGTGGCCGAGCTCGCGGAGGACCTCGACCACGGGTCGGTCGAGGAGACGATCGAGATCTGCCGTTTCGCGATCGCGTACTGGAGCGGGCGGCCGGCCGACGCGCTGGCCCCGCTCGGGCTGTTCCTCGAGATGGGCGCTCCCTTCGGGACCGCGGTCGCGGTCTGCCGGTGGCGTGCCGGCGACGAGGAGGGCGCGCGGCAGGCGTACGCCGAGCACGGCCCGCCCCCCGAGGAGGAGGCCAACCTCTCGGCCCTGGTGTGGGCGCACGCTGCCGAGCTCGCCGCGTACCTCGGCGACGCCGATCTCGCCGCGAGCGCCCACGCCCAGCTGCTGCCCCTGTCGGGTCGCCCGTGCGCAGTCGGGGTGGCGATCGTGATGGCGCCGGTCGACGCCTACCTCGCGCTCGCGGCCTCGGCCATGGGCCGCACCGAGGAGGCCACGTCGTACGCCGACGCGGCGCTCGCGTCGTCGGAGGCGTGGGGCACCGGGGTCGTCACCGCGTGGCTGGGCGAGCTCCGCGAGCGGTACGGCTTCTAGTCCGTGCGCGTGCCGAGGAGGCGCTCCGGGTGCTGCCGCACGTAGGTCGCCACCGGGACGGGCGTGGTCGACCGGTAGCCGATCGGAAGCCAGAGGTCCCCGATCGTCGAGAGGTAGACGATCTGCCAGCGGACCAGCTCGCCGAGCGCCCGCGGGTCGCGGTGGAGGATCGCCGCGTAGGCGAGGATGCCGTCGACGTAGCCCTGCGCGTTGTTGTAGCGGAGCAGGGCGCCCGCGACGTCCGGCCCCGCGAGCGCGCCCGTGCCGCCGCCGTTGGCGGCGAGGTAGTGCGCGGCCCCGAGGATCGCGTCGTGGGGGTCGTCGACGTCGCCGTCGCCGTACGCCGCCCAGGTCGAGGGGATGAACTGCATCGGCCCCTGCGCGCCGGCCGTCGAGAGCCCGCGGATCTTGCCGAAGCCGGACTCGACGAGGTTGACGGCGGCGAGCACCTCCCAGGCGACGCCGTAGCGCCGCTCGCCCTCGCGGTAGAACCGTCGCAGGTCCGCCGTCGGCGCCGGCTCGAGGATCTCCCAGGCGGGGACCTCGTCGGACAGCGTGGTCAGCACGCTGCGCAGGGACCGGCGGGCGGTGAGGTGGTCGGCGAGGTCGGCGCGGTAGCGGCCCGGCACCAGCAGGCGGACCCGGTGCTCCCACGTCGGCGTGCGGGCGAGCTGGCGGTAGAGGAGCTGCGCCTCGAACGCGGCCGCGTCGCGGAGGTCGCCGGCCGTGCCTGGGGCGCGCGCGAGGTCCTCGTCGGTGACCAGCCGGGCGGCCAGCTCGGCGGCCGTGCGCGGAGCGGTGAAGGTGCGGGTCAGCGGGGGAGCGCTCGGCTGTGGGTCCGCCGGCTTGTCGGGCCGTTCGTGGACCTGCCGATCCGTTGCGGGTGCCGAGCTGGGCGGCGGTCCCGGTGCGGAGTCGTCACAGCCGGTGACGAGCGAGCCCGCCGCGCAGGCCACGAGGACGGCGACCCACCGCCGCAGCGGCGTCACTCGCCGCGCTCGCCGCCCGGCACCCAGAGCACGTCGCCGTCGGCACGGTTGGCCACCCGGGCGAGGATGAACACGAGGTCGCTGAGCCGGTTGAGGTAGGTGATGGCGAGCTTGTTCATGGTCTCGCCGTGCTCGGCGTGGGCCGCCCACGCCGAGCGCTCGGCCCGCCGTACGACCGTGCGCGCCACGTGGAGGTGGGCGGCCGCGGCCGTGCCGCCGCTGAGGATGAACGAGCGCAGCTTCGGCACCATCTCGTTGTAGTGGTCGCACCACTGCTCGAGCCGGTCGATGTAGGCCTGCTCGATGCGCAGCGGCGGGTACGCCGGGTCGGCGCTCACCGGGTTGCACAGGTCGGCGCCGACGTCGAAGAGGTCGTTCTGCACGTGCACGAGCACGGCGACCACGTCGTCCTCCAGCCCGCCGGTCGCGACCGCCACGCCGAGGTGCGCGTTGGCCTCGTCGACGTCGGCGTAGGCCTGGAGCCGCCGGTCGAGCTTCGAGGTCACGCTCATGTCGCCCAGGCGCGTCTCGCCTGCGTCGCCGGTGCGGGTGTAGATGCGCGTGAGGTTGACCATGCGGCCGAGCCTACGGCCGGAGAGCGTGTGACCGACGACACACCCGGGCGTTCCGGCGCCCGCATGCAACCGATTCGGCATGTCGCGCGTCATGGTGGGTAGAGACAGACAACAGCGTGTCGGGAGCGACGCCGGGGAAGGGGCAGGAATGGACATCGTCACCGACGGTCCGATCCTCGTGCTGAGCGGCGACTTCGACGTGCGCAGCACCGGACAGGTCCGCAACGCGCTCTACGACCACCTGCGCAGCAACGCCGAGGGCACCATCACCCTCGACCTCACCGACGTCGACACGATCGACCTCACCGCGCTGAAGGTCCTCGCAGTGGCCAGCCGGTTCGCGCTGCGCGACGGGCAGCGGCTCGTGCTGCGGGGCACCTGCCCGGCCGTGCGCCGGATGCTGCACCTGAGCCACCTGGTCCGCTTCTTCGAGATCGAGCGGGAGCCGATCCCCGCCTGACCGGTGTCGGAAACCCCACATTCCAGGGTGTTACCGCGGGGTAGCCGGACGTCTAGGCTTCGCGCTATGAGCGAAGCCGCCAGCACCGCCCCCCAGAAGGACCGCCCGTGGGTGATGCGCACCTACGCCGGCCACTCGACGGCGGAGGCCTCCAACGCGCTGTACCGCACCAACCTGGCCAAGGGCCAGACCGGACTGTCGGTCGCCTTCGACCTGCCCACGCAGACCGGCTACGACCCCGACAGCCCGCTCGCGCGCGGTGAGGTCGGCAAGGTCGGCGTGCCGGTGCCGCACCTCGGCGAGATGCGCAAGCTCTTCACCGACATCCCGCTCACCGAGATGAACACCTCGATGACGATCAACGCCACCGCGATGTGGCTTCTGGCGATGTACCAGGTCGTGGCCGAGGAGCAGAACCCCGACCTGTCGCCCGAGGAGGTCGCCGCGCAGCTGGCCGGTACCACCCAGAACGACATCATCAAGGAGTACCTCTCGCGGGGGACCTACGTCTTCCCGCCGGAGCACTCGCTGCGGCTCATCGCCGACATGATCGCCTACACGGTCCACCAGATCCCGAAGTGGAACCCGATCAACATCTGCAGCTACCACCTGCAGGAGGCCGGCGCGACGCCGACGCAGGAGCTCGCCTACGCCCTGTGCACCGCGATCGCGGTGCTCGACCAGGTGAAGAACTCCGGGCAGGTCGACGAGGCAGATTTCGAGAAGGTCGTCGGCCGGATCTCGTTCTTCGTCAACGCCGGCGTGCGGTTCGTCGAGGAGACGTGCAAGATGCGCGCCTTCAACCAGCTCTGGGACGAGATCACCCGCGAGCGCTACGGCGTCCAGGACCCGAAGATGCGCCGGTTCCGCTACGGCGTCCAGGTCAACTCGCTCGGGCTGACCGAGGCGCAGCCCGAGAACAACGTGCAGCGGATCGTGCTCGAGATGCTCGGCGTGACACTGTCGAAGAACGCCCGCGCCCGCGCCGTGCAGCTGCCGGCCTGGAACGAGGCGCTCGGCCTCCCGCGCCCGTGGGACCAGCAGTGGTCGCTGCGGCTGCAGCAGGTCCTGGCCTTCGAGTCCGACCTCCTGGAGTACGACGACATCTTCGACGGCTCGCACGTCATCGAGGCCAAGGTCGCCGAGCTCGTCGAGGGCGCCAAGGCCGAGATCGACCGCGTGCAGGCGATGGGCGGCGCGATCGCGGCCGTCGACTCCGGCTACATGAAGCAGGAGCTGGTCTCCGCCCACGCGGCGCGGCGCGGGCGGATCGAGGCCGGTGAGGAGGTCATCGTCGGCGTCAACAAGTTCGAGACGACCGAGCAGAGCCCGCTCACGGCCGACCTCGACTCCGCGATCATGGCCGCCGACCCCGAGGCGGAGAAGTCCGCGCTCGCGTCGGTCGCGGCCTGGAAGGAGCAGCGCGACGAGGCCGAGGTCGCCGAGGCGCTCGCCCGGCTCGCCGACGACGCCAAGAGCGGTGTGAACCTGATGACCGCCACCCTGGCCGCCGCCCGCGCGGGCGCCACCACGGGGGAGTGGGCCGGCACGCTCCGCGAGGTCTTCGGCGAGTTCCGTGCGCCGACCGGCGTCTCGGGCGCCGTCGGCGTGGCCGAGGCCGGTGCCGAGCTGACCGCCGTCCGCGAGGCTGTCCGCACGACCGGCGAGGAGCTCGCCGGCCACTCGGGCGGACGCCTGCGTCTCCTCGTGGGCAAGCCCGGGCTCGACGGCCACTCCAACGGCGCCGAGCAGGTCGCCGTACGCGCTCGGGACGCGGGGTTCGAGGTCATCTACCAGGGCATCCGGCTCACCCCGGAGCAGATCGTGGCGGCAGCCGTCGCCGAGGACGTCCACTGCGTCGGCCTCTCGATCCTGTCCGGCTCGCACATGGAGCTGGTGCCGAGCGTGCTCGAAGGCCTGCGCGAGGCCGGCATGGAGGACGTGCCGGTCATCGTCGGCGGCATCATCCCCGACTCCGACGGCAAGCGGCTGATCGAGCAGGGCGTCGCGGCCGTCTACACGCCCAAGGACTACGGCCTCACCGAGATCATGGGTGGCATCGTCCAGGTGATCCGGAAGGCCAACGGGCTGGACTGAGGTGGCGGCGACAGTTTCACCGTCCCAGTACGGCGCCTGGCTGTGATGCCTAGCCGGCGTCGATGACCCGCGCGACCGATTCCGGGTCGCGCCCGACCACCGTCGTGCCGTCGCTCGCGGTGATGATCGGGCGCTGGATGAGCTTCGGGTGGTCGCTCATCAGCTCCAGCCAGGTGTGCCGGTGGTCCTCGTCCTTCGCCGGCAGCTCGACCCCGAGGCCGGCCGCGTCGGCGGTGCGCGCGATGTCCCACGGCTCCAGGCCGAGGCGGGCCAGCACGTCCTCGAGCTCGGCGACGGTCGGGGGAGTGTCGAGGTAGCGGCGCACGACGTACTCCTTGCCGGAGGCGTCGAGCTCACTCACCGCGGTGCGGCACTTCGAGCAGGCGGGGTTCAACCAGATCTCGATCACGTCGGCAGCCTAGGCCTGCCCCGTGTGACCCGGACCAGCGGGCGGCCGCCCCTGTGGTGGACACAACATAGGCAAGCCTCACCTACTAGCCCTAGGATCGTCGGCATGGGCAAGGGCAAGAAGTCGAAGGCGAAGCACAAGCTGCTGCCGAAGACCGAGTGCTGCGCCTCGAAGTCGAAGTGCGGACGCTGCCCGCTGCGGATGCTCAAGGAAGGCACCCTGCCTGAGGGCTACACCGTCAAGAAGCGCGTCGTGGTCAGCGCGACGAGCGGCAAGAAGGCTTCGAAGAAGGATCTCCAGAGGGCTGCCTGATGGCACGGATCGATAAGGTGCCGCCCATGGCCGCCACGCGTTTCACCGATCAGCTCAACGCGCAGATCGGCAACGAGTTCGCCGCGCACAACCAGTACCTCGCGTGCGCCGTCTACTACGACGCGCTGACCATGCCGCAGACCGCGGCGTTCTTCTACGGCCAGGCGCTCGAGGAGCGCGAGCACGCGATGATGATGATCCAGTACCTCCTCGACACCGACGCGGTCGTCGCGATCCCCGGCGTCGAGGCCCCGGTCTCCGACTTCGCCGACGTCGTCGCGCCGGTGAAGCTCGCGCTGGACCAGGAGCGGCGCGTCACCGAGCAGGTCAACGCCCTGCTGCGCATCGCCCGCGAGGAGAGCGACTTCGCCTCCGAGCAGTTCATGCAGTGGTTCATCAAGGAGCAGGTCGAGGAGGTCGCCACAATGAGCGACCTGCTGACGATCGTCACCCGCAGCCAGGACGACCTCAACGACATCGAGGAGTACGTCGCCCGCGAGCAGGGCGGCGTCGAGACCGACCCGACGGCCCCCTCGGCGGCCGGGGCGTAGCGGGACCGGCCGAGGGAGCCGACGATGGCACGCGTGCACGTCGTCGGTGCCGGTGTGGTCGGGCTGACCTGCGCGGTGCGGCTGGCGGAGGCCGGGCACCGCGTCGACGTGGTCGCGCGCGACCTCCCGCTCGAGACCACCTCCGCGGTGGCCGCCGCTCTCTGGTACCCCTATCTCGCCCTTCCGCAGGACCGGGTGACCCGATGGTCGGCCCGCTCCTACGAGGTGTTCGCCGACCTCGCCGCAGACCCGTCCTCCGGCGTGCGCGTGCTGCCAGGGACGGAGGTGTTCGCAGAGCGGCGCGCCGACCCGTGGTGGTCCCCGGCGGTGCCGTCGCTCGAGCGGGTCACCGACCTGCCTCAGGGGTACGACGACGGCTGGACCTTTCGGGCGCCGGTCATCGAGATGCCGCTCTACCTGCGGTGGCTGACCGCTCGTCTGGTCGGGCTGGGCGGCACGATGTCGCGCCGCAACCTGTCTGTCCTTCCGGAGCCGGGGGAGGGGCGCGCCGACGTGGTGCTCAACTGCACCGGCCTCGGCGCGCGGCTGTTCGCCGGCGACGCCTCGGTGGTGCCGGTGCGCGGTGAGGTGGTCGTCGTCCAGCAGTTCGGGCTCGAGCGGTGGTGGCTCGCCGGTCTCGACGGGCAGCCGATCTACGTGGTGCCCCGCGCGGACGACGTCGTGGTCGGTGGCACCGAGGCCCGCGGCGAGTGGAGCCGGACGCCGGACCCGGAAGCCGCTCGGTCGGTCCTCGCGCGCGCCGCGGAGCTCGTGCCCGCGCTCGCCGGTGCCCGAGTCGTCGGTCACCGGGTCGGTCTGCGGCCCGCGAGGCCGTCGGTCCGGCTGGAGCGGGTGGGCGACGTCGTGCACTGCTACGGCCACGGCGGGGCCGGCGTGACCCTCAGCTGGGGCTGTGCCGACGACGTCGTCGCGCTCGTCGGTCCCGCGGAGAGCTAGTCGGACCGTCGGCGGACGTAGATCGCGCGAGCGAGCGCGAGCCCCACGAGGAAGCCGACCACGATCCCGACGAGCGGGGCGATCCGGTCGCCGAACGGGGTGCTGAGGGCGTAGCCCAACGCCACGGCGACCATGATCAGGATGACCAGCGTCATGTTGCGGATCATCTCCCAGAGGAAGAACCGGCCGAAGGACCCCTCCGGGCCTGCCGACTCCTCAGCCGGCGCTCCTCCCGGTGTGGGTGTGGGCGCAGGTGCCGCGGTCGAGAGCGCCGGCTCCAGCGGGATCACCTTCGCCACCGCCGTGACCGGCAGCGGTCCGTAGATGTGCGGGAAGGTCTCGGTCGCACCGGGCACCGGCGGCTCCTCGACGATCGGCACGCCGACCAGGTCGGTGTCGATCTGGAGGAGCAGCAGCTGCTCGGTCACGCCGCCGTAGAACCGGTCGCGCACCCCCGGCCACTGGTCGCCCCGGCTGGCGTGGATGAACCCCTCCTCGGCCAACGTGCGGCCGAGCGTGGAGATCCGGTAGTCGCCGGCCTTTTGGGCCGCGGCCCAGTCCGACTCGAGCGCGAGGTGGAAGATCGTTGCCATGATGCCCCGAGGTTAGTCGGTGAGGTCGCTCGTAGTCGCACGGGAGCATCGGGCTCCAAGGGGCCGGAACGCCGCCTCAGGAACCACCTGAGTCACGTGCGTACCAGTCCTCCCGTCCGACTACGGCCGAGGTTCAGAAGAGCCGGTCGGTCGGGTCGTCCAGGCCCCTCAGGGCGTCGTAGTCGACGAGGGCGCAGGTGATGCCGCGATCGCCGGCCAGCACGCGGGCCTGGGGCTTGATCTCCTGGGCGGCGAAGATGCCACGGACGGGGGCGAGCAACGGGTCGCGGTTGAGGAGCTCGAGGTAGCGGGTCAGCTGCTCCACGCCGTCGATCTCACCGCGGCGCTTGATCTCGACGGCCACGCTCACGCCGTCGGCGTCGCGGCACATCAGGTCGACGGGGCCGATCGCGGTGGGGTACTCGCGGCGCACGAGCGAGAGGCCCGGAAGGAGGGTGCCGGGGTGCTCGGCCAGCAGCTCCTGGAGGTGCTTCTCGACGCCGTCCTTCTGCAGGCCGGGATCGATGCCGAGGTCGTGCTGGGAGTCGTGGAGCACCTCCTCGATGAGGATCCGCAGCGTGTCGGGGACGGCCCCCTTGGCGGCCCTCGCCGTCACGGTCCACTCGACCGCACCCTCGTCGTTGGTGCCCTCGCGGACGGTGCACGGCGGCGACATCCAGTTCAGCGGCTTGTAGGAGCCGCCATCGGAGTGGACCAGCACGGAGCCGTCCGCCTTGATCATCAGCACCCGGGTGGCCATCGGGAGGTGGGCGGTCAGCCGGCCGGCATAGTCCACCTGGCAGCGCGCGACGACGAGTCTCACGGTCGCCCAACCTACAGTGACCCCGCTCACCGCCCGACCGGGCGTCGGCGGCTGCCCGTCTCGCATAGTTACCAGCCGGTACGAAACGGTTCGGATTTTGTCACACTGCCCCTATGACGCTGACCAACGAGCAGATCTTCAGCACTCTCGTGCTGCCGTACCTGAACCACGCGGTGCGCATGTACGAGGCGTCGTACGCCTCCAGCACCGACATCGACGCCGGGATGCGCTTCGGCTGCGGCTACCCCCAGGGCCCGCTGGCCACGATCGACCAGCTCGGCGCCGCGGCCGTGCGGGACCAGCTCGCTGCGCGCTTCGCCGAGTCCGGTGACCACCTGCACGAGCCCGCGGAGCTGCTCGAGAAGCTCGCCGCCGAGGGCCGCACTTTCGCCGAGGAGACCGCGGGCGCCGAGAGCGCCGCCCCCCAGCTCCGCCACGAGATCCGCACCGTCGGCGTCGTCGGCACCGGCACGATGGCCTCGGGAATCGTCCAGGTCTTCGCCCAGGCGGGATACGACGTCGTGTTCGTGGGTCGCGGCGAGGACAAGGTCAACGGCGTCATCGCCTCCATCGACAAGGGCCTCTCGAAGCTGGTCGCGAAGGAGAAGATCACCGAGGACGCCAAGTCCGACGTGCTCGGCCGGCTGACCGCGTCGACGGAGCGCGAGGCGCTCGCCGACGCCGACATCGTGGTCGAGGCCATCGCCGAGGACCTCGCGATCAAGACCGAGCTCTACAAGGACCTCGACCGGATCTGCAAGCCCGGCGCGATCCTCGCGACGACCACCTCGTCGATGCCGATCACCAAGCTCGGTGAGGTCACCTCACGCCCCGAGGCCGTCATCGGGATGCACTTCTTCAACCCGGCCACGATCATGAAGCTGGTCGAGGTCGTCACGACGGCGGACACCGGTGCGGACGTCAACGAGACGGTCCTCGCCCTGTGTGCGAACGTCGGCAAGGTCGCGGTCTCCTGCGGCGACCGCTCCGGCTTCATCGTCAACTGCCTGCTCTTCCCCTACCTCAACGACGCCGTGAAGCTCGTCGAGTCCGGCGCCGCCACGATGGACGAGATCGACGCGGCCATCAAGGAGCAGGCGAGCTTCCCGATGGGCCCGTTCCAGCTGCTCGACGTGGTCGGCAACGACGTCTCGCTCGCGATCCAGCAGGAGCTCTTCGCCGAGTTCAAGGAGCCCGGTCTCGCCCCGGCGGCGCTGCTGGAGCAGAAGGTCGCCGAGGGCGCCCTGGGCCGCAAGACCGGCAAGGGCTTCCACGACTACAGCTGACCCGGAGCCGCGCGACGCGGCGCTACGTCAGGCGTAGTGCCGCGTCGTGCAGAGCCAGACCGCGTAGCGGTCGCCGGGGCCGGCGACCGACGCCCGCGCGGCCGTGACGGCCTCGTGCTTGGTGTGGCCGAACTCGGTCGTCCACTCGACGATCGCGTTGTCGACCACCCGGAAGGCCACGGCCATGCAGCCGTTCTGCACGGAGCCGGCCGGCACACACTGGCCCGGGAAGCCTGACTGGTCGGCCGAGTGCGCCCGACAGCTGCGCTGCGCGAGACGGATGGACTTCGGGCGACCGTCCTTGTCGTTGGCGAGACCTGCGACACCGGTGCGCTTGTTGAACGAGATCGCCCCGAAGCAGCGCGGCGTCGTGCAGCTGCCGACGCGGTCGTGCTGACCGGGGCTCGCGCTCGCGGGCGCGGAGATCGTGGGCGCGGAGGTCGCGGGGGCAGAGGTGGCACCCACCAGCCCGCTCGCCACCGCGGCGACCGCGGCCACGGCGGCGGCGAGACGCTGGCGACGGGGGGATCGCACGAGCGCTCCGCCTAGTTGAACTTGCGCGGTGCGCAGGCGTATCCGGCGTTGATGACGCCCCGGCCGTCGACCGCACGCCGAGCGTGACGCATGGCCGACTTCGGGCCGTCGCCCAGGCCCTTCGCCCACTCGACGAGCTGCTCGTTGCGCACCCGCCAGGCCACGGCGACGCAGCCGTTCTGGTTGTAGGCGCCGCGCGCCGACGGCTTGACGCAGGCACGCGCGTGACCGGCGTTGACCGGGCGGTTCTTGCAGTGGTTGAGGGCCGAGGAGGAGGCGCCCGCCTTGGTGCCCCAGTTGCCGTTCTGGGTCCACCCGCTGCGGAGCGTCTCGGGGTTGAACGAGATCGCGACCCAGCAGTGCGGGACGCAGCCAGGTGCCCGGCTGGCGACGGTCGCCGCGCGGTCGGGAGCCGCCGCGGTGGTGGGGGCAGCGAGCAGCGTGCCCCCGAGCAGGAGGGCGGCCGCCATCGTGAGCGCGGCGCGGACGAGCAGGGTGGATCGCAAGGTGTCTCCAGGGGTCGGGATCGGGACCTCAGGCTCCATCTTGACTCATGAGGACCAACCGCGCAGGCGTTGGGCGGGTGTGTTCGGTGGTTGGTCGCCGTGACGCGCCTGACAAACTGGCGCCCGTGCCGCTCCACACCACGTCGTACGGCGACTCGGCCGACCACGCCGGTCGCCGGATCGTCTTCTGCCACGGTCTCTTCGGACAGGGCCGCAACTGGACCCAGCACGCGAAGGCGCTCGCGGCCGACCACCGGGTGCTCCTGGTCGACATGCCCGACCACGGGCGCTCGCCGTGGAGCGAGTCGTTCGACTACCTCGATGCAGCCGACCAGGTCGCCGAGCTCCTCAGCCCCGACGACCCGGTGGTGCTGGTCGGTCACTCGATGGGCGGCAAGACCGCGATGGTGCTCGCGCTGCGTCATCCCGAGCTGGTCGAACGGCTCTGCGTCGTCGACGTGGCACCGGTGGCCTACGAGCACGCCGCGGAGTTCGTGCGCTACATCGACGCGATGCTCGCCATCGACCTCACGACCCTCACCGAGCGCGGTGCGGCCGACGTCGCGCTCCAGGACGCCGTGCCCGACCCGGTGGTGCGGGGCTTCCTCCTCCAGAACCTGCGCCGCGACGGCGACGCCTGGCACTGGCAGCCGAACCTCGAGCTGCTCCGGGCCGAGATCGACCGGATCGGCGGCTGGCCCGCTGAGGCCCTGGCAGGCACGCCGCCGTACGACGGCCCGGTGCTGTGGATGGGAGGCGCGGAGTCGCGCTACGTGCTCGCGGACTACGCGGCGGCGATGGAGGGCTACTTCCCGCGCGTGCGGCGGGTCACCGTGAAGGGCGCCGGCCACTGGGTGCACTCCGAGCAGCCGGCGATCTTCCTCGAGGTGCTGCGCCGCTTCGTCGATTGAGTCGATTGAGTCGATCGAGTCGACAGAAGCGTCAGGTCGAGGACGCCTGGCGGGCGCGGTAGGCCGCGACCGCGTTGCGGTTGCCGCAGGCCGTGGAGCAGAAGCGCCGCGACCGGTTGCGGGAGAGGTCGAGGACCAGTCCCTCGCAGTCGTGGTCGGCGCACACGCCGAGGCGGGACAGCTCGTCGGCGCGGATCACGTCGATCATCGCCATCGCGGTCTCGACGATGATGCGGTCGGGGAGGGGGCGGTCGGGCGCGACGGCGTGGAGGTGCCAGTCGTAGCCGTCGTGGCGGGAGAGCTGGGGCAGCGCCTTGGCCTGGAACAGCATCTCGTTGACCAGCGACGCGGCCTCGTCGCGGCCGCTGGTGAGCAGCTCGCGCAACCGCGGCAGGATCTCGCGCACCGCCTCGACCTCGGCCTCGTCGCCGTCGTGACGACCGGTGTAGCCGAAGTCGGCGAGGAACTCGTCGAGCTCGTCGGGGGTCGTCAGGGTGACCGGCTCGAGCGCGGAGTTGACCAGGGTCACTGCCGCCTGCAGGGCCATGGCGGTGTCATGGGCGAATACCACGTTGACAGGTTACCGCAGCCTCGCTACTGTCATGAGCCATGACGACGTTGACTCATGACGCCCCGGTTGCGGTGCCGCACCGGTCGGCCTCAGGGATCATGGTCGCCCTGCTCTCGGCCGTGTCCTTCGCGCTCTCCGGAGCACTCGCCTCGCCCATGCTCGACGCCGGCTGGAGCGCGGGGGCGGTGGTGCTGGTGCGGATCGGGCTGGGCGCTGTCGTCGTGCTGCCGTTCGGCGTGGCGGCCCTGCGCGGGCGGTGGGCGCTGCTCGGGCGCAACCTGCCGCTGGTGGCGATGTACGGCCTGCTGGCGGTCGCCGGCGCCCAGTTCTGCTACTTCTCCGCGGTGCAGTACCTCGAGGTCGGGCCCGCGCTCCTCATCGAGTACACCGCGCCCGCGACGGTCGTCCTCTGGCTCTGGGTCCGCCACCACCAGCGGCCGGGTGCGCTCACCTTCGGCGGCGCCGCGGTGGCCGGCGTCGGCCTGCTCCTGGTGCTCGACGTGTTCGCGGGGTTCGGCCTCGACGCCCGCGGCATCGCCTGGGCGCTGGTGGCGATGATCGGGGCGGCGTCGTACTTCCTGATCTCCGCCGACGACACCACCGGGCTCCCGCCGATCACCCTGGCAGCAGGTGGTCTGGTGGTCGGCGGCGTCGCGCTCGGTGCCCTCGGGCTGGTGGGCGTCCTGCCGATGCACGCGGAGCGCACGACCATGGAGTACGCCGACGTGGCGGTCTCGTGGTGGGTGCCCCTGCTGCTGCTCGGCCTGGTGACCGCCGCCCTGGCCTACGTCTCCGGCATCGCCGCCGCCCGCCTGCTCGGCTCGCGGCTCGCGTCGTTCGTCGCCCTGGCGGAGGTCGTCGCCGGTGTGCTCTGGGCATGGGCCCTGCTCGGCCAGCTGCCCGGGGTGCTGCAGCTCGTCGGCGGTCTCCTCGTGCTGGCCGGTGTCGTCGGGGTCAAGCTCGGCGAGCGTTCCGTGCCCGAGACCACGCAGGTGCCGGTCTGACGGTCGGGTCCGTCACATCACGATGCTGTCGGTGTAGGTCAGGCAGCGGATCATGCGGGTGGCGCACCGGTTGTCGCTGGTGGTCGAGGAGATGATCCGCTCGGAGCCGATGACCGCCCCGGTCGAGGCCTTGGTCCACACGAGGGCGACGGCGATCCGGTAGGGGAACTGGCCGGTGTACTGCGGCGCGTTGCCGAACGTCACCGCCGGGAAGCGGAGCCGGCCCGTGCCGGACACGTTGCCCGAGTAGGACCCGGTCGACTGCACGGTCCGCCACGCGCCGTTGACGTAGCGCTCGAGGACGTAGCCGCCGAGGACGGTCTGGGTGCCGGAGTAGGCGCTGCTCGGCGCGACGGTGACGCCCGCGGTCTCGAAGGTCCGGATGAAGTACGTCGGGTACATGATGTCGCGGCCGGTGATGAGCGGCCCGTTGAGGCTGACCGAGCCGGTCCGACCGCTGACGGACTGGGCGACCGCGGCCGACGCGGGGTGAGCCGTGGAGAGCGACACGAGGGTCGCGAGGAGCGCGAGGGCCACGGCGACGACGACGAGGCGGGCGGTCCGGGCTGTGCGGGCGAGCGGCTGGGTGTGCATGGTGTGCTCCTCGGGTGTGGGGCGGTGGTTGGCCTGACAGGAGGAGCGTGCGACGAGCCGCTTACCGTTCACTTAACGCCGGTGGAGGTCGCCGGTGGAAAAATTCCGCGCCGGGGTGCAACAGATCCCGTCGTGACGGCGTGAGTCGTGCGTGGATGTGGAGGTGACCGACCGCGCGACGCCCGCCGAGGCGGGCTTCGACGCGTGGGTGGAGGCGCGGATCGCCGCCCTGCTGCGCTTCGCCTACCTCGTCACCGGGTCCCAGACCGCCGCCGAGGACGCGGTGCAGGCGGCGCTGGTGAGCGCGTGCGAGAAGTGGGCGCGGGTCAGCCGGCGCGACGACCCCGACGCCTACGTGCGCCGGATGGTGGTCAACGCGCACATCTCCGCCTGGCGGAGGGCGGGGCGGCGGGAGTCGCCGGTCGCCGCGGTGCGCGAGACCTCCGGCGCCGACCCCGCCGCGGAGGTCGCGCAGCAGGACGCCGTGTGGCGGCTCTGCGCCGCGCTGCCGCCCCAGCAGCGGGCGGCCGTGGTGCTGCGGTTCTACGAGGACCTCGACTACCCCGAGATCGCGACGGTCCTGGGGATCACCGAGGCCACCGTGCGCTCCCACGTCCACCGTGCGCTCACGGCCCTGCGCCGCGAGCTCGAGGCCGACGACCGAGGTGAGGCGTGATGGACGAGCGGGATGTCGAGCAGGTGCTGCGGGCCGGGCTGGCGGGGCACGCGGAGCGGGCCGACGTGACGGCGCCGGTCGCCGCCCGGGCCCGCGCCGCGGTCGCGCACCGGCACCGCACGCGGTGGGGTGTCGTCGCGGCGGCCGCTGCCGTCGTACTCGTGATCGGCGGAGCCGCCGTGCTCACCCGCGGCGGTGACGACCGCGCTGCGGAACCTCCGGGGGTCGCCGACTCCGGGACCACCGTCGCCGATCCGCCGGCCGGCTGGCGCACGGAGTACTACGGCGGGGTCGCCGTCGACGTGCCGGCCGCGTGGGGGTACGGCGGCGCGCCGCTCCCGTCGCAACCGCTCACCGTGTGCGCCCCCGGAGGTCCGCCCGGCTACGTCGGCCGCCCGATCGTCCAGACCGACGTGTGCACCTACCTCAGGAGCGGGTGGCAGCCCACCGCGCCGTACGTCTGGCTCGGCGCGGCCCTGGCGCCGGGCACCGAGGAGTGGGACAACGGCTACGTGCAGGAGACGGTCGAGGTCGCGGGGACGACGGTCACCGTGGGCACCGCCGACGCCCACCTGCGGGCGCAGGTCCTGGCCACGGTGCGGCCCGGCGACCTCTGCGACGCGACGCTCGACGCCGTCCCGTCCGGGCACCTCGACCTGAGCAGGGAGGGGACCGGCACGCCCCGGCCCAGCACGTTGTGCGCCTACCGCCGCGACGCGTCGGGCGAGCTCGTGCTGGCCTACGGCCGCCGGATCGCGGGCCGGGCCCTGGCGGAGAGCCTGGAGGCCGTCAGCACCGCGCCGGCCAGCGAGGCGAAGTGCGACGTGGACGAGCTGGTCGTGCTCACCGGCGACTTCGACGACCGCTACGGCGGCGGACCCGCGAGCCAGCACCAAGAGCTGATGGTCGCGCCCGACTGCGGCTACGTCGACATCGGCGGCGCACCGAGGAAGCTGACCGACGCGGCCGTCCACCCGTGGGCCGACCCGGGGGTGCGCGCGACCCTCTTCTACTTCATCGGGCCCCAGGGCTGAGTCACCGGCAGCGGTAGAGCCACACCCGGTAGCCGCGGTCGTGGTGCAGCTTGTGCGGGCGGCAGCCGAGTCGGCGCAGCGCGGGGGCATCGGGCACCTCCCGGGTCCCGATCACCACGATCCGCCGCCCGGCGACCTCGTGCGGGAGGAGCGAGGCCGGGTCGCGGGTCTGGTCGAAGAACGGGTCGGGCGCCGGGTGCGCGACGGCCGACAGGTCAGCGGTCCGGAGGAACGCCGCAGGGTAGGCGTAGGCCACGCTGCGGGCGAGGGGAGCGGTGAAGATCACCGCGTCGGCACCCGTCCGGGAGGCGCTCGCCGCGACGGCGCCGAGGTCGTGGGGGCGGGCGTCGTGGGCGCGCTGCGCGACCAGCAGGGGTACGGCGACGACGATCGCCCCGACCGCGAGCACCGGCGCGACCCAGCGACCGAGCGGCGCGGCGCCGAGGGTGGCCGCGAGCGCGACCGCGGGCGTCACGAACGTGAGGTAGCGCGTGTGCACGGCGCCCGCGTCGGTGACCATCGAGCCCAGCCCGACGAGAAGCGGCAGCGCGACCCAGGTGCCGAGGAGCCACGCCGGCCAGCTGCCGTGGGAGCGCGCCAGGGCCGCCACGCCGAGCGCGGCGAGGCCCAGGAGCGTGAGGGCCAGCAGCAGCCGGAGGTCGCCCACAGCGCTGGGATAGCTGCCGCCGAGCAGCTTCTCGAGCAGCGAGGACCACGTGTACTGCACGTCGGCCAGCCAGGCGACCTGGTCGCGCTGCCGCCACGCGAGGAGGACCAGCGGTGCCACGCCGACGGCGGCCGCGCCGACCGCCGCGCACCAGGTCCGCAGCAGGTCGCGCCGCACGACGGCGACGCTGATGCCGTGCGCGACCACCAGCACCACCAGGTAGAGGTGCCACCAGGCTGCGAGGAGCACCACGGCGCCGTACGTCCACCACGAGCGGGGAGTGTCGCGCTCCTCCGCGACGTCGAGCGCCAAGGTCGCGAGCACCGCGATCGCCGCGGCCCAGCTGTAGCCGCGGGCCTCGACGGCGGCCCAGGCCAGGCCCGGCAGCAGGCCGGTCACGAGTCCGGCGGCGACCGCGACCGGCAGCTCGCGGTAGCGCGA
Source organism: Nocardioides candidus (assembly GCF_041321175.1). NCBI lineage: Bacteria > Bacillati > Actinomycetota > Actinomycetes > Propionibacteriales > Nocardioidaceae > Nocardioides > Nocardioides candidus. The sequence continues at coordinate 213,810 of NZ_JBGGWC010000005.1, read as the reverse complement.
GACCAGCGCGACGACCGCCGCGACGGCCACCGCGAGGCCGAGAGCGCTGAAGGCGCGCAGCGCGACGACCGAGTCGCCCGCGACCGCCGACCACCCGCGCAGCACGAGGTAGTAGAGCCCGTGCACGGCGTCGACCCGGCCGAGCACGTCGAACGCCTCGCCCAGCGGGCGGCGCACCATCGACCGGGTGATGGCCTCGTCGGTCCACGTCGTGGGCCGACCGGCGCCGACCAGCCCGAGCGCGCCGGCGAACGCGCCGGTCAGCCCTGCCGCGGCGGGGACCGATCTCAGCGCAGGTCCTGCCGCTTGACCACGACCTCGCGGATCACGAGCAGCACCGCCGCGGCGGCCGGGATCGCGAGGAGCGCGCCGACCACGCCCAGCAGGGCGGTGCCGACCAGTGCCGCGATCACGATGACGGCGCCGGGCAGGTCGACCGTGCGACCCATGACGCGCGGATAGATCACGTAGTTCTCGACCTGCTGGTAGACCACGTAGAAGATGACGGCGGCGATGCCGCTCCGCACGTCGGTGGCGAAGGCGATCGCGCAGACGATGACCGCGCCCAGCGTCGCCCCGATCATCGGGATGACGTCGAGCACCGCGACGACGAAGGCCAGCGCGACGGCGTACTCCCGGACCTCGGTGAACTCCAGGAAGATCAGCGAGGAGACGCCGGCGCAGAGGGCGACCACGAACGCGCCGGAGACGTAGCCCCCGATGTTGTGGATCACCTTGTCGCCCAGGAGCTCGACACGCTCGCGGCGCGAGGCCGGAGCGAGCCGGTAGATGGCGTGCGTGGTGGTCTTCAGCGACGCGAGGAAGTAGAGCGTCAGGACCAGGATGATGAAGGCGTTGAAGAGCGCGGAGATGATCTTCAGGCCGAAGCCGAGCGCGCCGCCGAACAGCGTGGAGATGAACTTGCCGTCGGTGACGAAGTCCTTGACCTTGTCGACGACCTGGTAGTCGTCGTTGAGCCGCTGGATCTCCTTGTTCTTCTCGAGCTGGTCGAGCCAGGTCGGCGCGTTGTCGGTCAACGCCTTGATCTGGTCGGCGATCACCGGGACGATCGCGACCACGAAGAGCGCGACCATGGCGAGGGCGGCGACGATCACCAGTGCGCACGCCCAGGAGCGGCGGATCCCTCGTCGCTCCAGGAACTCCACCGACGGGTTGAGGCCGGCGGCGAGGAAGAACGAGACGACCACGAGCATCAGGACCGAGCCGATGCCCACCAGCGCCTGGAAGAGCCAGTAGGCGAGCAGCAGGCCGAGGCCACCGACGAAGCCGACGTAGAACGGTGACCTCCGGTCGAACGGCGCGCCCAGCTCGCCGTAGGGCTGGGGTACGGCGCCAGCCCCGTCGGTCGCGACGTCCGGGTCGGCGACGTCGGTCTGCGAGGGGCCGGCGGGGGACGCGTCGCCCGCGGGGGCGGCGTCCCGCCGCCGGCCGAACCTCAACTCCTGTCCTCGGACTCGTCCCCGCCGAAGCCGGCCACCAGCTCCGCGAGCGAGGCGAGCTGGGCGGTGATGGAGTCGCGGCGCTTGCTGACCCGCTCGAGCTCGGCCTTGGTCGCGGCGAGCTGGCGCTGCGCCTCGGCCTCGCCGCTCGCGGTGATCGACTCGGCGTGCGTGCTCGCCGAGGCCACGATCTGCTCGGCCTCGCGCCGGGCGCGGCTGAGCATCGCCTCGGACTCGGACTGGGCAGCGGCCCGGTTCTCGGCGGCCTGCTTGGCCGCCTCGGCCGCGCGCTGCTCGGCGGCAGCAGCCCGCTGCTCGGCCTCCTCCACCAGGCGCCGGGTCTCGGAGACCGCGGTGTTGTGGTGATCGGTCGCCTCGCGGGCGAGCCGCTCCTTCTCGACCGCCAGCGTGCGGCGGGCCTCCTGGACCTCACGGTCGGCGGCCGCGCGGGCCTGCTCGACCTCGCGCTGGATGGCACTGCGCTGCTCGCTGGCCTCCTGCTCGGCTGCGAGGCGGAGCTGGTCGGACTCGCGCTTCGCCGCGGCGAGCTCGTCGGCCGCGGTGCTGCGCGCCAGGGCGAGCTCCTGCTCGGCGTCGGCGAGCAGCCGGGTGCGGTTCTCCTCCAGCTCGCGCAGCTGCACCGCGCGCATGTCCTGGGTCTCGCGCGCGGCCTCGGCGCGCATCGCCTTGGCGTCGCGCAGGGCCTGGTCACGGATCTCCGCGGCGTCGCGCTCGGCGATCGAGCGGATCTCGTCGGCCTCCTCCTCGGCGAGCCGCAGCATCGCGCTGGCCCGCCCGCCCAGGCCGGCGTAGGAGGGGTTGTCGCTCTCGGCGAGCTCCGCCCTCGCTGCCTCGAGCTGTGCCTCCAGGTCCAGCACCCGCTGCTCCGACTCCGTCAGGCTCGCCCCCAGCGCAGCCTTCTCGCTCGCGAGCTGCCGGATCTGCGCGTCGACCGCGGCGGTGTCGTAGCCGCCGCGTCGCACGATCGGCAGGGCCGCCGTCGGCGCGGTGGCCGGGCGGCCCGCCGCAGGCCGCGCGCTCGCGGGCTGTGCGGGCGGACCCGACGGCGCCGACGAGGTCGACGGTGCCGGCTGGGCCGGCTGGGCAGGGGCGGACGGGGTCACGGGCATCACCTGGGTGGTCTCAGCGTCGGAAGGGGGAGGGGGCGACGACGGCTCCGGCGGTCCGCCGGGCTCGTTGTCGAAGATCGACAGACCCTGGTCGCTCATGCTGGGGAGGCTCCCTTGAGATCGAGGTCGGTACGAGGTCCGGTCCATGATCCCTGATCGGCTCGCGATAACCCACCCCCGACCCGCGCAATTCGCGGGTGGGACACGTCGCACTCAGGGCTGGGCGGGGGCGGCGGCCGTGTCCGGCAGGGCGAGCGCCACCTCGAGGTCGTGCAGGAGGGCCGCGGGGTTCGCGTAGCGGCGGTTCGGGTCCCGGGTGAGGCTGAGCCGCAGGATCCGGTTGACGGCCAGCGTGAGCGGCTCGCGGCCCGGCAGCTGGGGCACGCGCTGCCCGACCTGGGCACTGCGCAGCGCCTCCGGCGTGGCGCCGGAGAACGGCGGCCGTCCGGTCGCGGCCGCCCAGAGGACCGCGCCGAGCGCGTAGACGTCGGCCTTCGGGTGCGGCCCGGAGATCGGCTCGGGCGGTGCGTACGCCGGGTCGCGCACGCCCTTCGCCAGCACCACCTCACTCCCCAGCAGCACGGCGGCCGGACCGATCGCCCCGTGGGCGCCACCCGGTGGCGGTGCGACGGCGAGGGAGCGGGCGACGTCGGTCACGAGTGCCGTCGCCTCCCGCAGCGGCAGCGGGCCGGCCACGAGACGCTGTGCCAGGGTGCGGGTCGCGGCTGGTGGAGGAGGCGGGGCGGCCCGAGGAGGCGGTGGAGGCCCGTCGGAGGGCGCCCGTCCCAGCGCGGGCCCGAGCGTCGCCAGGCGGCCCTCCTCGTGGAACCCGTGCCGCTCCCACCAGCGTCGCATCGGTCCCGGTGCCCACCAGTTCAGCCGGCCGAGCAGTGCCATCGCGGCCGGCACCATCAGCGCGCGCACCACCGTGGCGTCGACGACGAGCGCGACGACCATCCCGACGCCGAGCATCTTCATGAGCACGATGTCGCCGGTCGCGAACGCCCCGATGACGACACCGAGCAGCAGGGCGGCACTGGTGATGATGCGTCCGGTCGACTGCACCCCGCTCGCGACCGCGCCCACCGGGTCGCCCGTGGCGTCCCACCGCTCGCGCACGCGCGACAGCAGGAACACCTCGTAGTCCATCGACAGCCCGAAGAGGATGGCGAGCATCAGGATCGGGTTCGTGGCCTCGAGGAAGCCCGGTGAGGTGAAGCCCAGCAGGCCGGAGAGGTGGCCGTCCGCGAAGATCCAGGTGACCACGCCGAACGAGGCGGTGACCGAGAAGGCGTTCATCACGACGGCCTTGAAGGGCAGCACGAGGGACCCGAACGCCACGAACAGCAGCACCAGCATGACCGCGAGCACGATCAGCCCCATCACGGGCAGGTGGCCGTGCACGGAGGCGACCAGGTCGACGGTGTCGGCGGTGAGTCCGCCCACGAGGGCGGTGCCCGTGACCGGGTCGATCGCACGCAGCTCGTGGACGATCTCCTGGGAGTCCTCGGACTGGCTGTTGCCCTCCCACGCGACCCGCACCAGGGCGTCGTCACCCTCCTGCAGGAGCGGTTCGACCTCTGCCACGCCGTCGACCGAGCGGGCGTCGGCGGCCCACCGGTCCACGGTGGCCTCGTCGACGCCGCGGAGCACGACCGTCGCCAATGACGTCTCCGGGCCGAAGTCGAGGAGCTTCTCCGCGGCCACCCTCGAGGGGGCGTCGTCGGGGAGGACGCGGTAGTCGATCCCGCCCCACCGGACGCCGAGGAACGGCGAGGCGACGGCCAGCAGCACGACCGCGGACACGGCGAGCACCGCCACCGGGTGCTTCATCACGGCTCGTGCCAGCCGTGCCCAGCGGCCCTCGTCGCCTGCCGGCTCGGGCATGTCCCACTTCTTGCGCCACGGCAGCCGGCCCTTGTCGATCCGCCGGCCGAGCAGCACCAGGATCGCCGGCAGCACCGTGAGCGCGGCCAGCATCGCGACGAGCACGGCAGCGATGCCGCCGTACCCCATGCTCCGCAGGAAGACCTGGGGGAACACGAGCAGGCTGGACATCGACGCGGCCACGACCAGCCCTGAGAACATGACGGTCCGGCCGGCGGTGGCCAACGTCCGCGCGACCGCGACGCGGGGCGAGGCGGGGTCGTCCGGGGGCAGCAGGGCCATCTCCTCGCGGAACCGGCTGACGACGAAGAGCGAGTAGTCGACGGCGAGACCGATGCCGAGCAGCGAGATGACGTTGATCGAGAACATCGACACGTCCGTGACGAGGGCCAGCAGGCGCATGCCGGCGATCGAGGTCAGCAGCGCGACGATGCCGAGCAGTGCGGGCATCGCCGACGCTGTGAGGCTGCCGAAGATCAGCAGGGCGAGCAGCACCACGAGGGGCAGCGAGATCAGCTCGGCCCGCTTGAGGTCCTCCTCGGTGATCACGTTGACGTCGGCGTGGGTCGGGTAGAGGCCCGCCAGGTCCGTGTCGAGGCCGCGCGCGTGGAGGCGCGGCTCGATGGCGTCGTAGCTGATCAGCCGCTCGTTGAGGGTGTCGCCGGCGAGCGAGATCCGCACCTGGGCGGCGTGCCCGTCGGCGGAGACGAGGCCCGCCTCCGGAGGAGCGTCGTAGTAGGCGACGTGGTCGACCACCTCCGGTGCGTCCGCGAGACCGGCGACGACGTCCTCGACCGCGGCACGGAACCGCGGGTCGTCCGCGGTGAGGTCGTCGCTGGAGTAGATCGCGACCACGTCGACGTCGTGGTTGCCGAAGACCGCCCGCTCGGCCTGGACGGCTCGGTAACCCTCGGCGTCAGGGTCCTCGAAGCCGCCCCGGCCCAGCGAGTCGGACACGCCGGCGCCGTACAGCGCCGCCGCCACGACCACAAGGACGGCCGCAGCCAGGACCAGCCGGGCGTGCCGCCCGACGACCCCGGCCCAGCGGTCGACCACAGCCGCAATCTAGCGGCGGGGCACCCTCAGATGCCGCGGAACAGGTTGATCTTGTCCAGGTGCTGCGCGCGGAGCTCGTCGTTCCTGACGCCGAGGCCCTCCTCGGGGGAGAGGCACAGCACGCCGACCTTGCCCTGGTGCTTGTTGTGGTGCACGTCGAGCGCCGCCTGGCCGGTGTCCTCGAGGCGGTAGGTGCGCGACAGGGTGGGGTGGATCTTGCCCTGGGCGATGAGGCGGTTGGCCTCCCACGACTCGCGGTAGTTGGCGAAGTGGCTGGAGATGATGCGCTTGAGGTTCATCCACAGGTAGCGGTTGTCGTACTCGTGCATGTAGCCCGTGGTCGAGGCGCAGGTGGTGATCGTGCCGCCCTTGCGGGTGACGTAGACCGACGCGCCGAAGGTCTCGCGACCCGGGTGCTCGAAGACGATGTCGATGTCCTCGCCGCCGGTGAGCTCGCGGATGGCCTTGCCGAAGCGCTGCCACTCCTTCGGGTTCTGCTTGGTGCCGTCCTCGTTCCAGAACTTCGGGTCGAGCTCGGAGCGGTTGATGACCATCTCGGCGCCCATGTTGCGCACGATCTGGGCCTTCTCCTCGTTGGAGACCACGCAGACCGGGTTGGCGCCACCGTTGAGCGCGTACTGGGTGGCGAAGCCGCCGAGGCCGCCGGAGGCGCCCCAGATGAGGACGTTGTCGCCCTGCTTCATGTTGCCGCCGTTGGCCGAGACGAGCTGGCGGTAGGCGGTGCAGTTCACCAGGCCGGGGGAGGCGGCCTCCTCCCAGGTGAGGTGCTCGGGCTTGGGCATGAGCTGGTTGGCCTTGACCATGGCGACGTCGGCGAGACCGCCGAAGTTCGTCTCGAAGCCCCAGATGCGCTGCGAGGTGTCGAGCATCGTGTCGTTGTGGCCGTCGGGGGCCTCGAGCTCGACGGAGAGGCAGTGGGCGACGACGCGGTCGCCGGGCTTCCACTTGGTGACCCCGGCGCCGACGGCGAGCACGACGCCGGACAGGTCGGAGCCGACGATGTGGTAGGGCAGGTCGTGGCGCTTGGCCAGCTCGGACTCGCGGCCGTAGCGCTCCAGGAAGCCGAACGTGGAGACGGGCTCGAAGATCGAGGTCCACACGGTGTTGTAGTTGATCGCGGAGGCCATGACGGCGACGAACGCCTCGCCCGGACCCAGCTCGGGCAGGGGCACCTCGTCGACGTGGAGCGACTTGCGGGGGTCCTTGTCCTTGGCGGACATGCCCTCGAACATGTCGACCTCGTCCTTGTGGACGGTGACGGCCCGGTAGGACTCGGGGAGCTCGAGGTTGGCGAAGTCCTCCGAGGAGGTCTCTTCGGCGAGGATGGCGTCGAGGATGTGCTGCACGGATCGTCTCCTGCGTCGTTGATGGTCGTATTCAGCGGCCAAGGGCGAAAGATACCTGCCGGTAACGTCCCGGTCGCGCGACTGTGGCAGGCGTCTCAACCCTGACTATGCGCCAGGATGGGGGCGTGCCGGCCGACAGTGACCGATCCCTGGACCTCAACGCCGACGTGGGGGAGTCCTTCGGCAGGTGGCGGCTGGGCGACGACGAGGCGTTGCTGCCCCACCTGACCAGCGCGAACGTCGCGTGCGGGTTCCACGCCGGCGACCCGCTGACCCTGCGCATGGTCTGCGCGGGGGCGGTGGCGCACGGCGTCGCCATCGGCGCCCAGGTGGGCTACCGCGACCTCGCGGGCTTCGGCCGGCGCTTCGTCGACATCGCCGCCGACGACCTGACCGCCGACGTGCTCTACCAGCTCGGCGCGCTCTCCGCACTGGCCGCGGCGGCGGGTGGCCGGGTGGCGTACCTCAAGCCGCACGGCGCCCTCTACAACGCGGTCGTCACGCACGAGGCACAGGCCCGCGCCGTCGTCGACGCCGTGCTCGCCTTCGAGGAGGGGTACGGCGTCCCGCTGCCCGTCCTCGGGCTGCCCGGGTCGGTCCTCCTGGACCTCGCCGCCGCCGCCGGGGTGCGGGTCGTCCGCGAGGGGTTCGCCGACCGCGGCTACCGGCCCGACGGCACGCTGGTCCCGCGCTCCGAGCCCGGTGCGCTGCTCACCGAGCCGGCCGCCGTCGCCGCCCAGGCCCTGCGCCTGGCGGGGAGCGGCGGCGTCGACTCGATCTGCGTCCACGGCGACTCGCCCGACGCCGTACTCCTGGCGGACGCGGTGCGCACCGCCCTCAGCGGCGCCGGCTTCACCCTCGCGGCCTTCGCATGAGGCTGTTGCCCTACGGCGACCGCGCCCTCCTGCTCGAGCTCGCCGACACCGCCGCCGTGGTCGCCTGCGCCGACGCGCTCGCCGCCGCGCCCGACCTCGCCGACCTCGTCGACGACCTGGTCCCCGGCGCGCGGACCGTGCTCGTCCGGGCCCGCCCCGGCATCGACCTCGGGACGCTCCGGGCCCGTCTCGTAACGGGGAACCTCGTCACCGATCGGCCCGAACCACCGCAGGATTCTCCGTTGCATGGGTCGGTGGGTTCGCTCGAGGTCACGATCCCGGTGACGTACGACGGCCCCGACCTCGCGGAGGTCGGTGAGCTGACCGGTCTCGGAGCGGCGGGGGTGGTCGCGGCGCACACGGGCGCGGAGTGGCGGGTGGCGTTCGGTGGGTTCGCGCCGGGGTTCGGCTACCTGGTCGGCGACGACCCGCGGCTGGAGGTGCCGCGCCGTGGGAGCCCGCGGACGCGGGTGCCGGCCGGGTCGGTCGGTCTCGCGGGGGAGTTCAGCGGGGTCTACCCGAGGCCGTCGCCCGGCGGCTGGCAGCTGATCGGCCGCACCGACGCCGCGATGTGGGACCCGGACCGCGACCCGCCCGCGCTCCTCGCGCCGGGAGCGCGCGTGCGGTTCGTGCGCGCATGACCGCGCTCGGCGTCCTCGCCACGGGAGGTCCCTGCCTGGTGCAGGACGCCGGCCGTCCGGGGCTCACCACGATCGGCGTCGGCCGCTCGGGAGCGGCCGACCGGTCGTCGTACGACCTCGCCAACCGGCTGGTCGGCAACGTCCCCGGTGCCGCGACGCTGGAGGTCACCCTCGGCGGCCTCGAGGTCGAGGCGCGCGACGGCACGGTCTGGGTCGCCGTCACGGGTGCGCCCGTGCCGGTCACGCGCGCCGGCCGGGACGAGCCGACCGGCGCGATCCTCGCGCTGCGGCCCGGGGAGCGCCTGCGGCTCGGCGTCCCGGCCAGCGGGCTGCGCTCCTACGTCGCGGTGCGCGGCGGGCTCGGCGTCCCTCCGGTCCTCGGCTCCTGCTCGCGCGACACCCTCGCCGGGCTCGGCCCGGCACCTCTCGCGGCCGGCGACGTCGTGCCCGTCGGCGATCGGGTCGGCGACGAGATGCGCGTGGACGCCGTACCGGCGCAGGAGTACGGCGACAGCCCCGTCCTCCGCCTCGTGCGCGGCCCGCGCGACGACTGGGTGCGCGACGCCGGCGCGCTGACCGCGCGGCGCTGGACCGTCGCCCCCGACTCCGACCGGGTCGGGATCCGGCTCGCCGGAGCACGGTTGGACCTCTGCGACCCGTCCCGGCAGCTGCCGAGCGAGGGCGCCCTGCGCGGAGCGATCCAGGTGCCCCCGACCGGCGAGCCCGTCGTCCTCGGCCCCGACCACCCCGTCACCGGCGGCTACCCCGTCGTGGCCGTCGTCGTCGACCACGACACCGACCGCCTCGCCCAGCTCAGGCCGGGGGACACGGTCGGCTTCGCCTGGGCGTGACGGGCGTCAGGAATCCCCGGTCGACCGGGGATTCCCTCACTTGTCGGGGTTTGCAAACCCCGACAAGTGACAGTTTCCCCGGTCGACCGGGGATTCCTCACCCGCCGATCAGTGGTGGGCGTCAGCCGCAGGCTCGACCAGCTCGACCAGGACGCCACCGGCGTCCTTGGGGTGGATGAAGTTGACCCGGCTGTTCGACGTGCCGCGCTTGGGCTCCTCGTAGAGGAGGCGCAGGCCGCGCTCGCGCAGGGTCGCGGAGACGGCGTCGATGTCGGCGACGCGGTAGGCGAGCTGCTGCAGTCCCGGCCCGCTGCGGTCGAGGAACTTGCCGATCGTGCTCTCGGGAGTCAGCGGCGCGAGAAGCTGGATGCAGGAGTCGGTGTCGCCGACGCGCACCATCGCCTCGCGCACGCCCTGCTCCTCGTTGGTCTCCTCGTGCGCGACCGTCATCCCGTAGGTCTCGGTGTAGAAGGCGATCGCCTCGTCGAGGTCGGGCACCGCGATGCCGACGTGGTCGATGGCGGTGAAGAGGTGCTGGACGTCGTTCAGGCTCATGCCGACATTCTGCCGAGCCGCCGCTGTGACGCGGGCCTCACCCCGCGCCCGTCGAGACACCTCGCACCGCGTCGCTACCCGCGGGTACAGTCACGAAGGTTCACTCATTGCTTTCACCGGAGGAAGAATGTCCGACAACCCCAGCGTCATCGTCGCCGGCGCCCGCACCCCGATCGGCCGCCTCATGGGTGGCCTCAAGTCGCTCTCGGCCAGCGACCTCGGTGCGATCGCGATCAAGGGCGCCCTCGAGAAGGCCGGGGTCTCGGGCGACCAGGTCGACTACGTGATCATGGGCCAGGTCATCCTGGCCGGCGCGGGCCAGAACCCGGCCCGCCTGGCGAGCGTCAACGCCGGCATCCCGATGGACGTGCCGACCATGACGATCAACAAGGTCTGCCTCTCGGGCCTCAACGCGATCGCCCTGGCCGACCAGCTGGTCCGCGCGGGCGAGGTCGACATCGTCGTCGCCGGCGGCATGGAGTCGATGACCCAGGCCCCGCACCTGCTGCCGAAGTCGCGCGAGGGTTTCAAGTACGGCGACACCACGCTCGTCGACTCGATGGCCTACGACGCCCTCTACGACCAGTTCACCCAGCAGGCGATGATCAACCTGACCGACACCTGCAACGCGGCGGTCGACAAGTTCTCCCGCGAGGAGCAGGACGCGTTCGCAGCGACCTCGCACCAGCGGGCCGCCGCCGCGCAGAAGAACGGCGTCTTCGACGGCGAGATCGTGCCGGTCGAGATCCCGCAGCGCAAGGGCGACCCGGTCGTCGTCAAGGACGACGAGGGCGTCCGGGGCGACACCACCGTCGAGTCGCTCGCCGGGCTCCGCCCGGTGGCCAAGGACGGCACCATCACCGCCGGCTCCGCCTCGCAGATCTCCGACGGTGCCTGCGCCGTCGTGGTCATGAGCAAGGCGAAGGCCGAGGAGCTGGGCCTGACCTACCTCGCCGAGATCGGCGCACACGGCATGGTCGCCGGCCCCGACTCGAGCCTGCAGCTCCAGCCCGCGCGGGCGACCGCCAAGGCCCTGGAGAAGGAGGGCATCGCCGCGAGCGACCTCGACCTGGTCGAGTTCAACGAGGCGTTCGCCGCCGTCGGCATCGCCTCGGCGCGCGAGCTCGGCATCTCCGACGACAAGGTCAACGTCAACGGCGGCGCGATCGCCCTCGGCCACCCGGTCGGCATGTCCGGCGCCCGTGTGGTGCTGCACCTGGCGCTCGAGCTCCAGCGCCGCGGTGGCGGCACCGGTGCGGCCGCGCTCTGCGGCGGCGGCGGCCAGGGCGACGCCCTGATCGTCCGTGTCCCGTCGAGCTGAGTCTCCTGACGACCTGATCGCCCGGGCCCGCGAAGGCGAGGCCCGGGCGATCGGTCGTCTTCTCTCCCTGGTCGAGGACGGCTCGCCCGTCCTCCGGGAGGTCATGGCGGCGCTGACGCCGCACGGCGGCGACGCCCACATCGTCGGGCTCACCGGCTCACCGGGAGTGGGGAAGTCCACCTCGACCAGTGCGCTGGTCACCGAGCTGCGGCGTCGTGACCTCCGGGTCGGCGTGCTGGCGGTCGACCCGTCGTCACCGTTCTCCGGTGGCGCCCTCCTCGGCGACCGGATCCGGATGTCGGAGCACGCCACCGACCCCGGTGTCTTCATCCGGTCCATGGCGGCGCGCGGCCACCTCGGTGGGGTGTCCCGCGCGACCCCGCAGGCGCTGCGGGTGCTCGACGCGGCCGGGCTCGACGTGATCCTGGTCGAGACGGTGGGCGTGGGGCAGAGCGAGGTCGAGATCGCCCGACTCGCCGACACCACGATCGTCCTGCTGGCGCCCGGGATGGGCGACGGCATCCAGGCCTTCAAGGCCGGCATCCTGGAGATCGGCGACGTGTTCGTGATCAACAAGGCCGACCGCGATGGCGCCGACAGCGTGCGGCGCGACCTGCGCTCGATGATCTCCCTGGCCGACCGGCCCGAGGGTGCCTGGCGCCCGCCGGTGATCAAGACCGTCGCCACCAACGGCGACGGCGCGGCCGACGTCGTCGACGCGATCGACCGTCACCGCGCCTGGGCCGCGGAGACCGGCGAGCACGAGCGCCGCCGGGTCCGGCGCGCGCGCGACGAGATCGAGGCGATCGCGCTCACCGCCCTGCGTGAGCGCTGGGGCGACGTGGGCGGGGGAGCGGTCATCGACCGGCTGGCCGAGGCCGTGGCGAGCGGCGCCGACGACCCCTACGCCGCTGCCGACGAGCTGCTCGAGGGCTGAGAGACTGGTCTCGTGAGAGACGTCGTCATCCTCGGCTCGACCGGGTCGATCGGCACCCAGGCCCTCGACCTGGTGCGTGCCAACCCCGACCGGTTCCGGGTCGTCGGCCTGACCGCCGGGGGGAGCAACGCCGATCTCTTCGCGCGCCAGGTCGAGGAGTTCGCGCCGGCGTACTCCGGCCTCGGTGAGACCGCCAGCGTCGAGGCCGCCGCCCAGGAGTGCGACGTCGTGCTCAACGGCATCACCGGCGCCGTGGGGCTCCGCCCCACCCTCGCGGCGCTGGAGGCCGGGCGCACGCTCGCGCTGGCCAACAAGGAGTCGCTGATCATCGGCGGGCCGCTGGTGAAGGAGCTGGCCCGTCCGGGCCAGATCGTCCCCGTCGACAGCGAGCACAGCGCGATCGCGCAGTCGTTGCGCGGCGGACGCCGTGAGGAGGTACGACGGCTGGTGCTCACCGCGAGCGGCGGACCCTTCCGCGGGCGCTCGCGGGACGAGCTGGCCGACGTGACCCCCGAGCAGGCCCTGGCCCACCCCAACTTCGCGATGGGCCGGGTCATCACGACCAACTCCGCGACCCTGGTCAACAAGGGCTTGGAGGTGATCGAGGCGCACCTTCTCTTCGACGTGCCGTTCGACCGCATCGACGTGGTCGTCCACCCCCAGCAGCTGATCCACTCGATGGTGGAGTTCACCGACGGCGCGGTCGTGGCGCAGATCGGCCTCCCGACCATGCTCGTGCCGATCGCGCTCGGCATGGCCTGGCCCGACCGCGTGCCCGACGCCGAGACGCCCGTCGACTGGACCAAGGCGGCCGACTGGCGCTTCGAACCGCTCGACGACGTGGCGTTCCCGGCCGTCGCGCTCGCCCGCGAGGCCGGCACCCGCGGCGGCACCGCACCCGCCGTCTACAACGCGGCCAACGAGGTGTGCGTCGACGCCTTCCACGAGGGCCGGCTGCCGTTCCCCGGCATCGTCGACGTGGTCGGCTCCGTGCTCGCCGCCCACGACGTACCCTCTACTGAGCAGCTCACGCTCGACGACGTCCTCGCCGCCGATGCCTGGGCGCGTGAGACCGCCGCCCTGACGATCGCCCGAGATCCAGCCCTGAAGCGAGGCACCTGACCACCGTGGACGCCCTGCAGTACACCATCGGATTCCTCGTCTTCTTCGTCGGCATCCTGGTCTCGATCGCGCTCCACGAGCTCGGCCACATGATCCCCGCGAAGAGGTTCGGCGGGAAGGTCACGCAGTACTTCATCGGCTTCGGTCCGACGGTGTGGAGCAAGCAGGTCGGCGAGACGGAGTACGGCGTCAAGGCGATCCCGCTCGGCGGCTACGTCAAGATCGTCGGGATGCTGCCCCCGGGCGCGGAGGAGCTCGCCGACGAGGTCACCGTCGGCGCCGACGGCCAGCAGGTCACCCGGGTGCGCAAGTCGAACACCGGCATGTTCACGCAGCTGATCTCCGACGCCCGCGCGGCGGAGTGGGAGCTGGTCGGGCCGGAGGACAGCGACCGGCTGTTCTACAAGATGGCCTGGTGGAAGAAGGTCGTCGTGATGGCCGGCGGCCCGACGGTCAACGTGCTGATCGCGTTCTTCCTGTTCTCCGCGGTGTTCGCGACCTACGGCAACGGCAACGACGAGAAGATCACGACCACCGTCGACGTCGTCGAGGCCTGCATCGTGCCGTCCGACGAGTCCGGCCGGGTGTGCACCCAGCAGGAGATAGCGGACCAGCCGACACCGGCCTACGAGGCCGGCATCCGGCCCGGCGACCGGTTCGTGTCGTTCAACGGCACCGACGTCACCGACTGGACCCAGGTCCAGCACCTCATCCGCGAGAACGGCAACGGTCAGGCCACGATCGTCGTCGAGCGCGACGGGGCGCTGAAGACCATCCGCACCAAGACCACCGTCACTCCGCGGCAGATCGACGAGAACGCCGACCCGGAGCCGGTCGGCTTCCTCGGCGTCGCGCCGACGACCGAGCCGACGACGGGCGGGCCGATCTACACGGTCCAGCAGATGGGCGGCATGACGGTCGACGTCGTGCACGCGCTCGCCACCCTGCCGCCCAAGGTGCTCGACGTGGGCAAGGCCATCTTCGGGCTGGAGAAGCGCGACCCCGAGGGGCCGGTCAGCATCGTCGGCGGTGGCCGGCTCGCCGGCGAGGTCGCGTCCCACGACGGCTCGACGGCGACCGAGAAGGTGGTCTTCTTCTCGATGCTGCTGGCGGGCTTCAACCTGTTCATCGGGTTGTTCAACTTCATCCCGCTGCTGCCCCTCGACGGTGGGCACATCGCCAGCGCGCTGTGGGAGGCACTGCGTCGGGGCATGGCCCGGTTGCGCGGTCGCCCCGACCCCGGCTACGTCGACGCCGCCAAGCTGCTCCCGGTGGCCTACGTCGTGGCCTCCGCCCTGCTCGTGATGGGCGTGGTCCTGATCGTCGGCGACCTCGTCGTGCCCGTGCACCTCGACGGCACCTGAGCGGTCGCCGACCTGACCCGGGATGAGGCTCCGGGGAAGAGGCGGAAGTACCCTGGAGGCATGACCGCCATCGGCCTCGGCATGCCCACGGCACCCCCTCCGGTGCTGGCCCCCCGTCGCAAGACCCGGCAGATCCAGGTGGGCAAGGTCGGCGTCGGCAGCGATCACCCGATCTCGGTCCAGTCGATGACGACGACGCTCACCGCCGACGTCAACACCACGCTCCAGCAGATCGCCGAGCTCACCGCCGCCGGCTGCGACATCGTGCGGGTGGCGTGCCCGAGCCAGGACGACGCCGAGGCGCTCCCCGAGATCGCCCAGCACAGCCAGATCCCGGTCATCGCCGACATCCACTTCCAGCCGAAGTACGTCTTCGCGGCGATCGACGCGGGCTGTGCGGCGGTCCGCGTCAACCCGGGCAACATCAAGAAGTTCGACGACCAGGTCAAGGAGATCGCGCGCGCGGCCAAGGACCGCGGCACGAGCATCCGGATCGGCGTCAACGCGGGCTCGCTCGACAAGCGGCTGTTGGAGAAGTACGGCAAGGCCACCCCCGAGGCGCTGGTCGAGTCGGCGGTCTGGGAGGCCAGCCTCTTCGAGGAGCACGACTTCCACGACTTCAAGATCTCGGTGAAGCACAACGACCCCGTCGTGATGGTGCGCGCCTACGAGCTGCTCGCCGAGCAGGGTGACTGGCCGCTGCACCTCGGTGTCACCGAGGCCGGACCGGCCTTCCAGGGCACGATCAAGTCCGCGACCGCCTTCGGCGCCCTGCTCAGCAAGGGCATCGGCGACACGATCCGGGTCTCGCTGTCCGCGCCTCCGGTCGAGGAGGTCAAGGTCGGCATCCAGATCCTGCAGTCGCTCAACCTGCGCCCGCGCAAGCTCGAGATCGTCTCCTGCCCCTCGTGCGGTCGCGCCCAGGTCGACGTCTACACGCTCGCCGAGCGGGTCACCGCCGGCCTCGAGGGCATGGAGGTCCCGTTGCGGGTCGCCGTGATGGGCTGTGTCGTCAACGGCCCGGGCGAGGCTCGCGAGGCCGATCTCGGGGTGGCGTCGGGCAACGGCAAGGGTCAGATCTTCGTCAAGGGAGAGGTCATCAAGACCGTGCCGGAGTCGGAGATCGTCGAGACCCTCATCGAGGAGGCGCTGCGCCTCGCCGATTCGATGGAGCCCGTCGAGGGCGGCGCGGCCGAGGTCACGGTCGGCTGACGCCCCACATCGCTGCGATGTGACGCACGTCGGTGCCGCAACAACCCCCGATCACCTCGATGTCCGGGAAGGCATCGAGCAGCGGTCGCTGATCGGCAGCCAGCTGCATCGGGTCCCCGTCGTCGAGGACCTCCATGGCGTCGAGCTCGTCGTGGCTCATCGTCGATGCGTTCACCCGCAGGCCGCCGACCCGCCGCTGCCAGTCGCCGCCGTCCAGCGCACGAGCGATGTGGGTGGGGTGGGCGCAGTTCACGATGAAGTACGTCGGCGCGGCCGCCGCGTCGACCGCTTCGATCGCCGAGGCGCAGGTGCTGCCGTCGGGAAGGCGGCCGTCGGTCTCCACGGTGAACCCCACGACCGCGGGCAGACCGACCTCGGCCGAGGCGCGGGCGAAGCCGATGCCTTCGCCGACGTCGGTGAGCGTGAGGATGGTCGCGCGCTGGGCGCCGGCGGACGCGAACGCGGCCAGCTGCGGGTGGTGGTACTCGGCGGCCCGGTCCGGGTCGACCCCACCCGCTGCCCGGTAGCCGTCGCCGCGTGGACCGGCGATGCCCCCGACCTGCCATCCGGCGAGCTCGCCCTCGCGCTCCAGCGCGATGCCGGCCAAGAGCTCGACGGCGGCCCGGTTGACCCGGTCGGCGCCGGCCGCGTCGTAGCCGAGAACGGCGGCGTGATCGGCGTTGGCGCGCCAGGTCGGGGTCTCCAGGAGGATCGGCACCTCGGCGCGGACCGCCACGTCGACGTAGTCCGCGTAGTAGGCGCGCAAGGCCGCGACACCGTCCTCCGAGTCGAGCAGCGGGAAGGCTGCGAACTCGCGGAGGTCGATCCCTCGGTTGAAGATCAGATCGGTCTCGAGACCGCCGTCGGTGAGGATGCGCTGGTTCACGGGAGCCTCTCGCGGTGTCCGGGACGTCGGTCCGTCATGACACCACGTCGGGGACCCTCCCGGCGTCCGTCATCGGGATGAACCCGGTGCGAGGCTCAGCGCCAGGCCTTGGCGTAGTCGACGACGTACGTCGCCGGCAACGGTGTCGCCGAGGTGACCGCATTGGTGCCGCTCGCGGGTCCGACGCCCATGTTGAGGATCATGCTGAACGGCTTGTCGAAGGGCTGGGGCCACACCAGGGGGCTGTCCGGCTCGGCGACACGTGAGAAGCAGGTCGTGCCGTCGATGGCGACGCTGATGCCGGTGGGCTCCCAGTCGACGGTGTAGGTGTGGTAGTTCCACGGGTCAGCCACGCGGCAGCTCCAGCCCGAGTCGAGCACCGCGTCGCGCCCGTTGTAGTGCAGCGAGGGCAGCACCAGGGTCGGATCGCTCGACCACCACTCCGCGACGTCGATCTCGCCCGAGGCGGGCCACGCGCCGTAGGTGTTGTTGAGCGGGAACATCCAGAAGCCGCCGTGCACGCCGGGCTTGTTGACCGACGGGTACTTCGCGCGGACCTCGAACTTCCCGTAGGCCTGCGAGAACTTGGTGCGGGTCCCGATCATGCCGCCGGTGTAGATGGTGGTGAAGTCACCTGTCGGGCTCTTGCAGAGGAACTTGCCGCGCTCCATGCGCGCCGTGAGCGACAGCTCGCCCTTGAAGACCTGGATGTTCTTGTCGGAGGTCGTGAAGCAGGTCGACCCGCTGCGGAAGCCGGTGAGTGCGGTCTGCTGGGTGATCCACTTGGTCGGGTCGAGCGAGCGCCCGTCGAAGTTGTCGACGTAGGAGCAGGTCCACGGCGAGCCGTCCGGCTTGAGCGTGACGGTGCCGCACGCGTCGGAGGAGGCGGCGGCGGCCGGCGAGCCGCTGCCGGTGACCGCCTGCAGCGGGGCGAGGCCGGCGAGGCCGACCACTGCAGCGGCGGCGACGGTGCGGCGCAGGCCGCGGATGTTCCTCTTCATTCGAGTACCCCCATGATCGGATCAGGTGCCATTTCTATCGCCCGGCCTTCGCGCCGTCCACCTCGCGGGTGCCGCTGGGCATGCGGCGGGCCGGTCAGCGCCATGCCCTGGCGTAGTCGACGACGAGGCTCCCCGGGAACGGCGTGCGCCACGAGACCTTGTTGGTGCCCGTCGCAGGTCCGACCGCCATGTCGAGGATCATGCTGAACGGCCGGTCGAAGGGCTGCGGCGCCTGCTGCGGGGCATCGGGCGTCCACGAGCGCGCGAAGCAGAGGTCCCCGTCGATCGAGAAGCGCATCACCGTGCGGAGCCACTCGAGCGTGTAGGTGTGGAACGCGGTCTGGTCGGTCACCCGGCAGCCCCAGCCGGAGTCGGCCTGCGGGTCGCGCCCGTTGTAGTGCAACGACGGCAGCACGAGCGTGGGATCGCTCGACCACCACTCCGCGACGTCGATCTCGCCGGAGGCCGGCCACGGCCCGTAGGCCATGTCGAGGGGGTTCATCCAGAAGCCGCCGTGCAGGCCCGGCCCGCCGCCCGCGGGCAGCTCGGCCCGCACCTCGAACCTGCCGTAGGCCTGGGAGAAGCTGCCGCGCGTGCCCACCATCCCGCCGGTGTACCGGGTGCTGAAGAAGCCCTTCGGGCTGCGGCAGTTGATGGTGCGACCCTCCCGCGCGACCAGGATCAGGTGACCGTCGCGGACGCGCACGTTGTCGGGCGAGGAGGTGAAGCAGGTCTTGCCCACCGTGAAGCCCGTCCTGCGGGTGTCCTGGACGATCCAGGTGTCGGTGTCGAGCGCGGTGCCGTCGAAGGCGTCGGCGAAGGTGCAGGTCCAGGTCGTGCCGTCGCCCTTCGGGATGACGGGACCGCAGGCACCGGCGGCCAGTGCGGGAGCGGTCCGGGCGGAGTCGGCGGTGGCCGTGTCGTCGGCGAGCGGTGCGACCGCGGCGATGGTCACCAGCGCCGTCGCGGCGAGCGCGCGGCGGAGCGTCCGAGGAGTGTGGATCATGCGCTTCCCCCCTGCGGCCCCGGTTGCTGGAGGCCGTCATCGCTACGGACCGTAGCGGTTACCCGCCGCCGGCCGCCGCGGTGTCCACAGCGCAGGCGTCAGCGCCAGGACTTGGCGTAGTCGACGACCAGGGAGGCGGGGAATTCGGTGCGCCAGGAGAGCCCGTTGGTCGACACGCCCAAGTTGAGGATCATCCGGAACGGGTGGTCGAAGGGCTGGGGCCGGCGTTGCGGAGCGTCAGGGGTCCAGGTGCGGGTGAAGCACGTCGTCCCGTCGATCGCGAACTGCATCACGGTCGGCCGCCACACGACCGTGTAGGTGTGGAAGACGCTCGCGTCCTCGACCGTGCAGTCCCAGCCCGAGTCGACGTCGGGGTCGCGGCCGTCGAAGTGCAACGACGGCAGCACCAGCTGGGGCTCGTAGGACCACCACTCCGCGACGTCGATCTCGCCGGACGAGGGCCAGTCGCCGTAGGTGTCGTCGACGGGATACATCCAGAAGCCGCCGTGGATGCCGGCGTGCTCGTTGCCCGGGAAGCGGGCACGCACCTCGAAGCGACCGTAGGTCTGTGAGTAGCGGTCGCGGGTGCCGATCATCCCGCCGGTGAAGCGGGTGCGCAGCCAGCGGCCCATGAAGCGGCAGTTGACCCAGCGCCCCTTCCGCGCGCTGAGCACCAGGGCGCCGTCGTGGACGGCCAGGTTGTCGGGGGAGTCGGTGTAGCAGGTGCGCTCGGTGCGGAAGCCGGTGTGCGAGGTGCGCTGGACGACCCAGCGATCGCCGTCGACGGCTCGCCCGTTGAAGTTGTCGACGAACGTGCAGTGCCAGGTCCCGCCGCCCGACTTCGGGATCAGCGCGCCGCACCGGTCCGTGCGGGTGCGCGCCGCGCTCCCGTCGTACGACGGCTGGGACGCCGGCGCCGTCGCGGGCACCGCGAGCCCGGCGGCCCCGACGAGGACGAGGCTGACCAGCAGGCGGCGTACGGCGACGGCCGACCTCACCATGGAACGCCCCTCCTGCACTGCGTCACGACCACAACCGACGGTCGCGTCGGGAAAGGTTAGCGACGGACGTCCGTCATCGCCAGGCCCTGACGTAGTCGACCACGTACTGGGCAGGGAACCGGGTGTAGCGGCTGACCCGCTGGCGGCCAAAGGTGCGGCCGACGCCCATGTTGAGGATCATGCTGAACGGCTGGTCGAACGGCTGGGGTGCCTGTTGCGGCGGGTCGGGCCGCCACCTGCGGTGGAAGCACTCCCGGCCGTCGATCGAGAAGCGCATCACCCGCCGCAGCCAGACCAGCGTGTAGGTATGGAACCGGGTCGGGGTCGACACCCAGCAGTCGAACCCCGAGTCCACGGATCTCTTCCTGCCGTCGTAGTGCAGCGACGGGATCACCTGGGTCGGCTCCGAGGACCACCACTCCGCGACGTCGATCTCGCCGGACTCCGGCCACGCTCCGTAGGTGAGGTCGACCGGATACATCCAGAGGCCGCCGTGGATCCCGCTCCTGTCGCCCTCGGGGAAGCGCGCCCGGACCTCGAACCGCCCGAACGCCTGGGAGAACTTGCCCTTGGTGCCGATCATCCCGCCGGTGTAGCGCGTGTGGAACGCGCGCGGCAGGCGCCCGCAGCGGAAGGGCTCGACGGTGCGGGCGGTGAGCCGGAGGGTGCCCCGCCGGACCAGGACGTTGCTGGCGTGCCGGGTGTAGCACGTCTGGCCGGTGTGGAAACCGGTCAGCGCAGAGTCCTGCACGACCCACTTCCGGCCGTCGATCCGGATGCCGCGGAAGTCGTCCGCGAAGGAGCAGGTCCAGCTGCGCCCGCCCGGTCGTGCGATCCGGGGACCGCAGGCGTCCTCCGACGTGGCGCCTGCCCGAGCCGTCGCGACCCGGTCCGGCGGAGGGGCGCCGAGTGCGGTGTCCGTGGCCGGGGCCAGCCCGACGCAGCCGAGCAGCAGTGCCCCGACGAGGGCGCATCGCCGCGCCACGTGGAGGGATCTCGTCATGATCAGCGCCAGGCTTTCGCGTAGTCGACCGTGAGGGTCGCGGGCAGGGGGGTGGTTCCCGAGACGGGGTTGGTGCCGCCGACGGTGCCGACGCCCATGTTGAGGATCATGCCGAACGGCTTGTCGAACGGCTGAGGTAGCGCCTGCGGGGGTGTCGGCCGCCAGGTGCGGGTGTAGCAGACGGTGCCGTCGATGGCGAACCGGATCACCGCCGGGAACCACTCCACGGCGTAGGTGTGGAACTCGCTCGGGTCGTCGACGCGACAGTGCCATCCGGAGTCGGCGTGGAAGCTGCGTCCGCGGTAGTGCAGTGTCGGGAGCAGGAGCGTCGGGTCGTTGGACCACCACTCGGCGACGTCGATCTCGCCCGAGGCGGGCCAGCGTCCGTAGGTGAGCCGGACGGGATACATCCAGAAGCCACCGTGCACCCCGGGCGTGCGAGCCGTGGGGAACTTCGCGCGGACCTCGAAGCGCCCGTAGGTCTGGGAGAAGTGGTCGCGGGTCCCGACCAGGCCGCCTGTGTAGCGCGTGCGGAACTCGCCGTACGGTCCGTCGCAGTCGATCTCGGCGCCGGCGTCCCGGGCCTCGAGCACCAGGTCGCCGTCCTGCACCGCCACGTTCTCCGCCCCGCGGTAGCAGGTCTGGTCGGACCGGAATCCCGTCCGCGCGGTGTCCTGGGTCGTCCACTTGTCCGGGTCGAGCGCGTCGCCGTCGAACTCGTCGACGAAGGTGCACGTCCACGTCCCGCCGCCCGGCTTGGCGAGGAGCGCGCCGCAGGCGTCCCCCTGGTCCGCGGACCCCGGTCCACCGTCGTCGTCGGAGCCGGACCGCGAGACGACGAGGATCGCCAGCACGACGGCGACGACCGCGCCGACGGCGATGCCTGCCACGAGCAGGCGACGGACGCGCGACGTCATCGGGGCATCGGGACTTTCTGGGAGGTGGGGCGAAACTCTAGCCGCCCGGGGGTCGACCCGACCCCACCTCCAGGTCGTAGGCTCGCCCCGTGCTGACGACCCGCCACGGTGTGCGCGCCCTCACGGCGGCCGACCTGGAGGAGTTCCTGGAGCTCGCTCACCAGGACCCGGTCGTCAACGTGTTCGCGATCCACCGCGCGCAGACCACCAGCCTCGAGCCGCGCTGGCTCGGCGGTGAGATGTGGGGCCGCTACGAGGGCGGGCAGCTGGTGGCGGCGTGCCACGTCGCGGCCAACCTGGTGCCGGTGCAGGCGACCGCCGAGGACGCGTCGGTCTTCGCCGAGCGCGCGCTGGGCCGGCGTCGTACGGCGTCGACGATCGTCGGTCCGCAGGAGGCGGTCGCGCCGTTCTGGGAGGCCGTCCGTCCCACGTGGGGCGCTCCGCGCGACGCGCGATGGGACCAGCGTCACCTCGTCCTGACCGGCCCGCCCGAGGTGGAGGCCGACCCGGCGGTGCGTGCGACGACCCGCGCCGACCTCGAGGTGCTCTACCCGGCGTGCGTCGCGATGTACACCGAGGAGGTCGGGGTCTCGCCGGAGACGGGGGGCGGCTCCGACCTCTACCGCACCCGGGTCCTGCAGCTGATCAGCCGCGGCTGGTCGTTCGCGCGGTTCGACGGCGACGAGCTGGTCTTCAAGGCCGAGGTCGCCTGCGCGACCCCCGACGCCGCCCAGATCCAGGGCGTCTGGGTCCCGCCGCACCGGCGGGGGGAGGGGCTGGCGATCTCGGGCATGGCTGCGGTCGCGCAGCTCGTCAGCCGGCAGATCGCCCCGACGGTGTCGCTCTACGTCAACGACTGGAACCTGCCTGCCCGGCGCGCCTACGAGCGCGTCGGCTTCCGCGAGACCGCGCGGTTCGCGACCGTGATGTTCTGACCCCGCTGCACCCACACCAGGAGTTCACCGTGGCCCGACCCCTCCGCACCGACGCCAAGATCGTGATCGGGGCCTTCCTGGCGTCGGGCACGGTGCACCTCGTCCGGCCGGAGGTGTTCGAGCCGCTCATGCCCTCCTGGGTGCCGGCGCACCGTGACGTCATCGTGGCGTCCGGCGTCGCCGAGCTCGTGTGTGCCGCCGCGATGGTGCTGCCGGCGACCCGCAAGGTGGCCGGCCTGGCCAGTGCCGCCCTCCTCGTCGGGGTCTTCCCGGGCAACGTGAAGATGGCGGTCGACGCGCTGCAGGGTTCGAACCGGCCGCTGCAGGCGGCCTCGCTCGCGCGGCTGCCGCTCCAGCTGCCGATGATCCGCGGCGCACTGCGCGCGGGACGTGCCTGAACTGGTTTCGGGCGGGCGGAGCGCCCCGCCTACCCTGTGCCCATGATCTCCCGGATGTCGACCCTGTTCGTCCGCACCCTGCGCGAGGATCCCGCGGACGCCGAGGTGCCGAGCCACCGCCTGCTCGTCCGGGCCGGCTACATCCGCCGGGCCGCGCCGGGCATCTACACCTGGTTGCCGCTCGGGCTGCGGGTGCTGCGCCGGATCGAGGCGATCATCCGCGAGGAGATGGACGCGATCGGCGCCCAGGAGGTCTCGTTCCCTGCGTTGCTGCCCCGCGAGCCCTACGAGGCGACGGGTCGCTGGACCGAGTACGGCGACGGCATCTTCCGC
Source organism: Nocardioides candidus (assembly GCF_041321175.1). NCBI lineage: Bacteria > Bacillati > Actinomycetota > Actinomycetes > Propionibacteriales > Nocardioidaceae > Nocardioides > Nocardioides candidus. The sequence goes on along the minus strand of NZ_JBGGWC010000005.1, from coordinate 190,552 downwards.
CTGAAGGACCGCAAGGACGCCGACTACCTCCTCGGACCCACGCACGAGGAGATGTTCACGCTCCTCGTGAAGGACCTCTACAGCTCCTACAAGGACCTGCCCCTCTCGATCTACCAGATCCAGACGAAGTACCGCGACGAGGCCCGGCCGCGGGCCGGCCTGCTCCGCGGTCGCGAGTTCATCATGAAGGACTCCTACTCCTTCGACGTCGACGACGCCGGGCTCGATGCGTCGTACGCCCAGCACCGCGAGGCCTACATCCGCATCTTCGACAAGCTCGGGTTCGAGTACGTGATCGTCCGCGCCCACGCCGGCGCGATGGGCGGCTCCAAGTCCGAGGAGTTCCTCGCCAAGGCTGCGATCGGCGAGGACACCTATGTCACCTGCCCTGCGTGCGGGTTCGCCGCCAACGTCGAGGCCGTGGAGACGCCGTCGCCCCCTCCGGTCCCCTACGACGACGCGCCCGCCGCGCGCGTCGAGAACACCCCTGACACTCCCACCATCGAGTCACTGGTCGCCCTGCTCAACGAGTCGTTCCCGCGCGAGGACCGCGCGTGGGCGGCCGAGGACACGCTCAAGAACGTGCTGATGGTCGTCACGCAGCTCGACGGCAGCAGCGAGCCGTTGGCGATCGGCGTCCCGGGCGACCGCGAGGTCGATCCGAAGCGGCTCGAGGCGACGCTCTACCCGGCGGAGTTCCGGCCGTTCACCGAGGAGGACTTCGCGAAGCACCCCGAGCTCGTGAAGGGCTACATCGGCCCCGGCGTGCTCGGCGAGGACGGCACGTCCGGCATCCGCTACCTCGTCGACCCGCGGGTCGTCAAGGGCACGCGCTGGGTCACCGGAGCCGACGAGCCCGGTCGCCACGTGCTCGACCTGACCGTGGGCCGCGACTTCGTCCCCGACGGCACGATCGAGGCCGCCGAGGTGCGTGCGGGCGACCCCTGCCCGCGCGGCGACGGCATCCTCGAGGCCGCTCGCGGGGTCGAGATGGGCCACATCTTCCAGCTCGGCCGGAAGTTCGCCGAGGCGCTCGACCTCAAGGTCCTCGACGAGAACGGCAAGCTCGTCACCGTCACGATGGGCTCCTACGGGATCGGGCCCTCGCGGGCCGTGGCCGCCATCGCCGAGAACACCCTCGACGAGATCGGCCTGTGCTGGCCGCGCGACGTGGCGCCGTACGACGTCCACGTCGTCGCTGCGGGCAAGGACGAGGCCGTCTTCGCGGCCGCCGAGCAGCTCGTCACCGAGCTGGCGGCCCACGGCCTCGACGTGCTCTACGACGACCGTGCCGGCAAGGTCAGCCCCGGGGTGAAGTTCAAGGACGCCGAGCTCATCGGCGTGCCGACCATCGTCACGGTCGGCCGCGGTGTCGCGGACGGCGTGATCGAGGTCAAGGACCGGCGCACCGGCGAGCGGGTCGACATACCCGTGGGCGACGCGGCGTCCCACGTCGCCGGCGTCGTCCGGAGGTGACCGGTCGGTGATCGAGGCGGTCATCTTCGACTGGGGCGGCACGCTCACCCGCTGGCACGACATCGACTTCCACGCCGAGTCGCTGGCGCTGGCCGCGGCCGTCGTCGCGACCCCCGGCAAGGACGACGACCGACACCTCCACGCGCGCGCCCTCCACGAGGCGGGCGCGGCGGTGTGGGGGAGGAGCCGCGACCACCAGCAGAGCGCCACCATCGCGGACCTCTTCACCGAGGCCGGGCTCGAGCACGACCCGGAGCTGCTGACGGCCTACTACGAGTTCTGGGTGCCGCACACCGAGACCGACCCCGAGGTCCGGCCGCTGTGGGAGTGGCTGCGCGCGGAGGGCATCAAGGTCGGCGTCCTGTCCAACACGATCTGGCCGCGCGAGTGGCACGTCGGCTTCTTCGCCCGCGACGGGGTCGACCACCTGATCGACGGCGACGTCTACACCAGCGAGGTGCCGTGGACGAAGCCCTCGCCCCACGCCTTCCGAGCCGCGATGGACGCGGTGGGCGTGACCGACCCGGCCCGGTGCGTGTACGTCGGCGACCGGCTCTTCGACGACGTCTGGGGGGCCCAGCAGGCCGGCATGCGGGCGATCCACGTGCCCCACTCCGCGATCCCGCCGGAGCAGGTGGGCCACACCGAGGGACGGCCGGACGCGGTGGCCCCGACCCTCGCCGCGATATCAGATCTGATGACACCGTGGCGCTGAAGACCGCTTCCCGGGCCGGAATTCCTTGCGTTTCCGCGCAGTCCGACCGCAAGGATGTCTCCCAGAATCGCCCGGTCCGGGCGATTCATCCATCTCGGGAGGTACATCGTTCATGCGGAAATCCACCTCGATCCTGCTCGGCCTCGTAGCGAGCACGACCACCCTCGGCGTGGCGGCGACGGCCCCGGCCCACGCCCTGCGTCCCACCGACGCCGCCCAGCACGCCTGCGTCGACCGCGCCGGTGCGAAGCACCAGGGCGGGCGTGAGGCCGGCGACGAGCCCTCGGCCCGGGAGAAGCGCGCGATCGCCCGGCGGACGCAGCAGATCCTGGAGACCAAGGGGCTGACCCGCCGCGAGACGCAGCGCACCAGCGCCACCGTGCCGGTCTACGTGCACAAGATGCTCTCGTCGAGCGGCGCCGGCGACGTGACCCAGGCGCAGATCGATGCGCAGATCGACGTCCTCAACGCCGACTTCGCCGGGAAGGAGGCTCCCGGGGTTGCCGCCGACACCGGCTTCACGTTCACCCTCGCCGGCGTCGACGCCTACCGCAACGACACCTGGCACGGGGACGGCGACTCCGAGACCTACCGCGCGAAGACCCGCAAGGGCGGCAAGGGCGCGCTCAACATCTGGCTCCTCGACTTCGACAACCTGGGCGTCGCGACCTTCCCGTGGGAGTACGCCGGCAAGCCGGCCATCGACGGCATCAGGGTGCAGTACTCGTCCCTGCCGGGCGGCACCTCGACCAACTACGACCAGGGAGACACCGCCGTGCACGAGGCCGGTCACTGGTTCGGGCTGTACCACACGTTCTCCGGCGGCTGCACGAAGCGCAACGACTACGTCGACGACACGCCGGCACAGAAGTCGGACAGCTACGGCTGCCCGACGGGTCGCGACTCGTGCTCGCTGCCGGGCCTCGACCCGATCCACAACTACATGGACTACAGCTTCGACTCCTGCTACAACCAGTTCACCCCGGGCCAGAGCGCCCGGATGGACACGATGTGGGCGACCTACCGCGCCTGAGGCCGGCCTGATCCGGCTCGCCCGTGCCCACGGCGGTCTGCGCTTCTTCCGGTAAGCGCCCCTTCCGCTGGAAACATTTCTGGTGTTTGATCCCGAATGTGTGGCCCGGGCGGGCCGGGTCCCCGGATGAAGAGGAAGTTCTTCATGCAATTGCATCGAACCCTGCGACTCGGGACGCTGGCGATCGGTCTTGCCGCCGCGAGCTTGTCCATCTCCGCACCTGCACATGCACGACCGGCGCCGGACCTGCGGGCGCAGAACGCCTGCATCACCCCCAGTGGTCACGACGCGGCCGCCGATGCCCGCGGCCGCGGCACGGGTGACACCCGCGCCATCTCCGCCCAGGAGCAGCGCGCGATCCAGCGCCAGACGACGCGAGCACTGCACCGCAAGGGCATCAGCCGCACCGAGGCGCAGCGCACCAGTGCGTCGGTGCCGGTGTACGTCCACAAGATGCTCTCGGCCAGCGGCGCCGGCGACGTCACCCAGGCGCAGATCACGGCGCAGATCGCCGAGCTCAACCAGGACTACGCCGGCCAGGAGGCCTCGGGCACGGCGGCCGACACCGGGTTCACCTTCACCCTGGCGGGTGTCGACACCTACTACAACAACCAGTGGCACACCGACAAGCAGTCGACGAGCTACCGGTCGCAGACCCGCCTGGGCGGCAAGAACGCCCTGAACATCTGGCTGGTCGACTTCAAGTACCTCGGCATCGCCACCTTCCCCTGGGACTACGCGAAGAACCCGAAGATCGACGGCATCCGGGTGCAGTACTCCTCGCTCCCCGGCGGCTCGGCGACCAACTACAACCAGGGCAAGACCGCCAGCCACGAGGCGGGCCACTGGTTCGGGCTCTACCACACGTTCCAGGGCGGTTGCACCGCGACGAACGACGAGGTGAGCGACACCCCGGCCCAGAGCTCGTCGACCACGGGCTGCCCCGCCGGTCGCGACTCCTGCTCGCTGCCGGGGCTTGACCCGATCCACAACTACATGGACTACAGCTACGACTCCTGCTACAACCAGTTCACCCCTGGCCAGAGCGCCCGGATGGACACGATGTGGGCGGCCTACCGCGGCTGACCCACGCGCCAGGAGCGTCCCCCGTCTCCCCGCCGACTGGCGGGTCGAGGCGGGGGACGCACCGCTTTTCGTTGCAGGTTCCTGCAGTGCACATTTATGAGGATCGAAGAGAGCAGCGCTTCGGTGCCCCTTCGTTGCATGATTGTGCACAGCAGCCCGGAGAGCCCCACCTCACCGAAGCTGCCAAGGCCGTTGTCCCCGGCCGCTGCCAGGTCCGCGACCCCGACCTTCGGGGGACGTCTCGGGAGTTCCCCGGAGTCGAGGTCGCGGACCTGTTGCAATTCCGCGGGACGAGCGCCCGGCCTCCGGAGCTCAGAGCCCGGGCAGTCGCTCCGGCCGCCCACCGAAGGCGAGCTCACGCACCGCGCTGTCGAGCAGGGCGGTGACGCCCCACTCCCGGTGCCGCCCGGTCGAGGAGGCCACCAGGAAGGCGTAGGTCGCCGCGCAGGCCCGCTCCAGCGCGAGCGCCCGGTCGCTGACCGCGGCGGCGGACGACAGGTCGACCGGCAGGTCGTAGGCCGGCTCCGCCGCGACCGGCTGGTGACCCGCGGCCACGATCTCGTCGATCAGGTCGTCGCGCCGGGCCCGGTGGGTGACGTAGCCCTCGGTGACGCTCGCGTAGAGCGTCGGCGTGGCCGACTGGGAGGTCTGCCCGCCGAGCGCGCCGTAGACGAAGACGGCCGCGTGCTCGCCGGCCAGGGCGGTCTGGAGGGCGTCGACGAGGGGGTTCATGCCGCGACCGTCCGCTGCTGGGCGACGGCCGCGGCCATCGCGGCGAAGACCTGCGCCAGCGCTCCGCTCTCGGCGGCCAGGGCGGCGGCGACGAGGCGGCCCTGCAGCTTCTCCTCGACCGCGAGGAGGTGGGCCTTCGCGTCGGCGGCACTGCCGGTCGCCTTGCCGCCCGGACGGTCCTTGCCGTGCTCGCCCAGCTCCACCAGGTGGGCCCGGTGGACGGCGACGAACGCGCGGGCGCTCGCCCGAAGTGCGGGGAAGGCCGCGCCGGTGGCCGTCGCGGTCCTCAGGGCGCCCTCGATCCCGCGGACGACGTCGGCGACCAGGTCGCTGTCGGTGTCGACGGCAGGGGCGGTGGTGTCGGCAGCAGCCGCGGACGCCGTACGACTGTCGTGCTCGCCGCAGCCCGACAGCACCACGGCGCCGGCGGCGCCGCCGACGACACCTCCGAGAAGAGCACGCCGGGACGCGCGGACCTGCCTGAGCACGGGGTGAGGCTACAGCCGCTATCGTGGCCGGAGGTAACCAGAACGACCGCACCACCACACAACCGCTTCACCACAACAGGACACGGGGGTTCCACCCATGAGCTCGAGCCAGCGCCCCGGGGCAGACGCCACCGTCGCGGCCGTGTCGGCAGCCGTCACCGGCCCGCTCGAGCAGCTGGACCTCGATGTCGAAGCCGTGGAGCTGACCCCCGCCGGCAAGCGCCGCGTCCTGCGGATCGCCGTCGACAAGGACGGCGGGGTCTCCCTCGACGACGTCGCAGCAGCGACGCGCGCGATCAACGACGTGCTCGACGCAACCGCGGCCCTGGGCGAGCAGCCCTACACCCTCGAGGTGACCTCCCGGGGCGTCGACCGCCCACTCACCCTGCCGCGTCACTGGCGGCGCAACGCCACGCGCCTGGTGAAGGCGACCCTCGCCGACGGGAGCGCCGTGACCGGTCGGATCGGGGAGTCCGACGAGGAGCAGGTCGTGCTCGACGTCGACGGTGCGCCGCGGACGGTGCGCTACGACGAGGTCAAGAAGGCGCTCGTGCAGATCGAGTTCAACCGGAAGAACGAGGACGAGTGACATGGACATCGACCTGAGCATCCTGCGGATGCTGGAGCGCGAGAAGGAGATCAAGTTCGACGTGCTCGTCGAGGCGATCGAGCAGGCGCTCCTCACGGCCTACCACAAGACGCCGGGCGCCCAGGAGGACGCGCGCGTCGAGCTCGACCGCAAGAGCGGCCACGTCACCGTGCTCGCCGCGGAGCTCGACGACGACGGCAACAAGATCGGCGAGTACGACGACACCCCGGACGGCTTCGGCCGGATCGCCGCGACCACGGCGAAGCAGATCATGCTGCAGCGGCTCCGCGACGCCGAGGACGAGATCAAGTACGGCGAGTTCTCCGGCAAGGAGGGCGACATCATCTCGGGCGTGATCCAGCAGGGGCGCAATCCCGACGACGTGCTCGTCGACCTCGGCAAGATCGAGGCGCTGCTCCCGGTCAGCGAGCGGGTGCCGGGCGAGGACTACCGCCACGGCACGCGCATCAAGTGCCTGGTCGTCTCGGTCCGCAAGGGCATGCGCGGCCCGCAGATCACGCTCTCGCGCTCACACCCCAACCTGGTCAAGAAGCTCTTCGCGCTCGAGGTGCCCGAGATCGCCGACGGCACCGTCGAGATCGCGGCGATCGCCCGCGAGGCGGGCCACCGCACCAAGATGGCGGTGCGCTCGACCGTCTCCGGCGTCAACGCCAAGGGCGCCTGCATCGGACCGATGGGCCAGCGCGTGCGGGCGGTGATGTCGGAGCTGCACGGCGAGAAGATCGACATCGTCGACTGGTCCGACGACCCCGGCGAGCTCGTCGCGCACGCGCTGTCGCCCGCCCAGGTCACCTCCGTGACGGTGGTCGACCAGGCCGCGAAGTCGGCGCGCGTCGTGGTGCCGGACTTCCAGCTGTCCCTCGCCATCGGCAAGGAGGGGCAGAACGCCCGCCTCGCCGCCCGCCTGACGGGCTGGCGGATCGACATCCACTCCGACGAGGAGGGCGCCTAACCGCGCCAGGGCCGGCTGATGCGGCCGTCGCCGTCGATCCGGACCTCGGTCACCTCGGCGTCGCCGGCCACGGCACCGGCCACGGCACCGACGACGACGAGGACGGTCTCGCCGCGGTGCTCGTCGGCCACCTCGTCGAGGTGCGCGCCGACGTCGGCCCGCTCGGTGATGCCCACGCCGAGCCGTGCGGCGGCCGACCGCGCCGCGACGTGGGTCTCCGTCGTCCCGTCGCTCCAGACGTGTGCCACCCGGGCGCCAGCGAGCTCATCGACCAGGGCCGGGACCCGGTCGGAGGGGGTCACCAGGAGGGTGGCCGCGCAGTGGAGGTCGCTCACGTGTCCAGGTTAGGACGGAGCGTCAAGCCGTGCCCGGTCGTCCACGGACGGCACCGTCCTGGCGGCGTACGTCCAGGCTCGCGAGCCGTCCTCCTGCAGGTGAGGACCGCCCGGTCACCCGGCGACGACGCCCCGGTTTCGGAAACCGGTGGTCGCAACGGGTAGAGTTGCCCGTTGGTGGCACGCCGACGGATCATCTCGACGTCACCGGACGGATCTCCTCGTGAGGAGCCCGTCCGGACATGCATCGGATGCCGGGAGCGGGCCGCCAGAAGCGAGTTGTTGCGAGTGATCGCCGGCTCGGGCACCGACGGCCTCCCCGCCGCCACGCCTGATCCCGACGGCACTGCGCCGGGCAGGGGAGCGCACCTCCACCCCACGCCCGGGTGCTACGACCTCGCGGTACGCCGGAAAGCCTTCTCCCGAGCCCTTCGGGTCCAGGGTGGGCTGTCCAGCGCACCGGTGGGTGACTACCTCGACTCGCTCGACCAACAGCAATGACCGACCGGAAAGAACTGGAGCAGCAGCTCATGAGCACTCGATGAGTAACTCGCGATGAGCCCCTTCGCTCTGCAGCACCCACCAACGGTCTGAGACTCCCCCCAACGCGGGTCTTGGGCCAGAAGGAGAAACGTGGCCAAGACCCGAGTTTCCGAACTCGCGAAGAAGTACGGCATCCCCAGCAAGGAAGCGCTGGAGAAGCTGAACGCCATCGGTGAATTCGCCAAGACGGCATCCTCGAGCATCGAGCTGCCCGCGGTGAAGAAGTTCGAGGACACCTACGGTGCCCAGCTGAACGCCCAGATGGCCTCTTCCGACGCGCCTGCCGCCGCCGAGCCGGCGGCCAAGAAGGCTGCCGCCCCGAAGCCCGGCCCCAAGCCGAAGGCTCCGGCGCCGGCCGCCCCTGCCGAGGAGCCTGCCGCCGAGGCGCCTGCTCCCGCTCCCGTCGAGCCCGTCGTGGAGGAGCCCCCGGCTGCTCCCGAGCAGCCCGAGGCCCCTGCCGCCGAGTCGGCCGCGCCCGCCGCCCCGAAGCCCGGTGCCCCCAAGGCGCCGACGCCGAAGGCGCCCGCGCCCCGTCCGGTCGGCAAGCCGAGCGGCACCCCGCGGCCCGGCAACAACCCGTTCGCGTCGAGCCAGGGCATGGGCCGTCGGCCAGCCCCGCCGCCGCGTGAGGGCGAGGCCGGACCTGCCGGTCCGCGTCCGCCGGCCCCCGCGGGCGGTCGCCCCGGCATGCCGCGCCCCAACCCGGCGATGATGCCGAAATCCCCGGCCGCGTTCGGCGCGGGCCCGGGCGGTCGTGGTCCGGGTCGTCCCGGTCCCGGCGGCGGCCCTGGCGGTGCCCGTGGTGGCGCGCCGGGTCGCGGTGGCGCACCCGGCCGCAGCGGTGCCGGTGCCGGCGCTCCCGGTCGTGGCGGTCCCGGCGGCGGCGGTGGCTTCGGCCCCGGCGGCGGCGGTCGCCCCGGCGGTGGCCGTCCCGGCCAGCGCGGTCAGACCCAGGGTGCCTTCGGTCGCCCCGGTGGCCCGGCCCGGCGTGGGCGCAAGTCCAAGCGGGCGCGTCGCCAGGAGTTCGAGGCCATGGAGGCCCCGACCCTGGGCGGCATGCGTGTCCGCAAGGGCAACGGCGAGACCGTGCGTCTGGCCCGTGGCGCCTCGCTGACCGACTTCGCGGAGAAGATCGGTCTCGACGCGGCGTCGCTCGTGCAGATGCTCTTCCACCTCGGCGAGATGGTCACCGCGACCCAGTCCGTGGGTGACGAGACGCTGGAGCTGCTCGGTGAGGAGCTCAACTACGTCGTCGAGGTCGTCTCGCCCGAGGACGAGGACCGCGAGCTGCTCGAGTCCTTCGACCTGGAGTTCGGCGCCGACGAGGGCGACGAGAGCGACCTGGTCATCCGGCCCCCGGTCGTGACCGTGATGGGTCACGTCGACCACGGCAAGACCAAGCTGCTCGACGCCCTCCGTGGCGCCAACGTGGTCGCCGGCGAGGCGGGTGGCATCACCCAGCACATCGGTGCCTACCAGGTGCACACCGAGGTCGACGGCAACGATCGACGGATCAGCTTCATCGACACCCCGGGTCACGAGGCGTTCACCGCCATGCGTGCGCGTGGGTCGCAGTCCTCGGACATCGCGATCCTCGTGGTCGCGGCCGACGACGGCGTGATGCCGCAGACGGTCGAGGCGCTCAACCACGCCAAGGCGGCCGGCGTGCCGATCGTCGTGGCGGTCAACAAGATCGACAAGCCGGAGGCCGACCCGACCAAGGTCCGCGGACAGCTGACCGAGTACGGCCTCGTGCCCGAGGAGTACGGCGGCGACTCGATGTTCGTCGACGTGTCGGCCAAGGCCGGGCTCAACCTCGACAAGCTGCTCGAGGCCGTCGTGCTGACCGCCGACGCGTCCCTGGACCTGCGGGCCAACCCCGACCAGGACGCTCAGGGCCTGGTCGTCGAGGCGCACCTGGACCGCGGTCGCGGTCCGGTCGCCACGGTGCTGGTCCAGCGCGGCACGCTGCGCGTCGGTGACTCGATCGTCGCCGGTCCGGCCCACGGCCGCGTCCGCGCGATGCTCGACGAGCACGGCGAGGAGCTGCAGGAGGCCGACCCCGGCCGTCCGGCGATGGTGCTCGGCCTCTCGGCCGTGCCCGGAGCGGGCCAGAACTTCATCGTGGTCGAGGACGACCGGGTCGCCCGCCAGATCGCGGAGAAGCGGGAGGCGCGCGAGCGTGCCGCCCTGCAGGCCAAGCGGCGGGTCCGTCGTACTCTCGAGGACTTCATGGCCTCCATGGAGAAGGGCGAGAGCCAGGAGCTCAACCTCATCCTCAAGGGCGACGTGTCCGGTTCTGTCGAGGCCCTCGAGGACGCGCTCGCGCAGCTCGAGGTCGGCGAAGAGGTCTCGCTGCGGGTCATCGACCGCGGTGTCGGTGCGATCACCGAGGCCAACGTCAACCTGGCGGCCGCCTCCGACGCGATCATCATCGGCTTCAACGTCCGGGCTCAGGGCAAGGCCTCCGAGCTCGCCGACCGCGAGGGCGTCGAGATCAAGTACTACTCGGTCATCTACCAGGCGATCGAGGAGATCGAGGCCGCCCTCAAGGGCATGCTCAAGCCGGAGTACGAGGAGTCGACCCTCGGCCAGGCGGAGATCCGTGCGATCTTCCGCTCGTCGAAGATCGGCAACATCGCGGGCTGCATGGTCATCGGGGGCGTCATCCGGCGCAACGCGAAGGTGCGCGTGCTCCGCGACGGTGCGGTCATCGCCGACAACCTCGACCTGGCCTCGCTCAAGCGGGAGAAGGACGATGCCGCGGAGGTCCGCGAGGGCTTCGAGTGCGGTCTCGTGCTCCGCAACTTCCAGGACATCAAGGAAGGCGACATCGTCGAGGCCTTCGAGATGAAGGAGATCCCGCGGGCCTGATCGGGCTTGCGGCAGGTGGTCGTTCATCACGGTAGGTAGACCGGTGTGCGCTTCCCAGTGCGAAGGGGCACTGGGAGGCGCACATTCGGCTACATCCCTGGGGAGACGGACACGCGTGCACCCGTTGCGAGAGAGTGAGAGACATGACCAACCCCCGCGTGCGCAAGATCGCCGACCGGATCCAGGTGATCGTGGCCGAGATGCTGGAGCGTCGCATCAAGGACCCGCGGCTGGGGTTCGTGACGGTCACCGACGTGCGCCTGTCCGGCGACAGCCAGCACGCGACGGTCTACTACACGGTCCTCGGTGAGGAGGACGACCGGGTCGCCACCGCCGCGGCCCTGGAGTCGGCCAGGGGCGTGCTGCGCTCCGAGGTCGGCAAGCAGCTCGGCATGCGCCTGGTGCCGACCCTGGCCTTCGAGCTCGACGTGATCCCCGAGGGTGCCCGCCACCTCGACGAGGTGCTGGCCAAGGCGCGCGAGGCGGACGCCGCCGTCGCCGCAGCCCGTGAGGGCGCCCGCCCCGCGGGGGAGGCCGACCCCTACAAGAAGCCGCGTGAGGTCCTCGAGTCGTCGGACGACGAGGGCGACGAGCACGACGAGGACGACGAGGACAAGTGACCGAGCCCAACGGGCTGGTCGTCGTCGACAAGCCCGGCGGCCTCACGAGCCACGACGTCGTGGCCCGGGTCCGCCGCCTCGCCGGCACCCGCAAGGTCGGCCACGCCGGCACGCTCGACCCGATGGCGACCGGTGTGCTGGTGGTCGGCACGGGGCGGGCGACGCGGCTGCTCGGGCACCTGATGACCACGGAGAAGGCCTACGACGCCACCATCCGGCTCGGTGTCTCGACGGTGACCGACGACGCCGAGGGCGACGTCGTCGCGACGGTGCCGGCCGACGGCCTCACCGGCGAGCAGGTCCGCACCGCGCTGGCAGCGTTCGTCGGCGACATCGAGCAGGTACCGACCGCGGTGTCGGCGATCAAGGTGGACGGCAAGCGGTCCTACCAGCGCGTGCGCGAGGGCGAGGAGGTCGCGCTCGACGCGCGGCCGGTCACGATCCACGAGCTCGTCGTGCACGACGTGCGACCAGGAGGCGCCGCCTCCCCGCAGACGGTGGACGTCGACGTCTCGCTGCGCTGCTCCAGCGGCACCTACGTGCGGGCCGTCGCGCGCGACCTCGGCGCGACCCTCGGCGTCGGCGGGCACCTCACCGCGCTTCGCCGTACGGCGGTCGGGCCCTACCGCCTCGACGACGCGCGCACCCTCGAGCAGCTCACCGACGAGTTCTCCGTGATGTCGATCGAGCAGGCCGCTCGGGCGGCCTTCCCGTCGTACGACCTCGATCCCGGGGAGGCGCAGGCGGTCCGCTACGGGCGCGCGCTCCCGCTCGACATCGACGGGCTGACCGCCGTCTTCGCGCCGAGTGGCGAGTTCCTGGCGCTCTACCGACCCGAGGGCGGGCGCGCCCGACCGGCCGCCGTGTTCGTCGGCTGAGGCCGGGTCAGTAGGGTGACGGCCGTGCACGTGTGGCGGCAGCTCGACGACGTCCCCGGGGATCTCGGGCGCAGCGTCGTCACCATCGGCAACTTCGACGGCATGCACCTCGGGCACCAGCACGTCGTGCAACGGGCGCGCGAGGTGGCCGACGACGCAGGCGTCGACACGGTCGTCGCGGTGACCTTCGACCCGCACCCCATCGCGGTGCTCCGCCCCGAGCACGCGCCTCCCACCCTGACCACCATCGACGAACGGCTCCGCCTGCTCGCCGACGCTGGCGTCGACGCGGTGCTGGTCATCCCGTTCTCCCGCGACATCGCGGCCTGGACGCCGCTGGAGTTCATCGACCGGATCCTGGTGGAGCGGCTGCACGCCAAGGCGGTCGTCGTCGGCGCCAACTTCCGGTTCGGCAACCGGGCCGCCGGCGACGTGCACACGCTCGGGCAGGCCGGGGCGGCCCACGACTTCACCGTCGACGCGGTCGACCTCGACGGCGGCCCGCAGGTCTGGTCCTCGACCTACATCCGCACCTGCCTCGCCGCCGGTGACGTCACCGGTGCCGCGGAGGCGCTCGGTCGGCCGTTCGTCACCCGGGGCGAGGTCATGCAGGGCGACCAGCGCGGCCGCGACCTCGGCTACCCGACCGCCAACGTGCCCGTCGCGGCCGGGTCGGCCGCCCCCGCCGACGGCGTGTACGCCGGCTGGCTGACCCCACGCGGACCGGACGGCGCGCCGGGGGAGCGGATGCCCGCCGCGATCAGCGTGGGCACCAACCCGACCTTCGACGGCGAGCGCGACCGACGGGTGGAGGCCTACGTGCTCGACCGCACCGACCTCGCGCTCTACGGCGTCGAGGTCGAGGTTGAGTTCGTGGAGCGGATCCGAGGCATGGTGCGCTTCGACGGGATCGACGACCTCCTGGTGGCGATCGCCGACGACGTGGAGCGCACCCGCGAGATCCTCGGCTCATGACCGAGCCGGGGCCCGTCGCTGCCGAACGCGCCGCCGCCGAGGCCTGGTTCGCCCACCACGGACTGCCGTGGTTCGTCGACGACGTGCGGGCGGTCGTCCGCAGGCGGCTGCGGCGCACGCCGGTCCTGCTCGTGGCCCTCGCCGCCGTCGTGGTCGGCGTCGGCACGGCACTGGTGGTGGGCGCGACGGGCGCGCCGTCGTACGACGTCATCGCGGGGATCAGCGCCGCGCTCGCGACCGTCGTCGTCTACGCGCTGGTCGCCCTGCGGACGATGCCGATCGCCCGGTGGGCGTTGCGGCGCGCGCTCCGCAGCCTCGGCCTGTTGCTGCCGCTGGCCACCCGGGCCCTGCCGATCCTGATGCTCTTCATCACCTTCCTCTTCATCAACACGGAGGTCTGGCAGGTGGCCTCCGCGCTGCACGGCGGCGTGCTGTGGGCGGCGGTGCTGTGCTTCGGCGCGATCGCGATGGGCTTCCTGGTGCCGCGGCTGGCGCAGGAGCTGGACCAGTTCGACGACCGGGTGCAGCTGGAGGAGGTGCTCGCCGGCACGGCACGCACCCCGCTCGCCGCAGCCGCCGCGCGGATGGAGGCCTCCGACATCGACCTGCCCGACCAGGCCCAGGTGACGGGACTGCAGATGGTCAACCTGGTGCTGGTGCTGGTGGTCGCCCAGGCGGTGCAGGTGTTCCTGCTGGTGATCGCGGTCTTCGTCTTCTTCCTGGCGTTCGGCAAGCTCGTGATCGACCCGTCGGTGATCACCGCATGGGTCGGCGCCAAGCCGACCTACCCGCCGGGGCCGCACGTCGTGAGCGTCGAGCTGCTGCACGTGTCGTTCTTCCTCGCGGGCTTCTCGGGGCTCTACTTCACCGTCGTCGCGATCACCGACGAGCTCTACCGCAAGGAGTTCTTCACGGTGATCATGGAGGAGCTGGCGCGCGCCGTGAGCATGCGGGTGATCTACCGCATGCTGCGCGACGGAGACCAGGACGAAGCCCGGGGCTCAATAGTAGAGTAAGTTGATCGTGTTAGATTCACCCTATGACGGACACCCGCCTTCGCCGTAGGTCCCTGCTCGGTCTTCCGGTCGCCGCCGCTGCCGGCTCCGTGCTCTCACAGGTCGCCCCTCTGGCCGCGCGTGCGGTCGCAGGAGGGCCCGCGATCCTCAAGCCGCTTCCGCCCGAGTGGTTCATCGACCACGGCACCAACGCCGAGATGCGGTGGGACTCGGTGGACCCCAAGGACTACCGCACGCCCCAGTCGCGGTTGTTCGTCCGCAACCACACCAGGACGCCGATCATCGACGAGGCCGACTACCGGCTGCGGATCTTCGGGGACGGGCTCTCCGACCCCGCCGGCGTGACCCTCGCGGTCGCCGACCTGCGACGGAGGTTCACGAACGTGGAGGTGACCGCGACGCACGAGTGCACCGGCAACGGTCGCAGCTTCTTCACCACCCAGCAGGGCCAGAGCGTGAGTGGTACGGCGTGGACGCTCGGCGCCGTCGGGACGGTCACCTGGCAGGGGGTACGGCTCGGCGACGTGCTGCGGTCGGCAGGCCTGCGCTCGGACGCCGTGTCGGTGCTCAGCACGGGGCTCGACCCCAGCTACGTCGACAAGGGAGTCGACTACGGGCCCGTCCGCCGACCCTTCCCGGTCGCGAAGGCGCTCGACGACGCCGTGCTCGCCTGGGGCGTGAACGGCGAACGGCTGCTCCCGGACCACGGCTTCCCCCTGCGCCTGGTCCTGCCAGGATGGGTCGGCATCGCGAGCACCAAGTGGCTGGGCTCGCTGGAGGTGTCCCGCAGCGAGCTGACCTCGCCGTGGAACACCAAGTGGTACAACGTCGACGGCGCGCTCACGGTCAACCCGGTGCGCTCCGCCTGGGAGCTGCCCCGCGACGCCCGACTGCCCGCCGCCCGGAAGATCGTCCTCACGGGCCGCTCGTGGTCCGGTACCGCGCCCATCGCGCGCGTCGACGTCAGCACCGACGGCGGCGAGACCTGGTCCGCCGCCCGGGTCCACCCCGCGCCGCAGCCGTCGCGCGGCCGGGGCTGGAGCCAGTGGACCTACGTCTGGCGCGACGCCGCGCCGGGTCCGCACACCTTGCTGGCGCGCGCGACCGACGGGCTCGGCCGCACCCAGCCCGACGTCGCGGCCTTCAACCCGAGCGGCTACTTCTTCGACGCGGTCGTGCGGCACCCGGTGACGGTCGTCTGAGCGGCCCCCGGCGAGGTCGCGCTACCCGACCGTGACGGGCACGCCGCTCAGCGCGGCGTTGCCGGACACGTCGAGGCGCTCGGGGTCGGTGAGGTCGTTGATCGACACCCCGGACACGCCGTCGGCGACCGCGGTGCGCGTGCCGCTGCGTCCGTGCCCGTAGCCGTGGGGGAGGGACACGACCCCGGGCATCATGTCCTCGCTCGCCTGCACGTCGACCTTCACCGAGCCGACCCGCGAGGTGACGGTGACCAGAGCGCCGTCCACGAGCCCGCGGGCCGCGAGGTCGTCGGGGTGCATGAGGAGCTGGTGGCGCGGTCGGCCCTTCGTGAGCCGCTCGGTGTTGTGCATCCAGGAGTTGCAGTCGCGCTGGTGGCGGCGTCCGATCAGCAGGAGCTCGTCCGCGGGAGGGGCGACCGCCCGCAGCCGCGCCAGGTCGTCGAGCACGAGGGCGGGTGCCAGGTCGAGCGTGTGGTCGCGGGTGCGGAGCCGTCGCGGCAGCTGATCGGGGCGGAGCGGGCCGAGGTCGATGCCCTGCGGGCTCTTGCGCAGCTTGGTGATCGTCACCCCGGAGTCGCCGCGGGCGAGCAGCACCTGCACCAGCCGGGTCGGGCTGATCGACATCCGCGCCCACAGCTTGGCGCGGTCGAGCAGCGAGCCGCGCGATCCCAGCCGCGCGGTCGTGCGCAGCGCGAGCTCGCGGTAGATCTGCCAGTCGTGGCGGGCGTCCTTGTCCTTCGGCAGCACCGCCGGCGTGAACCGCGCGGTGTTCCGCACCGCGAGGGCGTGGAACACCAGGTCGTAGTGGTCGCGCTCGAGCGCCGTCGTCGGGGGCAGGATCACGTCGGCGTGACGGGTCGTCTCGTTGATGTAGATGTCGACCGCCGCCATGAAGTCCAGCCCCGCGAGTGCCTGGTCGAGACGGGCGCCGTCGGGCGTGGAGAGCACCGGGTTGCCCGACAGGGTGAGCATCGCGCGGATCTGGCCGTCGCCCGGCGTCTCGATCTCCTCGCGCAGTGCGGCGACCGGCAGCTCGCTCGACGTCTCGGGCAGCCCGCGCACGCGCGACGCGCGCCGACCGTGCCCCCCGCGGCCGATGAGCCCGGTGCCGACGACGTCGATCGCGGGCGAGGTGAACATCGCGCCGCCCTCGCGGTCGAGGTTGCCGGTCAGCACGTTGAGCAGGTTGATCGCCCACTGGCAGATCGAGCCGAACTCCGCCGTCGACACCCCGATCCGGCCGTAAGCGACCCCACCCCGGGCGCTCGCCAGGTCGCGGGCGATCCGGACGACCTCGTCCGCCGGCACCCCGCTGTGCTGCTCTGCCAGCTCGGGGGTGAAGCCGGCGACCGCCTCCTCGACGGCGGCCAACCCGACGGCGTACGACGGAGCCGTGGCGGTGCCGTCGACGAACAGCTGCCGCACCATCGCCAGCAGCACCCACGGGTCCGAGCCCGGCCGCAGGAAGTGGTGCTCGCTGGCGACCTTGGCGGTCTCGGTGCGGCGCGGGTCGAGGACGACCATGCGGCCGCCGCGGGCCTTCAGCTCGCGCAGCCGGCCCGGGAAGTCCGGCACCGTCATGAGCGAGCCGTTGGAGGCCATCGGGTTGGCGCCGAGGACGAGGAAGTAGGACGTGCGGTCGATGTCGGGGATCGGCAGCAGCAGCTGGTGGCCGAACATCAGGTGCGCCATCAGCTGGTGGGGGAGCTGGTCGACCGAGGTGGCGCTGTAGGTGTTGGGCGTGCGCAGCGCCTTGACCAGGCCGGTGCCGTGGGTCATGGATCCGAGGCTGTGCACGTTGGGGTTGCCGAGGTAGATGCCGAGGGCCGCCCGGCCGTGCTCTCCCACGACCGCCGCGAGCCGGTCGGCCACGAGGTCGAACGCCTCGTCCCACCCGATCTCGGTCCACGTGCCGGTCGCGCGGTCGCGCCGCACCGGACGGCGCAGCCGGTCGGGATCGGCGTGCACGTCGCCGATAGCCACGCCCTTGGGGCAGATGTGGCCCCGCGACAACGGGTCGTCGGGATTGCCCCGCGCGCTGGTGACCCGGCCCCCCTCGACGGTCAGGAGGAGGCCGCACACGGCCTCGCACAGGTTGCACACGCCCAGGTGCTGGTCGACTCCGCGCTGCTCCGCCACCTCGCCATCGTGGCAGTCCTGCCGGTGCCGCACCAGCGGCAGTCAGAGATCCTGGATGCAGCCCACGATGACGCTGTGGTGCTCGGCGGAGATGGCGCCGCCGAGGACGACGGTGTTGCCGACCACCTCCGCGGCCAGGGACGACGAGGACTGGTGCGCCTGTGCCTCCTCCGCGGACTCCAGGACGTGCACCACGATGGTCTCGTCGGAGGTCGTGAGGTCCACCGCCGTCACGCCGCCGGCTGCCTCCGTGAGCTGGCCGGGCAGGCCCTGTGCGGTCGTGCAGTCGAGGATCGCCTGCGCCTGGGCGGCCACCGACTCACCGGGATCCGCGGTGGTCGTCGAGGTGGGGCCGGAGCCCGCGTCCGCGGGCTCGTCGTCGCCGCAGGCGGTGAGGGCGAGCGCCAGGGCACAGCAGGCGGCGAGCGGGGGGAGTCGTCGGAGGAGGGCACGCATGGCGGAGAGGCTACGGTGCCGGCGACGTACGACGGAGTCCTTCTCGGCGCGTCCGTCCGGCTCCGTCGGGGCCACTTCCGCGATTCGGTGTTGCCCGACGCCGCTGCTAGCCTTGACCGGTTGCCGTACGACGGCCGCGGATTCAGAGTGCCCCGGTGGACATGCCCGGGCGCGCCGCGCAACGAACCGGAAGGATCCCCAGAAGCATGGCTATTGGTACCGACGCGGAGACCAAGAAGAAGATCATCGCCGAGTACGCCACCACCGAGGGCGACACCGGTTCCCCCGAGGTGCAGATCGCGCTGCTGAGCCACCGCATCAGCCACCTGACCGAGCACCTCAAGCAGCACAAGCACGACCACCACAGCCGCCGCGGCCTCCTGCTCCTCGTGGGTCAGCGCCGTCGCCTGCTGAACTACCTGAAGAAGACCGAGATCGACCGTTACCGCTCGATCGTCGAGCGCCTGGGTCTGCGTCGCTGATCGCGTCCCTCATGTTGTGTGGAAACGGGTGGTCCCTCGTGGGGCCGCCCTTTCTGCATTTCGCTCACACGTCGCTAGTGTGATCCTCAAGACAACAAGTCCAATGACTGCGGGGCAGCGTGCTCCGCGCCGTACGAATAAGAGAACATCTTGACTGAACCCGTCATCTCCGCCGTAGAGACCGTTATCGACAACGGCAAGTTCGGCACCCGCACCGTCAAGTTCGAGACCGGGCTGCTCGCCCGCCAGGCCGCCGGTTCGGTGACCGCCTACCTCGACGACGACACCATGCTGCTGTCGGCCACCACGGCCGGCAAGCACCCGAAGGACCACTTCGACTTCTTCCCCCTCACGATCGACGTCGAGGAGCGGATGTACGCCGCGGGCCAGATCCCCGGCTCGTTCTTCCGGTCCGAGGGCCGGCCGGGCGAGGACGCGATCCTCACCTGCCGCCTCATCGACCGCCCGCTGCGCCCGACCTTCAAGAAGGGCCTGCGCAACGAGGTCCAGGTCGTCATCACCGTCCTGGCGCTCAACCCCGACGCCCCCTACGACGTGCTCGCGATCAACGCCGCGTCGATGTCGACCCAGCTCTCCGGCCTGCCGTTCTCCGGCCCGGTCGGCGGCGTGCGCGTCGCGCTCATCGAGGGCCAGTGGGTCGCCTTCCCGTCGCACAGCCAGCTCGAGGACGCCGTCTTCGACATGGTCGTCGCGGGTCGGGTCACCGACACCGGTGACGTCGCGATCATGATGGTCGAGGCCGAGGCCACCGAGCAGTCCTGGGCCTTGGTCCAGGGCGGTGTCCAGGCCCCCAGCGAGGAGGTCGTCGCCGGCGGTCTCGACGCGGCCAAGCCCTTCATCAAGCAGCTGGTCGAGGCTCAGGTCGAGCTGGCCAAGGAGGCCGCGAAGCCGGTCCAGGACTTCCCGATCTTCCTCGACTACGAGGACGACGTCTTCGCCGCGGTCGAGTCCGCCGTGAAGACCGACCTCGTCGCCGCGATGAAGATCGCCGACAAGACCGAGCGCAACGATCGCACCGACGAGCTCAAGGACCAGGTCCTGGAGTCGCTCGCCGGTCAGTTCGAGGGTCGCGAGAAGGAGATCGGCGCGGCCTTCCGCTCCGTCAACAAGGCCGTCGTCCGCGAGAGCATCCTGCGCGACCAGGTCCGCATCGACGGTCGCGGCCTGGCCGACATCCGGCCGCTGCACGCCGAGACCGGCGTCCTGCCCCGCGTCCACGGCTCGGCCCTGTTCGAGCGCGGCGAGACCCAGATCCTGGGCGTCACCACGCTGGACATGCTGAAGATGGAGCAGCAGCTCGACACGCTCTCCCCGGAGAAGCACCGTCGCTACATGCACAAGTACGTCTTCCCGCCGTTCTCCACCGGTGAGACCGGCCGGGTCGGCTCGCCGAAGCGTCGCGAGGTCGGCCACGGTGCGCTCGCGCGTCGCGCGCTCCTGCCGGTGCTGCCGTCGCGTGAGGAGTTCCCCTACGCGATCCGTCAGCTGTCGGAGGCCATGGGCTCCAACGGCTCGACCTCCATGGGCTCGGTCTGCGCCTCGACGCTGTCGCTGCTGCAGGCCGGTGTCCCGCTGAAGGCCTCGGTCGCCGGCATCGCGATGGGCCTCATCTCCGGTGAGATCGACGGTGAGACGCAGTACGTCGCGCTGACCGACATCCTCGGCGCCGAGGACGCCTTCGGCGACATGGACTTCAAGGTCGCCGGCACCCGCGAGTTCGTCACGGCCCTCCAGCTCGACACCAAGCTCGACGGCATCCCGGCCGAGGTCCTCGCCAAGGCGCTGACCCAGGCCAAGGACGCCCGGCTGGCGATCCTCGACGTCATGGCCGAGGCCATCGACGAGCCCGAGGAGATGTCGGTCCACGCCCCGCGGATCATCACGATCCGCGTGCCCGTCGACAAGATCGGCGAGGTGATCGGGCCCAAGGGCAAGGTCATCAACCAGATCCAGGACGACACGGGCGCGACGCTGTCCATCGAGGACGACGGCACGGTCTACATCGGCGCGACCAACGGCGAGGCGGCCGAGGCGGCCAAGCAGGCCGTCAACGCGATCGCCAACCCGACGATGCCCGAGATCGGCGAGCGCTACCTCGGCACCGTCGTCAAGACGACCAACTTCGGTGCGTTCGTCTCGCTCATGCCCGGCAAGGACGGCCTGCTGCACATCAGCAAGCTGCGCGGTCTCGCCGGCGGCAAGCGCGTCGAGAACGTCGAGGACGTCGTGGCGGTGGGTCAGAAGATCCAGGTCCAGATCGCCGAGATCGACGACCGCGGCAAGCTGTCGCTCGTCCCCGTCGTGGAGGAGTCGGAGTCCGACGCCGCTGAGGCCGAGGACGCGGAGTGACCCTGAAGTGACGGTCAAGTGACGACGTCCTTCCCGACGGCCGGCCAGCGCGACGCTGGCCGGCCGTCGGCGCTCAGGGCGACGACCCGCACCCTCGAGACGGTCCGGGACACGGGCGGTCTGGTGACCTCGCAGGTACGCCGGACGACGCTGCCGTCCGGACTGCGGGTCATCACCGAGCAGATGGCCGGCGCACGGTCCGCCTCGATCGGCGTCTGGATCGGGGTGGGCTCGCGCGACGAGTCCGCGACCACGCACGGTGCCTCGCACTTCCTCGAGCACCTGCTCTTCAAGGGCACCGACGAGCGCTCTGCGCTCGACATCTCCATCGCGCTCGACGCGGTCGGAGGCGAGTTCAACGCCTTCACCGCGAAGGAGTACACCTGCTTCCACGCCCGGGTCCTCGGCGAGGACATCGGGCTCGCGGTCGACGTGCTCGGTGACATGATCACCGGTTCGCTCCTGGAGCCGCACGACGTCGACGCCGAGCGCGACGTGATCCTCGACGAGATCGCGATGCACGAGGACGACCCCGACGACGTGGTGCAGAACCTGCTCGCCGAGCTGGCGTGGGGCAACGGGCCCCTCGGGCGGCCGATCGCCGGCACGACCGAGTCGATCGAATCGATGTCGCGCGCCCAGATCCAGCGGTTCTACAAGCGCCACTACCGGCCCGACAACATGGTCGTGTCCGTGGCGGGCGCCGTCGACCACGGCGAGGTCGTCAAGGCCGTCCGCAGGCACTTCGGTCGCCACGGCTTCCTCGACGGCACCGCCGAGCCGGTGGCCCCCAGACCGGCGAGCCGACGGCCCCGCATCCGCGCGGGCGAGGGGCGCATCGCCCGCCCGTTCGAGCAGGTCAACGTCGTGCTGGCGGCCGAGGGCGTCACGCGCGACGACGATCGTCGGTTCGCTCTCGGCGTCCTCAACACTGCTCTCGGGGGCGGCACCTCGAGCCGGCTGTTCCAGGAGGTCCGCGAACACCGCGGACTCGCCTACTCGGTCTACTCCTTCGCCAGCCACTACGCCGACTCGGGACTCGTGGGCGTGGCTGTCGGCTGCCTCCCGGGCCGCCTGGAGGAGGTGCTGGAGGTCGTGCGGGTCGAGCTGTCGCGCATCGCCGCCCACGGCATCACGCCCGAGGAGCTCGCCCGCGGCAAGGGCCAGCTCGTGGGCGGCCTCGTCCTCGGCCTCGAGGACAGCGGCTCCCGGATGATGCGCATCGGCAAGGCCGAGCTGGTCTACGGCGACGTCATCGGGATCGACGAGGTGATGGCCCGCATCGACGCCGTCACCCTCGACGACGTCCGCTCCGTCGCCGCCGACGTCTTCGGTCGGCCCGAGCTCCTCGCCGTCGTCGGCCCCTGACCCACTGCCCATCGTCGGGCGCTCTCGACGGGCACGCCTGGTGACCGTCGCAGGCTCCGGGCGGACTCGGCGGTCAGCGGCGCCCGATGATCCCGACGACCGCGGGCTTGTCGCTCGTGGCGATGTAGACGCGGAAGCCACCCTCGGTGAGGGCGGCTGCGCTCTTGGTGATGATCTCGGAGACCTGCTCGGCACGGCTGGTGTCGAAGAACAGGTTGACAGAGCCGCCGGGCAGGACGCGCTCGTGCAGGAGGGCGACCTCGTCCTTGCAGTCGCGCACCCAGAAGAGGTTGACGTCGAAGGCGAAGACCTTGGTCAGCCGCTTGACCGGCACGCGCAGCGTGGCGAGGTCGATCTGGCGCACCGTGAGGCGTCCGGCCTCGATGTGCGCGGCGCAGCGCTTCTTGGTCCGGTCGACGCCTGCCTCCGAGCGGTCGATCGCGAACATCTTGCCGCGGCCCTCGAGCCGCCGGCAGATGAGGTCGGCCGCCTGCCCGGATCCGCACCCGATCTCGAGCACGTGGTCCTGAGGCTGCACGTCGATGAAGTCCACCGCCCACCGCAACCGCGCCGGGATCGTCTGCACCGCCATGCCCCCAGCCTGCCAGAAGCCGCGGTCGAACCGCGGGACCGACGGGGCCCCGAGACGTACGGGCACTAGGTTTGACCTCGTGGAGAGTCAGATCCGGGTCGGTGTGCTGGGCGCCCGCGGCAAGGTCGGCGCCGAGGTGTGCAAGGCGGTGGAGGCCGCGGACGACCTGGAGCTGGTCGCGTCGGTCGACCAGGACGACCCGGTCGACGCCCTCGTCGACGGGGGCGCGCAGGTGGTCGTCGACTTCACCCACCCCGACGTGGTCATGGACAACCTCGAGTTCTGCGTCGACCACGGCATCCACGCGGTCGTGGGCACGACCGGCTTCGACCAGAACCGGCTCGACATCCTCGGCGACTGGCTGGTCCACAGCCCCGGCACCGGCGTGCTGATCGCCCCCAACTTCTCCATCGGCGCGATCCTGATGATGCGCTTCGCGGCCGTGGCCGCGCCGTTCTACGAGTCGGTCGAGGTCGTGGAGCTGCACCATCCCGACAAGGCCGACGCGCCGAGCGGTACGGCCCGGCGTACGGCGGAGCTGATCGCCGCGGCGCGCCGTGAGGTCGGGTCGGGGCCGGTCCCCGACGCGACGTCGACGTCGCTGGACGGGGCGCGCGGCGCCGTCGTCGACGGCATCCACGTGCACGGGTTGCGCGTGCGCGGCCTGGTCGCGCACCAGGAGGTCCTGCTCGGTGGGGTGGGGGAGACCCTGACGATCCGTCACGACTCCCTCGACCGGGTGTCCTTCACGCCCGGTGTGCTGACCGGGGTACGCCAGGTCTCCAGCCACCCCGGCCTGACCGTCGGTCTCGAGCACTTCCTCGACCTGTAGCGACCCTCGCAGCGCCGACCGGTCACCTGCCCGGTTTTTGCAGGTTCGTGAAGATGCACGAACCTGCAGGCGCTCGACGCTGTTGTGTGCCTGATCCTGGTGAGAGCCTTCGCTCGCCCGCCGCGGCTCCCGCGCGGGTCCCCCAGAATCTCGAGGAGCACCACTGTGTTGAACCCTGGGCCACGATCCCGGTCTCGCATGGCGGCGGCCACCGCCGCCACCGCCGCGCTCGCCACGCTCGTCCTCGGCATGCAGCCGGGGGCGTCCAGCGCACCCGCGCACGTCGCCAAGCCGCATGCCGACCGCACCGTTGAGCGCGCGGTCTCCGCGCTGGTGCGTCACCCCGTGCTCGCGCGGGTGACCGCCGGCCAGACGTTCAAGGCGGTCGGCGCCACGATCCGCGACGCCGACGGCAGCACCCACGTGCACCTCCAGCGCTCGATCCACGGCATCCCGGTCCTCGGCGGCGACCTGGTCGTCCACCAGTCGGCCGGCGCGGAGTGGAGGGGCGTGAGCCAGACGCTCCGCGCGCCGATCCACGTGTCGCTGCGCCCGCAGGTCAGCGAGTCACGCGCCGACCGGGCGGTCACGCGCACCGACAAGGTCACCCGCAAGATCCGCAAGCTGCGGGTCGAGGACGGCCGCCTCGTCATCGACGCCCTCGCCGGCAAGCCGCGGCTGGCCTGGGAGATCACCAGCGGTGGTCGCTACAAGGACGGCACTCCGAGCCGGCTGCGCACCTACGTCGACGCCCGCACCGGCAAGGTGATCCGCCGCGAGGAGGGCATCGAGACCGTCGACGGCGACGGCAACTCGCTCTACAGCGGCCAGGTCGACCTGCAGATGACGCAGTCGGGGTCGTCGTACCTCCTCAAGGACCCGACGCGCGGCGGCACCTACACGACCGACTTCGCCAACAAGACCGACGGCCTGCTCTGCCAGCTCTTCGGCTCGGGCTGCAAGACCGGCACCACCTACAGCAGCACCGACACGGTCTTCGGCACCGGCTCCAACAGCAACCGGGAGTCCGCGGCTGTCGACGCGCAGTACGGCACCAACATGACCTGGGACTACTACCAGCAGGTGCACGGCCGCAACGGCATCTTCGGCACCGGTGCGGGCTCCTACAACCGGGTCCACTACGGCAACAAGTACGTCAACGCGTTCTGGGACGGCACCAAGATGACGTACGGCGACGGCGACGGCACCACCTACGGCCCGCTGGTCTCGCTCGACGTCGCCGGTCACGAGATGTCGCACGGCGTCACCGAGAACACCGCCGGCCTGACCTACTCGGGGGAGTCCGGCGGGCTCAACGAGTCGACGTCCGACATCTTCGGCACGATGGTGGAGTTCTTCGCCAACAACGCCAACGACCCCGGTGACTACTACATCGGCGAGCAGTTCGACCTCGCGTCGCACAGCGGCTTCCGCCGGATGGACGACCCGGCCCTCGACGGCAGCTCGGCGTCCTGCTGGACCACCGGCACGAAGAACCTGGACGTGCACTACTCCTCGGGGGTCGGCAACCACTTCTTCTACCTGCTCGCCGAGGGGTCGGGCGCGAAGGTGATCGGCGGCAAGCAGCACAACTCGCCGACCTGCAACGGCTCGACGATCACCGGCATCGGCCGGACCGACGCGCAGAACATCTGGTACCGGGCGCTCACCGTCTACATGACGTCCGGCACCACCTACGCCGGAGCCCGGACCGCCACCCTCAACGCCGCGCGGGACCTCTTCGGCGCGACCAGCAACCAGTACAACACGGTGGCCGCCGCGTGGAGTGCGGTGAACGTCAGCTGATCGACGTCTGACCTCCGTTCGCAACGACCTCCGGCCCCTGGGCCGGGGGTCGTTGCGGCACTGCGTGGCGTCAGGAGCGGTGCTTCAGGGGAGCGACGTGTGGAGCCGCACCTGCTTGACCGCCCCGGCACCCTTCTCGTCGGCGAGCTCGCGGCTCGCCCCGTCCGGCGCCCAGCCGGCTCCCTCCAGGAAGGCGCGGCCGGCGTCGTCGGTGCTGTCGATCCAGCACACGACCCGGGTGAACCCGTCGGCCCGCAAGGTGTCGGCGCCGGCCTGGAGCAACCGTGAGCCGTGACCCTTCCGGAGCTCAGCCGGGTCGACGGTGAACTCGGCGAGCTCGCCGTCCACGGCCGGGTCGGCATCGGGGTCCGTCGCCGGACCGGTGAGCGCGAAACCGACGATCCGGACCCGGTCGAGCGCGACGAGCGCGCGGTAGCGGGCCTCCGGGGGCCGGGTGAGGTACTGCTCCCACGCGGCGAGCCGTCGCGAGTCGTCGGCGTCGCTGCCGGCAATCAGGGCGGCGAGGTCGCCGTACCGCTGCTCCCAGGCCCGCAGCTGGACGGCGGCGATCCCGGCGGCGTCCTGCACCCAGGCGACCCGGACGGAGACGTCGGCGGTGGTCATGGCGTCACTATCCCAAGAGCCGCGCTTCGGGCCCTCGCTAGGGTCGGACCATGGAGATCCGCAACCTCGGCGCGAGTGGCCTGAAGATCTCGGCCATCGCCTACGGCAACTGGCTCACCCACGGCTCGCAGGTCGAGGAGGACGCCGCGCTCGCGTGCGTGCGCCAGGCGCTCGACGACGGCATCACCACGTTCGACACCGCCGACGTCTACGCCAACACCGCGGCCGAGAGCGTGCTCGGCAAGGCGCTCGCGGGGGAGCGACGGGAGGGGCTGGAGATCTTCACGAAGGTGTTCTGGCCGACCGGTCCCGGAGCCCACAACGACAAGGGCCTCGGACGCAAGCACATCATGGAGTCGATCGACGGCTCGCTGCGCCGACTCGGCACCGACTACGTCGACCTCTACCAGGCGCACCGCTACGACCACGGCACGCCGCTGGAGGAGACGATGGTGGCGTTCGCCGACGTCGTCCGCGCGGGCAAGGCCCTCTACATCGGGGTCTCGGAGTGGCGGGCGGAGGAGATCCGCGCCGCCCACGAGCTCGCCAAGGAGCTGCGAGTGCCGCTGGTGTCCAACCAGCCGCAGTACTCCATGCTCTGGCGGGTGATCGAGGCCGAGGTCGTGCCGACCTGCCGCGAGCTCGGGATGGGCCAGATCGTCTGGTCGCCGATCGCCCAGGGCGTGCTCTCGGGCAAGTACCTCCCCGGTCAGGCGCCGCCCGCCGGCTCCCGCGCGACGGACGAGAAGGGCGGCGCGAACATGATCTCGCGCTGGCTGCAGGACGACGTGCTCGAGCGCGTGCAGCGGCTGCGTCCGATCGCCGAGGAGGCCGGGCTGAGCATGGCGCAGCTCGCGGTCGCGTGGGTGCTGCAGAACGACAACGTCTCCGCCGCGATCATCGGCGCCAGCCGCCCGGAGCAGGTCACCGAGAACGTGAAGGCCGCCGACGTACGCCTGGAGGAGTCCGCCCTCCAGGCGATCGACGAGATCGTCGCGCCGGTCGTGGCAACCGACCCCGAGCTCACCCAGTCGCCGCGGCTGTAGCCGCGCGGCGGGCGGGGATCAGCGGTAGGTCTCGGGGAGCTCCTGGCCGATCTTGACCTGGGCCTTGGGCATCCGCATGAACTTCATCTGCATGGAGCGCGAGATGGCGTACCAGGTCGTGCCCTTCACCGACTCCTGCGGGAACCGCCGGGCGAGCTCCTTGCGGACCCGGCGGCGCAGCAGCACCGCGTCGACGGCGACGAAGACCAGGGTCACGATCGTGACGAGGAATCCGGCGCTCGCCATCGCACCGTTGCCGGAGTAGCCCAGCAGCATGCAGACGACCAGCAGCGGGATCAGCAGCTCGATGATCGTGAAGCGGCTGTCGACGAAGTCGCGGATGAACCGGCGCACCGGCCCCTTGTCGCGCGGCAGCAGGTAGCGCTCGTCACCGGCCTTCATGCCCTCGCGGATCTTGCGGCTGTTCTCGCCCTTGAACTCCCGCTCACGGGCGGCGCGCTCCTTGCGGGTGCGCGGGCCCCGCGCCTTGGCGCGGGCGGCCGCCTCGGCCTCCTTGCGCTTGGGCGTGGGACGGCCCTTGCCGCCCTCCTTGACGGGGGTGGCGTCGGTCTCGACCGGGTCGGTCTCGGACTTGGTACGGCGGAACGGGCTCATTGCTCTCGAATCGGGCTCAGGGGCGGCGGTCAGTCGCGGTGGCTCTTGCCGGGCAGGTCGAGCATGCGCTGGAGCGCGACGAGCGCCTCCTGCTCGGTCTGCGGGTCGACCTCGATGCGGTTGACGACGACGCCGTCGGCCAGCGACTCCAGCGCCCACACCAGGTGGGGGAGGTCGATCCGGTTCATCGTCGAGCAGTAGCAGACGTTGCGGTCGAGGAACACGATGTTCTTGTCGGGGTGGGCCTTGGCGAGGCGCTGCACCAGGTTGAGCTCGGTGCCGATCGCCCAGCTGGAGCCGGCCGGCGCGGCCTCGATCGTCTTGATGATGTATTCGGTGGAGCCGACGAAGTCGGCCTTCAGGACGACCTCGTGCTGGCACTCGGGGTGCACGATCACGTTGAGGTCGGGGATCTTGGCGCGCAGGTCGTCGATGACGTCGGGGGAGAAGCGGCCGTGCACCGAGCAGTGGCCCTTCCAGAGGATCATCCTGGCGTCGCGCAGCTCCTCGGGGCTCAGCCCGCCGCCGGCCTTGTGGGGGTTCCACACGACGCAGTCGTCGAGGCCGAGGCCGAGCTCCAGCACGGCCGTGTTGCGGCCGAGGTGCTGGTCGGGCAGGAAGAGCACCTTCGTGTCGGGCCCCTTCTGGGCGAAGGCCCAGTCGAGGGCAACCTCGGCGTTGGACGAGGTGCAGACCACGCCGCCGTTGCGGCCGCAGAACGCCTTGATCGCGGCGCTGGAGTTCATGTAGGTGACCGGGACGACATGGTCCTGCACGCCCGCCTCGGCGAGCGCCTCCCAGGCCTTCTCGACCTGGGCGATCCGCGCCATGTCGGCCATGGAGCAGCCGGCGGCGAGGTCGGGCAGCACGACCTGCTGCTTCGGGCCGGTGAGGATGTCGGCCGACTCGGCCATGAAGTGCACGCCGCAGAAGACGATGTACTCGGCGTCCGGCCGGGCCGCCGCGTCGCGGGCGAGCTTGAAGGAGTCGCCGGTCACGTCGGCGAACTGGATGACCTCGTCGCGCTGGTAGTGGTGCCCGAGCACGAACACCTTCTCGCCCAGCGCCTCCTTGGCGGCCCGCGCCCGAGCCACGAGGTCCGGGTCGGAGGCCGAGGGCAGGTCGCCCGGGCACTCGACGCCCCGCTCCGAGAGCGGGTCGGTGCCACGGCCGAGCGGCAGCAGCGGAAGGTCGACGGTCGTCATGACCGAATCCTATTCCGCGCCCGCCCAGGCGCGGATTCGCGGTAGCCGCGATGATGGACCGCATGCGCATCCTCGTGGCTCCGGACAAGTTCGCCGGGACCCTGAGCGCGGTCGAGGCCGCCGAGGCGATCGCGGCGGGGTGGCAGCGGCAGGCGCCCGGCGACGAGCTGGACCTGGCCCCGATGTCCGACGGCGGCCCGGGCTTCGTCGACGTGCTGCACGCCACCCTCGGCGGTGAGCTCCTCGTCGAGACGGTCGCCGGGCCCTTCGGCGAGGCGGTGCCCTCGACGGTGCTTCTGGTGGGGGAGACGGCGTACGTCGAGAGCGCCCAGGCCTGCGGCGTGCACCTGACGGGGGCCGAGCGGGCGGAGCACGCGGCCACGACCGGGGTGGGACAGCTCCTCTCGGCCGCGATCGACGCCGGAGCCCGCACGGTCGTCGTCGGGCTGGGCGGGAGCGGCACCAACGACGCGGGGGCCGGGCTCCTCGGGGCGCTGGGTGCCGTTGCCGACGTACCCCTCGATCGCGGCGCGTTCGGGTTCAACGGGATCCGGCACCTCGAGCT
This sequence comes from Nocardioides candidus, assembly GCF_041321175.1. NCBI lineage: Bacteria > Bacillati > Actinomycetota > Actinomycetes > Propionibacteriales > Nocardioidaceae > Nocardioides > Nocardioides candidus. The sequence goes on along the minus strand of NZ_JBGGWC010000005.1, from coordinate 160,917 downwards.
CGATGCCGCTCGCGAGCGCCTCGCCGACGTCCGGTTGGTCGCCGCGACCGACGTCGACAGCCCGCTCACCGGCCTGTTCGGCGCCACGAAGACCTTCGGCCCGCAGAAGGGGATCACCGAGGAGCGGATGCCGCTCGTCGACGGGCTGCTCGAGGGCTTCGCGGCGGTGGCCGACTTCCGGACCTCCCTGGAGAAGGGCGCGGGCGCCGCGGGTGGCCTGGGCTACGCACTGCTCCTGCTCGGCGCCGAACGCGCGGCCGGCATCGACCTGGTCGCCGAGGCGGTCGGCCTCCCCGAGCGCGCGGGCCGCGCCGACGTCGTGATCACGGGCGAGGGCGCGTTCGACTTCAGCAGCCGTGCGGGGAAGGTGCCGGCCGGGGTGGCCGCGGTCGCCGCCGCCGCGCTACGTCCGTGCGTGGTGCTGGCCGGTCAGGTGCTGGTCGGTTCGCGCGAGATGCGGGCGCTCGGGATGGACGCCGCCTACTCGCTCGTCGACCTCGTGGGGGAGGAGGAGGCCCTCGCCGACGCCGAGGGCGCCCTGGCGCTCCTGGCCCAGCGCGTGGCCCGGACCTGGTCCGCGCAGTAGAACGTGTTCTAGATTCTGCACATGCAGACCACCGTCCTCCTCGCGGCCGCGCCCTTCGCCGACGGCGAGCCCGCCTTCACCTTCGCCGACGTCGAGATCGACGACCCCCGTGATGACGAGGTGCTGGTGCGCGTCGTCGCCACGGGCCTGTGCCACACCGACCTGCACGTGCCGACGATGCTGCCGGCTGAGATGTTCCCCACGGTGATGGGCCACGAGGGCACCGGGATCGTGGAGGCGGTCGGCGCGGAGGTCGAGGGGATCGAGGTGGGCGACCACGTCGTGATGAGCTTCCGGCACTGCGGCTCCTGCGGTCCGTGCGCGGACGGCGACGTCGGCTACTGCGAGCAGCACATCCTGCTCAACTACATGGGCATGCGGATGGACGGGTCGACCACCTTGCGGCAGGGCGACCGCACCGTCTTCGGCAGCTTCTTCGGCCAGTCGAGCTTCGCCCGCCACGTCCTGGCGTACGCCGACAACTGCGTCGTCGTGCCGAAGGACCTCGACCTCGCCCTGCTCGCGCCCTACGGGTGCGGCTTCCAGACCGGCGCCGGCACCGTGCTCAACGTGCTGCGGCCCGCCCCGGAGGAGAGCCTGGTCGTCTTCGGCGCCGGCGCGGTGGGGCTGGCAGCGGTCGCCGCCGCCCGGGGCGCGGGGGTCGCGACGGTCATCGCGGTCGACCCGCTCGCCGAACGGCGTCGCCTCGCCGAGGGGTACGGCGCCGTGGCGCTCGATCCCGCCGAGGGCGACGGCGTCGCACCCGTCCCGGACCGGGTGAAGGAGCTCACGAACGGCGGGGCGTCGTACGCCATCGACACCACGGCGATCGGCGCCGTCGTGCAGCAGGCGCAGCACGCGCTGCGGACCCGCGGCACGCTGGTCGCGCTCGGACTGGGTGCCCCGGAGTACCCGATCGACGCGATCGACCTCCTGCAGTCGGGCAAGGTGGTGCGCTCCTCGATCGAGGGCGACTCCGACCCGCGGGTGATGATCCCCGAGCTGATCCGGCGGCGGGCCGAGGGCACCTTCGCGGTCGACGGGCTCGTCACGCCGTACGCCTTCGAGCGGTTCGGCGACGCCATCGCCGACGCCAGCTCCGGCAAGGTGGTCAAGGCGGTCCTCACCTGGTGACACCGCGGACCTCGTGGCCGCGACGACGTGGGGAATAACCGCCGGTGTGCGACCATTGGACCTGTCGAGCACTGATTCGACAGCCACCCGAGACTTACCTGGAGAGAGCATGAGTGACGCGTGCGGATGCGGCGGACACGGCCACAGCCACGGTGCCGAGACGGCAGCTGCTGCGAGCGCTGGCACGACCACGGTCGCCGCGCCGGTCATCACCGAGCGGCGTGAGGACCAGATCAACCTGAGCGACCTGGCGGCCGCCAAGGTCAAGAGCCTCCTCGAGCAGGAGGGTCGCGACGACCTGTCGCTCCGGATCTCGGTGCAGCCGGGCGGCTGCAGCGGCCTGCGCTACCAGCTGTTCTTCGACGAGCGGACCCTCGACGGCGACGTCGTGACCGACTTCGACGGCGTGTCCGTCGTGGTCGACCGGATGAGCGTCCCCTACCTCAACGGTGCCGTGATCGACTTCGTGGACTCGATCGAGAAGCAGGGCTTCACGATCGACAACCCCAACGCGACGGGCAGCTGCGCCTGCGGCGACAGCTTCCACTGAGGTCTCGAGGCGCTCGCACGACGACCGCCTCGACCACCGACGACAAGAACGCCCCCGCCGATCGGCGGGGGCGTTCTGCGTCCTCGGACCCGGTCGGTCTCAGTCGAGGTGCAGGTGCAGCGCGTTGGCGAGGCGCTGGGCGGCCTCGGAGATCCGGATGTCCTTCTTGGGGACCTCGCGGGGGAACTCGTCGAAGTGGATGCTCGGCGGCGCCTCGGTCACCTTGCGGGCGGCCTCCGCCAGACGGCTGTTGATCTGCTCGCAGCCGGCGCGGAGCTGGGCAGGAGACTCGAACTCCTCGTAGGCGGTCATGCCTTCGACGGTAGGGGCTACTCGCGCGTAGCCACAGCGGTACCGGCCGGTAGTCTTCCGTGTCGTGACTCACGCCAGCGGCTCCCTCCTCATCGCGGCCTCGATCGCGACCGACCACCTCATGACGTTCGAGGGGAAGTTCTCCGACTCCCTCGTGGTCGAGCAGCTCGACAAGCTCTCCGTCAGCTTCCTGGTCAACGACCTCGAGGTGCGGCGCGGCGGGTGCGCCGGCAACATCTCCTTCGGTCTCGGCGTGCTCGGCCTCAACCCGGTGCTCGTCGGCGCGGTGGGCGAGGACTTCGCCGAGTACCAGGCGTGGCTCGAGCGCCACGGGGTCAACTGCGACCACATCCACGTGTCGCTGACCCGCCACACCGCCCGCTTCGTGTGCACCAACGACGAGACGATGGCGCAGATCGCGTCGTTCTACCCGGGCGCGATGAGCGAGTCGCGCGAGATCGAGCTCAAGCCGATCGTCGACGCGGTGGGCGACCCGTCCTACGTCCTCATCGGCCCCGACGACCCGGAGGGCATGCTCCGGCACACCGAGGAGTGCCGCCAGCGCGGCTACAAGTTCGTCGCCGACCCCTCGCAGCAGCTCGCGTTCGGTGACGGCGACCTGATCCGCGAGCTCATCGACGGCGCCGACATCCTCATCACCAACGAGTACGAGTCCCACGTCATCGAGAAGAAGACCGGCTGGACCAGCGACGACGTGCAGCAGCGCGTGCGGCTGCAGGTCACCACGCTCGGCGCCGACGGCGTGCGGATCGAGGGCACCGAGCAGGAGCTGATCGAGGTCCCCGCGTGCAAGGACGTCACCCCGGTCGAGCCGACCGGCGTCGGCGACGCCTTCCGGGCCGGCTTCCTCGCCGCGCTCGGCTGGGACCTCACGCTCGAGCGTGCGGCCCAGGTGGGCTGCGTCCTCGCCGCGTACGTCGTCGAGACCGTCGGACCGCAGGAGTACTCCTTCACGCCCGCCGAGTTCCTGGACCGGCTGCGTGGCTCCTACGGCGACGAGGCGGCCGACGAGGTCGCCCAGCACGTCAAGTGACGCTCCTCAGCTGAGGCGACGGACCACGTAGCGGGGGAGCCCGTCCGCGGCGGACTCCTCGCCGACGTACTCCTGGCCGCGCATGCGGCACCAGGCGGCGACGTCGTGGCGCGCCGCCGGGTCGTCGGCGACGACCGACAGCTCCTCGCCGATCGCGACGCTCGGCAGCGCCTTGGCCAGCTCGATCACGGGTCGCGGGCACGGCAGGCCGCGGCAGTCGAGCTCGATCACAGCCCGACCCCCGCCCGGATCTCCGCGACCACCTCGGTCAGTGCGGTGCAGAACTCCGCGACCTCCTCGTCGGTGGTGTCGCGACGCAGCGAGACCCGCACGTTGCCGTGGGTGAGCGCGCCCATCGCCGCGAGCACGTGGCTCGGCTCGAGGCTGGAGGAGGTGCAGGCGGAGCCGCTGGCCACGGCGAAGCCGCGCCGGTCGAGGGCGGAGACCAGCTCGTCGCCGCTGATGTAGAGGCAGGAGAACGTCACCAGGTGGGGCAGCCGATCGACTGGGTCGCCGACCACCTCGGTGTCGGGGAGGGCGGACGCGGCCGCCCGGATCCTGTCGACCTGCTGGCGCTGGCGGACCGCGGTCGCGTCGCGCTCGGCGAGGACCGCCTGCAGCGCGGCGGCGGCCGCCAACGCCGCCGGCACGGACTCCCCGAGCTGCTCCAGCCCGTCGTCGCCGGGGAACGGCGTGGTCCACCGCGCCGACCGTCGTACGGCGAGCACCCCCACCCCGCTCGGACCGCCCCACTTGTGCGCGGAGGCCGAGAGCGCCGACCAGCGCTGCGGCAGGGCCACGCGGCCGACCGCCGCGGCCGCGTCGACGAACAGCGGCACGCCGTCGGGCAGGTCCAGCTCGTCGACCGGCTGGAGCGTGCCGACCTCCTGGTTGGCGGCCTGGAGCGCCACCGCGGCGACGCCCGGCCGGCGCGCGGCCGCGGCCATGGCGTCGGCGTCGACCCGGGCGTCGGCGTCGACCGGGACCGCCACGTGGGCGGGGGAGTCGTGCCAGGCAGCGGCGTGCAGGACCGCGGAGTGCTCGACGGCGCTGTGCACGATGCCGTCCGCGGAACGAGCGGCGACCAGGCCGAGCAGCCCGCGGTGGACGGCGTCGGTGCCGGAGGCCGTGAACCCGATCTCGTCCGGGTGGACCCCGAGCGCCTCGGCCACCACGGCGCGCGCGTTGTCGAGCAGGGCCCGCGCGTCCCGGCCCGCCCGGTGGAGTCTTCGTGGGTCGCCCCAACCCCGGTCGAGGGCGGCGAGCAGGGTGTCGCGCGCCGCAGGGTGCAGCGGCTCGGCCGACGCCGTGTCGAGGTAGCCACGGGTGGTGCTCACAGCGTTCAATCTAGTGCGCGCCACGTTTCAGACCCGGGGCGATATCGGTGATCCGGGTCCGCTAGTCTTCGAGGAGTTGTGACCCTCGAGAGGAAGGCTCGTTCGTGGGCTTGTGGCACCCCGAGCGCTCGGGTTCTCCCACCCGGCGCCTGCGCCGTCCGGCCGTGCTGGCCGGCTTCGTCGTACTCGCGTCGGGTCTGAGCGGCTGCTCCGACGAGACCCAGGCGGGTCGCTTCGGCATGCCGGAGATCGTCACCAAACAGGGCGAGGACAACTTGCACCTGTGGCAGGGAGCGTGGATCGCCGCGCTGGCCACCGGCGTGGTCACCTGGGCCCTGATCCTCGGCGCGGCCTGGTACTTCCGGCGCCGCAGCGACGACGAGGTCCCGGTGCAGACCCGCTACAACCTGCCGGTCGAGATCTTCTACACGATCTTCCCGATCATCATGGTCATCGTGTTCTTCTCGCACACCGTGCGGGTGCAGAACACGCTCCTGGAGATCGACCCCCACCCGGACGTCAAGATCCAGGTCGTGGGCCAGAAGTGGCAGTGGACCTTCAACTACCCCGACTCGGTGAACACCCCCGAGGGCACCAACGTGTTCGTCGCCGGCACCGGTGAGGACATCCCGACGCTGGTCCTGCCGGTCGACAGCACGGTCGAGTTCGACCTCTACAGCCCCGACGTCATCCACGACTTCGGTGTGCCGGCGTTCGCGATGCGGATGGACGTCGTGCCCGGCCGGAGCAACCGCTTCCAGGTCACGACCACGCAGACCGGCGAGTACGCCGGCAAGTGCTACGAGCTCTGCGGGGCCTACCACTCGCGCATGCTGTTCAACGTCAAGGTCGTCTCGCAGGAGGACTACCAGTCCTACCTGACGGACCTCTCACAGGATCCTGACCACGTGAGCAAGGAGCCGATCGTGGGTGGCGCGTACGCCTACACGCCGGTCCTCGACGACCTCAACAACAACGGAGACGGAGACGAGGAATGACCACGGTCGCTCGTTCCGCTGACTTCCCGGAGCGCAAGCAGCTCGGTCGTCAGCTGGTCAGGGTCATGACCACGACCGATCACAAGGTGATCGGCAACCTGTACTTCGTCACGGCGCTCCTGTGGTTCCTGGCCGGCGGCATCATGGCGCTGATCATGCGCTCCGAGCTGGCCTACCCGGGCAGCCAGGTCGTCAACGAGGAGCAGTTCAACCAGCTCTTCACGATGCACGGCACGATCATGCTGCTGCTCTTCGCGACGCCGCTGTTCTTCGCCTTCGGCAACGCGATCATGCCGCTGCAGATCGGTGCGCCCGACGTCGCGTTCCCGCGGCTCAACATGTTCAGCTACTGGCTCTACCTGTTCGGCGGCCTCACCGCCGCGGCCGGCTTCCTCACCCCGCAGGGTGCCGCCTCGTTCGGCTGGTTCGCCTACACGCCGCTGTCCGACTCGGTGAACAGCCCCGGCGTCGGCGGCGACCTGTGGATCATGGGTCTGTGGATGGCCGGTCTCGGCACCATCCTGGGCGCGGTCAACTTCATCACCACGATCATCTGCATGCGCGCCCCCGGCATGACCATGTTCCGGATGCCGATCTTCACCTGGAACGTGCTCATCACGGCGCTGCTGGTGCTGATCGCGTTCCCGGTGCTCGCCGGCGCGCTGCTCTCGCTCGAGGCCGACCGCCAGATCGGCGCCCACGTGTTCGACCCGTCGCACGGCGGACCGATCCTGTGGCAGCACCTGTTCTGGTTCTTCGGTCACCCCGAGGTGTACATCATCGCGCTGCCGTTCTTCGGCATCATCACCGAGATCCTGCCGGTGTTCAGCCGCAAGCCGATCTTCGGCTACATCGGCCTCGTCGGCGCGACGATGGGCATCGCGATCCTCTCGGTCGCGGTGTGGGCGCACCACATGTTCGTCACCGGCGCGGTGAACCTGCCGTTCTTCTCCGGCATGACCTTCCTCATCGCGGTGCCGACAGGCGTGAAGTTCTTCAACTGGATCGGCACGATGTGGGGCGGGTCCGTGCGCATGGACACACCCATGCTGTGGTCGGTCGGGTTCCTGACGACCTTCCTGTTCGGTGGGCTCACCGGCATCATCCTGGCCAGCCCCCCGCTGGACTTCCACGTGTCCGACTCCTACTTCGTGGTGGCGCACTTCCACTACGTCGTCTTCGGCACGGTCGTGTTCGCGATGTTCGCCGGCTTCTACTTCTGGTGGCCCAAGCTCACCGGGCGGATGCTCGACGAGCGCCTCGGCAAGATCCACTTCTGGCTGCTGTTCATCGGCTTCCACACCACCTTCCTCGTCCAGCACTGGCTGGGCATCGAGGGCATGCCGCGGCGCTACGCCGACTACCTCCCGGGCGACGGCTTCACCACCCTCAACCAGGTGTCGACCATCGGCGCGTTCATCCTGGCCTCGTCGATGCTGCCGTTCTTCTACAACGTGTGGATCACCCGCAACGCCCCGCTCGTCGAGGTCGACGACCCGTGGGGCTGGGGCCGGTCGCTGGAGTGGGCCACGAGCTGCCCGCCGCCGCGTCACAACTTCCACTCGCTGCCGCGGATCCGCTCGGAGTCGCCCGCCTTCGACCTGCACCACCCGGAGATCGCGGCCATCGAGCTCGACGCAAACCCCGCAGCGGCGCGCGGTGAGTTCGCCGACGCCCCGGACATGGAGGGCCGCGCCGAGCACGTCGCGCAGCAGGCCTCCCAGAAGGAGGATGAGATCTGATGAAGGTCGAAGCCTGGCTCTTCGGCATCACCACCGTCTTCCTCGTGCTGGTGACCCCCGCCTACTGGTTCATCACCGACGCGGCCAACGACTGCCACGGTGGATCGCTCATCGACACCGGCGGCACCTCCGGCAGCTGCGCCGACTGGACCGGTACGTCGGCCTTGGTCATGACCACGCTGCTGACCGCCATGGTCACGCTCTACCTCGGCTTCCACGCGCGTCGGATGGACGCGCGTCCCGAGGACCGCACCGACGGTGAGATCGCCGACGGTGCGGGCGAGCTCGGGTTCTTCCCGCCGTACTCCTGGTGGCCGTTCTGGTGCGCCTGCGCCCTCGGTGTGATCGTCCTCGCGCTCGCGGTGACCCAGTGGTGGATGTTGGTCCTCGGCGCCGCGCTGGGCATCCTGGCCCTCTCCGGGCTGGTCTTCGAGTACTACCGCGGCGAGCACGCCCACTGACGTCGCCCGGTTCGCCTGTGGCCCCTTCGGTTGTCACCGCGACGCGTGATGTTGGCAACGTGCCGGATTGCGTTTTCCGCTGGGGCATCGGGTTACCCTCGTAGGGTCGGCGAATCCGCCGCGCGTTCCCTCGCAGAAAGACCCGGTCACATGCATGCCCTGCCGACCCGCACCCGCGCCGGTGCCCGTCGTGGACTCGCCAGCCTGGCCGTCGCCTCCCTGCTGCTGAGCGGCTGCAGCGCCGCCAAGGACGCGGCCGATGGTGCGATGTCCAAGGCCGGGATGGGCGACAGCGACAGCACCAGCGCCAGCGCACCGACGACGTCCGCGTCGGCGTCGCACCCGGTCATCAAGACCAACGTCAAGAAGGGCGCGACCGGGGTCCCGGTCGACACCGCTCTCAAGGTGACGGCCAAGGACGCACGGTTGACCAAGGTCACCGTGACCCAGTCCGGCGAGGAGCTGCCCGGCACCCTGGCCAGCGACGGCAGCAGCTGGTCCGCCGGCGACGGCCTCGAGCCGGGCGTGACCTACAAGGTGCGGTCGACCGGCACCGACACCGACGGCGACACCGTCCACAGCACCTCCAGCTTCACCACGCAGGCGCTGTCGCTGGACCAGCAGACCTACCCGTCGGTCGCCCCGCTCGCGGACGAGACGGTGGGCATCGGCATGCCGGTGATCGTCACCTTCGACGTCCCGGTCACCAACCGCGCCTCCTTCGAGCGCCACCTGCACGTCACCACCACGCCGGCCCAGCAGGGCACCTGGCACTGGGTGAGCGACACTGAGGTCCACTACCGCCCGAAGCACTACTGGAAGGCCGGCACCGACGTCAGCGTCGACGTCGACATCAACGGCGTGGCCGCCGGCAACGGCATCTACGGCCAGGAGGACCGGCAGGTCGACTTCCACGTCGGCGACGCGCACATCTACAAGGTCAACACGCAGACCGACGAGATGAAGGTCTTCTCCAACGGCTCGCTGCTGCGGACCATCCCGATCACGACCGGTCAGCAACCCGCCTACACCACCCGCTCGGGCATCAAGGTCATCATCGAGAAGTTCGCGTCCAAGGACATGAACTCCGAGACGGTCGGCATCACCGGCGCCGACGCCTACAACATCAAGGGCGTCCAGTGGGCGATGCGGCTGACCTACTCCGGTGAGTTCATCCACGCGGCGCCGTGGTCGGTTTCCTCGCAGGGCGTCGCCAACGTCTCGCACGGCTGCACCGGCATGAGCACGGAGAACGCCGACTGGCTCTTCGCCATGACGCGTCGCGGCGACGTGGTCGACTACACCGGCACCGACCGGCCGATGGAGCCCGACAACGGCTACGGCGACTGGAACATCCCGTGGTCGGAGTACAAGGACGGCTCCGCTCTCTGAGAGGCCGCCAGCGGGCTCTCAGAGCGCCCTCCGAGGCCTGCACGGACAACGACGAAGGCCCGCTCCCCCTGACGGGGGAGCGGGCCTTCGTCGTTGCACTCAGTGGTCGCTGGTCGGACCGTGCTTGTTGGGTCCGGCGGCGATCTGGTGCTCCAGCTCGTGCAGCTCGTGCTCGGCGTGGTGCTGCGACTCGTGCATCTCCTCGGCCGTCGGCTTCTGCACGTTGTCCGCGAACATCAGCGTGGACAGCCGGCCGCGCATCTTGGCGGCGACCTCGGCGACCCGGCCGCCCGGAGCGGCCACGCCCGCGTCGTCGCTCGCGGCGTCGGGGGAGTAGACCTCCTCGCGGTCGCGCGCGGTGAGCACGTAGGCAGCGGTCTCGCTGATCGGCAGGTGCTTCTCGGCGTACCCGCCATCGGGCGAGCGCACGATGACACCGGTCTCGTAGCCGTGCAGCAGCTTGCCCTCGTCGTGCCGCTGGAGGGAGATGCACCAGCGGCGGGCGATGATGAAGGCGATGATCGGCCCGAGGATCACAGCAGCTCGCATGAAGTACGTGATCTCGTTGATGCTCAGGTGCATCTTGATCGCGATGATGTCGTTGCCGCCCGCGGCCCAGGAGAGGCCGTAGAAGGTCACCAGCGCGGCCATCACGGCGGTGCGTGTGGGGGCGTTGCGGGGACGCTGGAGCAGGTGGTGCTCGCGCTTGTCGCCGGTCACCCACGCCTCCACGAAGGGCAGTGCGATCAGCACCATCAACATCAGCGGAGGCATGATCAGGATCGGGATCATGATGTTCCACGACACGGTGTGGCCCCACAGGTGCGTCTCCCACGCGGGGATGATCCGCAGCAGGCCGTCGGGCCAGCCCATGTACCAGTCGGGCTGGGAGCCCGCGGTCACCTTGGACGGGTCGTAGGGTCCGAACTTCCACACCGGGTTGAGCGTGAAGAGCCCGCCGAGCATGGCGACGATGCCGAACACGATGAAGAAGAAGCCACCGGCCTTGGCCATGTAGATGGGCATCAGCGGGGGACCGACGACGTTGGCCTCGGTCTTGCCGGGCCCGGGCCACTGGGTGTGCTTGTGGTAGACGACCAGGATCAGGTGGGCGGTGATCAGGGCCAGCAGCAGGCCCGGGACCAGCAGGATGTGGATGGAGTAGAGCCGCGGGATGATCTGGTCACCCGGGAACTCCCCACCGAACAGGAAGAACGACATGTAGGTGCCGACGACCGGACTGGCCTTCATGAAGCCGTCGGCTGCGCGGACGCCGGTGCCGGAGAGCAGGTCGTCGGGCAGTGAGTAGCCCGTGAAGCCCTCGAGCGTGCCGAGGAGCAGCAGCAGGCAGCCGATGATCCAGTTGACCTCGCGCGGCTTGCGGAAAGCGCCCGTGAGGAAGACGCGCATGAGGTGGATCATCATCGCGCCGATGAAGATCATCGCCGCCCAGTGGTGCATCTGCCGCATGAGCAGACCGCCACGGACGTCGAAGGAGATCTCGAGGGCCGACGCGAACGCCCGCGACATCTCCACGCCGCGCAGCGGGTCGTAGGAGCCCTCGTAGCGGACCTCGGTCATGCTCGGGTCGAAGAACAGGGTGAGGAACACACCGGTGAGGAGCAGGACGACGAAGCTCCACAGCGCGATCTCGCCCAGCATGAAGGACCAGTGGTCCGGGAAGACCTTGCGCAGCGACATGCCCTTGGTGGCCTTGGCGAGGCCGAGCCGGTCGTCGGCCCAGTTGGCGACCGCGCCGGCCGCCTTGGTGCTCCGCGAGGGCGTTGCCGGCTCGGTGCCGTTGGTCGAGGCGACCTTGCTGGTCTTGCGACCGTTGTCAGCGCTCATCAGTCATCGTCTCCAAAGCGGTCGCGGTCGTAGTCGCGTTCCCAGAAGCTCGGTCCCACCGGCTCGGTGAAGTCGCTCTGCGCCACCAGGTAGCCCTGGTCGTCGACCGTGATGGGCAGCTGCGGCAGCGGGCGCCCGGCGGGGCCGAAGACGACCTTGCCGGAGTTGGCCAGGTCGAAGGTCGACTGGTGGCACGGGCAGAGCAGGTGGTGGGTGGTGCGCTCGTTGAGCGAGATCGGGCAGCCCACGTGGGTGCAGATCTTGGAGTAGGCCACGATGCCGTTGACGTCCCAGTCGTCGCGGCCCTTGCCGGGGGTGATGTCGTCCGGCTCCATGCGCAGCAGGATCAGCGAGGCCTTGCTCTTGTTGATCTGCAGGTTGATGCCCTCGACCTCGGACGGGTCGACGTAGTAGCGCTCGGGGTTGAAGAGCACCTCGGGCTGGGCGTTGACCAGGTCGCCGATCTCCAGGTCGGAGGCCAGGATGGGGGTGCCGATGGCGTCACGGGCGATCCGCATCAGCGGCACGGTGACCGTGACCTCCTTGCCGTCGACCACCGTGGTGATCTTCTGGCCGCCACGGCCCCAGATCGTGTGCTCGAGCTTGTCTCCCGGCAGCGTGCCGAGGTCGCGCAGCAGGACCACCGCGGGGACGCCCAGCAGGGCCAACGCCCCGAGTGCGGAGTTGCGGATCAGGGGACGGCGGGCGATGCCGGTCTCCTCGAAGCCGATCTTGAGGTCGGCCAGCGCGCGCTGGCGGTCCTCCTCCTCGGAGTAGGCCGGGTGGCGCATCTCGACGATCTCGTGGTCGCCCATGAGCTTGCGGGCCCACTGGATGATCGCGATGCCGATGAAGAGGAGGGCCAGGCCGAGGGTGGCGCCGAGCGCCACCGTCGAGGCGCCGAGGCTGCCGAAGGTGCTCCAGTTGTCGCCCACGTCGAGGGTGAAGTAGGCGACGGCGAACAGCACCGTCGAGATCGCGGAGAGGCCGAACAGGGCGGCCACCTGGCGCTCGGCCCGCTTCTCCTTCTCCGGGTCGACGTCGGTGGGCCGGGGCTCGTGCGGGGGGAGACCCGGGTTGGCGATCGGCTCCTCGGGCAGGTGGTCGCCCTCGTGGCCGTGCGCCGGCTCGATGTTGCTCTCGTCGCTCACGCGTCCGCCCCGTCCTTCTTTCCACTGGTGCGTGTCGTCTGTGCGGCGATCCACACGGCGAACCCGACCAGGGCGCCGATGCCGACCAGCCACGCGATCAGGCCCTCGCTCACGGGGCCCAGGCTGCCGAGCGTGAAGCCGCCGTAGCTGGGCTGCTCGTTGATGCGGTCGAGGTAGGCGATGACGGCCTTCTTGTCATCCGGCGGGATGTTGCCGTCGGAGAAGGTGTCCATCGACTGCGGGCCGGTCAGCATCGCCTCGTAGATCTTCTTCGGGTCGACGCCGCGGATGCGCGGGGCGTAGCCGCCGCGCGGCATGGCGCCGCCGGAGCCCTCGAAGTTGTGGCACGCCGTGCAGTTGGCGAGGAAGATCTGACCGCCACGCGTGACGTAGTCGTCGTACTCCTCGGAGGAGAGCGTGTCGGGGTCGTACATGTCCGCGTCGGGGATCGACGGGCCGGTGCCGAGGCTCGCGACGTAGGCGGCCAGCGCGGCGATCTCGTCCTCGCTGTAGACGACCTCCTTGCGCGGCACCTGGGCGCCGGGCACGGCCATCGGCATCCGGCCGGTGCCGACCTGGAAGTCGACGGCGGCGGCGCCGACGTCGGTCAGGGCCGGGCCGTACTGCTGGCCGTCCTGGGTGAGCACGCCCTCGCCGTTCTGGCCGTGGCAGAACGCACAGCCGACGAGGAAGAGCTGCCGCCCCTCCTTGGCCAGCTCGTCCTGGCTGGCGGTGGAGTTGGCCTGGGCCGGCGCGAACACGGCGTAGAGACCGCCGGTCATCAGCAGCCCGAGGAGGAGTACGACGAGGCCGGCGATCGGTCCGCGACGGTGCCGCGACAGGCGGCCGGCGGAGCGGTTCAGGAGGCGCACATTCAGTCCTTGCAGATCCGGGACGGACAGTAGTTCTTCGTGGAGGGGCCCAGCGCTGTCACGCAGGTCATGGGAGCAGGATCACTGCACGAGGTAGATGGTCGCGAACAGGCCGATCCAGACCACGTCGACGAAGTGCCAGTAGTAGGACACGACGATCGCGCTCACGGCCTGCTCGTGGGTGAAGCGCTTGGCCAGGTAGGTGCGCCCGAGGACGAACAGGAACGCGATCAGGCCGCCGGTCACGTGGATGCCGTGGAAGCCGGTGGTCAGGTAGAACATCGTGCCGTAGCCGTCGTGCGGGATCGTGACGCCCTCGGCGATCAGCTCGGTGTACTCGAGCGCCTGCCCGCCGATGAAGATCGCGCCCATGATGTAGGTCAGGACGAACCACTCCCGCAGGCCCCAACCCTTCGGGTTGAGCACGGATCCGACGCGCCCGACCTGGCCCCGCTCGGCGGCGAAGACGCCCAGCTGGCAGGTGAAGGACGAGAGCACGAGGATCGTGGTGTTGATCGACGCGAACGGCACGTTGAGGTGCTCGGTGTTGGCGGCCCACATGTCGGGGCTGACCGAGCGGATCGTGAAGTACGACGCGAACAGGGCCGCGAAGAACATCAGCTCGCTGGAGAGCCAGATGATGGTGCCGACCGCGACCATGCTGGGTCGGTCGTGCTGGCCGTGCAGTCGCGAGGCCGGGAGGGATGCCGTTGCTGTGGTCGCCACGTGCTCATTATGTCGATACCGGTGGCCGACGTCTCCCCGACCCCCCGGGATTGGACCCCTGGGCGGACCGGGCACGGCGATGACCTACCGTCGAGGGCGTGGAACGCCTCTCCTGGGCGACGCTCTTCACCCAATGGGAGCTCGCGCCGCTGCCCCTCGTGGTGACGGTGTGGGCAGTGGGGCTCTACGCGCTCGGGGTGCACACCCTGCGCCGTCGGGGCGACCGCTGGCCCGTGGGCCGGTCGATCGCCTGGGGCATCGGCATGGCCGCCTTCTACCTCGCCACGTCGTCCGGTTTCGCGGCCTACGACACCACGCTGCTGAGCGTGCACATGGGTCAGCACATGGTGCTCTCGATGGTCGTGCCGCTGTCGCTGGCGCTCGGCGCGCCGGTGACCCTGGCGCTGCGCACGCTGCCGAAGCGGCCGCGCGGGTGGCTGCTCGTCGTGCTCCACTCGCGGGTCGCCAAGGTGCTGTCCTTCCCTCCGCTGGCCTTCCTGCTCTACGTGCTCTCGCCCTGGGCGCTCTACTTCACCCACTGGTACGACGCCTCGCTGGCCCACCCCTACGTCCACGAGATGATGCACGTCCACCTCGTCGTGGTGGGCACGCTCTTCTTCTGGCCGATCGTGGGCGTCGACCCGCTGCCCGGCCGGGTCGGGCACCCCTTCCGGGTGCTCCTGACCGTGCTCACACTGCCTTTCCACGCCTTCCTGGGCGTGACCATCCTCGGGCAGACCACGCTGCTCGGCGGTGACCACTACCTCGCCCTGCGTCACCAGCCCGGCTACGGCTGGCTCCCCGACCCGCTCGCCGACCAGCAGCTGGCCGGCGGGATCCTCTGGGGCGCCGGCGACCTCGTCGGCCTGGTGTTCTTCGTCGTCCTCTTCGCCCAGTGGGTGCGCGCTTCCCTGAAGGAGGCCGAGCGCGAGGACCGTCGGCTCGACCGGCTGGAGGCAAGGGAGGCGCTCGAGGCACAGCGGGCCCAGCAGCCCCGGCCCGCCCCGGCCGAGTAGCATGCGGCCCGTGACGGAGTCGAAGGCACTCAAGGTCCTGGTCTACAGCGACGACGTGCGCACCCGCGAGCAGGTGATCCTCGCGCTGGGCCGGCGACCGCACCCCGACCTGCCCGAGGTCGAGTACCTCGAGGTGGCGACCGAGCCGGTCGTGATCCAGAACATGGACGCCGGCCACGTCGACCTCGCGATCCTCGACGGCGAGGCGGTCCCCGCCGGCGGTCTCGGCATCGCCAAGCAGCTCAAGGACGAGATCTTCCGCTGCCCGCCGCTGCTGGTGCTGACCGGCCGGCCGCAGGACGCGTGGCTCGCGACCTGGTCGCGCGCCGACGCCGCCGTGCCGCACCCGATCGACCCGCTGCAGCTGGCCGACGCGGTGGTGGCGCTGCTGCGCACCCGCGTCCCCGCCTAGCCCCGTGGCCGGTCACACCTGGGCCGACGTCCTGAGCGCGCTGGTCGCGGGCACCGAGGCGTCGACCGAGCAGATCGCCTGGGCGATGGGGGAGATCCTCGCGGGCGAGGCCACCGACGCCCAGGTCGCCGGCTTCGCCGTCGCCCTGCGGGCGAAGGGGGAGACCGTCGGCGAGGTCACCGGCCTGGTCGATGCCATGTACGACGCCGCCACGCCGCTCTCCGTCCCGGGACGGCTCCTCGACGTCGTCGGCACGGGCGGCGACCGCTCGATGTCGGTGAACATCTCGACGATGGCCGCCGTCGTGGCCGCGGGTGCGGGCGCGAAGGTGGTCAAGCACGGCAACGTCTCGGCGAGCTCCCAGTCGGGCTCGGCCGACGTGCTCCGCGCTCTCGGGATCCGGCTCGACCTGACCGCCGCGCAGGTGGCTGCGGTCGCCGAGCGGGCCGGCATCACGTTCTGCTTCGCCAAGACCTTCCACCCGGCCCTGCGCTTCGCCGGCCCGGCCCGGAGCGAGCTGGGCATCGGCACCACGTTCAACATGCTCGGACCGCTCACCAACCCGGCGCACGCCCAGGCCCGGGCGGTCGGCTGCGCCGACGCGCGCGTCGCACCGGTCATGGCCGGCGTGCTCGCCCAGCGCGGCGTCGACGCCTGGGTCTTCCGCGGCGACGACGGTCTCGACGAGCTCACCACGACGACGACCTCGGCGGTGTGGGTGGCCCACGAGGGCGAGGTCACGACGACGACCGTCGACCCGACCGCGTTCGGCATCGACCTCGTCGACCGGGAGGCGCTGCGCGGCGGCGACGCCGACCACAACGCCGAGGTGGTGCGCCGGCTGCTGGCCGGCGAGACCGGAGCGGTGCGCGACGCCGTACTCCTCAACGCGGGAGCGGCGCTCGCCGTTTACGACGCGCCCGGCGCCGACGTCCAGGAGTCCCTGGCCGCCGGCATCGAGCGCGCCGCGCGGGCGGTCGACTCCGGTGCCGCCCAGGCCGTCCTCGAGCGCTGGGTGGCCGCCGCCTCGGCCTGATCCACGGGGGAGGCGACGACCCGAGTCAGCGGACGAAGATGCTCTTGGTCGTCGGGTCCGACCTGTTGCCGCGCAGGTCCGTCAGCCGGCCGGTGACGTGCAGGGTGTACGTGGTGGACGGCCGCAGGCGGCCCTTCGGGTTGAGCTTCACCTTCTGCTGGTCCGACGACAGCGTCACGCGAGCGGCGATCTTCTTCCGGCTGCCGAGCTTGGTGAGGTAGACGGTCCGGCTGCTGACGTTCTTCACCCGCTCGCTGAAGGACAGGGTCAGGGTGGACTTCGCCCGCACCGTGGTCGGCGCGACCTTGAGCAGGTCGGGGCCGGTCTCGTCGAGGACGAAGGTGGCCCAGCCGGTCGAGCCGATCGCGTCCCCGGACGCGGTGAGCGCGGAGACCTTCCACTGCCAGGTGCCGTCGGCGAGGGTCCGCGAGGGTGCGTAGGCGGTCGCCTTCGTGGTGACCCGCTCGGAGAGCGAGCCCGTGGGCGACATCAGCTCGACCTTGTAGGCGGTCGCCCCGAGCACCGACGTCCACTTGAGGAGGATGTCGTCGCCCTGCAGGTAGGCCCCGTCGGCGGGCCCCTCGACGGTGGGCACCTCCGTCGAGCTCACGAACCGACGGGGCACCGACCACGGACCGGCATTGCCGTCGGCGTCGACGGTGCGGACGCGCCAGAGGTACGGCGTCGCGCTGGCCGGGATCGACTCGTCCCAGACGAACGCCGTCTGCCCGGTCGACTCGTGGAAGACCCGGTTGCCGGAGGAGAAGGTCGTGTCGTTGTTCCGGTAGAGCTCGACGTCGTAGTGCGCGGCCGACGGCCGGGGCTGCCAGCGGAACACGGTCGTGCCGTGCCTGACCTCGTCCTGGGCCGGGCTGGTGAGAGCCACGACCGGGGTCGTCTTGGTGAAGGCCCGCTTGTCGGACCACGTCAGGTCGTTGTCGTCGGCGTCGATCGCCTGGACCCGCCAGTAGAGCGGGCCGTCGGGGTAGGCAGTGTTGAAAGCCGTGTAGGTCGACTGGTCGACGCGGAGGGTGTCGATCGGCGAGGAGAAGTTCTCGTCGTCGTCGACCTGGATCCGGTACCACTGGGCGGACTGGGTGCCAGCCTCGCCGGTCTGCGACCACGGCGTCGCGGCGTTGGTGTCGCGGTAGTCCTGCCAGTCGAAGGTCACCTCGGTGCTGGCGACCGTCGCGCCGGCGGCGGGTTGCTCCAGCTTCACAGCCGGCGACTTCTTGCGGAACTTGTTGGTCGCCATGCCCGAGGTCGACACCGGCCGTGGCCCGCAGTGGGAGCCCGCCTTGCAGGGCCGGACGTGCAGGTAGTAGGACCCGCCCGCGAGGCTCTCGGCGAGCGCGCCCTTGACCTGCGACATGGTCGGCGCCCAGCGCGTGTTCATCGTTGCCGGCAGCGAGGTGAGCGGCTCGACGACGTTGGTGAAGTCGGGGTCCTCCGACAGGTAGATCATGTAGTAGCCGGCGTCCTCGACCGGCTGCCACGAGATGACCGGCGTGGAGGTGGCGTCGGTGCAGGTGGCCTCGGTGCACGACAGGGGCGCGGCGAATCCGCCGAGACCGTCGGCGCCGAAGGCGTTGCCGTCGAGCGCGAGCCTGATGTCCCGGACCGCGCCGAGGTCGGCGATCCGGAAGGTCGCGGTCGGGCCGGTCGCGATGGCGACGTTGCTGGCGTCGTAGGCCACGACGTACCAGTCGTAGTCGCCGGCGTCGAGCAGCCAGGTGTAGGTGTCGGTGACCGCGGGGTGCCGGATCTTGTTGTCCGAGCCGAACACGTCGCTGGTCGTGGACGGGAAGAGCGCCCCGCTTCCGGACGGTCCCGCGAACACCCGGTAGTACGAGGCGCCGGGCATCGGCGCCCACGCCATCAGTGGCGCACGGCGCGTCGGGGTCGCGGTGTCGTCGGCCGTCAGGGGGGTGAGCGGCGCTGCATCGCCTGACCAGGGCCCGGTCGACGGCGCCGCATCGCTGACGGAGAAGGTGGTGTGCATCTCCAAGGTGACGGCGTCACCGGCCTCGTCGTAGGCCGTGAGGCTCCACTCGTAAGGGCTCTTAGCCGCAGTCAGCGGCGTCGAGGGCGCCGGGACGTAGGACGTCGCGTAGGTCCGGTCCTTCGAGACGACCGACGATCCGGTGCGGTCCCAGACGCTGATCTTGTACGACGAGGCGCCCTGGACCGCCTGCCAGGAGAGCACCGGCACGTCGACGGTCGCGCCGCCGGACGGCGTCATCCCGATCGAGCCGCCTCCGACCGGCGTGGACCCGAACGTGAAGGATCGGATCGCCGAGAAGATGCCCTGGACACCGCGAGTTGCGGTCCCTGATCGTGAGAACGGGAGGTCGAGCGGACGGACCCGCCAGTAGGTCCGGATGCCGGCGTTCGGCGTGCACTTGTCGTCTGACTTGGTGCTCGCCAGACCCTTGACGTCGTTGATCACGAAGCTGCCCGGTGCGTAGGTCGTGCCCGCCACCTGGCAGACGTTGAAGGTCCCGGGCGAGAAGTTCGGGTCCGGTCCCATCTGGACCTCGTACATCGAGGCGTTGCGGACCGGCGTCCACTGCAGGTGCCAGCCGGGGCCGACGTTCGCGTTGTTCGCGGGCGCCGTCTGGACAGGGGTGTTCGCGACGCCGGCCCAGGACCGCACGAAGCTGGGTGGGTCGCCTGCTCGCGACCAGGCGCTGGGGTTGCCGGAGGTGTCGACCGCCCGCACCCGCCAGTAGTAGGTGTTGTTGTCGTAGGTGACGGGCGGCGAGTAACGCGTGCCGAGCACCCGGTTGCGGCCGGTGCGGTCGTCGATGACCGTCGAGGCAGAGAAGCTGTCGTCGGTCGACACCTGGAGCTCGTAGTAGGCCGCACCCGGGAGGGGCTGCCAGTCGAGCTCGACGTCCTGGACGACGGCGCCGTCCGCGGGGCTCACCAGGGTGACGGTGTCGAGCGGCTTGAGGGTGAAGACCGCATCGGAGGAGTACGCCGACTCCACGCCGGCCTTCCCGTCGCGGACCGCCTTCACCCGCCAGCGGTACGACTCGCCGTTGTCACCGGTCGGCAGCGCCTCCGGGACGACCAGGGAGGTGACCGTGGTGGTGTACTCGTGCGCGCCGACGTACTCGGTGTCCTCCGCGTCGTCGAGCTGGACGACGTACTTCTCGGCGCCGCGCACCTCGTCCCAGGACAGCAGCGGGGGAGAGCCGGGCTGCTGCAGGGTGGTGCCGTCGGGAGTCAGGTTCGAGGGCGCGGGCACGGGGTCGACGACGAACGAGGCATCGGCCCACGGGCCGGCGAGGCCCGTGTCGTCGTGCGCGCGGACGCGCCAGAACTGGTCGCCGGCGCCCAGGACGGTGGTGGGCACCGCGCGCGTGTTGACCGTGGTGACCTCGAAGGTCGGGTCGTCGAAGGTGGGGTCGTCGTCGACCTGGACGTCGTAGTCCTCGGCCCCCGTCACGCGGTCCCAGGACAGGACCGGCGGGTTGGCCACGCTCGAGCCCAGTCCGCCCGGGGCGGGTGGCAGCGCCTGCGCTGCCTGCGGCACGGCGGCCAGTCCTGCCGCGACGACGACCGCTGCGATCGCGCGCGCGACGATGTGCGTAGCCCCCATGGGTGCTCCCTCTCCCGAAGACGAGCCGGGCGCGCCCTCACGCGCACGACACCCCGACGCTAGGCGGGGATCGGGTCGAGGGGAACCGGAAGGACGGCCAAATGGTCCCGAAGGACTAGGACATCGAGCCGTTCGGCGCGTCTCAGTCGAGACCCAGCGAGAACGCCGACTCCAGGTCGTGGCTGGAGTAGGCGCGGAAGGCGATGTGGGTCTCGGTGTCGGTGACGCCGGGGACCTTGTTGACCTGGTCGGCGACGACGGCCGCGATCTCCTCGTGCTGGCGGACCCGGACCATCGCGATCAGGTCGATCTGGCCGGTCACGGAGTAGACCTCGGTGACCCCGTCGAGAGCGGCGATCCCCTCGGCGACCTCGGGGATCCGGGCGACGTCGGCCTTCACGAAGACGATGGCGGTGATCATGGGCCCACCTTAGAACCACCGGCACCACGCACCGGGCAGGTCCACTCGCCCTCGACCTCGACCAGCCGGATGCCCGGGAGCTCGAGCCAGCGCAGGATCTTCTCGGACTCCTCGGCGGTCGCCGCGGGGAGCGGGCTGATGCTCGGCACGACCGTCTCCGCGGAGGCGCGCAGCTGTCCGACGTAGGCCACCGCGTCGGCGCCGCTCGGGATCACGCCCGCTGCCGCGAGCCGCCCGTGGCGGACGACGTGGACCGACCAGCGCCCGTCGTCCTCGCGCCGGGTCGCGACGACCTCGGGGCACCGGGTCAGTGACGTCAGCCGCTGGGTGCGCGCGGCGGCACGGACGAAGGCGGCCAGCCGGTCACGCTGGACGCCCGCCTCCTCGAACCGCTCCTGCTCGGCGAGCGCCGTCATCTTGTCGTTGACCAGCTCGACCACGTCGTCGGGATCGCCCAGCAGGGCGTCGCGCAGCTGGCGCACCACGGCGGCATAGGTGTTCTCGTCGACGCTGCCGTCGCAGGGGGACAGGCAGCGGCCGAGCTCGGCGAGCACGCACGCGGAGCGGGACGGGTGGCGGCCGAAGCGGTCGGAGCACTGCCGCACCGGGAAGGTCTCGTGGAGCGCCGCGAGGCAGCTCTCGGCGGCCGCGCGCGAGGAGAAGGGGCCCAGGTAGTCGGCGTCGTCGTCGAGGACCCGCTTGACCAGGGAGAGGCGCGGCCAGGGCTCGCGGGTCAGCTTGATGAAGGTGACCTTCTCCGGGTAGCGCGAGCGGCGGTTGTAGCTCGGCTTGTGCTCGGCGATGAGGCGCAGCTCGCGGACCTCGGCCTCCAACGGCGTGGCGCACTCGATGCCGGTGACGGACGTCGCGATCGTGACCATCTCGCCGATGCGGGAGCGGGTCTCGGAGGCGGTGAAGTAGGAGCGCACGCGTCGGCGCAGGTCCTTGGACGTGCCGACGTAGAGCACGCGGGACTGGTCGTCGCAGAAGAGGTAGACGCCCGGGGCGTGGGGGAGCCGGTCGGCGAGGTGCCGCTTGCGGCGCTGGGCGGCGGCCACCTTGGAGGAGTAGGTCTGCAGCTCCTCGAGGGTGTGGACGCCGAGGCTGCCGATGCGCTCCATGCAGCCGTGGAGCACGTCGACGGTGGCGCGCGCGTCGGCCAGTGCACGGTGGTTGGGCGTGGTGCCGGAACGGAACACCCGGGCGAGGGAGGAGAGCTTGTGGTTGGGCGCCTCGTCGCGGGTGACCACGCGCCGCGCGAGCTTGACGGTGTCGACGACCTCGAAGTCGGGCCACGGGATCTCCTGCTCGCGGGCGAAGTGGCGCAGGAAGCCGACGTCGAAGCCGGCGTTGTGCGCGACCAGCACCGAGCCCCGGGCGAACTCCAGGAACGCGGGCAGCGCCGAGGTGATCGGCGGAGCCTCGGCGACCATGCCGTTGGTGATGCCGGTCAGCACGGCGATGAAGGCCGGGATCGACGTGTGCGGGTTGACCAGGGTCTGGAACTCGCCGAGCACCTCGCCGCCGCGCACCTTGACGGCACCGATCTCGGTGATCCGGTCGCCGTCGCCGACCGAGCCTCCGGTCGTCTCGAGGTCGACCACGCAGAACGTCACGTCGCGCAGCGGGCGGCCGATCTCGTCGAAGCTCCGCTGCTCCTCCCAACGGCTGCGGACGGGGGCGGTGGTCATGTCGCTGACGGTAGGACGGACCTCCGACGAGTTAGGGGAGGCACGTCCGGACGGACGTTGTGTCGGACCCCGCTGCCACCGTCGTCCCATGACGACGAGGATCGACTGCGACACCTGCCTGGTGCGGGGGCTCGCGTGCCACGACTGCGTGGTGACCGTGCTGCTCGGGCCGCCGCCCGAGCTGACCATCGACGACGAGGAGCTGCGCGCGCTCGACGTGCTCGCGGCGGAGGGCCTGGTGCCGCGGCTGCGGCTCGTGCAGCCGGTCGACGGACCGCAGGTCGAGTCCGCGTGAGGCTCTTGTGACCTGTGGGACAGGTGTGGCGCTTGTCTCCTCCATTGTCTCCGTTCGACCGGCGAGCCGGGGTTTGGCGGGGCCAGGGAAGGCGTCTAGGCTGCTCGCTCAGATGTCCGTGGAAGTGGATCGACCGATCCGCGCGGACATCGCGTCGAGTCCGGTGCCGTCCGACCAGTCGGGAGGCCCCGGAGCCGGGGACCCAAACCACTCTGGGGTGAATCCCGTGCGAGGCGCGGCCGTGGGACACGGACGCGAGGAGCACGGGTAGGGCAGGTCGTGCCCGAATCCGTCAGCTCACCCGGTAGGCGTACGACACCAGAGGGGACCGCCAGCACGTGCTGAACGGCCGCACACGTATCACCACCGCGCTGAGCGCGCTCGCACTCACCGGCACCGTCTGCCTGACGGTCAACACCTCCTCCCCGGCGCACGCCGCACCTGACATCGATGACGTGCGGGCCCGGGTCGACAGCCTCTTCCAGCAGGCCGAGCAGGCGCAGGAGCGCTACAACGACGCGAAGCTCGAGCTCGCTGACCTCAACGACGAGCTCTCGTCGCTGCAGTCCGACGAGGTGCGCCAGGGCGACCAGGTCGCCAAGGTCCGCTCCGACGTCCGCGACTCGGTCATCCGCCAGTTCCAGGGCCAGAGCCTGGGCCCGGCAGCCCAGCTCATCAATGCCGACGAGGACTCGTTCCTGAGCGGGCTCTCCACCTTCTCCACGGTCAGCGACCTGCAGGAGTCCCTGCTCTCCGACTACAACGACCAGCTCAAGGCCTACGCGATCCGTCGCGAGGAGACCAGCGACCGCCGCAACCAGGTCGCGGACCTCGAGTCGGAGCTGAAGGACGAGAAGGAGACGGTCGAGGACAAGCTCGCCGAGGCCAAGGACCTGCTCGGCGACCTGGAGGCCAAGCAGCGCGAGGCGATCCTGTCGCGCGGGGGCGACCTCCGTGCCGAGGACATCAGCGTCTCCGCCTCCGGCCGGGCTGCCGCCGCCGTCCACTACGCGATGGCGCAGGTCGGCAAGGCCTACGTCTACGGAGCCGCCGGCCCGAGCGCGTTCGACTGCTCCGGCCTGACGATGATGGCCTGGGCACAGGCCGGCGTCTCGCTGCCGCACTCCTCGAGCGCTCAGTACGGCATGGGCCCGCACATCGCCGAGAGCGACCTGCAGCCCGGCGACCTGGTCTTCTACTACAGCCCGATCAGCCACGTCGGCATGTACATCGGCAACGGCATGATCGTCCACGCGGCCAACCCCGGCGCCGGCGTCCTGGTGAGCCCGCTGCACTACATGCCGTACGTCGGTGCGGTCCGCCCTGGCTGAGCCCTCCCTGCTCCGCCGGTGGGCGGCCACGCTGGGCGCGGGGCTGCTCGCCGCCGCGCTGCTCGCGGGCTGCGACGGTGACGAGCCGTACGTCGCCCCCAGCCAGGCGCCGTCCACCGACGACCTGCAGCCGGCGACCGCCGCCGACACCCTCGACCGGCTCGAACGGGCCTTCCGGCGCGACGACCGGGGCGGCGCCGCCGCACTGGGTGCCGACGACCAGACGAGTGCCCTGCTCGGCGCCATCGCCGGCAGCGTCCACGCGGCCGGGCTCGACGACGTCACGTTCCGCTACATCACCGAGACGGGACAGGTCGGCACCGCCGGCACCTGGACCGCGACGGTGGCCACCACCTGGCGGGTGGCGGGCTTCGAGCAGCGCTCCGCCCATGCCGACGTGGCGTTCACCTTCGCCGACGAGGGCAGCCGGATCGCCGCGATCGGCGGTGGCGCCGACCTCACCCCGGTCTGGCTCGCCGGCGCGACGACGGTGCGACGCACCGACGAGGTGGTCGTCATCGCGGCGACCGGCACGTTGCCGGTGAAGCCTCTCGTCGGCCAGGCCGAGCAGGCGCTCCTCGACGTCCGGAAGGTGTTGCCCGCCGCGCCGCGACGGCTGGTCGTGGAGGTGCCGGCCTCGACGTCCGGGCTGGACGCGGCGCTCGGTCTCGACCAGCGCGCCTACGACGCCGTCGCGGCCATCACGACCGGCGCCGACGGGTCGACCGTCCCCGGGCGGCCGGTGCACGTGTTCCTCAACCCCGAGGTGTACGGCGACCTCACCCCGCTCTCGGCCCAGGTGGTGATGAGCCACGAGTCGGTCCACGCGCTGACCGACGCCCCTGCGAGTGGCGGAGAGCCGTGGCTGCTGGAGGGCTTCGCGGACTACGTGGCGCTGCGCGACGTCGACCTGCCGTTCTCCCGGACCGCCGGGCAGGTCATCGACCAGGTGCGGCGCCGCGGGGTCCCGCCCGCACTGCCGACCCGGGCCGACCTCGACAGCCAGGCGCCGCACCTCGGCGCCGCCTACGAGGCGGCCTGGCTCGTGTGCGTGACACTGGCTCAGCACAGTGGAGAGGAGGCGTTGGTGGACTTCTACGAGGCGGTGCTCGGGGGCGCCGACATCGAGCAGGCACTTCGCCGCACCACGGACTGGACCGTCACGGACCTCACGCGGGCCTGGCAGGACGAGCTGAGGTCGATCTCCTCGACGGACGGCGCCTGAGGTGGACCCGTCCGCAACGGTGCGCAGCACCCAGCGCCGCATCGCGCTCGGCACCACGCTGATCGGTCTCGCCGCCTTCGTGCTGCTCGCCGTCTGGTTCGTGCCGTGGCACCCCGTCCCGGGCGGTGCACCGAGACCGGTCGGTGCGGACGAGGTCTTCTCGGCGGCCCAGATCGAGCGCGCCGAGCACTTCTCCCGCTGGGCACGCACCTGGAGCTGGACGTCCCTGGTGGTCTCCCTGGCGGTCGCCTGCTGGTTCGGCTTCGGGGCGCGCGGACAGCGGCTCGCCGACCGG
This sequence comes from Nocardioides candidus, assembly GCF_041321175.1. Classification (NCBI taxonomy): domain Bacteria; kingdom Bacillati; phylum Actinomycetota; class Actinomycetes; order Propionibacteriales; family Nocardioidaceae; genus Nocardioides; species Nocardioides candidus. The sequence continues at coordinate 135,425 of NZ_JBGGWC010000005.1, read as the reverse complement.
ATGCGCGGGCCCTGGTGGCTGCAGGTCACCGGCGTCGTCGCCGCACTGACCCTGATCGGGCGGCTGGCGACGCTGCCCTTCTCGATCGCGCTGCACCGGCTCCAGCTCGACGCCGGCATCAGCACCGGCTCGTGGTGGTCCTGGGCCGGCGACGTGGTCAAGACCGAGCTGGTCGCGATCGTGACGACCGCGATCGCGTTGGTCGTCCTGGTCGGCATCGCGCGACGCTGGCGGCGGGCCTGGGCAGCGGTGGCCGGCGGCGTGCTCGCGCTGCTCGTGGTCGGCGCCTCGTTCGCCTACCCGGTCGTCGTGGAACCGCTCTTCAACTCCTTCACGCCGCTCGAGGACGGCCCGCTGCGCTCCGACATCCTGCAGCTGGCACGCGAGGAGGGCGTCGACGTCGACGAGGTGCTGGTGGCCGACGCCTCCCGCCGCACGACGACGCTCAACGCCTACGTGTCCGGCTTCGGCAGCTCACGCCGCGTGGTCGTCTACGACAACCTGGTCGACGACCTCCCGGAGGAGCAGGCGAGGTCCGTGGTCGCCCACGAGCTCGCCCACGCCCGCCACGACGACGTGCTGACCGGCACCGCCCTCGGTGCCGCAGGAGCGCTGCTCGGGGTCGGTCTCCTCGGGCTGCTGCTCGGCGCCGCGGAGCGACGCGGCCGGCCGCGGGCGGGCGAGGTGGGCGCCGTGCCGATGATCCTGGCGCTCGCGGCCCTCGCCACGGTGCTGTCGAGCCCGGTCCAGAACGGGATCAGCCGGGAGATCGAGACGCGGGCCGACGTCGACGCGCTGGCGGCGACGAACGCCCCCCAGCCGTTCATCGCCCTGCAGCGACAGCTGGCTCTCAAGGCCCTCGCGGACCCGACGCCGCCGGCGTGGTCGCAGTGGTGGTTCGGCTCGCACCCCACGGTGCTGGAGCGGATCGCGATCGCGAGAGCCGCGGCCGCTCACCAGCCCTGACTGGCTGCTGTGTAGAGGCCCGCGACAATGGGGCCGAGCGCGAGGATCGTCGTGACGATCACCCCCGCGATGAGTGCGACGAAGAGCGCGTACTCGACCGCGGTCGCGCCGCGCTCGTGGTCCGGGCGGCATTGCGCCTGAGTCCTCATCGTCCACCTCGTCCTTCGTCCGAGACGACGATGGCCGCGTGCCCCGGTGGGACACGCGGCCATCGTGTGTGCCGTAGTGGCTAGATCAGCCGAGCTGGGTGCTCACGGTGCCGAACGCGTCGTTGATCTGACCGCCGAGGGTGGCGACGATCGCGACGATGACGGCGGCGATCAGGGCCACGAGCAGGCCGTACTCGACGGCGGTGGCGCCCCGCTCCTCGTCGCGGTGGGCGTTGAGCAGGATCTGCAGGTACTGGATCATCGGAGTTCTCCCTCAGTTGTGTTTCTGTGTCCCCGGGGCTTTCCCCCGATGACCCATATCCTGCCGAGGAAGCACCCCCCGCCGGATCGGGAGTTCGTGTCGACGGCGGTAGTCCCTTCTGACTACGTCGGCGCCGCGATCCGCCGGGGTCAGCGGGCCGAGGGCTGGACCGTGGAGAGCAGACCGATCCGCATCGCCGTTACCAGCGCCTGGGCGCGGTTGGCCGCCCCGAGCTTCTGGTAGATCCGGGCGATGTGCGACTTGGTCGTCGACTCGCTGAGGTAGAGCTTCGCGCCGATCGAGGCAGCGTTGAGGCCCTCGGCGAGGAGCAGCAGCACGTCGTGCTCCCGCTCGGTCAACGACGTCGTCTCGCCCGAGCGCCGACGCATCATCGCCCCGACCAGGCCGGCGCACACGAACGCCTTGGGGGAGACCGCGGCGTGGCGCGCGGCCTTGATCACCTCGGTCGCCGGCGCGTCCTTGCCGACGAAACCGGACGCCCCGGCCTGCATGGCCGCGAAGATCTGGTCGTCGCCGGAGTGCATGGTGAGCACGATCAGGCCGACGGTGTCGCTCTGCTTGCGGACGGTGCGCACGATGTCGAGGCCGGTGCCGTCCTGGAGCTGCAGGTCGGCGACGACGACCATCGGGCGCAGCCGCTCGTAGGCAGTGATCGCCTCGGCGACGCTCCCGGCGGTGCCGACCACCGTCATGTCCGGCTCGAGGTCGAGCACCGCGCCCAGTCCGCTGCGGATCAGCTCGTGGTCGTCGACCAGCAGGACCGTGATGTTGTCGGTCATCGTGTCTCCTTCGTGAGGGTCCGTTCGGGGGGAGGGCCGAGGCCGCCCGAGGCGCGCAGCGTGACCGAGACGGTGAGCCCACGGCTCGCGTTGTCGCGCACGGTGAGCTGGGCCCCGATGAGCTTCGCCCGCTCCCGCATGATCTTCAGGCCGTGCGAGTCGGCCCGGCCGCCCTGCAGCCCGACGCCGTCGTCGGCCACGATGATGCGGGCGTCGGGTGCGTAGACCTGGCAGCGGACGTCGATCGCCGTTGCCCGCGCGTGCTTCACGGCGTTGTTCATCGCCTCCTGGGCGATGCGGAAGAGCTCGGCCTCGACCTCGGGCCGCAGCCGCGCGGGCTGCTCGTCGAGCCGCACCCGGATCGGGATGCCGGACGCCTCGGAGAGGTGCCGCGCGACCGCGCTGATCGCGGCGCCGAGGCTCTCGTTCTCGCCGATGCTCGTGCGCAGGTTCATCACCGAGCGGCGGACCTCGGCGACGACCTTGGTCACCCGCTCGCGCAGCATCGCGAACTGCTTGGCCTGGGCCTCGTCCGCCGGTCGCGCGGCGAGGGCGTCGACGAGGTAGCCCAGCGACGCGATGTCCTGGGCGACGCCGTCGTGCATCTCGCGCGCGAGGCGCTGCCGCTCGTCGGCCGTGGCCACGTCACGGAAGTGGGAGAACAGCAGCGCGGTGTCGAACTTGACCGTGCTCGGGGCGAGCGCGGCCGCGAGCTCCTCGAAGGGGAGGTCTGCCATGTTTTTGCCAGTACCCGGTCGGAGCCCGGCGATGACCGCCGCGTCACCCGCGGTGAACGCGAAGCCTTGGCCGGCGGTGACTGACTCCGCTCGCGCCCAGGCGTCGGTGGCGAGCTTCTCGCAGGCGTCCTCGTCGGCCGCGTCGAGCTCGGAGCTGGTCGCCAGTGGGATCAGGGCGTCGCCGCGGGGCACGTAGAGGGCGAGCGCGCGCGTCGGGACGAGGTCGCCCACGACGCCGAGCATCTCCCCGCCGATGGCCGCGACGTCGAGCCCGGAGCTCAGGTCGTCCGAGAGGTCGATGAGCTGTCTGAGGAGGTTCTGCGCGGCCCGGTAGGGAGACAGGCGGTCGCGGGCGATGAGGTCGGTGGCGAAGGTGACGCCGGCGACCAGGCTGAGGCCGACGCCGGCCATCGACCAGGTGAAGATCGACGCGCCCCACTCCGTCCAGTCCGTCTGTGCCGGATCGCGACCGTTCCACATGAGGCCGAGGCTCACCACGGACACCACCTGGAAGGCCACGGTGCGCACCATGGTGCGCAGCCCGGCGATCGCGGTCGCGTAGAGCGGCGGCACCACGAGCGCGGCCAGGATCGCAGGCGACGCCTTGACGGCGACCCCGCAGATCACGCCCACCGCCGCGGCCTCGACGGCCGGCGACAGGGTCAGCTCGAGGTCGCGCCGGGTGAGGGTCACGGACTGGTAGAGCCAGAGCAGGGCGAGGGCGAGCAGGGCGAACAGGGCGCCGGACGCCCGGAACCACAGCGCGGGCGCGCCGATCGCGAGCAGCGCGAAGAGCCGCGCGGCCGCGACGACGGCGAATGCCTGGCTACTGGGCATGGTTGGGGCAGGCTATCGCGTCTAGAACGACGACATGATCCTCAGCGCCGCAGGCCCCATCACGATCGCGAACAGGCAGGGCAGGATGCAGATCACGACCGGGATCATGATCTTGACCGGCACCTGCTGCGCCTTGGCCTCCGCGTGCTGACGGCGCTTCACCCGGATCTCCGCGGTCTGCACGCGCAGCACCTGGGAGATCGAGATGCCGAACGCGTCGGCCTGCACCATCGACCCGACGAAGACCTTGAGGTCGTCGACGTTCGATCGCTCGGACAGGGCGCGGAGGGCGTCGGAACGACCCTTGCCGAGCTGCATCTCCCGCAGGACGCGCGAGAACTCCTGGGCGAGCGGCCCCTCGGTGTTGCGGGCGACCTGCTGCAGCGCGGCGTCGAAGCCGAGGCCGGCCTCGACGCTGATCGTGAGGAGGTCGACGGCGTCGGCCAGCGTGCGGCGGATCTCCTCGCTGCGGTGCTCCGCCCGGTTGTAGAGGTAGAGGTCGGGGCCGAAGAAGCCGAGAAGGAGGAGCCCGCCCGAGACCAGGACGGATGTGCCAAGACTCATCCCGATCACCTGGGTGTAGGCGAGGCCGATCACGGGCAGCGCGACGGCGGCGATGACCTTCATGCCGACGACGCGGTCGACGGTCCAGTCCATCGGGTTGCCGGCCAGCTCGAGCCGGTGCCTGATGCGCTCCGCCTTGTCCGCCCCGGTGATCCGGCGGCCGATGGTGAGCGCGCGCTCCTGTAACGGGCGCAGCACGCGGTCGGCGAAGGCGGGCTCGGCCTCGGCGACGAGCTCGTTGGCTCCGGGCGTGCCCATCTGCTCGAGTGAGGCGAGCGACCGCTCGAGGCCGGTGGGCCCGTCGGTGGACACGAGGGCGCGCCCGAGCACTGCGATCGCGCAGCCGATGAGGACGACCGCCAGCAGCAGCACCATGTCAGACCTCCACCTTCGTCAAGCGGGACATCCAGAAGACGCCGAGGGACAGCCAGGCGACGGCGCCGGCAAGGATCAGCAGTCCCAGGCCCTCGGTGTAGAGCGGCGCCATGTAGCCGGGCTGCGTGATCATCACCCAGACGAACACGCCGGGCGGGAGCCCGGTGAGGATCCACGCGGACAGCTTGCCCTCGGCGGCCAACGAGTCCACCTGGCGGCGGAGGTACTGCCGCTCGCGCATGGTCGCCGCCACCGTGGTGAGGAGCTCGGCGAGGTTGCCGCCGACCTGGCGTTGGATCCGGATCGCCATGACGACCCACGCGAAGTCCTTGCTGTCGAAGCGCGTCGCCACGCCCTCGAAGGCGTCCTCGAGAGCGACGCCGATCCGGTTCTCCACGAGCACGCGCTTGAACTCGGACGCGATCGGGTCCTGCCCCTCGCGGGTGATGGTGTCGACCGCCTGGGCGAGGGACATGCCGGCCGACAGCGACCCGGCCATCAGCTGCAGGGTCTCGGGGAGGGCCGTGTTGAAGGCCTTGCGCCGGCGTCCCGCCATGAACCTCAGGTAGAGCTTCGGCAGGAAGAACCCGATGCCGAGGAACAGCAGGCCGACGACGATGTTGCCGCGGCCGAGCAGCAGGCCGAACATCCCGGAAGCGATGACGACGCCGACGTGCAGCAGCAGCCACTCCGACGGCTTGAACCCACTGCCCGCAGCGGTGAGGCGGACGGCCAGCTTCGCCTCGAGGTCCTTGTTGCGGTCGAGCACGCCGGCCGCGGCCGCCTTGGCCTGGTCGAGCATCGGCTCGGAGGCGGCCTTGGGCTCCTCGTGCCCCCGTCCCACCGTCCCGGTGTACGCCGTCACCCGCTCGGCGATCGTCATCGGCTGTGCCTTCCTGGGCACCAGCAGGACCGCGGCGGTGACCAGCCCGACACCGAAGATGAGGATGCCGGCGTAGAACGCGCCGACCGGCACGTCCCAGCCGTCGTCGGGGTTGACCGGCTCGAGTGACGGGGCTGCCGGGGTGTCGGCGGCGTCCTGGATCTTGGCGAACGCGTGGGCGACGAGGTCGCCGCCCGCGGTCGGCAGCGTGATGGCGACCGTCGCCTCGGTCGCGTCGAACCCGGCGGGAAGCGGGGCCGTGACCAGGATCTGGTGCGCCAGCACCTCCGCCTCGGCGGCGAACGCGTCGGCGAGGGCGGATCCGGTGGACTCGATGACCTGGCCCTGCCCCGCCTCGGCGAGGGCGTCCAGCGCGGCCACGGCCTTGGGCTTGCCGGCCTGGTCGAGCGAGACCACGTCGACGAGCGTCGCGGTGTCGTCGATCTCCGTCGTCACGTGGTCGAGGGTGGTCTCCTTGCCCGTGTCTGCCCCGTCGGACAGCACCAGGACCGAACGCTGGCCGGCGTCGCCGGCCGCGTCGACGGCCGCAAGGATCCCGTCGTAGAGCAACGTGCCCTTGCTGAGCTCGAGCCCGTCGACCACCTGCTGGGCCGCGTCGCGGTCGGTGGTCGGCGCCAGCGCGGTGCGGACCTCGCCGTCGAAGGTGACGATGCCGACCTCGACATCGTCCGGCACCGAGTCGAGGAACGTCTGGGCCGCTGCCTTGGCCGCGTCGAAGCGGCCGTGCTGGGCCATCGAGTCGCTGGTGTCGATCGCCAGGATCGTGGTGCGCTCGACCGTGGTGTCGGTGCCCGTGGACGTCGCGGTCGCGTCGAGCTCGTCGCCGTCGAGGGTGCCGGTGACGCCACCCAGGTCGACGTCGGCGTCGGCGGGCACGCTGACGAGGACCCGCAGCCCGTCGTCGGTGGCCTCGACGTGCGCGATGCTCGGCTCGTCGTCCGCCCACCCCGTGGACGGGGTCAGGAGCACGACGAGTGCTGCGAGGAGAGCCGCGAACACGGCGGCCAGGACGCGCCGCGTCATGACCGGTCCAGCCGGAAGATCGCCGGGTCGACGGCGACGTTGCTGTAGGAGAGCTTCTCGATGAACTTCGGCCGCAACCCGGTGCTGCGCAGCCGGCCGAGGACGCGGCCGTTCTCGTCGAAGCCCGCGGAGTTGTCGAAGACGAAGACGTCCTGGAGCGTGATGACGTCACCCTCCATGCGCTCCACCTCGGTGATGTGGGTGATCCGGCGCGAGCCGTCCTTGAAGCGCGACTGGTGCACGATCAGGTCGACCGCGGAGGCCACCTGCTCGCGGATCGCGCGGATCGGCAGGTCCATGCCGGCCATCAGCACCATGGTCTCCATGCGGGCGAGCGTGTCGCGCGGGCCGTTGGAGTGCAGGGTGCAGATGGAGCCGTCGTGACCGGTGTTCATCGCCTGGAGCATGTCGAGCGCCGAGGCGTCGCGCACCTCACCGACGACGATGCGGTCAGGACGCATGCGGAGGCTGTTCTTGACCAGGTCGCGGATCGTCACCGCGCCCTTGCCCTCGATGTTCGCCGGTCGCGACTCCAGCCGGACCACGTGGTCCTGGTGGAGCTGGAGCTCGGCGGCGTCCTCGATCGTGACGATGCGCTCGTCGGAGGGGATGAACGACGACAGGACGTTGAGCGTCGTCGTCTTCCCGGCACCCGTGCCGCCCGAGACGATCACGTTGAGCCGACCGCGGACGCAGGCCTCGAGGAAGTCCGCGGTCTGCGGGCTCAACGAGCCGAACTTGATCAGGTCCTCGACGGTGAGCGGGTCGGTCGCGAACTTCCGGATCGTCAACGCGGAGCCGTCGATCGCGAGCGGCGGGACGATGGCGTTGACGCGGCTGCCGTCGGGGAGCCGGGCGTCGACCATCGGGCTGGACTCGTCGACGCGGCGGCCGATGCGCGACACGATCTTGTCGATCGTGCGCCGCAGGTGGGGCTCGTCGGCGAAGTGGGCCTCGGCCTTCATCAGCCGGCCCGACTTCTCCAGCCACACGTCGTTGTAGCCGTTCACCATGACCTCGGAGACCTCCGGGTCGCGGAGGTAGGGGTCGATCGGGCCGTAGCCGAGGATGTCGTCGCTGATGTCCTGCGTCACGCGGGCGCGGTCGCTGTTGCTGAGCGGGCGGTCCTGCGCGCTCAGCACCTCGGCGAGCACGGTGCGCACGCGCTGGTCGAGCTCCTCCTGGTCCATCTCCGCGTCGTAGAGGTGCGGGCCGAGCTCCTTGAGCAGCTCGGCGTGGACGCTGGTCTTGAGCTCCTCGATGCGGTCGACCTCCTGGTTCGCCAGGACCCGGCGCTGCGCGGAGCGGTTGTCCGACGTGGCGGCCGCGGTGGTGCGCTGCGAGAGCGGACCACCCGCAGCCTTGGCCGACGGGTCGGGCGGGGCCGGCATCGTCGCGAGCTCGTCGGCGAGCACCGAGCCCTCGGGCCGCTTCGGGTCCGTCGGGTCCGCGTCGCCGGCGTGCCTGCCCTCGGACTGGCGGCGGGCCGCCTCGAGGCGCTCGGAGAGACTGGCCATGATCAGCTCCTCCCACGACGGAAGAGGCCGTTGCGCGAACGCGAGGCGTCGACCGTCTCGGGGGTGAGGACCGGCGCCGCGATCGGCTCGCCGGTGACGGTGGAGGCGAGCTCGACGTACGCGCGGCTCGCGGGGTGGTTCGGGTTGCCCGAGACGATCGGGGTGCCGGAGTTGGTCGCGGCGGCGATGTCCATCGCGCTGCGGACCTGCGAGGCGATCGGCATGTTGAGGATGTCCTCGACCTTGTCGATGCTGATGCCCACCTCGTCGTCGGCGCGGTTGAGCAGCAGGTGCCGGTGGCCGCGCGCGATGTTGAGCATGTCCATCGTCTCGAGGGCGACCTTGACGTTCTTCAGCGTCGGCACGTCGAGCGTCGCCACGACCACGCACTCGTCGGTCTCGTCCAGCGCGGTCAGGGTGGCGTCGTCGAAGGACGGCGAGGTGTCGACCACCACGTAGTCGAAGCCGTCGCGCAGGGCCCGGAGGATCCGCGAGATGAGCAGGGGAGTGATCCGCTCGCGCACGTCGGGGTGGGCCGGCGCGGCGAGCACGTTGAGCGCGTCCTCGTGACGGGTGAGGAGGCCCTCGATCATCGCCAGGTCGATCGAGTCCTCGGAGCCGACGGCCTGCTCGATGGAGTGCGTCGGGAAGAGCTGCATGGTGATCGCGACGTCGCCGAACGCGAGGTCGAGGTCGACCAGGCAGACCTTGCGGGCGCCCTTGTCGGAGAGCGCCAGCGCCAGGTTGACCGACGCGGTCGTCTTGCCGACGCCGCCCTTGGGCGAGAACACGGTGACGACCCGGCCCATCTGCCGCGCCCCGCCGGGTCCGCGCAGCGCCAGGTAGAGCTGGTGGGCGCGCTCGACGGCCTTCGTGAGGCCCTTCTCGTCGTCGGCCCCCACGACGTCCCGCACGCCGGCGTGCATCGCCCGCGTCAGGGTCTCGGTGTCGAACTCGTGGCGCAGCAGCACCACGCTCACGGTCGGCTTGGCGATCCGCAGGTCCTCGGCGTAGGACAGTGCGAGCTCGATGGAGAGCGACGGGCCCAGCGCGACGACGTACTCGTCGCTGTGCTGGTCCAGCCACACGTACATCCGGTCGGCGGCGGCCACAGCGTGCGCGCCGGCCGGCATCGCCCGGAGCAGCGACGGTACGACGCTGCTGTCGGTCTCGACGAGGACAGGCATCTCGGCCTCAGCCCTCGAACAGGTTGTCGGCGTCGACGCCCTTGTCCGGGTCGACGTTGCTGCCGGAGTTGAGCAGCGCCACCGTCAGGTCGCCCGCCTTCTCGGCGAACCGGACCTGCTCGGCCTGGCGCTGGGTGACCGCGACCGTCAGCAGCTGCTTGATGTCGGTGTCGTTGCTGTCGTCGCCGCCGTTGCTCGTGGAGATGGCCGAGGTGTCGCCGGCCGCAAGCACAGTGACGTGGTCGAGCAGCGTGCGCGTCACGATCGGGGCCTGGGTGCTTCGGTCGATCAGGGTCGAGATGACCGCGACGTCGGCACCGGGGCGGATGAAGTAGCCCACGCGGGCCGCGTCCTCGACGGCGATCGAGATCGCGATCTTGCCCTCGGGGATCGGCAGCGTGGTGGTGGCCTCGACCTCGTCGGCGCCGCCGAACTTCACCGGGACCAGCTGCTCGTGCGGGTAGATGGTCGTCAGCGCGACGGTGCCGTCGTACTGGTCGGACTTGTCGCCCGCGCCGTCGAGGACCTGGGCCTTGGCCACGTTGGCCAGCTCGAACTTCCCGCTCTGCAGCGCGTCGTCGAAGCTCTCGCCCGGGTTGACCTTCTTGGTGGCGACCAGAACCTCGACGGTGTCGTACTTGTCGGCGGCGCGCTTGTCGGCACCCTTGGCATAAACGAAGACGAGTGCCACGCCGAGCACCGCGACAACCGCGGCGACGACCAGCAGCAACTTTCGACGGTCCATCTAAGAGCCCTCCCGCTCCCCATGTCGGGGTAGGCGCGGCACGCTGCCGCCCTCCCCGATCTCGCTCTGTCCCCCGGCTGCGCACCCTCCCAAGCGGCAGCCGAGCGATCAGAACGCTAGCCGAGAATTGGGCCCCCGAGACCGCTCGGAGGCAAAGCCAGACCGAACGTTTTGGGGTCCTAGTCACATCGGGCCAGGGGGTGGCCCGATCGAATCAGCCCGCCGCCCGGCCGGCCGTCTGCCGAGGTCTTCTCAGACCTCGTAGAGCGCCGCGATCTCGTCGCGGCACTCCCGCATCACCACGTTGCGCTTGAGCTTGAGGCTGGGTGTCAGCTGTCCGCCCTCCTCGGTCCAGTCGTAGGGGAGGATCTCGAACTTCCGGATCGACTCCGCCTTCGACACCGCCAGGTTGGCGTCGTCGACCGCCGCCTGGATCGCCTCCCGCAGGTCAGGGTCGTCGGCGAGATCGGCCGCGTCGCCCTCCTTGCCGTGCTGCTCCGCCCAAGCGGGAAGGGCGTCCTGGTCGAGGGTGACCAGGGCAGCGATGAAGGGCTGGCCGTCGCCGACGACGAGGCACTGGCTGACCAGGGCGTGGGCGCGCACGCGGTCCTCGAGCACGGCGGGAGCGACGTTCTTGCCGCCCGCGGTCACCAGGATCTCCTTCTTGCGCCCCGTGATCCGGACGAAGCCCTCGTCGTCGACCTCGCCGACGTCGCCGGTGTGGAACCAGCCGTCGGCGTCGATCGCCTCGGTCGTCGCGTCCGGGTTGCCCCAGTAGCCGGTGAAGACCTGGCCGCCCTTGAAGACCAGCTCGCCGTCGTCGGTCACGCGCACCGACGTGCCGGGCAGGGGACGGCCGACCGTGCCGATCTTGAGGGCGTCGGGCAGGTTGACCGTCAGCGCCGCGGTGGTCTCCGTCAGGCCGTAGCCCTCGAGCACGGTGAGCCCGATGCCGCGGTAGAAGTGGCCGAGCCGGTCGCCGAGCGGCGCACCCCCGGAGACGGCGAACTCGCAGCGCCCGCCGAGCGCGGCGCGCAGCTTGCCGTAGACGAGTCGCGAGAACGCCGCGTGCTGGGCCCGCACGCGCAGGGGCACCCGGCCGGCGTCCAGGCCGCGCGAGTAGGCGATCGCCGTGTCCGCCGCACGGTCGAAGATCTTGCCCTTGCCGTCGGCGGTCGCGTTCTGCGACGCGGTGTTGAAGACCTTCTCGAAGACCCGCGGCACGGCCAGGATGAACGTCGGCCGGAACGACTGGAGCTGCGGGAGCAGGCTCTTGATGTCGGCGCTGTGCCCGAGCCGGGTGCGCGACTTCACGCAACCGACCTGGATGATCCGCGCGAAGACGTGCGCCAGGGGCAGGAAGAGCAGGGTGGAGGCACCCTCGGCGTCGAACAGCTTCTCGAGCTCCGCGACGGCGACGCCCAGCTCGGTCTCGAAGTTGCCGTGGGTGAGCATGCAGCCCTTCGGCCGCCCCGTCGTGCCCGAGGTGTAGATCAGGGTCGCGACGTCGGCAGGGGCGGCCGTCGTACGGCGCTTCTCCAGCTCGTCGTCGGCGACGTCGGCGCCCAGGCTCGTGAGCACGTCGACGGCGTTGTCGTCGAACGCCCACACGTGGTGGAGGTCGGTCAGGTCGCGTCGGACCTCGGTGATCCTCGCGACGTGCGCGTGGTCCTCGGCGACGACGGCCTTGGCGGCGGAGTCGCCCAGGATCCAGGCGACCTGCTCGGCCGACGAGCTCTCGTAGATGGGCACCGTGACGGCCCCGGCGAACCAGATCGCGTAGTCGACCAGGGTCCACTCGTAGCGGGTGCGGGAGATGATCGCGACGCGGTCGCCCGGCTCGACGCCCGCGGCGACCAGGCCCTTGGCGACACCGGTGACCTCGGCCAGGAAGTCCGCGGCGGTGACGTCGGTCCAGTCCTCCCCGGCGGCGCCGGGCCGGCTGAACACGACCGCCTCCGGCGCCTCCTTGGCGTTGCGGACCACGTCGTCGGTCAGGTTGCCGCTCGTCGGCAGCTCGACCGACGGGGGAGTGGAGTACTCGCGCACGGTGGATCCTCTCGAGCAGGGCGTGACCTGGACCGCAGGGCAGATTACCGCCGGGTGGGGGTTCGGTGACCATCCGGTAGCCTGCCGCTCATGGCAGAGCAGACGTCGTCGTCGATCGTCGTGGACGCTCCCGCAGCGGACGTGATGGCTGTCATCGCCGACTTCGGGGCCTATCCCGCGTGGGCGAAGGGCGTGAAGACCGCCGACGTCGTCGCCTCCTTCGACGAGGGCGACCCCGCCGCGCGTGGCCGCGCGGAGAAGGTCTACTTCGCCCTCGACGTCGCGCCGATCAAGGACGAGTACACGCTCGCCTACGTCTGGGACGGCGACCGCCAGGTCACCTGGACCCTGGTCGAGGGCAAGATGCTGCGCTCCCTCGACGGTGCCTACGTGCTCGACGAGATCGCGCCCGGCCGCACCGAGGTGACCTACCGACTGGCGCTCGACGTCTCGATCCCGCTGATCGGCATGCTCAAGCGCAAGGGCGAGAAGATCCTGATCGACACCGCGCTGAAGGGGCTCAAGAAGCGCGTCGAGTCCGGCGCCTGATCGTCCTGCCGACCTCTCCGAGCAGCCCCGTGCGCATCGTCCTCCTCACCGGCAAGGGTGGCGTCGGCAAGTCGACGGTGGCCGCCGGCACAGCGGCCCTGGCGGCCGCGCAGGGCCTGCGCACGCTGGTGCTGTCCACGGACGCCGCCCACTCGCTCGCCGACGCGTACGGCGCGTCGGGTCAGGTCCATGCGGAGCCGGCGGAGATCGCCGAGGGGCTGTTCGTGCACCAGGTCGACGCGCAGCTGCGGTTCGAGCAGTCGTGGGCCGACATCCAGCGTTACCTGCTGTCGGTGCTCGACGCGGCCGGCATGGACCCGGTCGCCGCGGAGGAGATGACGGTCATCCCGGGTGCCGAGGAGGTGCTCGCCCTGCTCGAGCTCCGCCTCCACGCCCGGTCCGGCCAGTGGGACGTGATCGTCGTCGACTGCGCTCCGACCGCCGAGACGCTGCGCCTGCTCGCCCTGCCGGAGGCGCTCGGGTGGTACATGGAGCGCCTGCTCCCCATCCAGCGCCGGTTGGTCAAGGCCCTGCGCCCGGTGCTCAACCGGGCTGCCGGCGTGCCGATGCCGGGCGACTCGGTCTTCGACGCGATCACCCGGCTGCACCGCGAGCTCGACGAGGTGCACGAGCTGCTCTCCGGCCCCGACTCGTCCGTGCGCCTGGTCCTCACGCCCGAGAACGTCGTGCTCGCCGAGGCCCGCCGCGCCTACACCAGCCTGTCGCTCTTCGGCTATCGCGTCGACGGCGTGATCGCCAACCGCGTCTTCCCCGCAGGCGACGGCGACGCCTGGCGTGCGGCCTGGGTCGACGCGCAGGCCACCGTGCTCAAGGAGGTCGACCAGTCGTTCGCGGGCCTGCCGGTGTGGCGTTCGGAGTACCAGCCCGGCGAGCCTGTCGGCGTACCCGCCCTGGCGGCGCTCGCACGTGAGCTGTACGGCGACGACGACCCGCTCGCCCGGCCCAGCGGTGACGGGCCGTTCCGGGTCAACCGCGATGCGTCCGGCGCAGCGGTGGTGCACCTCGCGCTGCCGTTCGTGACCCGCTCGGAGGTCGGCCTGGCCCGAAATGGCGACGAGCTCGTCGTCACGGTGGGATCCTCACGTCGGCTGCTGACGCTGCCCGCCGGCCTCGCCCGGCTGGAGGTCGCCGGCGCCCGGGTCGAGGACGGCGAGCTGCAGGTGCGGTTCCGGGAGCCCGACCAGGACACGACCACGAGGGAGGCGACGAGGTGACCGAGCCCGACGACCCGCAGCCGGACCCCCAGGACGCCGCGGGTCCGGACGCCCCGAGGCCCGAGGTCGGCTCCGTGGGCGAGGAAGCGGTCAAGCTCTTCGGGGCCCTGGCCGACCTGGCGCGCCAGCAGGGCACCGAGGTGGGCTCCAGCCTCGGCGGTCTCGTCGACCACGCCGGATCGCTGGCCAAGGAGGTCAACGACCACATCGCGACCGACAGCGCGGAGTGCCGCTACTGCCCGGTCTGCCGGGTCGTCCACGCGGTGCGCGAGACCTCCCCGGAGGTCAAGAGCCACCTGCTGACCGCGGCGACCTCGCTGCTGCAGGCCGCTGCCGGGATGCTGGAGACGCCGGCGCCCGACCAAGCCGGACCGCAGCGCGGGCCCGAGGTGCAGCGGATCGATCTCGACGGCGGTGACGACGCACCGCGTCCGGACGGTGCCTGGTGACCGGCCTGACCTGCGGCATCGACATCGGCGGCACCAAGATCGCCGGAGCGGTGGTCGACGAGGACGGCACGATCCTCGAGGAGGCGCGCGTCGTCTCGCCGGCGACCGACCCCGAGGCCATCGAGACCGCGGTCGCCGGCCTCGTGCGCAACCTGGCGCAGAAGCACCCGGTGACCGCTGTGGGCGTGGGCGCGGCCGGCTACATCGACGCCAACCGCTCCACCGTGCTCTTCGCGCCCAACATCGCCTGGCGCGACGAGCCCCTCGGCGCGGAGCTGTCCCGCCTGACCGGCCTCCCGGTGACCGTCGAGAACGACGCCAACGCCGCGGCGTGGGGCGAGTTCCGCTACGGCGCCGGCAAGGACGTCGACGACCAGCTGATGGTGACCGTCGGCACCGGCGTCGGCGGGGGCGTCATCGCCGGCGGCCGGCTGCTGCGCGGCGGCTTCGGGGTCGCGGGGGAGATCGGTCACCTCTGCGTGGTGCCCGAGGGCCGCCTCTGCGGCTGCGGCAACTTCGGCTGCCTGGAGCAGTACGGCTCGGGCTCCGCCCTGGTGCGGGAGACCCAGGCGGCGGCCGGCGGCAGCTCCCTGCTCGCCGCGGACCTGCTCGAGCGTGCCGGCGGCGACCCCGAGCGCATCACCGGCCCCCTCATCACCCTGGCCGCCCAGGAGGGCGACCGGTTCGCCGTCGAGCAGCTCGCCTCGGTGGGTCGCTGGCTGGGCCACGGCATCGCGTCGCTGGTCGCCGTGCTCGACCCTGCCGTGATCGTCATCGGCGGCGGCGTCAGCGAGGCGGGCGACCTGCTGCTCGACCCGATCCGCGAGGCGTTCGGCCGTGAGCTGACCGGACGCGGCTACCGGCCGCAGGCGGAGATCCGGGGCGCGGAGCTCGGCAACGAGGCCGGCGTCATCGGCGCTGCCGATCTGGCGCGCTCCTAGGACGCCGCGTGCACGTCGGGGTGGACATCGGCGGGACGAAGGTGCTCGCCGTCGAGGTGACCGGCTCGGGCGACGACCTGGCCGTGGCGGCGTCGGCACAGGTGCCGATGCCGGGCCGGGACGCCCCCGACGCCGAGGTGGAGGAGGCCGTCGCACGCGCTGCGCTCGACGTGGCCGCCGGGCGGCCGCTCGCCGCCGTCGGCGTGTCCGCGGCCGGGCTCGTCGATCGCGAGCGGGAGCGGGTGCGGTTCGCCGCCCACCTGCCGTGGCGGGACGCGCCCGTGCGGGCGCGGCTCGCCGCCCTCCTCGGCACGACCGTGGTGCTGGACAACGACGCCAACTGCGCGGCGCACGCCGAGCTGGTCGCCGGCGCGCTGCGCGGGACGTCCGCCGCGCTGCTCGTGACGGTCGGCACCGGCATCGGGGGCGCCGTGGTCGTCGACGGCCGGGTCCACCGCGGCGCCAACGGGCTGGCGGGGGAGTTCGGCCACGTGCAGGTCGTCCCGGACGGACTGCAGTGCGAGTGCGGTCTGAAGGGCTGCTGGGAGCAGTACTGCAGCGGGCGCGCGCTCGAGCGACTGACCCGTGTCACCCTCGGCTCCCACCTCGACGGACGGGAGGTCGCCACGCTGGCGCGGGAGGGCGACCGGACGGCGCGCGAGGCGTTCGCGACGATCGGGACCTGGCTCGGCGTCGGCATCGCCGGTCTGGTCTCGGCCTACGACCCCGAGGTCGTCGTCGTGGGTGGGGGCGTCTCCGCGGTGGGCGACCTGCTGCTCGAGCCCGCCCGGAGCGCGCTGGTCGGCGCGCTCCAGGGGACCGCCTACCGGGAGGTGCCCGCCGTGGTGCCGACCCGGTTCGGTCCGGAGGCGGGCGCGGTCGGTGCCGCGCTCATGGCGGCCGAGGCCCGCCGCTGACTACAGGACGGCGCCGTCGTCCCACGGGTCGCGCGGCTCGTCGGACATCTTGGCGACGAGGTAGCCGAAGCCGCCGAGGAACGCGGCCGCCAACAGCATCGCCGTCCACGTCGGCAGGCTGATGCCGGCGACGACGCAGACGAGGACCACCGCGGGCACACCGAAGACCCCGAGCCAGGCGAGCAGCCGGTCGGCCGGCGGTAGCGGCATCGGGGGAGGGCTCGGCGGCACGAAGGCATCGGAGGGGTGCACGTCGTCGGCGACCTCGACGTCGTCCGGCTCGTCGTCGCGCTCGAAGCGCGTGCTCGGCGCCTCGTAGGGCGTCTCGTCCTCCGGCTCGAGGACCACGCGCTCACCGAAGTTCTCGATGATCTGCTGCCACTCCAGCTCGCGCTCGCGAGCCAGGTCGGCAGACTCCGGGTCGTCCTCTCGCGGCATGCCGACAGCGTACGGCGGCCCGGCAATCCCCGCGCCCCGATGGCCGGTCCGCGTCAGGCCGTCACGCGCGCGACGAACTCCGCGGAGCGCTCGAAGATCGTCGGCGCGTCGTTGTCGAGGGTCGCCACGTGGAAGGACTCGGGCAGCGGCACGACCTCCACGTCGGTCGAGGAGATCCCGTCGAGGATGAGCGGTTGCGACGCCTCGTCGACCACGTGGTCGACGGTCGAGCGGAAGTAGATCAGCGGGGCCTTCACCGCCGGCAGGTCGGCGACGAGCGGCTTCCACGAGGCGATGAGCGAGTGGATCGCCTTCAACGGCGTGCGGGTGTAGCCGTGCTCCTCCGCGCCCGGCAGCTTGATGTCGTTGGCGATGCCCGGGAAGGAGCCGACGAGGTGCTTGAGGACCGGGAGCAGCTTGACGTCCAGGCGCTTGGTGGCCACCGCGGGGTTGACGAGCATCACGCCGGCGATGTCGTCGGGGTGGTCGGCGGCGAGCCGCAGCACGAGCGCTCCGCCCATCGAGAGTCCGCCGACGACCACGGCGTCGTGCTCCGCGAGCATCGTGTCGAGCTCGGCCGAGAGGGCGCCGTACCAGTCGGTCCAGGTCTTCGTGTTGAGGTCCTGCCAGGTGGTGGCGTGGCCCGGGAGCAGGGGCACGCGGACGCCGTACCCCTGGTCGGCGAGGTACCGGCCCCACGGCCGCATCGACACGGGCGAGCCGGTGAATCCGTGGCTGAGGAGCACGCCGACGCGGCGGCCGCCGGTGAGCTCGGGACGGGCGTCGACGACGAGCGCGTCGTAGTCCGGGTTGCGGGTCATGTCGCGATTCTGCACGAGTGCGAGGTCTGCCCGGGGAGGCACTAGGCTCTCCCTGTCCCGGTCTCGGGGGAAAGGTGCGTAGGGGTGTTCTACTGGTTCCTCAAGTTCATCGCGCTGGGTCCGGCGCTGAAGGTCGTCTTCCGGCCGCACGCGGAGGGCGTCGAGAACGTCCCCGCGCAGGGGCCGGCGATCCTCGCGAGCAACCACCTCTCCTACGCCGACTGGCTCTTCATGCCGCTGGTGATCCCGCGCATGGTCCGCTTCGTCGCCAAGGCCGAGTACTTCACCAGCCCGGGCGTGAAGGGCTGGCTGCAGAAGACCTTCTTCAGCGGCACCGGCAACATCCCGATCGACCGCTCCGGCGCGGACGCCGCGTCCGGCGCACTGATCTCCGCCAAGCGCGTGCTCGGCGAGGGTGAGCTCTTCGGCATCTACCCCGAGGGCACCCGCTCGCACGACGGTCGTCTCTACCGCGGCAAGACCGGCATCGCCCGGCTCGCCCTCGAGACCGGCGTGCCCGTGATCCCGACCGCGGTGGTCGGCACCGACGTGGTCGCGCCTCCGGGCAAGAAGTTCGGCCGGATCATCCGCCCGACCGTCCGCTTCGGCAAGCCGCTCGACTTCAGCCGCTACGCGGGCATGGAGAACGACCGGTTCATCCTGCGGTCGATCACCGACGAGATCATGTACGAGATCATGCGGCTCTCCGGCCAGGAGTACGTCGACATGTACGCCTCCCGCGCCAAGGAGGAGTCCAAGAAGGGCGACTCGGCGAAGGGCGCGGAGCGCAAGCCCGCTGCCTGAGGCATGACGCGCCCCGGGTCCAGCCCCGCCGCGGTCCGCGCCGTGGTCGCGGTCGAGGACCGGATGTTCCGCGCGCTCGCGTGGCTGCGGCTCGTGGTGCTGGCCAACGCGGTCTTCCTCAACGTCTACCGCCACAACTTCGACCACCCGGTCGCCGGCTGGGCGTGCGTGGCGCTGATGATCGGCTGGACGGCGTACGCCCTCGTCACCTACGCCAAGCCGATCCGGCGCACCGCGCGGCTGATGGTCGCCGACCTCGGCATCGCGGTGGGGCTGCTGGTGGTGACGCCCTTCGTCAAGGGCGAGTGGTTCAACGCCACCATCCCGGGCTTCTGGATCATGGGAGCCCTGCTGGCGTGGGCGGTCCGCTACGGCTGGCGCGGCGGCCTGCTCGCGGCCGTGTTGCTCGGCGGGACCGACCGGCTGATCCGGGCCGACTTCGACCAGGGCAACTACGGCTACGTCTTCCTCATCGTGCTGGGCGGGCCGATCGTGGGCTACCTCGTCGAGTCCCTCCAGCAGATGGCGGCCGAGCGGGACCTGGCCGAGCGGGAGGCGGCCGCCGCGGCGGAGCGGGTGCGGCTCGCCCGCGTGGTGCACGACGGGGTGCTGCAGGTGCTGGCGCTGGTGCAACGACGGGGCGCCGAGCTCGGCGGGGCGGGGGAGGACCTGAGCAGGCTCGCTGGGGAGCAGGAGCGGGCGCTGCGCACGCTGATCCGGTCGCAGGACCGGGTGACGACCGACGAGGCGGACGGGGTGGTCGATCTCGCGGCGGCCCTGGAGGAGCTGGGCCGGCGGCCGCGGGTCGAGGTCGTGGTGCCGGGCGGCCCGGTCGAGGTGCAGGAGCACGTCGCGGACGAGGTCGTCGCCGTCGTGGCGGCGTGCCTGGACAACGTGGCGCGCCACGTCGGCGAGGACGCCCCCGCCTGGGTGCTGCTCGACGACCTGGGCGACCAGGTCGCGGTGTCGGTGCGCGACGAGGGCGGCGGCATCCCCGAGGGCCGGCTCGCCGAGGCGCGGGCGGACGGACGGCTCGGCGTCAGCGAGTCGATCGAGGGGCGGGTGCGCGACCTCGGCGGCGTGACCACGCTGACCACCGGTCCCGACGGCACCGAGTGGGAGCTCCGCGTCCCGAGGACCGCGCCGTGACGATCCACGCCGGGCATCCCTTCGCCGACGCCGATCCCGATCCGGCGCGTCGCTTCCGCGGCCGGCTCGGCGGCTCCGTCACGCTGTGGACCGCGGGTGCGGGGCCCTCGCGCGCGGGCCTGACGGTGACCTCGCTGATGACCGCGCTCGGCCCGGCGCCGGCGCTCCTCGCGCTGCTCGATCCCGACAGCGACCTGCTCGCCGAGCTCCGCGACTCCGGGCGCGGCGTCGTGCACGTGCTCACCTGGGCCGACCGGCAGCTCGCCGAGGCCTTCGCGGGAACGGCCCCCGCACCGGGCGGGCCCTTCCGCCAGGCGGAGTTCGTCGCGACGCCGTACGGTCCGCTGCTGGTCGGGGCGACGGCGTACGCCGAGGTCTCGCTGGTGGGTGAGCGCGAGGTGGGCTGGTCGGTCGAGGTGCAGGTGGCGATCGACACCGTGACCGTCGGCGACGACGACCCGGCGCCGTTGCTGCACCGGCGCGGTCGGTTCCGGACCGTCGCTGAGTAGGGTCACGGGTCATGGAGGAGCAGCCCCGGGTCCGGGTGATGGTCGTCGACGACCACCCGATGTGGCGCGACGCCGTCACCGCCGACCTCGAGGCGTCCGGCCTCGACGTTGTCGCCACCGCGGCGACGGGCACCGAGGCGATCAACCGGTTCCGCGCCACGCGGCCGCAGGTGGTGGTGCTCGACCTGCAGATCCCTGCGCCGAGCGGCGTCGAGGTCACCGCGACCGTGCTGCAGGACGACCCCTCCGCGCGGGTCCTGATCCTGTCGGCGTCAGGCGAGCAGGACGACGTGCTGCAGGCGGTGAAGGCGGGCGCGACCGGCTACCTGGTGAAGTCGGCCTCGCGTGAGGAGCTCATCGCCGCCGTACGCCGGGTGAGCGTCGGCGACAGCGTCTTCACGCCCGGGCTGGCCGGACTGGTGCTGGGGGAGTTCCGGCGGATGGCCCAGGACCCCGGCCCTGCCGTGCCGCCCGGCGAGCAGCTCACCGAGCGCGAGACGGAGGTGCTCAAGATGGTGGCGAAGGGCATGTCCTACAAGCAGGTCGCCGAGCGCCTCGTGCTGTCGCACCGGACCGTCCAGAACCACGTCCAGAACACCCTGCGCAAGCTCCAGCTGCACAACCGGGTCGAGCTGACCCGCTACGCGATCGAGCAGGGCCTCGATGAGTGACCTGCTCGACATCGCCGACGACCTCTACGCGCTGACGCCGGGGGAGTTCACCGCGGCCCGCGACGCCAAGGTCAAGGAGCTCAAGGGCACCGACCTGGCCGGGCCCGTCAAGGCGCTCAAGCGGCCCGGCATCGCGGCGTGGGTCGTCAACCTGCTCGTACGGCGCGAGGGCGACCAGGTCGACCAGCTGCTCAACGTCGGGGCGGCTCTGCGCGAGGCGCAGGCGGCGATGTCGGCCGGCGAGCTGCGGGCTCTCACCAAGCAGCGCCGGCAGGTCACCGCGGCCGTCGCCCACCAGGCGCGCCACCTTGCCGCGGAGGCCGGGCACAAGGTCACCCAGGCCGTCGCCGACCAGGTCGAGGCGACGCTCACCGCGGCGATGATCGACGAGGAGTGCGGGCGGGCCGTGCGGAGCGGGCTGCTCGTCGCCCCGCTGCAGTCCAACGGCGTCGACGCGGTCGACGAGGCCACCCTCGCCGCGGCGCTGGCGGTGCCGGAGGCGCTGGGCTTCTCGGCTCCGGGCCGCGAGGCGCCGGCGCCCGGACCGCCCGACCTGCGCGTCGTGCCCGACCCCGACCGCGACGCCAAGGCGCGCGCCGCGGCACAGGACCGGCTCGACCAGGCCACGGCGGTCCACGACGGCGCCGTGTCCGAGCACGACGAGGCGGTCGCCGACGTCGAGCGGTTGTCGGCGCGCTCGCTCCAGCTGCAGGCCGAGATCGACGAGCTGCGCCGCCGGGTGGTCGACCTCGAGGGTGAGCTCGACGAGGTCGACGACGAGCTCGGCGACGCCGAGGACGTCCGCGACGAGGCCGCTGCGGCACTGCGCACGGCGACCAAGGACCGCGACGCCGCGCGAGCCGCGCTGGACAAGCTCGGCTGAGTCGGCCGTCGTCCCGCCGTCAGGCCGAGGGCGACCAGTCCGGGGTCTCCTCGCGCAGCTGGTCGACGACCTGGCGCGCGGTCCAGCCGTCGCCGCCGTACGCCTCGAGGTTGTGGGTGCCCATCCAGGCGGCGAGGTGGAGGTGGCCGAGGGACCGCGCGCGGCCGTCGAGCTCGGCCATCAGCTCGGGGGTGTCCTCGACCTGGTCCGCCTCGGCGATGTCGGGGCTGAGGGCCTCGTGCAGGCCCAGGAGGCGCTCGAGCTCGGTGACCGGGTCCTCGTGGTCGTCGATGCGCAGGTCGACGGCGACGTCGTCGAAGCCGCCGTAGCCCGCGCCGTCCTTGACGACGAGCACCGCGGCGGACTGCCGACCGCGGCTGTCGCCGCCGGCGTCGTCGCCGGCGGCGAGCGCGGCGAGGAGCCGGCGGGCCAGGGGTGCATCGGCGTCGCTCGCCTCGAAGGCGTCGCGCATCGCCTCGACGACCTCGGGTCCGGTCAGGATGTTGCCCTGCACCGCGAAGCCGTCGCCGGTCAGGCCCCCGGCCCAGTCCAGGCACGACGGGCCCGTGTAGGTGGCCGCGCCGCCGTCGAGGTCGACGATGCCGACCTGGCGGTGGTCGCGGCCCTCGTCCTCGTCGACGAGGCGCTGCAGGGCGATCGAGGCCGTGGCGCCCTCGTCGAGGTGGGCGAGGGCGAGGCCCTTGTAGGCCACGTTGGCCCACGCCTGGGTCGCGACGGCGCCGACGCCGGCCACCGCGGCGGGGACCGCGGACCCGACGGCGAGGAACTTGGAGGCCACGGCCACGCCCCATGACTCACCGTCGGCGGACCGGGCAACGATCGAGAAGGTCATGGGTGCAACTTAGCGACCGCTCTCGCTAGGCTCGTGCCACTGGAACGATCCAAGACGGGAAGCAGGGGCTCGATGCGCGTCGGAGTGCTGACAGGCGGAGGTGACTGCCCGGGCCTGAACGCCGTCATCCGCGCGGTCGTCCGCAAGGGAGTCAAGGAGCACGGGTTCGAGTTCGTCGGGTTCCGCGACGGCTGGAAGGGTCCGCTCGAGGGCATCACGATGCCGCTGGGCATCGAGCAGTGCCGCGGCATCCTGCCCCGCGGCGGCACGATCCTCGGCTCCTCGCGCACCAACCCGTTCAAGGTCGACGACGGGGTCCAGCGCATCAAGGACAACCTCGCCGAGGCCGGCGTCGACGCGCTGGTCGCGATCGGCGGCGAGGACACCCTCGGCGTCGCGACCAGGCTCGCCGACCTCGGGGTGCAGGTCGTCGGCGTGCCGAAGACCATCGACAACGACCTCTCGGGCACCGACTTCACCTTCGGCTTCGACACCGCCGTCAACATCGCCACGGAGGCCATCGACCGCCTCCACACCACCGCCGAGTCCCACCACCGGGTGCTCGTCGTCGAGGTGATGGGGCGCCACGCCGGCTGGATCGCGCTGCACTCTGGCATCGCCGGCGGCGCCAACATCGTGCTCATCCCCGAGCAGCCCTTCGACATCGAGGAGGTGTGCGCGCTCGTCCAGCAGCGCTTCGAGTCGCGCTTCGCGCCGATCCTCGTGGTGTCCGAGGGCGCGGTGCCGCGCGACGGCACCGGGATGACGCTGTCCAGCGGCGAGGTCGACGCCTTCGGGCACGTGCGTCTCGGCGGCATCGGCGACCGGGTCGCCAAGGAGATCGAGGACCGCACGGGTGCGGAGGCGCGGGCCGTCGTGCTCGGTCACGTGCAGCGGGGCGGCACGCCGACCGCCTTCGACCGCTGGCTCGCCACCCGGTTCGGCCTGCAGGCGATCGGTGCGGTCGCCGACGGCGACTTCGGCGTGATGGTCGCACTGCGGGGCAAGGACATCGTCCGCGTGCCGCTGGCGGAGGGCACGGGTGAGCTGAAGCTGGTGAGCCCGGAGGAGTACGCAGAGGCGCAGGTCTTCTTCGGCTGATCGACGTTTTGCCGTCGATCGGACGATGACACGCACTCTCCGCAGGTCGAGACTCGAAGCGTGTTCGCGCTCCGAGCTCCCCACGCGTTCGACGGCACCCGGTTCCTGCCCGGCGGTGCCACCGTGCTCGTCGACGGCGAGAGGATCGCCGGGGTCGAGGCCTACGACTTCGCCGTCCCCGACGGCTGCGAGGTGACGTCGTACGACGGCACGCTGCTCCCCGGCCTCGTCGACGCCCACGTGCACCTGGTCTCCGACGCGGGCATCGGCTCCTTGGAGCGGGTCGGCGGCCTCACCCCGGAGGAGGTCGACGCAGAGATCCGTCGGTCGCTGGTCGCGCAGGCGGCCAAGGGCGTCACCACGGTGCGCGACCTCGGCGACATCGGCTACCGGACCCTGGGCTTCCGCGACCGGCGCACGCCAGGGGAGCCGCGCATCGTCGCGGCCGGCCCGCCCATCACGACCCCTGCCGGGCACTGCCACTTCCTCGGCGCCGTGGCCTCGGGCCCGGACGAGATCCGCGCAGCGGTCCAGGAGCACCGCGACCGGGGAGTCGACGTCATCAAGGTGATGGCGAGCGGCGGGTTCCTGACCCCGGGCACCGACATGCTGGGCGCGCAGTACGAGCCCTCGGACCTGCAGGTCCTGGTCGACGCCGCGCACGACGTCGGCCTGCGGGTGCTGGCCCACGCCCACTCGGTGCGCGGGATCGAGGCCGCCCTGGCCGGTGGCGTCGACGGGATCGAGCACTTCACCGGCATCTGCGAGGACGGCAGTGTGCTCTCCGACGACCTCCTCGAGAGGGTGGCGGCCGCAGGTGTCCACGTCGATCCGACGATGGGGAGCGACCTCTCGCTCGTCGGCACGCTGCCGCCTCCGCCGCCGCAGGTCGCCGAGATCATGGCGCGGATGAACCTCGACCCCCTGACGTTCTTCACGGCCCGCTTCGCGCAGGTCGGCAGGATGCGGGAGCTGGGCGTCCGCGTCGTGCCCGGCGTCGACGCGGGAGCGATGCCGCTGAAGGCCCACGGGAACGCCTGGATCGCCGTGACCGACCTGGTGACCGGCGGCTGGCCGGTCGACGAGGCGCTGGCCGCGGGGACGTCGGGCGCCGCGGACGCGTGCGGCGTCGGTGAGGTGACCGGTCGGCTGGTCGCGGACCACGACGCCGACCTCCTCGTCGTGCAGGGAGACGTCGCGGACGACGTCAAGGCGCTGGGCCGGACCGAGGCGGTCGTCGTGCGCGGGACGCGCGTCTGACTTCCCCCGGGGGCCGTTCGTGCGGCAGGGTGGTCGCCCGGACCAGACCATCGGAGGATCTCGGATGACGACGTCGACCTCGGAGGGGCACGCGCCCGCAAGCGGCCAGCCCGAGCAGCTCAAACGGGTGATGGGCCCGCGCCTGCTCCTGCTGTTCATCGTCGGCGACATCCTCGGCGCCGGTGTCTACGCCGTCACCGGCAAGCTCGCCGGCCAGGTCGGCGGGATCGCCTGGCTGCCGTTCCTCCTCGCCTTCGGCGTCGCCACGCTGACGGCCTGCTCCTACCTCGAGCTGGTGACGAAGTACCCCCAGGCCGCCGGTGCCGCGCTCTACACCCACAAGGCCTTCGGCATCCACTTCGTCACGTTCCTGGTGGCCTTCACCGTCGTGTGCTCCGGGGTCACCAGCGCGTCGACGTCGAGCAGCCTGCTCGCCAACAACCTGCTGCTCGGTCTCGACGAGATCTGGGACGGGGTGCCGACGTCCAGCGGCTGGGCGATGACCGTCGCGCTGGCCTTCATGGTGCTGCTCGCGCTCATCAACCTGCGGGGCGTGGGCGAGAGCGTGAAGTTCAACATCGTGCTCACCGTCATCGAGATGGCGGCGCTGGCGATCGTCATCGCGATCGGCTTCACCGTGATGGCGAAGGGCGACGGCGACTTCCACCGCATCACCGTCTTCGAGAGCCCCGACGACAAGAACCTCTTCATCGCCGTCACCATCGCGACCACCGTCGCGTTCTTCGCGATGGTCGGCTTCGAGGACTCGGTCAACATGGTCGAGGAGACCCAGGAGCCCGAGCGGATCTTCCCGCGGATGATGTTCACCGGGCTCGGCATCGCGGCCGCGATCTACGTGCTGGTCGCGATCTCCGTCGTCGTCGTGATCCCTCCGGGCGACATCGCCTCGCCGACCAACGCCGACGCCGGGATCCTCATCGACGTGGTGAAGACGGGGGCGCCGGACCTGCCGATCGACGACTTCTTCCCGTTCATGACGGTCTTCGCCGTCGCCAACACCGCGCTGATCAACATGCTGATGGCGAGCCGGCTCGTCTACGGCATGGCCCGCCAGCGGGTGCTGCCGCCGGCGCTGGGGAAGGTCCTCCCGGGCCGGCGCACCCCCTGGGCGGCGATCGTCTTCACCACGGTCCTGGCGCTCGGTCTCATCGTCGCGGTCGTCCGGCTGAGCGAGACCACCATCGGCAGTGCCGAGGACGGCACCGAGGTCGACGTCGTGACCGCCCTGTCGGGCACCACGGCACTGTTGTTGCTGGCGGTCTTCACCGTGGTCAACGTCGCGTGCCTCGTGCTCCGGCGCGATCCCGGCGACGGCACCTCCTTCCGCGCGCCGATCGTGGCGCCGGTCCTCGGCGCGCTCTGCTGCACCTACCTGCTCGGTCCGTGGGCCCGGCTCGAGGTCGACCAGGTGCAGTACGTCATCGCCGCCGTCCTCCTCGGCGTGGGCGTCGTGCTCTGGGGGATCACGCGCTTCCTCGTCCGACCGGGCGAGGGCGACTTCGACGACATCGAGCTGATGGACATCGATCCCACGGACGACCCGCGATAGCGGCCGGGGGGTTCGGCCGCCGTACCCTTGGGGGGTGAGCGAACTCCCCACCCTCGAGCAGTTGCACGCCATCGGAGCGCTGCAGCAGCCGACGTACGACGACCCCGCGGCGCTCGCCGCGACCGTCGCGCGTCTGCGCACGCTGCCTCCGCTGGTGTTTGCGGGGGAGTGCGACGAGCTGAAGGAGAAGATCGCTGCCGCGAGCCGCGGCGAGGCGTTCCTCCTGCAGGGCGGCGACTGCGCGGAGACCTTCGTCGACGCGACGGCCGACAACGTGCGCAACAAGCTCCGGGTGCTGCTGCAGATGGCCGTGGTCCTGACCTACGCGGCGTCCGTGCCCGTGGTGAAGGTCGGGCGGCTCGCCGGGCAGTACGCGAAGCCCCGCTCGAGCGACCTCGAGACCCGGGTCGTGGCCGACGAGCCGGTGACGCTGCCGGCCTACCGCGGTGACGCGGTCAACGGCTTCGAGTTCACCCCGGAGTCCCGGCGCCACGACCCGCAGCGGCTGCTCGACGTCTACCACTCGTCGGCGTCGACGCTCAACCTCGTGCGCGCCTTCACGACCGGCGGCTACGCCGACCTGCGTCAGGTGCACACGTGGAACTCCGAGTTCGTGCGCAACAGCGCCGTCGGCCAGCACTACGAGGCGATGGCGGCGGAGATCGACCGCGCGCTCACCTTCATGCAGGCCATCGGCGCCGATCCCGACGAGTTCCACCGGGTCGACTTCTACTCCTCCCACGAGGCGCTGCTGCTCGAGTACGAGCACGCGATGACCCGCATCGACTCGCGCACCGAGCTGCCCTACAACGTCTCCGGCCACATGGTGTGGATCGGTGAGCGCACCCGTCAGCTCGACGGCGCCCACGTGGAGTACTTCAGCCACATCCGCAACCCCATCGGCTGCAAGCTCGGTCCGGCCGCGACCGCCGACGACGCGCTGGCACTCGCTGCCAAGCTCAACCCGACCAACGAGCCGGGCCGGCTCACCTTCATCACCCGCTTCGGTGCGGGGAAGATCCGCGACGGGCTGCCGCCGCTGGTCGAGAAGGTGACCGCCGAGGGCGTCTCGGTGGCGTGGGTGTGCGACGCCATGCACGGCAACACGTTCGAGGCGTCCAACGGCTACAAGACCCGGCGGTTCGAGGACGTGCTCGACGAGGTGCAGGGCTTCTTCGACGTGCACCGCGCGCTCGGCACGGTGCCGGCCGGCATCCTCGTCGAGAACACCGGCGACGACGTCACCGAGATCATCGGTGGCGGCGAGGAGCTCGACGAGCAGGGCCTGGCGCACCGCTACGAGTCGGTGGTCGACCCGCGCCTCAACCGGGTCCAGTCGCTCGAGCTGGCGTTCCAGGTCGCGGAGATGCTGCGCCGGGCCTGAGGTCGGTCCTACCCTGGGGAGATGCGCCCCCCCACGCTCCTCCGTTCGGTCGGCCTCGCCGGCGCGATGGTCCTCGCTGCAGTCGTCGCCGCGCCGTCGGCGATCGGCGGCGGCGGGCCGACGATCGCCGGGAGCGGCACCAGCTTCACGCCCGCGAACGTCAAGGTCGACCAGGGCACCCAGGTGACCTGGGCGTTCACCGGCACGCACACCTCGACGTCCAACCAGGGGTTCTGGAACAGCGGCACCCGGTCCGGCGGCTCCTTCTCGGAGACCATGAGGTCGGCCGGCAGGTTCCCCTACCACTGCACCTTCCACGTCGCCTCGGGGATGAAGGGCAGCGTCGTCGTGCCGCTCAAGGCCGAGGGGTCGCCCAGCACGGGCTGGACCCTCCGCTGGGCGAGCGCGCCTGCGTCGTCCGGGAGCGGCCGGGCGTTCGACGTGCAGTACCGCCGCCAAGGCACGACGACGTGGCACGACCTGCGCACCGACACGACTGGTGCGACGGCGCTCTACAACCCCGCGCAGAACGGCACCTACGAGCTCCGGGCGCGCACGACGAACACCGCCCAGCACAAGGAGTCCGGCTGGTCGCCGACGATCACCCGGCAGATCTCGTGATCGATCTCCGTTCCGACACGGTCACCCGGCCGACGGAGGCGATGCGCGCTGCCATGGCGCGCGCCGAGGTCGGCGACGACGTCTACGGCGAGGACCCGACCGTCCGCGAGCTCGAGGAGCGGGTCGCCGGGCTGCTGGGCCACGAGGCGGCGCTCTTCACCCCGACGGGGTCGATGGCCAACGTGCTGGCGGTCGGGCTCGTCGTGGCGCCCGGCCAGGAGGTGCTGTGCGAGGCCCGCGCCCACATCGCCCGAGCCGAGCTCGGTGCGCACGGCGCGGTCTCGGGCCTGACGATGCGGACCTGGTCGTCGCCGCGCGGTCAGGTCGACCTGGCAGCGATCGCCGACCTCCACGCACCCGACCTCGGGCCGTTCTTCGTGCGCACGGCCGCCGTCTCCGTCGAGAACACCCACAACTTCGCCGGGGGAGCGGTGCTGCCGATCGACGACCTCAAGGCCCTGCGGGCCTTCGCCGACGAGCGCGCCGTCGCCGTCCACCTCGACGGCGCCCGGCTCTGGAACGCCCACGTCGCCACCGGTGTCCCGCTCCAGGAGTACGGCGCCGTGGCCGATGTCGCCGCGGTGTGCCTGTCGAAGGGGCTCGGTGCGCCGGTCGGCTCGCTCGTCGTCGGTCCCGCCGCGCTGGTCGCCGAGGCCCGGGTGCGGCGCAAGCGGCTCGGCGGCGGGATGCGCCAGGTCGGCGTACTTGCTGCTGCGGGCCTGCACGCCCTCGACCACCACGTGGAGCGGCTGGCGGACGACCACACGCACGCGCGGCTCCTCGCGGAGGCGTGCGGCGCGGACCCCGCGACGGTCGACACCAACATCGTCGCGTTCGACGTGCCCGACGCCGTGGCCTTCGTCGCCGCGGCGCGGGAGGCGGGGGTGCTGGTGGGTGCGGTCGGAGCGCGGACCGTGCGGTTGGTCACGCACCTCGACATCAGCGCGGACGACGCGCGCACGGCGGCTGCTGCGCTGGCGGGGATCGCTCCGGTCTGATCCCCCGGGACCCGTCGCGGCCGGGTCAGGACCAGTCGACGGCGACCAGGCCGAGCTGACCGACGAGCACCACGGCGCCGACCACCCGGCGGAACGGGCTGGAGCCGCGCACCAGCTCGTCGAGCGCCCACGCGAGCAACGCTCCGCGGCGGATTCCGGTGACGACCAGGTCGTGCTCGTCGGAGAGGTCGGACAGACCCACCACCACAGCGGCGAGCCACACCCAGAGGGCCGGGTTGGGCACCTGCGCGACAGCGAGACGGCCGTCGGGGGACCGGAACCACCAGTCGGCAGAGGTGAGTCGTGCCGACAGCGGTGCGGGCGAGGCGGAGGGGGACGTCACCTTCGCAACGTACCCAGGGAGCCGCAGGCCACCGCGGTGCGGGCGACTCCCTGCACGACCCCCGCGCTCCGCCCGGCGGCGAGAACGGCCCCCACCGCAGGAACTAGGGTCGGAGGGTCGTCCGGGAGGCCGTCCCGGCGACTCCGGGAGGACCTTCGATGCAGATCACGTCGGCACGCAGCCTCGACGACGGCGTCCTCGAACGCGACTTCGTCCTCGGGGACGTCGAGGGCGTCCTGTGGACGCCCGCGGCCGCGAGTGCATCCGCGCCCGCGCCCCTGGTCCTCCTCGGCCACCCCGGCGGGTTGGCGGCGATGCGCGGCCGGCTGGAGGGCCGCGCGCGCAGCTCGGCGCGGCTCGGCTTCGCGTCGGCCGCCATCGAGCTCCCCGGCAAGGGGACGAGGTCGGGCCTCCCCGTCGTCGATCAGGCGCGAGCCGACCTGCGGGAGGCGCTCGCGGCCGGCGCCCTCCCAGGAGACGACGTCATCGACCGTCTGATCCTGCCCCTCGTCGACCGCGCCGTGCCGGAGTGGCAGGCCCTGGTGGACGCCGCCCTCGCCCTCCCCGAGGTCGGCGGCCCGGTGGCGGTCTCCGGCGGCGTGATCGCGGTCGGCGTGCGGATGGCGGTGGTGGAGCCGCGGGTGGTGGCCGCCGGTCTCTTCGCCGGCAGCTACGTGCCGCGCACGATCATCGAGGAAGCCCGACGGTTGAGGGTCCCGGTGCACGTGCTGCTGCAGTGGGACGACGAGGGCAACGACCGTCAGCGCGCCCTGGACCTCTTCGACGCGATCGGGTCGCAGGAGAAGACGCTCCAGGCGAACGTCGGCGGCCACACCGGGGTTCCGGCCCACGCGGGGGAGGACGCGGCGCGCTTCTTCGCGCGCCACCTCCGACCGGGCTGGGGTCCGCGGGGCTGACGCGGCCGGTCAGCACGCTCCGAGCGGCGTCAGGTCGACACCGGCCTCGGGTAGTGCGACGACCGGTTCGACGATGCCGGCGAAGCCGTGGGTCGCGTCGGCGAGGGCGAGCAGGTTGACCGGCTCGTAGCCGCTGTCGTCCTGGAAGTGGTTGACGGCGCTGCTGGCGACGCGGACCGACACGGCGCGGTCGTTGGTCAGGCGCCGACGGCCGCCGACGAACGCGTGCGCGTCCCTGCCGATGCCGAGGCCCGCCTTGGCTGCGAGGAGGACGTTGTCGACCCGGTAGAGGGGGTTGAGCGGGTCGTGCCGGATCGGGTCGCGACCGCTGTTGGCGTAGATGCCGAGGAGGGCCACGTCGAAGACGAGCCCGGCGGCGTGGGCCTCGCGGGCCATCCAGAGCAGGGCGGTGTCGGAGAGCCCGGTCTCGCGGTAGCCGCCGCCCACGTCGGAGTGCGCGCCCTCGAACCACACCTGCTTGACCCGCGGGTCCTCGGCCCGGCCGTCGGGGCCCGGCTCGGGCGCCTCCCAGAACGTGGGCGCGAACTTCCGGCGGGTCTCGTCGATCGCCAGTGCGTGCCGTGCGCACTTCACGTCGGCGCCGAGCCGGACGTCGTGGAAGCGCGGCGTGAACCGCATGAACCCCGGCACGCCCAGGGCGCCGACGGTGTCGAAGACGCCGAGGAAGTCCACGGTGGCGGCGTGGCAGTGGTCGTGCTTGAACTCCTCCACGCTCTCGCCGAAGGCGCCGGCCGCGGGCGGCCGGCGCTGGTAGAGGTGGACAGCGGTCGGCAGCCGCTCCTCGACCAGGGCCAGGCGCGTGAGCAGCCCGACGCGGCCGATCATCCCAGCGAGCGAGCGCGCCGTGTAGGCCCCACGGCTGAAGCCGAAGATGAAGATCTGGTCGCCGGGCTCGTAGTTCTGCGCGAGGAAGCGGTAGCAGGCGACGACGTTGTGGTAGAGCCCGAACCCGAAGGCGCCGCCGAGGATCTTGTCGGCCCGATAGCTCCCGGCGCCGACCCCGCTGACGTAGTAGACGAGCTGGTCGGCGGGCCCGGACGCGCCCGGGTCGGTCTGCACCGTGCGGGCGATCTTCTCGATGTTGGTGATGGTCTCGTTGTCCGGCTTGTTCCACGTCCCGTCGCAGCACACGACCAAGCGCTTCATGCAGCCGAGGCTAGACCTCCGCGGACGGCGCTGTCCGCGACCGGCCGGGGCGGCCCAAGGAGGTCACCGTCCGCTGAAGGCGGCCTCGCTGATCGCGGTGTAGTCGCGGGAGTCGGCACCCCTGCCGGGAGCGGTCAGCCCGACGATGCGCAGCTCGACGGAGGAGGTCTGCACGTCGTCGACGTCGGTGGACTGCACGGAGGTGTCGTCGGCGCCGAGGTGCTGCTCGACCTCGGTGCCGTCGTCGAAGGTCCAGACGACGTCGGTGATGCGGCGGTTGCCGTGGTACCAGTCGTGGGGCGGGTCGGTCTTCGCGTAGCCGTTGACCAGCCCGACCTCGCTGAGGGTCACCGGCTCGTCGAAGGTGAAGGTGAGGGTGGCGCCGGTCGCGTCGCCAGGGGTCCGCCAGCAGGTGCGCGGGTCGTCGTCGAGCATGTTGCCCGCGTCGAAGGTGACCCGGGTGCCGTCGGTGTCGACGCTCGCCGGAGCGGTGCCCGGCACGTCGACGTCGGCGGGGACGACCGCCGCAGCCGCGCCGTCGATCCCTTCGGCGCCGTCCTGCGACGGCGCCTCCTGGGTGCGTCCGGTGCCGTGCGTGCGAGGGGCCGGGTCGTCGGCGTCCTTCTCGCCCGATCCTCCGACGACGAGCAGGATCCCGCCGACCGCGGCGATCGCTGCGAGGGCCAGGAACGCGATCACCCACGGGGTCGCCGAGCGGCGGCGCGGTGCGGGCGTCGCGGGCCAGGGTGCGGCGACGGGCGCGGCGACGGGCGGGGGCACGGCGGGCGCGGCCACCGTCTCGGCGAAGAGCGGGTAGCGCGCCACGCTCGGCGGCGGACCGAGGGGAGGCGGGGGCGGAGGCGGCTCGGTGTTGAGGGGGTCGTCGCCGTACGGGTGCAGCGGCGGCACCTCGCCCGGCCGCACCGACGTCGGGAAGTCCTCCTGGCTGCGCGGCGCCTCGGCCGCCGGGACCGGCACGCGGGCACCACAGTTCGTGCAGTACCGCCCGATACCGAGCTGGTGACCGCAGTTCGTGCAGTACCTCATGGCGAACCCCCGGGGATGAGTCGACCTGACCTTAACCCGAGGGCGTCGCCGGCACCGCTTCGGCGGGACCTCGCCCGAGGAGCGGTGGCAGCTGGCGGACCGCCTGCGCGAGGGCGCGGAGCTCGGTCCCGTGGAGCGCCTGCGGGCCGTCGCAGAGCGCGACCTCGGGGTCGGAGTGCACGTCCACGATGACGCCGTCCGCACCGGCACCGATGGCCGCCCGCGACAGCGGGACCACGAGGTCCTTGCGGCCCGCGGCGTGCGAGGGATCCACGATCACCGGCAGGTGGCTGGCCGACTGCGCGATGGGCACCGCGGAGATGTCGAGGGTGTTGCGCGTCGAGGGCTCGAACGTCCGGATGCCCCGCTCGCACAGCACGATGTCGAGGTTGCCGCGCTGGGCGACGTACTCCGCCGCCATCAGCCACTCCTCGATGGTCGCCGTCATCCCGCGCTTGAGCAGCACCGGCCGACCCGCCTCGCCCACCGCCTGAAGGAGCCCGAAGTTGGCCATGTTGCGGGTGCCGACCTGGAGCATGTCGGCCTGCTCGGCGACCTCGGCGACGTCGCGCGCGTCGAGGACCTCGGTGACGATCGGCAGCCCCGTCGCCTGGCCGACGGCGGCGAGGATGTCGAGCCCCTTGCGGCCCAGGCCCTGGAAGGCGTACGGCGACGTGCGGGGCTTGTAGGCGCCGCCCCTCAGCAGCGTGGCGCCGGCGGCCTTGGCCATGGTGGCCGCCTCGAGGGTCTGCTCGGGCGTCTCCACGGCGCACGGCCCGGCGATGAACGTGAACGTCGCCGGTCCGATCGGCACCTGAGCGGCCCCCTGGCCCACCCAGACCGTCGACCGGTCGGGGTGGTGCTGACGGCTGACCAGCTTGTAGGGGTCGGAGATGCGGTGCACGGCGGCGACCCCGCGCATCGCCCTGAGGTTGAGCCCGTGGAAGCTGTCGACGTCGCCGACCAGGCCGATGATCGTGCGGAGCACCCCCTGCGACACGAAGGCCGTGCCGCCGACCGCCTCGACGCGCTCGACGACGTGCGCCACGTCCTCCGCGCTGGCGTCCGGCGCCATGACCACGACCATGTCCCTCACGGTAGGTCCGCGGCCGGGCGGCGCCGGGACGGACCCACGATCCGGACGTGCGGCCAGGGCCACGCGATCCTGGCTCAGACGGTCAGGTGGGCGACCTCGCCCTCCACCTTCCGGCGCGGTGCCACCTCGACCGCGATCATCGCGGTGAGCACCATGAGGCCGCCGAGCGCCATCCGCCCGGTCACCGACTCCCCGCCCAGCAGCACGGCGAAGAACGCGGCGAAGACGGGCTCCATGCTCATGATGATCGCGCTCCGCGTCGGCGGCAGGTGCGCTTGGGCCCACGTCTGCGCCAGCATCGCGGCCGCGCCCGCCACCAGCGCCATGTAGACGAGCGAGACCCAGTCGCCACCGCGGTCGGGCAGCTCGACGCCGGCGTCACCGGAGACCAGCGCCGCCACCAGGCAGATCCCGGCGATGACCAGCACCTGGAGGATCGACATGCCGAGCGCGTCGGCGGGCGTCGACCACGCGCCCAGCCCGACGATGTGGAAGGCGTAGAGGATCGCGGCGACGAGGGTGATCGCCTCGCCGTAGCCGATCGAGAGGCCGTCGAGGGTGAGCACGCCGAGCCCGGTGGTCGCCAGCGCGACGGCGGCCCAGGTGACGCCTGTGATCCGGGTGCGGAGCAGCAGCGCCGCGATGACGGGGGTGGCGACGACGTACAGGCCGGTGATGAAGCCGCTCACGCTCGCCGGGGTGTGTGCCAGGCCGGCGGTCTGGAGGATCTGCGCGACGCCGTAGAGGCAGCCGAGGAGCACGGCGTGGCGGCGCTTGTCCGGCTGCAGCCGGCCGATGGCGCGCGGCGCCACCAGCACCATCGCGGCACCGGCGATGAGGAAGCGGACGGCGAGGAAGTCGACGGTGGGGACCCGGTCGAGCAGGTCCTTGATCAGGAAGAAGGTCGATCCCCAGCACGCGGTCATCGCGAGCAGCGCGCCGGCGGCGAGCAGCGAGGTGCGGCGTCCGTCGGCCGTCATACGACGTAGACCGTGATCGTGCTTCCCTTCGGGGCCATCGTGCCGGCCGGGGGATCGGTGGAGTAGGCGCGGTCGCCGGTGAAGTAGATGGCCGCGTGCTTGACCTGCACGTCGAAGCCGAGGTCCTCGAGCTCCTGGACCGCCTGGTCGGTCGGCTCGTAGAACACCCGCGGCACCTCGATCAGCTCGGGTCCGTCGGACACGACGAGCTCGACCTCGTCGCCCTTGAACAAGGTGCCGCCGGTCGGGTCCTGACTGATGACGTCGCCCTCGTCGACCCTGTCGCTGAACTGGTGGTCGGTGACCGTGACGACCAGGCCGCGCTTCTCCAGCACCTTCGTGGCCTGCTCGACGCTGCGGCCGACCCAGTCGCCGACCGGACGCGGCCGGCGACCCTGGCTGACGGTGAGCCGGATGACGGTGTGCACCGGCAGGTTCTTGGCCTTCTTCGTGCCGAACGCCGGGTCGGTGCCGATGACCTGTCCCTTCGGCACGTGCTCGGACCACACCTCGCGGACGTTGTCGCCGGCGACGAGCTTGACCGCGGCCAGGGCGTCCTCCGCCTCCGCGACCGTCTTCCCGCGCAGGTTGGGCAGGTCGTGGCGCTCCTCTCCGAGCGAGAGCGTGACCGTCACTGTGTCGCCGGGCAGGATCCGCTCGCCGGGACCGGGGTCGCTGGAGACGACGTCGCCCTCCTCGACCGTGGTCGAGTAGACGGCGTCGGCGTAGCCGACGTCGAGCCCGGCGTCGTCGATCTTCTTCTCCGCCTGTGCCTTCGACAACCCCTCGACGCTCGGCGCCGTGGTGTAGCGCGCCCAGCCGAACCAGTAGGCGCCACCGCTGATCGCGGCGACGAGCACCGCCACGAGCACGAGCAGCACGATGCCGCGCCGACGGCGAGGCGGCCGCTCCTCCTGCCGGACCGGCGTCGCGGGACGGGGCGGGGACGGGGCAGTGCGGCGCGGGGGAGGCGCGGCGTCGAGCTTCTGCGTGCCCTCGGGCCGGTGCAGGTCCGCCACCCGCTGCTGGGCGTCGTCCCAGAGCTCGGTGATCGGCTCGGGCATCGTGTCGGAGCCGGTGGTGCGCGACGGCGTGGGCAGCAGGTCGGCGAAGAGCTCGGGGTCCTCGCGCACGCCCTCGTGGAGGGCGTGGGTGACCCGGTGCGCGTGGTGCAGCAGGACCGCCGCGTCCGCGGGGCGGAGCGTGCGGTCGCGGGTCGTGGCGCGGGCGACGAGCGCGTCGACGTACGCCGGGATGCCGCGGACCTCCTCCGAGGGCGCCGGGACGTCCTCGTGCACGTGCTTGTAGGCGACCTGGATCGGGGACTCGCCCGTGTGCGGCTTGTGACCGGTCAGCAGCTCGTAAAGGATCACGCCGACCGCATAGACGTCGGCGCGGGCGTCGGCCTTGCCGTCGACCACGAGCTCGGGGGCGAGGTAGGAGACGGTGCCGATGAGCACGCCCCCGGTCGCGGTGTGCTGGGTCTCCGCACTCACCGCGCGGGCGAGGCCGAAGTCGGCGACCTTGATGCGGCCGTCGTCGGCGATGAGGACGTTCTCGGGCTTGACGTCGCGGTGGACCAGGCCGGCTCGGTGCGCCGAGGCCAGGGCCGACATCACCGGGTCGAGGATCGCCAGCGCCCGCTCGGGCGACATCGGCGCCTCCTTGGCGATCGTGTCGCGCAGGGTGTGGCCCGGCACCAGCTCCATGGCGAGGTAGACGGTCCCCGCGTCCTCGCCCTGGTCATAGACGGCGACCACGTTGGGGTGCGACAGCCGCGCCGCCGCGCGCGCCTCGCGCACGAAGCGGGCCGCGAACTCCTCGTCGCCCGAGGTCGAGTCGCCCAGGCCGGCGTGCATGATCTTGATCGCGACGGCGCGATCGAGCCGGATGTCGTGGGCCTCGTAGACCGAGGCCATGCCGCCGCGCGCGATCCGCGGCCCGATCCGGTAGCGGCCGTCGAGGAGCCGCCCGACCTGGGGGTCGTTGTCAGGGGTGCCCACGTCGCGCGGCCGCCTGCCGCGGTCGTGCGTGTCCTCGTGCACAGCGACCCTCCTGTGCATGCTCGCTGCTC
This sequence comes from Nocardioides candidus, assembly GCF_041321175.1. Taxonomy (NCBI): domain Bacteria; kingdom Bacillati; phylum Actinomycetota; class Actinomycetes; order Propionibacteriales; family Nocardioidaceae; genus Nocardioides; species Nocardioides candidus. Next base: position 98,533 of record NZ_JBGGWC010000005.1, on the reverse strand, counting down.
CGGTCGGGGAAGTGACCGGCGTCGACAGGATACGTGGGGGTTGCCACCGGTCCCCGCAACCACGCCGGGTGGAAGGATGTGCCCATGAGCGATCCCGCACCCCGGCTGGCCGACCACGACCTGGCCGCCCTCGTCGACGAGTGGCTCGACTGGGACGGCGCCGCCGCCGTGATCGGCGTGACCCCCGCGAAGGTGCGCACCATGGTGCGCGACCACGAGCTGGCCGCGGCCGTGCCCGCCGAGGGCGCGCGCCCGTCGATCCCCGCGCTCCTCCTCGACGACGAGGGCCTCCCCGTCAAGGGCATCCCCGGCCTGCTCACCCTGCTCCACGACCAGGGCTTCGACGACCGCGAGTGCATCGCGTGGCTGTTCCTCGACGCGGACCTGCCCGGGCGCCCGATCGACGCCCTGCGGGAGAACCGCGGCTCCGAGGTCAAGCGCCGCGCGCAGGCGCTCGGCTTCTAGGCACCCGTGGCGTCGACGCGCTCGTCCTCGGCCCGGCGCGGAGGCGGGCTGGGCGGTGCCGCGCTCGTGGTGCTGCTCGCCCTCGCGGCGTGGTGGGTCCAGAGCACGCACGGCGACACCGACGACCCCGCCGCGGGCACCTCGCCGAGCACCTCGGCGGGCACCTCGGCCGGCACCTCGTCGGCACCTGGGCCGACGTCGTCGGCCCCGTCCGGCATGCCCGAGCGCGACGGGGCCAGCGGGCTGCCGTACGTCGCCCTGGCCGACCTCCCGCCGGAGGCCGCCGAGGTCGTGGACCTCATCGACGCCGGCGGTCCCTTCCCCTACGAGCAGGACGGTGGCAGGTTCGGCAACTACGAGGGGTTGCTCCCGGACCGGTCGGACGGCTATTACCGGGAGTACACGGTGGAGACGCCGGGGTCGGACGACCGCGGTGCCCGTCGGATCATCGGCGGGGACCAGGGCGAGCTCTACTGGACAGAGGACCACTACGAGTCGTTCGAGGTGATCTGGAGATGACCACGTGAGCGGGTTGGCCGCCGTCCTGGCGGGCCGGCACGACGCCGGCGTGCACCACTGGCACAACGCCCTCCACGTCCCCGACGTCCAGCACGCGGTCGAGCACGCGGGCTGGACGTTCGGCTACGTGGACGGGGTTGCGCTGGAGAGCAAGTCGGAGGTCCTCGCCGCGATCGGTGACGCCCTGGCCTTCCCCGACCACTACGGCGGCAACCTCGACGCGTTGCGCGACTGCCTGCGCGACCGCGACCGGCCGACAGTGCTGCTGTGGGACGGCTGGGGCAGCCTGGCGCGGGCGGACCGGCGCGCCTTCGACAAGGTGTGCGACGTGCTCGGCCGGCGCGACGACGGCGAGGCGACCCTCGAGGTGCTGCTGCGCGGTCCCGGCCCCGGGACCGGGATCGCGTCGCTGGACTGACCTCCGGCGCGTGCGGCCGGCCTGACTGCTACAGGACGCGACGGGTGGCGGCCGCCGCGAGGCCCTCGAGCACCGCGCACGCGCGCTCGTCGAGGCCGACCGCGGATCGGGCCTGCTCCAGGGCGGTGACCGCGCCGCGCGCCAGGTCCTCGATCATCGCCTCGACCTGCGCGTGGGCGCCGGAGCGGTCGATGATGCCTCGCAGCTCGGCGACCTCCGGCTCGGTGAGCGCGGTGCCGAGGGCCGCGTCGAGCCGCGCCGCCTCGTCGTCGGGCGCGCCGTCCAGGGCCAGCGCGACGAGCACCGTGCGCTTGCCCTCGACGAGGTCGTCGCCGGCGGGCTTCCCCGTGGTGGCGGGGTCGCCGAACACCCCGAGCAGGTCGTCGCGGAGCTGGAAGGCCTCGCCGAGCGGCAGCCCGAAGGAGGAGAGGGCGGCGAGGACCTCGGGGCTCGCACCGGCGAGGGCGGCACCGACGTGGAGCGGGCGCTCGATGGAGTACTTGGCCGACTTGTAGCGCAGCACCGTCATCGCCGCCGCGACGTCGGCCCGGCCGCGGGCCTGGACGGAGACGTCGAGGAACTGGCCGGCGATGACCTCCGAGCGGCACAGGTCGAGCACCTCGAGCGCCGGGCCGACCCGGTCCCACGGCATCCCGCAGCGGCGCAGCAGCTCGTCGCTCCACGACAGGAGGAGGTCGCCGACGAGGATCGCCGCCGCGGCGCCGAACTGGTCCGGATCGCCGGGCCAGGCCTGCTCCTGGTGGAGGGCCGCGAAGCCCCGGTGGGTGGCCGGCCGTCCGCGCCGGGTGTCCGAGGCGTCCATCAGGTCGTCGTGCACCAGGGCACTGGCGTGCAGCAGCTCGAGGGCCGCCGCGGCGCGCAGCACCGACCGGTCGTCGTACTCCTCCCGCGCGGCAGCGCGGAAGCCCCAGTAGCTGAACGCAGCCCGGAAGCGCTTGCCCCCCGACACCGCGGCGCGTCCCTCGGCGACGAGGCGCGCGGCGTCGTCGCCCAGGGGGGCGAGTCGCTCCGCCTGCTCGTCGAGGAAGGCGTCGATCGTCGCCTGCAGCCCGGCACGGAACCGCTCCTGGTCAGCCTGGTCCCACGCCTGCCCGCTCACCTGCCCGACTCTAGAGAGGCGTCCGAGTTCGGCCGTCGTCGCCCCCGCCGGAGCGGCGCCGCCTAAACTCCGCCCATGACTACAGGTCGCGGCCGCTCCCTGGGCGACATCATCCGCCAGGGCGAGCGCTCCTTCTCCTTCGAGTTCTTTCCCCCCAAGGACGAGGCGGGTGAGCAGCACCTCTGGGACGCCATCCGGGCGCTCGAGCCCTACCGTCCGACCTTCGTGTCGGTGACGTACGGCGCCGGCGGCAGCACCCGCGACAAGACGGTCGGGATCACCGGCCGGATCGCCCGGGAGACCTCGATGGTCCCGATGGCGCACCTCACCTGCGTCGGTCACACGCGCGAGGAGCTCGAGGCCATCCTCGACTCCTACATCGCCGAGGGCGTCTACCACGTGATGGCGCTGCGCGGCGACCCGCAGGAGGGGCCTCGGGCCGACTGGACGCCCACCGAGGGCGGTCTGAACTACGCCGTCGACCTGGTCGAGCTGGCGCGCTCGCGCGGGGAGTTCCGGGTGGGCGTCGCGGCCTTCCCCGAGGGGCACCCGGGTGCGGGCTCGCTCGACGTCGACGCCGACCGGCTGGTCGCCAAGGCGCACGCGGGCGCGGAGTTCGCCGTCACCCAGATGTTCTTCCGGGCCGAGGACTACTTCGGCCTCGTCGACCGGGTGCGCGAGCGCGGGGTCGACATCCCGATCCTGCCGGGCATCATGCCGATCCTGAACCTCAACGCGATCCGGCGGCAGGGCGAGCTCATCGGCACCTCCGTGCCCGAGGAGATCGTCGAGCGGATCACCGCGGCCGGTCCGGAGCCCGAGAAGGTCCGTGCGGAGGGCATCACGATCGCGGCGGAGCTGTGCGAGGAGCTGCTCGCCGGGGGCGCCCCCGGCCTGCACTTCTACACGCTCAACCGGTCCAAGGCCACGCTCGAGATCTTCGAGGCCCTGCGCATCACGGTCTGACCGGCGCGAGCGCTCAGGCCGGGCCGATCACCTGGGCGACCAGGGCCGCCGACTGGGCGACGAACGGCACGCCCGCCCCGGGCGCGGCGTGGGCGCCGGCGGCGTACACGCCCTTGACGGGGGTGGTCGGTCCGAGTCGGTGGCGCACCGTCCCGCGCCCCTGCCAGAGCACGCCACAGGGCGAGCCGTGCCAGAGCTCCACGAGGTCGCGCGGCGAGCGGTCCACGCGGACGGCCACCTGCTCGCGGACGTCGATCTTGTGGCGGGCCAGCGCGTCGAGGATGTCCTCGGCCAGCTTGCCGCGGCCGTGGAGGGTCCACGCGGTGCCGCCCTCGGGTGCGGTCCCGCCGGTGCGGACGACGATCAGCGGGTCGGCGTGCAGCACCAGCTCGGCGGGCAGGTCGGGCACCTCGCCGACGAGGCCGATGTGCGCGACCACGGGCGGGATCGCCGGCATGGTGCGCTCGACGAGCGGGGCGAGGGCGGGGAGCCGCCGCGGGTCGATGGCGACCACGACCGCGTCGACCTCGATCTCGCCGGTGTCGACCGCGACGCCCACCACCTTGCCGTCGCGGACCACCAGGTCGCGCGCGCTGGTGTCGGTCAGGACCGTGACGCCGCGCGTCTCGAGCCGTCGGGTCAGCAGCTCGACGAGGCGGCCCATGCCGCCGGGCACCCGCCAGGCGCCGAAGCACTGCTCGAGGTAGGTGGTCACGCCCGCCCAGGCCGGCACGTTGCGCAGGTCGTGACCCTCGGCCACGACGCGGTGACCCGCGACGAGCCCGAGCCGGTCGTCGCGGAAGTCCCGGCGCAGCCGCTTGTGCAGGGTCTCGCGGGTGGAGAGGAGCGAGTGCAGGTCCTTCGGCAGGTCGCGGGGGTCCCAGGGCACCTCCACGTAGTGGCGCCGCAGCACGTCCCAGACGGGGGCGTAGGTGTCGACGTGGCGCACCCACGCCTCGCCCAGCCCGTCGCCCAGCTCGTCGAACGCCTCGATCTGGGCGGCCCGGGACCCGCCGGGCACCCGCACCGAGGTGCGGTCCTCGAAGCGGTGCTCGGTGATCACCTCGAGCGGCTCCAGGTCGCCGCCGAGCTCGGTCTCCAACGGGCGCCCCGACTTCCGGAAGAGGTCGCGCAGCGCAGCCGGCACCAGCGTCGAGGTCGCCGACCCGTCCCAGCTGTAGCCCCCCTCCGTCACGGTGCCGAGGGCACCGCCGAGGGTCGGCGAGGTCTCCACGAGCACGACCTCGTGGCCGGCCTTGGCGAGCCGGGCGGCGGAGGCCAGGCCGCCCAGGCCGCCTCCGATGACGACGATCCTCACGGCGTCCCCTCCGTCACTCGACGTCGATCGGGTCGGCGCCGGTGAGGCGCAGCAGCTCGTCGTACGTCGTCGAGAACACCGCCGCCGGATGACCGGCGGCGGCCCACACGACGTCGTAGCGCTGCAGCCAGGAGTCCAGGTACGTCGGCACGGGCGCGGGGTGGCCGATGGGGGACACGCCGCCGATGACCTGGCCGGTGTGCTCCCGCACGAACTCCGGCGTCGCGCGGTCGAGCCGCTCGGCGCCGACCGCCTCGGCGGTCCGTCGGGTGTCGACGCGGTGAGCGCCCGAGGTGAGGATCAGTACCGGCGAGCCGCTCGCGTCGAACAGCAGGCTGTTGGCGATCGCGCCCACCTCGCAGCCGAGTGCCGCGGCGGCCAGTGCGGCGGTGTGGACGGCATCGGGCAGAATGACGATCTCGCCAGTGCCGCCGCGTCGCGCGTGCTCGGCGCGGAACCGGCTGATCGAGGGATGGTCGGCCGACATGGGTGTGACCCTAGGGCACGGTCGAGGAGGATGGATGGGCAAGCGACCCGCGTCGGTCGACTTCGCAACGTGGTTGCTGTGGTTCGAGGTGGCCGCCGGTCTCGTGGTGTCGGTCCTGGTGGTCGCGTTCCGCGACGACCTGCAGGACGCCTGGTCTCCCGGCCGCTCGGGCGACAGCACGGTGCAGCCGCTGGACTTCGTGCCCGTCATCCTCGTCCTGTACGGCGTCATCGCGATCACCACGCTGACGCTGATCCCGTTGATGCGGGCGGGCCACAACTGGGCCCGCCACGCGCTGAGCCTGATCTCGATCGGCATCGTCGTCGCGGCCGTGGCCACCGTGCGCACCACGCCGCCGGCGCTCTTCCGCGGCCTCATCATCACCGCGGCCGTCGTCAGCGCGGTCACCCTCGTCTTTCTCCTGCACCCCGACAGCCGGCGGCACTGCCGCGTGCTCGACGAGGCCTGACCGCCGGCTCCCGCGCCCTCCGCACGAGGCCTTGACCTCGTGTCGGGGGTGGGGTGTACCTTGGAATTGTTCGAACACATGTTCGAACACGACCCGACGGAGACGGCCCCGACCCCGCCCCGCCGGTCATCGACCACCGACCGAGGAGCCAGCGATGCACCTTCCCGCGACCACGCATTCCTACCTCCTCCGTGCGGCGGAAAGCCTGAGCGAGGCGGTCGCCTCGCGCGACGTCGCCGAGCGCTATGCCTGCGCCCACGTGGCCGCGCTGCGTGCGGCGGCCGCACTGCTCGCGGCGCGGGCGCGGCCCGCCGCGCCGCGGCGCCGGGCGCAGAAGAACGCCTGGGTCCTGCTCGCCGAGGTGGCGCCCGAGCTGGGGGAGTGGGCCACGTTCTTCGCCGCGGGTGCGGCCAAGCGCGCGGCCGCCGAGTCCGGCTCCACACGAGCGGTCAGCGAGCGCGACGCCGACGACCTGGTCCGCGACGCCGACCGCTTCCTCGCCGTCGTCGAGCAGGCGCTGGGGCTCACCCCGCACGTCCCGCTGGGCGAGCAGCTGGCCGGGCGCGCGGCGGGCTGAGCTCCCTGCGGTGGGACCACTAGTGTGGACGTCATGGTCTCCCGAGAGCGGCCCGGGGAGCGTCCGGGGTCCGTGCGCACCGCTGTCGTGTGGGATGCGCTGGGCCCCGTCCTCTCCGGCGAGCCCTGTGACGTCGTCGACATCGGTGGCGGGACGGGCGGCTTCGCCGTACGGGTGGCCCAGGCGGGCCACCGGGTGGTCGTCGTCGACCCGAGCCCCGACGCTCTCGCCGCGCTGTCCCGACGCGCCCTGGAGGTCGGCGTCGAGGTCGCGGGGCACCAGGGCGACGTCTCGGGCCTGCTCGACGTGGTGGGTGCGGAGAGTGCCGACCTCGTGCTGTGCCACGGGCTCCTCGAGGTGGTCGACGCCGGCGAGGCGCTGGCGACGATCCGCAAGGTGCTGCGGCCCGGCGGCACGGTCAGCATCCTCGTCGGTCAGCGCCACGCGGCGGTCGTCGCGCGAGCGATGGCGGGCCACCTGCGCGAGGCGCTCACCCTGCTCGACGGCGACGAGGTGCCCGAGCGCGGCAGCCGGCCCGGTCGCACGAACCGCCGCTTCACGGCTCCCGAGATCAGTGCGCTCGTGGAGCAGGCCGGCTTCACGGTGGCCGCCGTGCACGCCGTGCGGGTCTTCACCGACCTGGTGCCGGGCTCGCTCCTCGACCAGGAGGCCGGCGCGGCCTCGGCTCTCGCTGACCTCGAGCGCGCCGTCGCCGAGCGGCCGGAGTACCTCCCGCTCGCGACCCAGGTCCACCTCCTGGCCCACTAGGCCGAGGCCGCGCCGGTGACCCCGGCGTCCTCGAGGCCCGCGCCGCACCTGCTCCACGTCGACATGGACGCGTTCTACGCGTCGGTGGCGATCCGCGATCTCCCGGAGCTGCACGACGTCCCGGTCGTGGTGGGCGGAGGACACCGCGGGGTGGTGCTGTCGGCCAACTACCCGGCGCGCGGCTACGGCATCCGATCCGGCATGTCGGGCGGGGAGGCGCGACGGCTCTGCCCGCGGCTGGTCGAGGTGCCGCCCGACTTCGACGTGCTGCGCCCGGTCTCCAGGGCGATCATGGAGACCTTCCGCCAGTTCACGCCGGTGGTCGAGGTGATGTCGCTCGACGAGGCGTTCCTCGACGTCCGCGGCGCGACCCGGCTGTTCGGCCCACCCACCGTGATCGCCGAGCGGATCCGGTCGCGGGTCCGCGCCGAGCACGGCATCACCTGCTCGGTCGGCATCGCCGCCGCCATCTCGGTGGCCAAGCTCGCGAGCCGGCGGGCGAAGCCCGACGGCGTGCTGGTGATCGCGCCGGCGGACTTCGCCGCGATCGTGCACCCGCTCGACGTCGGCGAGCTCTACGGCGTCGGCGAGGCGACGCGGCAGCGGCTGCACCGGCTCGGGCTGCTGACCGTGGGCGACGTGGCGAGGCTCCCGGTGAGCGAGCTGCGCCGGATGCTCGGCGGCCACCTCGGTGGCCACCTGCACGCCCTCGCGTGGGGGGCCGACCGGAGCGAGCTCACGCCCGGCGGGGCCGGGACGTTCGGGTTCGGCGAGGGCACGCCCGAGGGCAGCATGGGGGCCCAGCACACCCTCCACGCCGACACCCGTGACCGTGCGGTGCTCGCCCGTGAGGTCCTGCGCCTCTCCGCGCGGGTGTCGGCGCGTCTGCGCTCCGCCGACAAGGTCGGCCGCACGGTCGCGATCACCGTGCGCTGGAGCGACTTCCGCACGATCTCCCGCTCCCGCACGCTGCCCGAGCCCACCGACGTCACGCACGACGTCTACCAAGCAGCCCTCCTGCTTCTCGACGAGGTCTTCCCGCTGCGGCTGGCCGTCCGCCTGGTCGGCGTGCGGGTCGAGGGCCTCCGCCCGCGCCGCGAGCTCGGCAGCCGCCAGCTCGTCATCGGCGAGCAGGACCCCGGGTGGCCCGACGCCGACCGTGCGGTCGACCGGGCGACCGACCGGTTCGGCTCCTCGGCCGTGCGGCGCGGCAGCCTGCTGGGATGACGCGACGAAATATCAGGTCGGCCTACCGGACGGCGCAGCGCCTGCCTACACTGAAGATCAAGACCCTTCGACATCCCCTGTCGACGCACGTGTGGAGGATCCGGTGCCACTCTCCGAAGAGGAGCTGCGACTGCTCGAGCAGATGGAGCGCGCCCTCGTCGAGGAGGACCCCAAGTTCGCCTCCACCCTCCGGGGCACCACCGCGCGGCGGGCCGCCCGCCGGCGCGCCGTCCTCGCGGGCCTCGTCTTCGTCGTCGGCATCGCCGTCCTGATGGGCGGGGCGATCAGCGGTCTGTGGCAGATCGGGATCGTGGGGTTCGTGATCATGCTGGGCTCGGCGACGATCGGCCTCAGCGCGATCCGTGGTCAGAACCTGAGCTCGCAGCCCGGCAGCAACCCGGGCGTCTCGGCGCACCCGTCGGGCTTCGGCGTGATCGACGGGGGCCGGGCACGCAGCCGTCGCCCGCACCGGCAGCGCTCCTCGAGCAGCTTCATGGAGAAGGTCGAGGCGCGCTGGCGCCGTCGTCGCGACCGCGGCGGCTACTGACCGACGGGTCCTCAGACGCCGACGCGCTCCTCCTCGCGCGCGGTGTCGCCGATGCTCCGGCGTCCCCCTGAACGACCGATCGACCGCGGCAACCAGCGTGCCCTGACAACAGCGCCTCGAGCCGCACCGGCCTCCAGCGAGGCCACGCACGTGCGCGCGTCGTCCGCGAGCCCGGGCGACGGCACCGTCGAGCCCGGCCGGGCGTAGCGGACGAGCTCGAGGGCGGCGACGACCCGCTCGAGCGCCATCGCGGCCTCCGGATCGGCATCGGGCCCAGTGCGCGGTCGCTCCGGCCGGTTCGGGTCGGTGCGGTCGCCGAGGTGCTCGACGAGCACCCGCCCGACCTCCTGCGGCGAGCGGCCCGCGGGCCAGGGGAGGTCCAGGTCGACCGCGGTCGCCCGCAGCTCGTCCCAGACGTCCTCGGGAGTCCCGGCGAGCCGCCGTTCGCGCGCGCGTCGTCGCAGCAACCGCGGGCCGAAGCCCAGGGCACCGAGGAGGACGAGCACCAGGAGCCCGGCGCCCAGCTGCAGGATGACGGCGAGCCAGTCCGTGCCCGCGTCGTCGGTGGAGCTCTGGTCGGCCGGGGTCTGCTCCTCCGGCGCCGTCCTGGTCTCGGTGGCGGTCGCCTCCTCCGTGAGCGTGCGGTCCGGCCCGCTCGCCGACGTGGCGCTGGTGGACTCGGACTGGTTGTCGATGTCGACGGGCACGGTCGTGTAGTCCGGAGGTGTGCCGGAGATCCGCGAAGGCGTGGGCTCGAAGCCCACCCAGCCGGTGCCGTGGAAGTAGAGCTCGGGCCAGGCGTGCAGGCTGTCGGAGGTGTACTCGAAGTTTCCGTTGCCCAGGTCGTCGGGGGACAGGAACCCGACGGCGACCCGCGCGGGGATGCCGACCATCCGGGCCATCACCGCCATGGCCGACGCGAACTGCTCGCAGTAGCCCACCCGGCCCTCGGGGGCGTCAGCGTCGAGGAAGCTCTCGAACGCGTCGCCGCCGATGCCCGACGGAGCCTTCTTCAGGCTGTAGCGGAAGCCGCCCCTCTCGCGGAACCAGTCCTGCAGCAGCAGCGCCGCCTCGTAGTCGTCGCGCGCGCCCGAGGTGACCGCGACGGCCTGGCTGCGGACGATGGAGGGCAGGCCGCCGGGGACCTCGAGGAACTCGTCGTCGACCTCGTCCAGGCCGGGGTCCTTGAAGAACCGGCCGTCGGTGCCGAAGTCGAGGTCGAGGCCGGTGGCACTCCAGTCGAGGCCCTTGGTCGTGAGGTCGTCGGGCACGGCGAGGAAGTCGAAGGTGTCGGGGTCGAAGCGCCAGTCGCCGTCGGCGGTGACCGACGACGCGGGGAAGGGGGTCGGCAACCAGGTGGAGTCGAACTCCTCGGTGGCCTGGAACTGGTAGGTGTACGACGTCCGCGGCACGTCGCTGTCGAGGCCGGTCGGCGTCGGCAGGGCCCCGGTCGCGGTGTCCTCGTCGGCCACGCCCCGGTCGCCGGTGCTCCACTCGTTGCCCGTGAAGCGGTCGAGCGAGGCGATCCGCAGGTAGCCGGGGTGCGGGTCGTCGGTGTGGAACCTGACCAGGGCGACCTCGTCGGGCTGCTCGAGGTCGCGGCGCAGGTCGGTGCGCGGGTTGCGGATCTGGATGTTGTCGTCGCCGTCGCCGGGCCCGATCGCGAGCAGGTCGATGTTGAGGACCGGGACGAACGGTGGGATCAGCAACGCGCAGGCGGTGGCGATGGCGCCGATGCGGCCGGCACCCACCCGCACCGCGTCCGCGACGGGGTTGCTCTCGGCCCACGGGCTGCTCGACTCCGACCCCAGCGAGCGGCCCCACTTCAGGAGGTGGTCGCGGCTGTCGAGGTGGAGCAGGGCCAAGAACCCGATGGCGGCGAGCAGGAAGGCGACCCAGCTGGGGCCGGCCTTCACCAGCCCGGCGGGGACGGAGTAGATCGCCAGGAGTGCGAGACCGGCGATCGGCACGCGGCGCAGCGTGCACGCGAGGAAGTCGACGAGGAGCAGGAAGACGACCCCGCCGAGGAAGAGCAGGGGAGCGACCGACGGCACGTCGGCCTGGATCGGCGCCGCGTAGGTGCGCGCGGAGTCCAGGGCGTTGGTGAGCGCGCTGCCGATCTCCTGCGCCGCGGCGCCGGCCGGCAGCGGGCTGCCGCCGAGCTCGCTGCTCACCATCGCGACCCCGATCAGCAGCTGCACGGCCACGACGGCGAGCGCGGGGCTGCCGAGCCACCGCAGCACCGCACCGGCCGCAGCGATCATCACGGCGGTGACCGCGAGCGGGGCGAGGTAGGAGAAGGAGTCGGTGAGGAACCCGCGCCAGGCGAGGAGCGCCGCCCACGTGGTGCCGGCGGCGATCAACGCCACCAGGAGCGCGTGGCCGAAGGAGGGCCGCGCCCTCATCGATCGGCCCCGGTGGGGATCAGGCCGGCGGCCGCCGCGCGACCGGCCCGGCCGAGGTCGCGCCAGGCGGTGTCGAGCCGGTCACGCGGGCCGAGGGCGACCGCCCGGAAGCCGAGCGCGCCGGCCGTCGGCGCGCCGTCGTCGGCGGCGACAGGGGCGCTGCGGCCCAGCCACTGGTCCACGTCGAGCACCATCGCGAGTGCGTTGCCGGCGTCGTGCCGGATCTTCTTCAGCGCGGTGGCGTCGACCTGCTCGAGCGCGCCCAGCACCGCCACGACGAGGCCGCCGCGGGTCTGGTCGCCCGTCCAGCCGACGTCGAGCTTCGCGTGCTGGGTGGTGGTCACGAGTGCGAGGCGCTCGAGCACGGCGGTCGACGTCTCGTCGGCGCCGGTGCCGTCGGCGAGGACGAGGCGGACGGCATAGCCGTGCTGGTCCAGGTGCAGGACCAACGAGGCGGCGGCCACGACGGCGTACTCGAAGCTCGAACCCAGCCCCTGGCCGCGGTGCGATCGGAGCCGGTTGTCCAGCAGCACGGTCGCCCGGGCCTCCCACGGCTGCTCCTCGCGCCGCACCATCAGGTCGCCCATCCGGGCCGAGCTGCGCCAGTGGACCCGGCGGAGCTCGTCGCCGCGGCGGTACTCGCGGACGCTGACGTCCTCCGCCGACCCGGCCGCGAAGACCTGCGGGCGGTGCTCGCCCGACCCGCTCCAGCCCCCGACGATCGGGATGGGTGGTAGGGCGACGGTGCGCGGGGTGACGACGAGCGGCGCGACCCCGGGGATCGCGCGCCGGATCTCCACCAGACCGAAGGGATCGGTGATCCGCGTGGTCAGGGGGCCGATCTCGAAGCGGCCGCGGACGTCGGAACGGACCTGGTAGCTCACCCGGCGGTGCCACTGCCGGGCGACGCCCTGCAGCACGAAGCGGGGCCGGGTTCCGAGCGCGTAGGGCACCTGGTCCTCGACCAGCAGCGCGCCGGCGCTGGACCGGCCGGCGTTGACGAGGTCGAGCTCGATGCGGGCCGGCTGACCGGCACCGACCAGGCGCGGGTGGACGGACCGGGTGATCGCGAGCGTGTAGCGCCGGCGGCCGATGACGAACGCCGAGACGAGGGGGAGGGCGATGACCAGCACGCCGATGCGGGTCAGGTTGGGCTGACCGAGGAGGACCGCGCAGACGATCGCCGTCGCCCCGGCCGCGAGGAACGCCCGGCCCCGCAGGGTCAGTCCGGTGAGCCCGTCACGCATGGCCGTCTCCCTGGTCGTGGCGGGTCAGGAACGGATCTCGGGCACCGGCACCTGCGCGACGATGCCCTCGAGGATGGCGCTCGTGCCGCGGCCGCTGACCGCGGCCTCCGCGCTGGGCAGCAGGCGGTGCGCGAGCACCGGCTGGACGAGCGCCCGCACGTCGTCGGGCAGGACGTAGTCGCGCTGGTGGAGCGCGGCGTACGCCTTGGCCGCGCGGACCAGGTGGAGCGTGGCCCGCGGCGAGGCGCCGAGGAGCAGCTCGAGGTTGTCGCGGGTCGCCGACGCCAGCGAGACCGCGTAGCGCTGCACGGCCTCCGACACGTGGACCTGGCCGACGATCGCGCAGAGCTTGCGCAGCTCGGCGCCGTCGGTGACGGGCTCGAGGTCGTCGAGCGGGTTGAGCTCGGTGTGGGAGTTGAGCATGGCGATCTCTGCCGCCGGCACGGGATAGCCGATCGACACCCGCGCCATGAACCGGTCGCGCTGCGCCTCGGGCAATGCGTAGGTGCCCTCCATCTCGACCGGGTTCTGGGTCGCGATGACCATGAACGGCGCCTCGAGGTGGTAGGTCACGTTGTCGACGGTGACCTGCCGCTCCTCCATGCACTCCAGGAGGGCGGACTGCGTCTTGGGGGAGGCGCGGTTGATCTCGTCGCCGATGACGATGTTGGCGAAGACGCCGCCCGGACGGAACTCGAACTCCCGCGTCTGCTGGTTGTAGACCGAGACGCCGGTGACGTCGGAGGGCAGCAGGTCGGGGGTGAACTGGATGCGCCGCACGGTCGAGTCGATGCTGCGCGCCAGGCCCTTGCTCAGCATGGTCTTGCCGACGCCCGGCACGTCCTCGAGAAGGAGGTGCCCCTCGGCGAGCAGCACCACGAGCGCCGCCGAGACGACCTCGCTCTTGCCCTCGATGACGTGCTCGACGTTGGCGCGGATCCGGCTCGCCACGCGGGCGACCGTCGCCACGTCGGCGCCCGTCGGGTGCTGCTGATGGGTGGTCGGCGAGTCCACGTGGTTGTTCTCCCGTCTGTCACGCGCGCCCTCCAGCGTAGGCGCGCGTCGAGGCCAAGGTACGGCGGACGAGCAACCTAACCCGCCCGCGGCTCCCGTGGGGTCACGGCGCGGTCACGCGTTCGCATCGACCTGCCCGCCGCGGCCGTCGTCCCGGCCTGCCCGTGACGTCCTCCACGACGCTCCACCGCACTCCACGCCTCTGGCCTGCGCAAACGCGGTCGATCGCACGGAGAACACGCCGAAAGATGGTTGACGGTGGGGGAAAGTGGAGTAGGGTGGGGGAAAGTGGAGGAAGCAGGAGGTGCCCGATGCTCTTCATGGGCACCTACACCCCCAAGCTCGACGAGAAGGGGCGCCTCTTCCTCCCGGCGAAGTTCAGGGATCGGCTGGCGGAGGGGATCGTGGTGACGCAGGGTCAGGAGAGCTGCCTCGTCGTGTGGCCCTCCGACGTCTTCGCCGACGAGGCCGAGCGGGCAGCCGCGCGGCCGATGACCAACCGGGCGGCCCGCCGATACGCACGCGTCCTGTTCGCGGGCGGCGACGAGGGCAAGCCCGACAAGCAGGGCCGGATCGGCATCCCGGCGCACCTGCGCGACTACGCCGGCCTGGAGCGCGACGTCGTCGTCATCGGGGTGCGCGACCGGCTCGAGATCTGGAACCCCACCGCATGGCGGGAGTTCCAGGAGGACGCGATGGGGGACTTCGTCGACCTCGACGAGGACGACGACTGACCGACCCCCGTGGGCGCAGCCGCGCCAGCAGGGCAGAGCAGCACACGCAGGACGAGCACAAATCGATAGCGATCCGCAGGACGAGGTCTCTGGCCCGCTCCCGCTGCCTTCTGGGGCACCTTCCCCGGCACCAGACGGCAATGGGGGCGGGCGGGGGACCTGGTCCTACGGATCGCTCGCATTTCTCTGGGTCAGAGCAGGGTCACGAGGGGTCGAAACCGATGAGCGTGATGGGCGCGAGGGCAGCCGGCGCCGCCACCGACGGCACACCGCCGCGGGTGCGGGAGCTGGCCCGTGACGCGGTGACGCGGATGGCGTTCTCCGCGGGCGTGTCCCTCGGGGTCGTGCTCCTCCTGGTCGCGGTCCACGGACTCGGACGCTGAGGGCCCCACGGCGATGACGAACCCTCGACACGTCCCCGTCCTGCTGGACCGGGTCGTGGCGCTCCTCGCTCCTGCGCTCGACCACGCCGACGCCGTCCTCGTCGACGCGACGCTCGGCCTCGGCGGCCACAGCGAGGCCGTGCTCGCCAGCTGCGAGCTGGCCCGCGTCGTCGGCATCGACCGCGACGAGCAGGCGTTGGAGCTGAGCAGGGAGCGGCTGGCGCCGTACGGCGACCGGTTCACCGGGGTGCACGCCGTCTACGACGAGATCCCCGACGTCCTGGCCGACCTCGGCCTGTCGGAGGTCGACGCGGTCCTCTTCGACCTGGGCGTCTCCTCGATGCAGCTGGACCTCCCTGAGCGCGGGTTCGCCTATGCGGTCGACGCCCCGCTCGACATGCGGATGGACTCCGGGAGCGGGCCGACCGCGGCCGACGTCCTCAACACCTACGAGGCGGCCGACCTCGCACGCATCCTCAAGCAGTACGGCGAGGAGCGGCTCGCCCGGCGCATCGCCGACGCGATCGTGCGGGAGCGCGCGAAGGAGCCGTTCACCACCTCGGGCCGCCTGGTCGCCCTGCTCTACGAGGTGATCCCGGCACCCGCGCGGCGCACCGGCGGCCATCCCGCCAAGCGGACCTTCCAGGCGCTGCGCATGGAGGTCAACGACGAGCTGCGCGTGCTGGAGCGGGCGATCCCGGCCGCGATCGACGCGATCGGCGTCGGCGGTCGCGTGGTCGTCGAGTCCTACCACTCGCTCGAGGACCGCATGGTGAAACGCGCGTTCACCGCGGCCAGCGCCTCCGACGTACCTCCCGACCTGCCGTTCGTGCCCGAGGGGCACGAGCCCGCCCTCCGCCTGGTGACGCGAGGGGCCGAGCAGGCCGACGCGGCAGAGATCGCCCTCAACCCGCGCGCCGCCTCGGTGCGGCTGCGAGCCATCGAACGAGTCCGACCCCGCGAAGGAGCGGCGTAGACCATGAGCAGCACCGCACCCCAGCTCCGTTCCCGACTTCCGCGTCTCGCCGAGGTCGCCGTCCAGCGTGCCCGGCTCACCGTGGTGCCGCGCCCCCGCACCCGGCCCCGGGCGCCGCGCGTGCCGTTCGTCATCTTCGTGAGCGTGATCCTGCTCGCCGGCGTGCTGGGGCTGCTGATGTTCAACACGTCCATGCAGCAGGCGTCGTTCCGCGAGACCGCGCTCGAGCAC
The DNA here is from genome assembly GCF_041321175.1 of Nocardioides candidus. Lineage (NCBI taxonomy): Bacteria > Bacillati > Actinomycetota > Actinomycetes > Propionibacteriales > Nocardioidaceae > Nocardioides > Nocardioides candidus. The sequence goes on along the minus strand of NZ_JBGGWC010000005.1, from coordinate 82,662 downwards.
CAGGCCGCGGACCTGACCGCCCGCGAGGAGGCGCTCAACCTCGACCTCCAGCAGCGCCGCACCTTCGAGAACATCGCCGACCGCGCGCAGAAGCTGGGGATGGTGCTGCCCGGCGCGCCCGGCGTGCTGACGCTCGGGACGGGCAAGGTGCTCGGGACGCCGGTCCCGGCGGTTCCGGGCAACACGATCAACACCAACACACCGGGCCCGCACAAGCCGGCCGCACTGAACCCGCCGCCGGTCATCGTGCACGAGAAGCCGCAGAAGCGCGGGGGTGACACGGGCGGACGGTCCGACGCGGGTCACCGCGACCGCCACCAGGACCGGCAGCACGGCGCGCCGGACCGCGATCGGCAGCGCTGACGACCTAGGTTTTGAGGGTGACCGGACCGAGCCGTACCCGACCGGGGCCGCAGGCGCGGCGTGCCTCGCCGGAGCTGCGCCTGAAGGTCGGCTTCGTGGTGATCGCCATGGTGCTGTCGGTCTTCGCGGCGCGCCTGGTGCAGCTGCAGGGCGTCGACCCGGGGCAGTACGCCGCCATGGCGGCCGCCGAGGGGTCCGTCGACGTGGTCCTGCCTGCCACCCGGGGCTCGATCCTCGACCGCAACGGCGTGCCGCTCGCGGAGTCGATCGACGGCAAGATGGTCGTCGCCGACCCGAAGCTCACCGCCGACAAGGCTCCCGAGCTGGCGAAGTTCCTCGCCAAGGAGCTCGGGGTCGACTACTTCCAGGTGCTTGAGCGGCTCCGCGCCGACACCCGCTTCGAGTACATCGCCCGGCAGGTGCCGGCCCGGCTGGCCACCGACGTCGTCGACAAGGCCGAGCGCAAGGGCTTCGTCGGGCTCTTCCTGCGCCGCGACCCGGTCCGTCGTTACCCGCAGGGCCGCACGGCGGCCAACCTGATCGGCTTCCTCGGCACCCCGCGCAAGGACGGCTCGGCCCACGCGCTCGCGGGCCTGGAGGATGCCTTCGACAAGTACCTGTCGGGCACCGACGGCGAGGAGCGCTACGAGGTCGGCGCCGGCAACCAGATCCCGCTCGGCCACAACACGATCACACCGGCCGTCGACGGCGAGGACCTGCGGCTCACGATCGACTCGACCATGCAGTTCTACACCCAGCAGGTCCTCCAGCAGACCGTCGAGGGCGCTCATGCCGAGTCCGGCATCGCCGTCATCATGGACAGCCGCACCGGCGACGTCCTGTCCCTGGCCGACTACCCCACCTACGACGCCAGCGACCCGCAGGACTGGCCGAAGTCCCGCTACAAGTCCAGTGCTCTCACCGACGTCTACGAGCCGGGCTCGACCGAGAAGGTGCTGACCCTCAGCGCGCTCATCGACGCGGGCCTCGCCCGCCCGCGCCAGCAGTACGTCGTCCCGCCCGTGCTCAACCGGCAGGACCGCCCGATCCACGACCACTGGGTCCACGGGTTCGAGCACCTCACCCTCGCCGGGATCCTCGCGAAGTCGTCCAACATCGGCACCGTGCTCGCGGCCGACAACTTCCCGAAGGGCGAGCTGCGCCGCTACCTGACGAGCTTCGGCCTGGGCCGCACCACCGGGGTGGGCATGCTGGCCGAGAGCCGCGGCATCCTGCCGGCCGGAGCCGCGTGGACCGACCAGGTGGACGATCGCATCGCGTTCGGCCAGTCGCTCTCGGTGAACGCCCTGCAGATGACCGCCGCGGTCAACACCATCGCCAACGACGGGGTGCACATCGACCCGAGCCTCGTCGAGGGCCACGCCACCCTCGACGACGGCACCGAGGTCGGCACCGACGACGCGACCGAGCGACGGGTCGTCAGCACCGAGGCGGCGCGCCAGACCGGCCTGATGATGGAGCGGGTGCTCGACCCCGTCGACGGTGTCGCACCGTTGGCCGCGGTGCCGGGCTACCGGATCGCCGGCAAGACGGGCACGGCCCAGCGCGTCGTCGACAGCTGCGGCTGCTACGACGGCAGTCACACGGCCTCGTTCATCGGCTACGGACCGACCGACGACGCGCGGTTCACCATCTACGTCGTGATCCACGACTCGAAGACCGGCGGCGGCGGCGCGGTCGCCGGGCCGGCGTTCGCCAAGCTGATGAGCTACGCGCTGCGGCGCTACGGCGTCCCGCCGACCGGCACCAAGCCGTCGCAGCTCCCCGTCGAGTGGTGACCGCCCATGACGACGGGCGACTGATGGACGCCAGGAGCACCCGTCCGCAGCACCCCGCCCCCCTCTCCCTCGACGAGGTCGTCGGACTGGTGCGCGAGCAGGCCGACGTGCGGCTGGTCGGCGCGACCGATCCCGGCCCGATCACCGGCATCACGCTCGACTCGCGCCGCGTGCAGCCGGGTGACGTCTACGCAGCCTTGCCCGGTGCGCGCGCCCACGGGATCGACTTCGTCGGCCAGGCTGCGGCGTCGGGCGCGACGGCGGTCCTGACGGACGACGCGGGTGCCGCCGCCGTACCTCCGGAGGTGGCGGGCATCGTGGTGGCGCAGCCGCGCGCCGTGCTGGGCGCGGTCTCCGCAGGCATCTACGGTCGGCCGGCCGAGGCGATGCGGATGATCGGCGTCACCGGTACCCAGGGCAAGACGACGGTCACCCGGCTCCTCGACGGCGGGCTCGGAGCGGCGGGCGTCTCCTCGGCGGTGGTCGGCACGGTCGGCACCCGGATCGCCGGCGTGGACCTGCGGACGTCGCTGACCACGCCCGAGGCGCCCGACCTGCACGGACTCTTCGCCCTCATGCGCGAGCGCGGCGTGGAGTCCTGTGCGATGGAGGTCTCCAGCCACGCGCTCGTGCTCGGCCGGGTCGACGGCGTGGTCTTCGACGTCGCCGTGTTCACCAACCTCGGGCGCGACCACCTCGACTTCCACACCGACGTCGAGGACTACTTCGCGGCCAAGGCGACGCTCTTCACGCCCGAGCGTGCGCGGCTCGGGCTGGTCAACGCCGACGACGAGCACGGGCGGCGGCTCCTCGGGTCGGCGACCATCCCGCTGCGGAGCATGTCGATCACGACCGATGCCGACTGGACGGCCGTCGACGTCGACCCCGGGCCGGAGGGCTCGGCCTTCACGGTGCGAGGACCGGGTGGTCTCGTCGTGCGGGCGTCCGTGCCGCTGCCGGGCGACTTCAACGTGGCCAACGCGCTGGCGGCGATCGCGGCGGCGGTCGAGGCCGGGCTGCCCGCGGAGGCGGTCGTGGCGGGCATCGCCGCCGCCGGAGGCGTGCCGGGGCGGCTCGAGCGGGTGGCCGGTGCCCGCGATGCCGAGACCGGCTTCGCCGTCTACGTCGACTACGCCCACAAGCCTGATGCCCTCACCGCAGTGCTCGGCACGCTGCGTCCGGTGACGGCCGGGCGGCTGATCGCCGTCATCGGCGCAGGCGGTGACCGCGACCGCGGCAAGCGCCCCGTCATGGGGGAGATCGCCGCCGCCGAGGCCGACCTGGTCATCGTGACCGACGACAACCCCCGCTCCGAGGACCCGGCCGCCATCCGTGCCGAGGTCCTCGCCGGGATCGATGCGACCGCCCGCGCCGAGGTGCGCGAGGTCGGTGACCGGCGCGATGCGATCGCCGCCGCGATCGACGCCGCGGGCCCCGGCGACGTCGTGCTCGTCGCGGGCAAGGGCCACGAGACCGGCCAGGAGGTCGCCGGTGTGGTGCACCCCTTCGACGACCGCGACGTGGTGCGCGACCTGCTGGCAGGAGGTGGCCGATGATCCCGATGAGCCTGGCCGAGGTCGCCGACGTCGTCGGCGGTGAGGTGCACGGCGACCCGGCGGTGGTGGTCACCGGTCCGGCGTACGTCGACAGCCGGTCCCCGGTCCCCGACGGCCTCTTCGTGGCGATCGTGGGGGAGCGGGTCGACGGCCACGCCTACGCCGCGGGCGCCCACGCCGTGCTGGGCAGCCGGCCGACCGAGGCGCCGACGGTCGTCGTCGACGACCCGGTGGTGGCACTGGGGGTGCTGGCCCGCCACGTCGTCGACCGGATCCCCGCCGTGGTGCTGGCGCTGACCGGCTCCCAGGGCAAGACCGGCACCAAGGACTACCTCGCCAGTGTGCTGCGCCAGCTCGCCGGCGCGGACGCGGTCGTCGCCACCGAGGGCAACGGCAACAACGAGGTCGGCGTGCCGCTGACCGTGCTGCGCGCCGGGCCGGAGACCGACTTCCTCGTGGTGGAGATGGGCGCCCGAGGCATCGGGCACATCGCGTACCTCTGCGGCATCGCGCCGCCGCGCATCGCGGCCGCGCTCAACGTCGGGACCGCCCACGTCGGCGAGTTCGGCGGACGCGAGCAGATCGCCCGGGCCAAGGGCGAGATCGTCGAGGCGCTGCCGGCCGACGGGGTCGCCGTCCTCAACGCCGACGACGCCCTCGTCGCCGCGATGGCGTCCCGCACGACGGGCCAGGTGCTCACCTTCGGCGCCGCCGGGGCGGTGAGCTGGGGCGAGCTGGAGCTCGACGCACTCGGGCGGCCCGCCTTCACCCTGCTCCACGACGACGACGCGGCCCCGGTGCGGCTGCAGCAGACCGGCGCCCACCAGGCGCAGAACGCGACGGCCGCGGCCGCCATGGCGCTGGCCGCCGGCTTCGCGCTGGCCGACGTCGCCGACGCCCTGTCGACCGCCACCGCGGCGTCGCGCTGGAGGATGGAGATCGCGGAGCGTGCCGACGGGCTCGTCGTCGTCAACGACGCCTACAACGCCAACCCCGACTCGATGCGCGCCGCGCTGGAGGCCTTGGTCGCGATCGGCCGGTCCGGCGCTCGCCGTACCGTCGCCGTGCTCGGGGAGATGCGGGAGCTCGGCCCGGAGCACGACGCAGGTCACCGTGCGGTCGGCGCCGACGCGGTGCGACTCGGTGTCGACGTGGTGGTCGTCGTCGGCCCGGAGGCCGCCAGGATCGGCGATGCTGCGGAGGCTCCGGGGGGCCCCCAGGTCGTCCGGACCGAGGGGCGCGACGAGGCTCTCGCATGGTTGCGGCAGAATGCCGTTGCCGAGGACGTCGTCCTCGTCAAGGCGTCCCGGGGCGCTGCGCTGGAGCTGGTCGCCGAAGGGCTGGTGGCGGGATGACCCCACGGACACGGACACTGCGTGAGAGGACAGCCGCGTGCTAGCGATCCTGCTCGGGGGCGGCATCGCGCTGCTGATCTCCCTGCTCGGCACCCGGGTCGCGATCCACTACTTCACCCGGTGGGGCTACGGGCAGGAGATCCGCGAGGACGGCCCGACCAGCCACCACACGAAGCGCGGCACCCCCACGATGGGCGGCGTCGTGATCATCGCCTCGGTGGTCTTCGGCTACTTCCTGGCCAAGCTCGTCACGACCACCACGCCGAGCGCCTCCGCGCTGCTGCTCCTCTTCCTCTTCGTCGGGATGGGCCTGGTCGGCTTCCTCGACGACTTCCTCAAGATCTACAAGCAGCGCAACCTGGGCCTGCGCAGCAAGGCGAAGATGGTCGGCCAGACCGTGATCGCGCTGGGCTTCGGCGCGCTGGCGCTGTCCCCCTGGCTCCAGGACGAGAACGGCCGCACCCCTGCGTCGTCCAAGATCTCGTTCCTCCGCGAGATCGACTGGCTCGACCTCTGGTGGCCGGTGGCCATCTTGTTGATCTGGCTCCTCGCCACCGGGTTCAGCAACGCCGTCAACATCACCGACGGGCTGGACGGTCTCGCCGCCGGCGCGAGCGTGATGGTCTTCGGCGCCTACATGCTGGTCAACATCTGGCAGAACAACCAGTTCTGCCAGGAGGAGCCGAGCTCCAGCTGCTACAACGTGCGCGACCCGCTGGACCTCGCGGTGATCGCGGCCGCGGTCACCGGCGCGTGCTTCGGCTTCCTGTGGTGGAACGCCTCGCCGGCGCTGATCTTCATGGGCGACACCGGTTCCCTCGCACTCGGAGGAGGCCTCGCCGGGCTGGCGATCCTCACCCGCACGGAGCTGCTGCTCATCATCCTCGGCGGGCTGTTCGTGGTGATCACCGCGTCGGTGATGATCCAGGTCACCTGGTTCAAGACCACCAAACGCTTCACCGGCGTCGGCAGACGTGTCTTCCGGATGACCCCGCTCCACCACCACTTCGAGCTGCTCGGCTGGGAGCAGGTCACGATCGTCATCCGGTTCTGGATCATCACCGGGCTCTGCGTCGCGACCGGGCTCGGCGTGTTCTACGCCGAGTGGGTGGCGCGGCTGTGAGGACCGCCGTGGAGACCCTCGGCCGCAAGGACGGCTGGGAGGGCGTTCGGGCGGTGGTGGCGGGGTTCGGTGCGAGCGGCTACGCGGCCGCCGACAACCTGACCCACCTCGGGGCCTCGGTCACGGTGCTCGCCGAGAGCGCGAGCGCCGCGCAGCTCGAGCAGGCGGAGCTGCTGGAGATCCTCGGCGCGACCGTGCGGTTGCACGCCGGCGCCACCCACCAGCTGCCCGACGACGTCGACCTCGTGGTGACCTCGCCCGGCTTCCGGCCCGACGCGCCCCTGCTGGTGCAGGCCCGGGACCGGGGGATCCCCGTGTGGGGCGAGGTGGAGCTGGCCTGGCGGCTCCGCGATCCCGATGCGCCGGCGCCCTGGCTCTGCGTCACCGGCACCAACGGCAAGACCACGACCGTGCAGATGCTCGACTCGATCCTCCGCGCCGCCGGCCTGCGCAGCGTCGCGGCGGGCAACGTCGGCCTGCCGCTGACCGAAGCCGTGATGGACCCCGAGCCCTACGACGTCATCGCGGTGGAGCTCTCGAGCTTCCAGCTGCACTACGTCTCCACGATGGCCGCCGAGAGCGCGGCGGTGCTGAACTTCGCCGAGGACCACCTCGACTGGTACGACGGCGCGACGGCCATGGAGGACTACGCGGCCGACAAGGGGCGGATCTACCAGGGCGTCGAGCGCGCGTGCGTCTACAACGTCGCCGACCCGACGACCGAGGAGCTGGTCCGCCGGGCCGACGTGGTCGAGGGAGCCCGGGCGATCGGGTTCACGCTCGGCGTGCCGTCGGTCGGCATGGTGGGCCTGGTCGACGACCTGCTCGTCGACCGCGCGTTCATCGACGAGCGGCAGAGCTCGGCCGCCGAGCTCTGCGCGATCTCCGACCTGGCCTCGCCCGCCCCGCACTTCGTCGCCAACGCGCTGGCGGCCGCGGCGCTCGCGCGGGCGCACGGGATCAGCCAGGCCGCCGTACGCGAAGGGCTGCGGGGGTTCCGGCCCGACGGCCACCGGATCGCGGTGGTCGCCGAGCGCGACGGCATCACCTGGGTCGACGACTCCAAGGCCACCAACCCGCACGCCGCCCAGTCCTCGCTGCTCGCCTACGAACCCGTCGTCTGGGTCGCGGGCGGGTTGGCGAAGGGAGCGAGCTTCGACGAGCTCGTCCTGAAGGCCGCCGACCGGCTGCGCGCCGTCGTCCTGATCGGGCGCGACCGCGCCGTGATCGCGGAGGCGCTCGCGCGACACGCGCCGGATGTGCCGGTGATCGAGGTGAGCGCCGGAGAGACTGGCCCGGTAGACGGGGCTGACCTGATGGGTCGGGTCGTGGGCGCGGCGGCCGAGGTCGCCCGGGCCGGCGACACCGTGCTGCTGGCACCGGGCTGCGCCTCGATGGACCAGTTCACCGACTACGCCGCACGGGGCGACGCCTTCGCAGCAGCGGTCCGGGCGGCGACCGACCAGGACTGAGGCAGAGCCCGACGACGGAAGGGGGTGGCGGCGATCACCACCGCGGTCCCCGACTCCACCGGCTCCTCCCGCCTCGCCACGCTGCGCTCGCGGGCCCGGCTCAGCTGGCTCGCCGCGGTGCGCGACGCGTTGTCGCGGCCGCTGGCCAACTACTACCTGCTCCTCGCGTCGGTGGCACTGCTGCTGACGATCGGCCTCCTGATGGTGCTGAGCTCCTCGAGCGTCGAGGCCTTCGAGGAGTCGGGCGACTCCTACTCGATCGTCAAGCGGCAGCTGCTCTGGGTGGCCATCGGCATCCCGCTGGCCTTCGTCGCCTCGCGGCTGTCGCCGAAGTGGGTGCGCAGCCTGTCCTACCCGGCGTTCTCCGTGTCCTTGGTGCTGCTGCTGGCCACCGCGAAGTTCGGGGTCGAGGTCTACGGCAACAAGAACTGGCTGCCGCTCGGTCCGGTGCAGATCCAGCCCTCGGAGATCGCGAAGTTCTCGATCATCATCTGGGCCGCGCACATCTACGCCAACAAGGAGCGCCGGCTCACGAGCCTGCACCAGATGATGGTGCCGGTGGTGCCGGGCATGCTGCTCGCCACGGGGCTGGTCGTCGTGGGCCACGACCTAGGCACGGCTCTCGTCTTCTTCGCGATCCTCGTCGGCATGCTCTGGGTCGTCGGCGCCCCGATGCGGCTGTTCGCGATCTGCCTCAGCGTCGTCAGCGTGCTGGCGCTCGGGCTGGCCGCGACCTCCTCCGAGCGCCTGGCCCGCATCACGACCTTCGTCGACCCGTTCAAGGACTTCGAGGGCACCGGCTGGCAGCCGGCGCACGGTCTCTACGCGATGGCGACCGGAGGCGTGTTCGGCCAGGGCATCGGCGCGAGCCAGCAGAAGTGGGGCGCGCTGCCCGAGGCCCACACCGACTTCATCTTCGCCGTGCTCGGCGAGGAGCTCGGCCTGGTCGGCACGCTCCTCGTGATCGGGCTCTTCCTGACCATCGCCTACGCGACGGTGCGCATCGCCCGACAGACCACCGACCCGTTCGTCCGCTACTGCAGCTTCGGCATCGTGATCTGGCTGCTCGGCCAGATGATGATCAACGTCGGCATGGTGCTCGCCCTGCTGCCCGTGATCGGCATCCCGCTGCCGCTGGTCTCCTACGGCGGTTCGAGCCTGCTACCGACGCTGGTCGCGCTCGGCCTCGTCGTCGGCTTCGCCCGACGCGAGCCCGCTGCCGCGCGGGCTCTCGCCCAGCGGCGGCGTGCCCGTGCGTCCGGGCTGTCCGCGCGTCGCTAGCGTTAGCCCAATGCGAGTCTTGTTGGCCGGCGGCGGTACGGCGGGGCACACCTCGCCGCTGCTCGCGACCGCCGATGCCCTGAAGCGTCAGGACCCGTCCGTCGAGATCACCTGCCTCGGCACCCCGCGCGGGCTCGAGAACAAGGTGGTGCCCGCGGCCGGCTACCCGCTCGAGCTCATCCCGCCGGTGCCCCTGCCGCGCCGGCCGGGCAAGGACCTGGCGCTGGTGCCCTCGCGGTTGCGCGGCGCGGTCAAGGCCACGCACGAGGTGATCGACCGGGTCCGCCCCGACGTCATCGTGGGCTACGGCGGCTACGTGTCCATGCCGGCGTACCTCGCCGCGCGCAAGCGCGGGCTGCCGCTGGTCATCCACGAGCAGAACGCGCTGCCGGGTCTGGCCAACAAGGCCGGCGCCCGGATCGCGCGCCGGGTCGCGGTCAGCTTCCCCGGCACGCCCCTGAAGAAGGCGGAGTACGTCGGCCTGCCGATCCGGCGGATGATCTCCCAGCTCGACCGGGCGGCCCTGCGCGCCGAGGCCCGCACGTTCTTCGGGCTCGACCCGGACCTGCCGACCCTCGTGGTCACCGGTGGCTCGCTCGGTGCCTGGAAGCTCAACCGCGCCCTCACCCGTGCTTCGGCGGCGCTGAGCGGGGCGGGCGTCCAGGTGCTGCACGTCATCGGTGCGCGGGGCACCGAGGACCCGGAGTGGGTGGCGCCCGACACCGGCGCGAACCCGTCGGTGCCCTACGAGGTCCTGACGTTCGTGGAGCGGATGGACTACGCCCTCGCCGCCGCCGACCTGATGATCTGCCGCGGCGGTGCGTCGAGCGTGGTGGAGGCGGCGGCCACCGGCGTGCCGGCGATCTTCGTCCCCCTGGCCCACGGCAACGGCGAGCAGCTGCTCAACGCGCGGTCCGTGGCCGACGCGGGCGGCGCCCTGGTCGTCGAGGAGCCGGCGTTCACCGCCGACTACGTGGCCGCCGAGGTGCCGGCCCTGGCGCGCGACGCGGGCCGGCTGGCCGCGATGAGCGCGGCGGCGACCGACCTGGTGCCGCGCGACGCCGACGAGCGCCTCGCTCGCATCGTCGTCGAGACCGCCGGTCCAGGGCGCGGCGCATGAGGATCCCGGTGCCGGACGTCATCCCGGCCGCCGGCGACCTCGGCCACGTCCACCTCATCGGCATCGGCGGTGCCGGCCTGTCCGGCATCGCCCGGCTGATGCACCAGGCGGGGGTGCGGGTCAGCGGCAGCGACGCCTACGCGTCGCCGGTCGTCGACGCGCTGCGGAGCGAGGGCATCGAGGTGCACGTCGGCCACGACGCCGCGCACCTGGCGGGCGTCGACACGGTCGTCGCGACGACGGCGGTCAGGGAGGACAACCCCGAGATCGTCGCCGCCCAGGCCCGTGGCCTGCGCCTGTGGCCGCGGTCGGCGGGGCTCCAGTCGGTGCTCGTCGACCGCACCGTCGTGGCCGTCGCGGGCACGCACGGCAAGACCACCACGACGGCCATGGCGACCGTCGCCCTACAGGAGGCCGGTCTCGACCTGACCTTCGCGATCGGCGCCGAGGTGGCGACGCTCGGCACCAACGCCCACTGGGGCGGCGGCCCGGTCGCCGTGGTGGAGGCCGACGAGTCCGACGGCGCCTTCCTCGTCTACACGCCCGACATCGCCGTGATCACCAACGTGGACGCCGACCACCTCGACCACTGGGGCACCGAGGAGGCCTACGAGGCCGCGTTCGCGGAGTTCGCGCGGCGGGCACGGGTGACGATCTCCGACCGGCCCGACCTCGCCGAGGTCACCGCGGGCTTCTTCGACGGTGCGACCGTCCGCGGCCACGACCTCGCGATCGAGGGCGGCACGACCCGCTTCCGGGTCGAGGCCCGCGGCGAGGACCTCGGCACGGTCGAGCTCGCCGTGCCCGGCCGGCACTACGCCCAGGACGCCCTCTACGCCCTCGCCGCCGGGCTCGAGCTGGGTGCCGACCCGGCTGCGCTCGTCCGCGGTCTCGCGCGGCACCGCGGTGCCAAGCGCCGGATGGAGCTGGTCGGCGAGGCCGACGACGTACGGGTCTACGACAGCTACGCCCACCATCCGAGCGAGATCCGCGGCGACCTCGAGGCCGCGCGCTCGCTCGCCGGTGACGGGCGCCTCGTCGTGTGCTACCAACCGCACCTGGTCTCCCGCACCCGGATCTTCGGCGCCGACATGGGTGCCGCCCTGGGTGCTGCCGACGAGGTGGTCGTGCTCGACGTCTACGTCGCTCGCGAGGACCCGGACGCGGAGGTCACCGGGGCGACGGTCGCCGACGCCGTACCCCTTCCTGCGGAGCAGGTCGCGTTCGTCCCCGACCGCGAGCGGGCGCTGCACCGGCTGCTCGACCGGGCGCGGCCCGGCGACCTCCTGCTCACGCTGGGAGCGGGGGACGTCACCACCCTGGCCCCCCAGCTGCTGGCGGCACTGCAGGAGCGCGCCCGTGGCTGAGCGCTCGAGCCAAGCACGCACCCGGCGGCGCTTCGTACGGCGGCAGTGGGCCCGGCGCTGGGTCGTGCTGCGGTACGTCGCCGTGGCGGCCCTGCTGCTCGGGGCCGTCGGCCTCGGCGTCTACGCGCTCTACTTCTCGTCGTGGCTGCGGCTCGAAGGGGCCAGCGTCGCCGGCAACTCGCAGCTCACCGAGGAGGAGGTGCTCGCCGCGGCGGACGTGCCGACCGGCGACGCCCTCGTCGGCGTCGACCTCGACGCCATCAAGACGCGGGTGAAGTCGCTCACGGCCGTGCAGTCGGTCGACGTGTCGCGGGAGTGGCCCCACGACGTGCACATCGAGGTCCACGAGCGCGAGCCGATCGCGATCGTCCCCGAGGGGCCGGCGTACGTCTTCCTCTCCGACACGGGCGACACCTTCACCTACGGCGGGATGCCGAAGCAGCCGCCGTCGTCGCTGCCGGTCGTCAAGGTCGCCTCCGACGCGGACCGGTTCGCGCTCCAGGAGGCGGCCGACGTCGTCGCCTCGCTCGACCCGGCGGTGGCGAAGCTGGTCGACCACATCGAGGTGGACACCGCCGACGAGATCAGGCTCGCCCTCGGCGACGACCGCATCGTGGAGTGGGGGAGTGCCGACCTCTCGGAGGAGAAGGCGCGCGTGCTGCTCGACCTGCTCGACGCCCGGCCCGACGCCGGCACCTACAACGTCAGCGTGCCGAGCCTCCCCACCACCAGCTGACGCGCCACCTCTTTTTTCGCGCAGGATGCGCGGCGCGAACGGCGTGTCTCCCCAGGGGAGGCGGTCACCGTCCCTAATGTCATGGGCACCACGAGGTTGACATAACTATAACCCTCAGGATGAGGGTAAGGGTTCCGGCCTCGCGGTCCCGAGAACACATCCAGCCGAGAAGGGGAAGACGGCGTGGCTGCTGCACAGAACTACCTGGCCATCATCAAGGTCGTAGGCATCGGTGGCGGCGGGGTCAACGCCGTCAACCGGATGATCGAGGTCGGACTCAAGGGCGTCGAGTTCATCGCGATCAACACAGACGCCCAGGCGCTGCTCATGAGCGACGCCGACGTCAAGCTCGACATCGGGCGCGAGCTCACCCGGGGCCTCGGCGCCGGAGCCAACCCCGACGTGGGCGGCAAGGCCGCAGAGGACCACGCGGAGGAGATCGAGGAGGTCCTCAAGGGGGCCGACATGGTCTTCGTCACCGCGGGCGAGGGTGGCGGCACCGGCACCGGCGGCGCCCCCGTCGTGGCCCGGATCGCCCGTTCGCTCGGCGCGCTGACCATCGGCGTCGTCACGCGGCCGTTCGTCTTCGAGGGCGCCCGCCGCAAGAAGTCGGCCGACGAGGGCATCGAGCGGCTCCGCGAGGAGGTCGACACCCTCATCGTGATCCCGAACGACCGGCTGCTGCAGATCTCCGACCGCAACGTGTCGGTCATGGACGCGTTCCGCCAGGCCGACCAGGTGCTCCTCCAGGGCGTCTCGGGCATCACCGACCTGATCACCACCCCGGGTCTCATCAACGTCGACTTCGCCGACGTGAAGGCGGTCATGAGCAACGCGGGCTCGGCCCTGATGGGCATCGGCTCGGCCCGGGGCGAGGACCGCGCGATCGCCGCGGCCGAGATGGCCGTGAGCAGCCCGCTGCTCGAGGCCTCGATCGACGGCGCCCACGGTGTGCTGCTGTCCGTGGCCGGCGGCTCCGACCTCGGCATCTTCGAGATCAGCCAGGCCGCGGGGATGGTCGCCGAGGCCGTGCACGCCGACGCCAACATCATCTTCGGCGCGATCATCGACGATGCACTGGGCGACGAGGTGCGGATCACCGTCATCGCGGCCGGCTTCGACGGCGGCACCCCGCCGAAGCAGCGGTCCAGCAGCCTGCGGCGCGACACCCGCCCGCAGGCGACGCAGGACGACGTGCGGGCCGCGGTGGCCGCGCGCCGGGAGCCCGAGCCGGCCGCCGAGCCGGCCCGCGAGGAGCAGGCCCGCGACGAGCAGCCGGCCGTCCCCGTCGGAGCGCGCCCGACCGCGCCGCCGATGGACTTCGACGACGACCTCGACGTGCCCGACTTCCTGAAGTAGGCCTCGGAGCCCGACCGCTTGTACTCCTTCCGCACGACCTCAGGCCCCGTCGAGCTGGCGTTCACCGACCGGCTCGGCGGGGTCAGTGCTGCGCCCTACGACGAGCTCGACCTCGCCCTCGAGGGCGACGACGTCGCGCGGGCGCGGACCGAGAACCACCGGCTCCTGCTGGCCGACTTCGCCCCCGGCGACGAGCTGTGCGACCTGCGCCAGGTCCACGGCGCGGCGGTGGCGCTGGTCGAGGACGACGCGCCCACCGGCCGTCCCGAGGCCGACGGCATCGTGACGACCGGGGCGGGCCGCACCCTGATGGTGCGCGCGGCCGACTGCGTGCCGGTGCTGCTGGCCGACCCGGACGCCGGAGTGATCGGAGCGGCGCACGCGGGCCGGCTCGGGTTGGTGCGTGGCATCGTCCCGGCGACCGTCGCGCGGATGCGCGACCTCGGAGCCGAGCGTCTGGTCGCCTGGGTCGGGCCGCACATCTGTGGTGCCTGCTACGAGGTGCCGGAGGACATGCGGGACGAGGTGTCCGCCGTGGAGCCGGCCAGCCGGGCGGCGACGAGCTGGGGCACGCCGGCGCTGGACCTCGGAGCGGGCGTGTCGGCGCAGCTCGAGCGCGTCGGGGTCGCGGTCGAGTGGGCCGCCCGCTGCACGCGCGAGTCCGCCGACCTCTACTCCTTCCGGCGCGACGGCGCGCACGCCGGCCGGCTCGCGGGCATCATCCGCCTCGACCCCGCGGGGCGGCGATGAGCCGCAGGGACGAGCTGGCCGCGGGCCTGGCCGCAGTGCGGGAGCGGATCGAGCGCTCCTGCGGCACGGCCGGTCGTGACCCGGGCGAGGTCACCCTGGTGGTGGTCACCAAGTACTTCCCCGCCTCCGACGTGGCACTGCTCGCCGACCTCGGCGTCACCGACGTCGGGGAGAACCGTCACCAGGAGGCCGAGGCGAAGGCCGCCGAGTGTGCCGCCGACGGGGTCGAGGGCTTGCGGTGGCACTTCATCGGCGGCCTGCAGAGCAACAAGGCAGCGGCGGTGGCCGCGTACGCCGACGTCGTGCACTCGGTCGACCGCGCCAAGCTCGTCGGCCGGCTCGACGCCGGGGCGGGGGAGCGCGTCGTCGACGTACTCCTGCAGGTCAGCCTCGACCCACCCGACCGCGAAGGTCGCGCCGGCGCCGACCCGGCAGACCTGGCGGCCCTGGCCGACCGCGTCGCGGCCGCCGACCACCTCCGACTGCGCGGCCTCATGGCCGTTGCTCCCCTGGGTGAGGACCCCGCCACGGCGTTCGCGCGGCTGTCCGCCATCCGCTCAGAGCTGGTCGCCTCCCATCCCTCCGCCGACTGGTTGTCGGCCGGGATGAGCGGTGACCTCGAGGCCGCGATCGAGGCGGGCGCGACACACGTACGCGTCGGCACTGCGGTCCTCGGATCGAGACCCTCGGTCCAGTAATGTCCGAAACACCAGTAGCCCCGTGTGGGGCGCAATCCGAAAGGCCTAGCCATGAGCGGTGCGATGCGCAGGATCGGTGAGTACCTCGGCCTGCTCGAGGACACCGGCTACGACGAGTACGACGCGGACTACGACGCCCCCGAGGCGACTCCCGCTCGCGAGGCTCGCCCGGACCGGGCGCCGCGCGCCCGCGCCGCTTCCGTCGCCGACATCAACGAGCGACGCCGGCCCGCTGCGGCTCCGGCTCCCGCACCGGCGGTCGGGGTGGTCGCGGAGCTCTCGCGGATCACGACCCTGCACCCGCGCACCTACAACGAGGCGCGCGCGGTCGGTGAGCAGTACCGCGACGGCACCCCGGTGATCATGAACCTCTCGGAGATGGACGACGCCGACGCCAAGCGCCTGGTCGACTTCGCCGCCGGTCTGATCTTCGCCACGCGGGGCAGCATCGAGCGGGTCACCAACAAGGTGTTCCTGCTCTCCCCGCCCAACGTGACGGTGGCCGCTGCGGACAAGCTGCGCATCGCGGACGCGGGCTTCTTCAACCAGAGTTGAGGCGACACCCTAGGATCGCGGCTGTCCCCCCAGTCCCTCGTTAGGAACTGTCGTTGCCGATCGCCGGTCAGATCATCGAGGGCGTCCTCTGGACGTTCATCGGGTTCCTCCTGATACGTCTGACGTTCGACTACGTCCAGATGTTCGCGCGTGCCTGGCAGCCGCGGGGCGTGCTGCTCGTGCTGCTCGAGATCGTCTACACGGTGACGGATCCGCCACTGCGGGCGCTGCGTCGCGTGATCAAGCCGGTCCGCATCGGCAGTTTCTCGCTCGACCTGAGCTTCCTGCTCGTGCTGATCGCAGCGATCGTCCTGCGGGCGATCAACATCGAGATCTGGCGGTCGTGAACGCCGACTCTCAGTAGTTGCAGGTCAGGCGCTATTGTTCGCGGAGCAGTAAGTCGAACGTAATTCCGTAGTCACAACAGTTAGGTGAGGTCATGCCGCTGACGCCCGAGGACGTGAGCAACAAGCGCTTTACCCCCGTCCGCCTTCGCGAGGGCTACGACATGGGTGAGGTCGACCAGTTCCTCGACGAGGTGGAGGCCGAGCTCGCTCGCCTGAACGCCGAGAACGACGAGCTGCGCGCCAAGCTTGCGGCCGCGCAGTCCGGTGGTCAGTCGTCCGCGCCGTCCTACGAGCCCGCGCCGACCCAGCTCACCCCCGTGTCCGTGCCCGAGCCGGAGCCGACCCCGGCGCCGGTGGTCCCCGAGCCCGCCGCTCCCGCGCCGGTCGCGACCCAGGTGCCCGCCGGCGGCGGCGTCGAGACGATCCGCGTGGAGACCGTGCCGGAGGCGTCGAACGCCGCTGCGCGCCTCCTGGAGATCGCGACGCGCAACGCCGACGAGCTCGTCGAGGACGCCAAGAACGAGGCCGACCGCATCGTCGGCGAGGCTCGCACCAAGGCCGAGCGACTCGAGAACGAGTCGAAGGGCAAGGCCGACCGGCTCGAGTCCGACGCCCGCACCCGCTCGGAGATGCTCGACGCCGAGACCGCGGAGCGTCGCACGCAGCTCTTCGCGGACCTCGAGAAGGAGCGCGACAAGCTCAGCGTCGAGGTGGAGAACCTGCGCTCGTTCGAGCGTGAGTACCGCTCCCGCCTCAAGAGCTACTTCACCCAGCAGCTCGAGTCGCTCCAGACGCCGGGCGACACCATCGCCCCCAACGAGGAGGCGCCCGCGCCGAAGCGGCTCCGGTCGATCCTCGGTGAGGAAGAGCGCTAGGTCGCAGCTCCGCGACAGCAGTTCCTGACGCCGGCCGGTCCCTCGCGAGGGGCCGGCCGGCGGCAATTCCGGGGTCTTCTGACGCCCACATGACGGAGTGGGTGCTTGGTGACGTCGGTCGCACCGGCTAACCTCCGTGCAGCCTGCGGCTCTCGCCCCGGGTGAATCGGTCCTGAGGAGGCCCGGAGATGGCGCGGAGCACCAAGAAGTCGCTGGCGGGTCGGACCGTGTCCGCCGCCGGCAAGATCATCGGTCGTCGCAAGGCCGACGGAGCCGAGAAGCCAGCGGCTCCGGCGAAGAAGGCTGCTCCCGCGAAGAAGGCTGCACCCGCGAAGAAGGCTGCACCCGCGAAGAAGGCTGCACCGGCCAAGAAGGCTGCACCCGCGAAGAAGGCTGCACCCGCGAAGAAGCCTGCACCGGCCAAGAAGGCTGCACCCGCGAAGAAGGCCGCACCCGCGAAGAAGCCTGCACCGGCCAAGAAGGCTGCACCCGCGAAGAAGGCCGCACCGGCCAAGAAGGCCGCACCCGCGAAGAAGGCCGCACCCGCGAAGAAGGCCGCACCGGTCAAGAAGGCCGCTCCCGTCAAGAAGGCCGCACCCGCGAAGAAGCCTGCACCGGCCAAGAAGGCTGCACCTGCCAAGAAGGCCGCGCCTGCCAAGAAGGCCGCGCCTGCCAAGAAGGCCGCGCCTGCCAAGAAGGCCGCGCCTGCCAAGAAGGCCGCGCCCGTCAAGAAGGCCGCCCAGGCCAAGCTCGTCGTGCTCGAGGGCGAGGAGGCCTGGTCGAAGGCCGAGCTCGCCGAGGTGCTCGCAGAGCTGCACGAGCAGCGGGAGCACAGCGCCGGGATCGTGGCTGCTCAGGAGGCCGACCTCTCCGGGCTGCTTCGTGACGCCGGCGACGGTGCGGGGCAGGACCAGGCCGACCTCGGCGCGACCAGCTTCGAGCGCGACCATGAGCTCACGGTGCTCAACCACGAGCGGGAGAAGCTGGCACAGATCGACCGGGCTCTGGCTCGCATCGAGGACCGCACCTACGGCGTCTGCGAGTCGTGCGGCAACGCGATCGGCAAGATGCGGTTGATGGCTTTCCCCCGTGCCACACTGTGCATGACATGCAAGCAGCGGGAGGAACGTCGGTAGACGGCAGCGACAGCGGGCCCGCCGACCCTCGCCGGCCGGCGCTCGCGAGTCGACGCGCGTGGGTCACGTTCGCCCTGGTGGCCGCGGCGCTCTACACCGCCGACCAGGTCTCCAAGCACGTCGCGGTCGAGCGCTTGACGGGACGTGACGACGTACCCGTCGTCGGCGACCTGCTCCAGCTGCATCTGACACGCAACCCCGGCGCGGCGTTCTCCGTCGGCACCGGGTTCACGGTGGCGCTGACCTGCTTGGCGATCCTGGCGACGCTCGTCGTGCTGGCCATCAGCCGACGGGTCGTCGACCGCGTGTGGGCGGTCGCCCTGGGCGCGCTGATGGCGGGCATCGCCGGCAACCTCACCGACCGGATGCTGCGCGGCCCCGAGCCGTTCCGCGGCCACGTCGTCGACTTCCTCCGACTGCCCAACTGGCCGATCTTCAACGTCGCCGACATCTCGATCAACATCGGTGTCGCGCTCGTCCTGATCCAGGTCTTCCGCGGCGCGAAGATGGACGGCACCCGGCAGGACGGCCCCACCCAGGACGACCTGGACGCCGACCCGGAGGTCGACGAGTGACCGGCGTGGACCACCGGAGCCTGCGGGTCCCGGAGGGCCTCGACGGGCAGCGCATCGACGTGGCCATGGCGCAGCTCTTCGGGCTGTCGAGGTCGCGGGCGGCCGAGCTCATCGCGGACGGGCGGGTCCGCCTCGACGGCAACGACGTGAGCAAGAGCGAGCGGGTGCTCCCCGGCGCGGTGCTCGACGTCGAGATCCCGGCCGAGGCCGACCCGTTGGAGGTCGTGCCCGAGATCGTCGAGGGCATCAAGATCATCCACGACGACCCCTCGATCGTGGTGATCGACAAGCCCGTCGGCGTGGCCGTCCACCCGTCGCCGGGATGGCGCGGCCAGACGGTGGTCGGGCACCTCGCCGGTGCGGGCTTCCGGATCTCCACCTCCGGCGCCAAGGAGCGCGAGGGCATCGTGCAGCGTCTCGACGTCGGCACCTCGGGGGTGATGGTGATCGCCAAGTCGGAGCACGCCTACTCGGTCCTGAAGAACGCCTTCCGTCACCGGACCGTCGACAAGACCTACCACGCGCTCGTGCAGGGCCACCCCGATCCGCTGTCGGGGACGGTCGACGCCCCGATCGGGCGCCATCCGGGGGCCGACTACAAGTTCGCCGTGATGGACGGCGGTCGCGCGAGCGTCACCCACTACGAGACGCTCGAGGCGCACCGCTTCGCCAGCCTGCTCGAGGTCCACCTCGAGACCGGGCGCACCCACCAGATCCGGGTGCACATGGCGGCCCTGCGGCACCCGTGCTGCGGCGACCTGACCTACGGTGCGGACCCGACCCTGGCCAAGCGGCTCGGGTTGACGCGGCAGTGGCTGCACGCCGTACGGCTGGGGTTCGAGCACCCGGAGACGGGCGACTACGTCTCCTACGAGTCGTCCTACCCCGACGACCTCCAGCACGCGCTCGACGCCATCCGCGACACCCACTGACGTGACGACCACCGAGCTGGTCCTCCGACCGGCGGCCCCGGACGACGCGCTCGCCGTGGCCGACGTGCACCTGGCGAGCCGTCGCGCAGCCGCGATGCCGCCCGGCATCCACTCCGACGCGGAGGTCCGGGCCTGGCTGGCGCGACGCATGGGCGAGGACGACGTGTGGGTCGCTGAGGTCGGGGGCCGAGTGGTCGGCTACGCCCGCTTCACGCAGACCTGGCTGGACGACCTCTACGTCCTGCCGGACCACGCCGGTGCAGGTGTGGGCGGTGCCCTCCTCGACCTGGTGAAGTCGCTGCGCCCCGCCGGGTTCGGGCTGTGGGTCTTCGAGATGAACCTCCCGGCCCGCACCTTCTACGCCCGGCGCGGGCTCGTCGAGCGCGAGCGCACCGACGGGAGCGGCAACGAGGAACGGGCCCCGGACGTCCGCATGGAGTGGCCCGGTCGAAGTGTCGGAGGGTCCTCCTAACCTGGGCCCGTCGGGCGGGTTAGGCTGTTCCTCTTCCCCGCCCGCTTGTCGTCCAACTCTCTCGAGGAGCATCCAGCGCCGATGGCATCCGCCGGGGACTTCGTCCACCTGCACGTCCACACCGAGTACTCCATGTTGGACGGCGCCTCGCTGCTCGACGGGCTCTTCACCCGGGTGTCGGACCTCGGCATGTCGTCGATCGCGATGACCGACCACGGCAACCTGCACGGCGCCTACGACTTCTACTCCAAGGCCAAGAAGCACGGCGTCAAGCCGATCATCGGCATCGAGGCCTACCTCACGCCGCAGACCGAGCGGTCCGAGCGACGGCGGGTCCGCTGGGGCAAGGGCGACCTGGCCGAGGAGGGCGGCGACGACGTCGCCGGCGGCGGGGCCTACACCCACATGACGATGTGGTCCTCGACCACGGAGGGCATGCACAACCTCTTCCGCCTCTCGTCCCGGTCGAGCCTCGAGGGCTTCTTCTACAAGCCGCGCGCCGACCGGGAGCTGCTCAACACCTACAGCAAGGGACTGATCGCGACCACGGGCTGCCCGTCGGGGGAGATCCAGACCCGGCTGCGCCTGGGGCAGTACGACGAGGCCCGGCGCTCGGCCGCGGAGTTCCAGGACATCTTCGGCAAGGACAGCTTCTTCCTGGAGCTGATGGACCACGGCATCGACATCGAGAAGCGGGTCCGCGAGGACCTGTTGCGGCTGGGCAAGGAGCTCGGCATCCCGCCCGTCGCCACCAACGACTCCCACTACAACAACCCCGAGGACGCGGCGGCGCACGACGCGCTCATCTGCGTCGCCTCGGGCAAGCGGCTCTCCGACACCAACCGCCTCAAGTTCGACGGCGGTGGCTACTACATCAAGTCCGCGGCCGAGATGCGCGAGCTGTGGGCCGACCGGTTCGGCATGCCGGAGGCCTGCGACAACACGCTGCTCATCGCCGAGCGGTGCGAGGTGGAGTTCACCGAGTCGACCGGCGGCTACATGGCGCGCGCCGACGTGCCCGCGGGGGAGACCGAGGAGTCGTGGTTCTCCCAGGAGGTGTGGCGCGGGATCGAGTCGCGCTACCCCGGGGAGCGGCTGACCCAGGAGGTCCGCGACCGGGTCGACATGGAGCTGGCGATCATCTCCCAGAAGGGCTACTGCGGCTACTACCTCGTGGTCGCGGACTTCATCAACTGGGCCAAGGACAACGGCATCCGGGTGGGCCCGGGCCGTGGCTCCGGCGCGGGCTCGATCGCCGCCTACGCCCTGCGGATCACCGACCTGTGCCCGCTGGAGCACGGCCTGTTCTTCGAGCGGTTCCTCAACCCCGAGCGACCCTCGATGCCCGACTTCGACATCGACTTCGACGACCACCGCCGCGGCGAGGTCATCCAGTACGTCACCGAGAAGTACGGCGCCGACCGGGTCGCCCAGATCGCCACGTTCGGCCGGCTGAAGTCCAAGGCCGCCATCAAGGACGCGGCGCGGGTGCTCGACTACGGCTTCGCCGTCAGCGACCGGATCACCAAGGCGCTGCCGCCCGACGTCATGGGCAAGGGCGTCCCGCTGAAGGAGGTCTTCAACCCCGAGCACAAGCGCTACGGCGACGGCGGCGAGTTCCGGGCCCTGCACGAGCAGGACACCGACGTGCGCCGGATCTACGAGACCGCGCTCGGCCTCGAGGGCCAGATCCGCAACTGGGGCGTGCACGCCGCGGGCGTGATCATGTCCAGCGAGCCGATCATCGACGTCGTACCCATCATGGCGCGGCCGCAGGACGGCGCCGTCATCACGCAGTTCGACTACCCGATGTGCGAGGCGCTCGGGCTGGTCAAGATGGACTTCCTCGGGCTCTCCAACCTGCACACGCTCGAGGACGCGCTGGTCAACATCGCCGCCAACCGGGGCGAGACGGTGGTCCTGGAGGAGCTGCCGTTCGACGACCGGGCGACCTACGAGCTGATGGGGCGCGGCGACACGCTCGGGGTGTTCCAGCTCGACGGTGGCGGCATGCGCGCGCTGCTGCGGTCGATGCTGCCCGACCAGTTCGCCGACATCACCGCCGTCTCGGCGCTCTACCGGCCGGGCCCGATGGGTGCCGACTCGCACAACAAGTACGCGCACCGCAAGAACGGCCGCGAGCCGATCACGCCGATCCACCCGGCCCTGGCCGACGCCCTCGAGCCGGTGCTGGGGGAGACCTACGGCCTGATCGTCTACCAGGAGCAGGTCATGGCGATCGCGCAGGTGCTCGCCGGCTTCTCGCTGGGCGCCGCCGACAACATGCGCCGCGCGATGGGCAAGAAGAAGAAGGAGGAGCTCGACAAGCAGTACGCCGGCTTCGAGGCCGGCATGCTCGAACGGGGCTACCCGGCCGACGCGGTCAAGACGCTCTGGGAGATCCTCGTCCCCTTCGCCGACTACGCGTTCAACAAGTCGCACTCGGCCGCCTACGGCGTCATCACCTACTGGACCGCCTACCTCAAGGCCAACTACCCGACCGAATACATGGCCGCGCTCCTCACCTCGGTGAAGAACGACAAGGACAAGATGGCGATCTACCTCAACGAGTGTCGCCGGATGAAGATCCAGGTCCTGCCGCCCGACGTCAACGAGTCCTCCCACGACTTCACGGCCGTCGGCACCGACATCCGCTTCGGCATGACCGCGATCCGCAACGTCGGGGCCAACGTCGTCGAGCAGGTCGTGGCGGCCCGCGAGAGCAAGGGCCGCTACGAGTCCTTCAACGACTTCCTCGACAAGGTGCCCGCGCTGGTCTGCAACAAGCGGGTCATCGAGTCGCTGATCAAGGCCGGTGCGTTCGACGACCTCAAGCACAAGCGGCGTGCGCTCGTGGCGATCCACGAGACCGCTGTGGACCAGTACGTCGACATCAAGCGCAACGAGGCGATCGGCCAGGACTCGCTCTTCGCCGGCATGGACGACGACGGCGACTTCGGCGGGTTCGGCGTCAGCGTGACCGTGCCCGACCTCGACGAGTGGGACAAGACCACCCTGCTGGGCCACGAGCGCGACATGCTCGGCCTCTACGTCTCCGACCACCCGTTGCTCGGGCTCGAGCACGTGCTGGCCGGCACCGCCGACTGCACCATCGGCTCGCTCCTGACCGACACCGACGGCTCGGTGCGTCCGGACCAGTCGACGGTGACGGTGAGCGGCCTGGTGACCTCGGTGCAGCGCAAGATCACCAAGAAGGGTGATCCGTGGGCGATGATCTCGCTGGAGGACCTCGAGGGAGCGATCGACGTGCTCCTCTTCCCCAGCGCCTACCAGCTGGCGAGCCCCTACCTCGTGCCCGACGCGATCATCACCGTGAAGGGTCGCCTCTCGCGCAGCAAGGAGCAGCCCGAGCTGCACGCCATGGAGGTCACCGTCCCCGACCTCGACACCAACGCCGACGGTCCGGTGGTGATCAGCCTGCCCTCGACCCGGTGCACCGCGCCTGTCATCGCCGGCCTGCGCGAGGTGCTGGCCACCCACCCCGGCCTCACCGAGGTGCGGCTGCGCCTGCTCATGCGTGACGCGACCCGGGTGATGCGGCTCGACGACAACCTGCGCGTCTCACCGAGCCCTGCGCTCTTCGCGGACCTCAAGCAGCTGCTCGGTCCCCAGTGCCTCGCGGGGTGAGTGCAGCCTGGCAGGATGAGGGAGTGGTGACCGACTCCGAGGCCGTGGCCCCGCCCGCTCCGACTGCCGAGCGTCGCGTCCAGTGGCGGCCCGTCGGGATCGTCGCCGGGGTGGTGCTCGGTGCCTGCCTGGCGCTCGGCGCGCTCGGCGGCTGGCTCTGGTACCGGTGGTGGGGTCCGCCCCAGGACGGAGCCGTCTTCGACACCACCCACGGCCCGACCTGGTTCCCGCTGACCGACCACGCGTCGGCCCACCAGTTCGACGGTCCGGGGGAGTACGCCGTGATCGCGCTCGGCTTCGGCCTGCTCCTCGGCATCGGCGGAGCCGTCGTGGGCCGTCGCCAGGCGCTCGCCGCCTGTGCCGCGCTGGTCGTGGGCAGTGCGCTCGCGGCCGCGGTGTCCTGGTGGATCGGCACCACGCTGAGCCCGCCGGACACCTCGACCTACGAGACGAAGGCCAACGTCTGCACGGAGCAGCCGTGCAAGAAGTACGACGACGCCATCGAGGTCAGCGGCATCACGCCGCTGCTGTGCTGGCCGCTCGGGGCGCTCGGTGGCTTCTCGCTGACGATCGTCGTCGGCTCCTGGGTCGGCGACTTCCGTCGCGCCCAGGCCGGCCAGCGTGACTCCGGCAACTGGCTCGATCGCTCCGCCGGGGACTAGCTCACCGGAGAGCAGCCGCGCGGCCGCGCGGCCGCAGGGGTAGCCGGCGATCGCGCCGACGACGGAGCCGCGATGGGGTCGGTCTCAACGACCGACGGGTGCGGTCGTCGCGGCGGTGAGGCGGACGAGGTCGGCGGGGGCGAGCTCGACCTCCATCCCGCGGCGGCCGGCCGAGACGAAGACGGTGGCGTGGTCGAGCGCGGTCTCGTCGACGACGGTGGGGTGGGCGCGCTTCTGGCCGAGCGGGGAGATCCCGCCGAGGACGTAGCCGGTCGCCCGCTCGGCGGCCCGGGGGTCGGCCATCGCGGCCCTCCGACCGCCGACGGCGCGTGCGAGCGCCTTGAGGTCGAGCTGACCGGACACCGGCACCACGGCGACGGTGAGGGCGCCGTCGACGTCGGCGAGCAGGGTCTTGAAGACCTGCGCAGGGGAGATGCCCATCGCCGCGGCGGCCTCGCCGCCGTACGACTCCGAGCGGGGGTCGTGGTCGTACTCGTGGATCGTGAAGGTCACGCCCGCCGCGGTCAGCGCAGTGGTGGCCGGCGTGCCGCCGGACGGCTTCTTCCTCGCCATCCGGGGCTCAGTTGGGCGACCAGCGGGTGCGGGCCACCTCGGTGGCCGGCAGGGAGGTGATCACGTTCATCGCGCGCAGCTCGGAGCGGAGCAGCTCGGTCACGAGCACCAGACGCTCCTCGGCGTCGGAGGCCTCGAGGAGCTGCTGGCGCTCCGCCATGGGCAGGGGAGCGCAGGCGGCCAGGACCCAGGAGAGGTACGTCGGGTCCGTGGGCAGGGTGCCGCGGTAGGGATCGGCGGAGATCTCGCTGAGCGCCAGTCGGTAGGCGGTGAAGGTGGCCTTCGCGTGGACGACCAGGTCGTCGACGACCTCGACCGCCGGCTCGGGAAGGGTCTCGACCTCGCCGTAGGGGAAGAGGTCGCCCCGCTCGAGGCGCTCGAGCCGGATGCGGTCACGGCCCACGGCCACGATGTCGAACGTGCCGTCGGGGTTGGCCTCCACCTCGCTCAGCTGGAGCCGCACCCCGACGCGGAAGAGCGACTGCGCGCCGTGGTCGCCGACCTCGTAGCCCTCGCGGATCGCGACGGACCCGAAGACCCGGTCGGCGGGGTCCTCGATGCGCATCAGGTGGTGCATGAGCGCTCGGTAGCGGTCCTCGAAGACGTGCAGCGGCACGGTCACGCCCGGGAACATCACGCTGTTCAGCGGGAACATCGGCAGCCGGTCGCTCACACCGCCAACCTAGCCGTCGAGGTGACGCCGCGACGGCGACGAGCCGTGACGAGCAGCGCCCCGCTGCCCGGAGGCAGCGGGGCGCCGGCCGTCGGGAGCCTGTGGGAGAGGGCGCAGTGGTCGTACATGCGTCCTCTGTCTCGGCTGGGTCGGGCGTGTCACCGGATCCAGCGCGGCCGGCCAGGCCTGCGCGCGGACGGCCGGGTGCGGCGGCCGCGACGGGCTGCTGCTTCCCGCAGCTCGTCCTGACGGTGGCGTGCGATCGTGTAGGTGATGTAGTCCATCGGAGCTCTCCTTCTCGCGGTGTCTTGTGGTGCTCCCAGGCTCTCGCCGGGAGGCATCGGGTTGCGCCGGCGAAATCGCCGGG
Organism: Nocardioides candidus; assembly: GCF_041321175.1. Classification (NCBI taxonomy): domain Bacteria; kingdom Bacillati; phylum Actinomycetota; class Actinomycetes; order Propionibacteriales; family Nocardioidaceae; genus Nocardioides; species Nocardioides candidus. The sequence continues at coordinate 56,868 of NZ_JBGGWC010000005.1, read as the reverse complement.
TTCGCCCGGCCGCATCGCCATGCCGGCGTGCTGCCTCGCCCAGGCGCTGTCAGCGTCGGCGGACGAGGGTCGAACCGAGGGTGGCAGTGGCGAGGGCGACGACGGCTGCGGCGGTGAAGGCGGCCGAGAAGCCGGACGTGTCGAGGGCGTCGGCTCCTGCGCCTGCGACGGCAACGCCGATGGCGGTGAAGGTAGCGGTGCCGAGCGCTGAGCCGACCTGGGTGGCGGAGCCGGCCAAGCCGGAGGCGAGGCCGGTGTGAGCGGCCGGCGCTGCCGAGGCGATGACCATGGTGGTGGGGGTGAAGCTGAGAGCAACGCCGACGGCGATGAGGAAGAGAGCGGGCAGCACCCCGGCGGCGTACCCGTCGCCCGGCACGTGGGCCAGCCACAGCTGTCCACCAGCGAGGATGACGAGGCCTGCGACCAGGCTCCGCTCGGGACCGAGCTTGCGCAGCATCCGCGGCAGCAGCGCCAATGAGAACGCGAAGCCGGTCAGCGAGGTCGGGACCATCGCCAGGCCTGCCTGCTGCGGCTCCATCGCGAGGCCCTGCTGCAGGTACAGAGCGACCAGGACGAACGACGACGCGCGAGTGGCCCCGCCGAGGACGGCCAGTCCGACGCCGGTGCTCAGTGCCCGGGAACGGAACAGCGCCAGCGGCACGAGTGGGTCGGCCGCGCCTCGCTCGGCGGCCACGAAGAGCGCGAGCAGGGTCGCGGAAAGGCCGAGGCCGACCAGGACGGTCGTCGAGGTCGGGTGACCCTCACCCGCTGCGAGAGCGGTGTGCACGAGCGCGAGGACCGCGCCCGTGATGGTCAGCGCTCCGCGGCCGTCGAGGCGGCGTCGTGGGCCGCGGACGTCCTCGTCGAGGACGCGACGGGCCAGGAGGACGGCTGCGATCGAGACGGGCACGGTCACGAAGAACACCGATGACCAGCCGAGGTAGCCGGCGAGGAGGCCGCCGGAGAGGACCCCGGTCGCGCCGCCGAGAGCGGATGCGGCGCCCCAGAGGCTCATGGCGCGGGCTCGCGCGGGTCCGGGAGAGGCGAGCAGGAGCAGCGCCATGGCCGCCGGGCTGAGTGCGGCCGCGCCGGCTCCCTGGACGACGCGCCCCGCGACGAGGAGCTCCTGGGTGGAAGCGAACGCGGCCAGCAGCGTGCCCACCGAGAACGCGGCGGCGCCGCCCACGAACATCCGGCGCCGTCCGAGGAGGTCGGCGACGCGGCCGAACAGCAGCAGCAGGCCCCCGAACGTGAGGACGTAGGCGTTGACGACCCAGGTGAGGCCTGTCGAGCTGAGCCGCAGGTCGGCCTGGATGGACGGGAGCGCGACGTTGACGATGGAGGTGTCGAGCATGACGACGAACTGGGCGGAGGCCAGCAGACCGAGAGCGACGAGGCGTCGCCGGCCCGACGCAGCGCCGTTCGAGCTGTCCGGAAGCCGAGCCGGGCGGGTGGGTGCGGTGGTGCTCATGGGGGGTCTCCGTAGATGAGAGGTACGACGGGATGCCACCGTCGTCGAGGCGGGTGCGGTTGGCGCCGGCGGAGCCGCCGGGATCCACCGGGAAGGCGCCTTCTCGGCGCCTTCCCGGCTCGCTCCGGTCAGTGACCGCGGTGGCCGCCGTGATGTCCGGCGCCGTGTCCCGCGGCGCCGGCCGGCTGGCGCGGGACCGCGATGGCGGCGAAGCCGGCCAGTGCGACCATGGCGATGGCGACGACCTGGAACACATGGGGGAAGGAGTCCAGCAGCCCCGCCCGGGTGGTCAGGTCACCGGCGACGGCGGTGAGGGTCGCGACGCCGAGGGCGGCGCCGACCTCGTGGCCAGTCATCATCACGCCCGAGGCGAGGCCCGAGTGCTCGGCCGGGATGCCCGCCATGGCGGCGACCGAGATCGCCACGAACATCGGGCCGACACCGAGTCCCATGAGGACGAAGCCGGGCAGCACGTCGGTGACGTAGCCGGGGTTCCTGTCCATGCTCGCGAGCATCAGCGCTCCCGCGGCGACCACGACCAGGCCGACGACCATCATGGTCTTGGGGCTGACCTTCCCGAGCAGGTGGGAGGCGACCATGGCGCCTGCAGTGATGGAGCCGGCAAGGGGCAGGAACTGGAGACCCGTGACGATCGCGGAGCTGCCCGACACGGTCTGGAGGAACAGGGAGCTGAGGAAGATCACGCCGACCACGGCGCCGGTGATGACGGCCATCACGGCGGACGCCGAGATCAGCGACCGGACCCGCCACGTGTGCGGCGGAACCAGCGGCGAGGGGACGATGCGCTCGATGACCGCGAAGGCGGCGAGGAGTGCGGCAGCGGCCGTGAAGGCGATCAGCGTGTGCGCCGAGCTCCAGCCGTGGGTCCGCGTGCCCTCGATCGCGTAGACGAGTGAGAGCAGTCCGGTGACGAGTGTGGCGGCGCCGGGCAGGTCGAGGCGTCGTACGGCGCCGGGGGCGCGCTCGCCGCGCTGCACCCGGCGGAGCGTCTGCGCCCCGGCCATGATCCCGATCGGGATGTTGACGAAGAAGATCGACCGCCAGCCGAAGCCTGTGGTCAAGACACCGCCGAACAGGACGCCGAGTGCGATGCCGAGGCTGCCGATGGTGCCCCAGATGGCGAGCGCGGTGGCGCGCTGACGACCGGCGTACGTCGACATGATGATCGACAAGGCCGCAGGGGTGAGCATCGCTGCGCCGGCACCCTGCGCGCCGCGCGAGAGGATCAGCGCGGCAGCAGAGGAGGCCGTCGCACTGACGAGCGACGCGGTGGTGAACAGGGTGAGACCGGTCAGGAACATGGTGCGCCGGTCCAGCAGGTCGGCCAGCCGGCCGCCGAGGAGGAGCAGTCCGCCGCTGAGCAGGACGTAGGCGCTGACCGTCCACTGGTAGTCGCCGCTGGTGAAGTCGAGTGCCGTGCCGATGCTGGGAAGAGCGACGTTCACGACGCTGACGTCGAGGATGACCATCAGCTGGGCCATGAGCATCACGCCGAGGACGGTCCAGGGCCGGCGGGTCTCCTCCGCCGACTCGTGGTGCGCGGTCTCGGCGACCGCGGAGTGTGCGTGTGACATTGGGATCTCCTGAGGTGTGGTCGGAGCCGGGTGGCTCTGGCATCGACCCTCGCCGTCACCGCCCGGTGGTCGCGCCGGTGGAATCGCCGGGTTCAGGGGACGAGGGTGAACCCGGCCGCAGCGACCGCGGCGGCGATGTCGGCGCGGTCCACGGGCGCTGTCCCGCGGACGTTCACGACGCCGGTTGCCGTGTCGAGGGAGACCACCTCCACGCCCGGCACGGCCAGGATGCGCGCGGCGAGGCGGGTTTCGTCGTCGGCGCGGCTGGTGGCGCCCTCGCCGTCGGGACCGCGGATGGCGAAGGTGGTCGAGCCTACGAAGGTGCGGGGGGTGCCGGGCAGCATGCGTACTCCTGGTGGGGACGGTCGCCCGCCACGCTCGTCGCTCGCACCACCGGTCACACCGGTGGAATCACCGGGTTCCTCCCCGCGGTGGCGGATGGTGTGAGTAGCGTCGGGCACGTGCTGGCCTGGAGGGAGCTCGAAGGCGCGACGATCGCCGCTGTCCTCGACGGCGCACGAGCCGGTAGGGGGAGCGCGCTGGTCGTCCACGGCGTCGCCGGGGTGGGGAAGTCGACCCTTTTGACCGACGCCGTCGAGTCGGCCGAGGGCATGCGGGTGCTTCGGACGTCAGGCGTGGAGTCGGAGTCGCCGCTGGCGTTCGCCGCGCTACAACGGCTGCTCCGACCGCTGACGGACCGGCTCGACGTGCTGCCTGAACCGCAGCGGGACGCGTTGGGCGCCGCGCTCGGCGCCGCGTCCGGTGAGGGGGAGCGCTTCCTGGTCTATCTCGCCACGCTGACTCTCCTGGCCGAGGCAGCCGAGGAGGCTCCGGTGCTCGTCGTCGTCGACGACGCCCACTGGCTGGACGACGCATCGGCTGCGGCACTGCTGTTCACCGCCCGACGGCTCCACGACGAGCCTGTCGCGCTCCTGTTCGCCGCTCGCGACGGAGACGCACGCCGGCTCGAGGCTCCGGACCTCCCGGAGCTGACGGTCGGTGGCATGGCGGGAGCGGACGTCTCGGCACTGCTGGCGGCCCACCTCGACGACGAGGTGGAACCAGCGGTGCGCGACCAGCTGGTCGCCGCCACCGGCGGCAACCCGTTGGCCCTCGTCGAGCTGGCCGGACAGCTCTCGGCCGGCCAGCTCGCCGGTCGCGTGCCGCTGCCGAACCCGTTGCCGCTGACCGGAGGAGTCGAGCGCGCCTTCCTGGACCGGTACCGGCGGCTCTCGGAGGCCGCGCAGCGGTTCCTGCTGGTCGCGGCCGCGGACGACACCGCCAGGCTGACCGTCGTCAGCGACGCCGCAGCATCGCTCGAGGCGGACGAGGCCGCGCTCGACGAGGTCGAGCGGGCCGGCCTGCTGCGTGCCGTGGGCGACGAGATCGCGATCTACCACCCGCTCGTGCGCAGCGCGGTCTACGGCGCTGCGACCACCGCGCAGCGCCGGTCCGTCCACCGTGCGCTGGCCGGCGCACTGGGCGGCGATCCCGACCGCCGCGCCTGGCACCTGGCCGCTGCAGCCGACCGCCCCGACGGCGAGGTCGTCTCTGCGCTGGACGGCGTCGCGGAGCGGGCTGCCGCGCGGGGTGGCCATGAGGCCGCGGCTGCCGCCTGGGCGCGTGCGGCAGAGCTGACCGCGGGCGGGGAGGAACGAGGGCGACGGCTCTACCTCGCGGCCTCCTCCTCCTGGCTCGGCGCCCATCCGGCTCAGGCTGCTGCTCTCGCCCGTTCCTCCGCGACCGACATCGCCGACCCGGTGCTGCGTGCCCGGCTGCTCACCCTGCAGGGCCAGATCGAGTGGAACACCCACTCGCTCGACGACGGCTATGACTACATCCTGCAGGCGTTGGAGAGCGCGGTCGGAGCCGACGACGCCATGGCCCAGCAGCTCGCGATGCTCGCCTCGGCTCTAGCGGCCTTCGGCGCACGCTCACCCCGACAGACCGACGTCACCGCACTGGTGCCCCAGCCCGGTCCGGACGCCGAGCCACGGTCCCGCGCCGCCGCCGCCCTGCTCCGCGGGTTCACCGCTACCGCCAGGAACGACTGGCGACAGGCCGTCGAGAACTTCCGGGCGGCGTACGCGCTCCTCGACTCGCACGCCGTCGACGACGATGTGCTGCAGCCGAACCTCGGCGTCGCCGCCATGCTGATCGACGACGACCTCCGCGGCATGCGCCTGCACGAGGAGCAGCTGCAGGCCGCGCGGCGGTCCGGCGCCCTCACGATGGCCGAGCACGCGCTGTCCCGCGGGGTCCTGTTCCAGATCGCCACCGGTGCGTGGACGCAGGCGGCCAACGCCGCGTCCGAAGCCGTCTCGCTCGCTTCCAGCACCGGCCACCCGGGTCTCACCGCGTTGCCGACCGCCCAGCTCGCGCTCCTGGCCGCGCTTCGGGGCGAGCCCGAGGATGCCGACCGTCACCTGGCGGACATCGCGGCCCTTCGCGAGCGGCACACGGTCGGCATCACCGACGCCCTCGTCACGGGGTTCGCGCACTGGGCGTCGGGACTCCGCGCCGCCGGCCAGCCGACCACCGCGCTGCACCACCTCGAGCGGATCGGCCTCCCCGCGGTACGCCGGATGGCTGCTGTGGACCGGCTCGAGACCGCCCTGCGGGCGGAACGGCCCGACCTGGCCCGCACCTGGCTCGAAGAGCTGGAGAGCTTCGCCGCGGCGAGCGGCGCGCCCGCAGCAGTCGCAGTAGCCGAGCACGGCCGCGCGCTCCTCGCCGACGCCGACGAGGCAGAGGAGCACTACGAGCTGGCGATCGCAGCCCATGCGGACTCGCTGCGGCGGCCCGACCGGGCACGCACCGAGCTGGCGTACGGCGAGCACTTGCGCCGCGCCCGTCGTCGGGTGGACGCGCGATCTCACCTCCGTACTGCCCTCACCCTGTTGGACGAGCTCGGTGCTCGTCCGTGGAGCGACCGGGCGGCCCAGGAGCTGCGTGCGTCCGGCGAGACCGCCCGCCGCCGCCACGCGTCCACGGCGACCGAGCTGACTGCGCAGGAGCGCAACGTGACCGCACTAGTGCGTCAGGGGCTCTCCACGAAGGACGTCGCCGCCCAGCTCTTCGTCAGCCCTCGCACGGTCGACTTCCACCTGCGCAACGTCTTCGCCAAGCTGGGCGTCACCTCCCGCGCCGAGCTCGCTGCGCTGCCGCTCGACACCTAGCACGCTCTCTTTCGCTGCTCCCTCGAGCGGGCCCATGACGTCCACGGCATCCGACGCAGCGCCCCGCTGCCCGGAGGCAGCGGGGCGCCGTCGTACGCCGGTGGTCAGCGGGTCAGAGCGACCAGTAGACCAGCTTGCCGTTCGGGCCGTCGGCCCGCTCGGCGCGGTGCTGTGCGAACGGGACCTGGCGTTGCTTGAAGCCCAGCCCGGCGAGCACGTTCACCGTCGCGAAGAGGTTGCCCTTGGCGATCTCCAGCGCGGCCGGCTGGTTGATCGAGGCGAAGACCTCCGGCTCCCCGCCGCCGGCGGGGTACTTGAGCACGAGGCCGGCGAACAGCTGCGCGACGTAGATGTCGCCGTTGCGTGCCACCGCGAGGCCCGTGGTGTCGGACAGGCCGCTGATGACCTGCTCGGCGGCGCCGGTCGCGGGGTCGATGACGAAGACGCCGCCGGCTCCCGGGAACTCACCGGCGAGGGTGCTGACGTAGAGCATGCCGTCGGCGCCGAGCTCGACGTCGGTGGGCACCGGCTCGGACAGGAACGTGTGACCGACGGTGCAGTCGGGCAGCCCGAACTGTGCCGCGATGTCCGAGGTGACCTCGCCGGGCATCGGCGGCAGGACGGTGAGGGCCTTGACCTTGTGGTCGGCCACCGACCACACGACGTTGGCGGCCGCGTCGGCGACGTACGTCGTGCTGCCGATCGAGGTGGTCCCGTAGGGGTGCGACTCGATCACGCCGGTGTGGGACGGCGGGCCGAACGTCTCCGGGTCGATGCCGGCGGCGCAGTCCTCGGAGATGTCGGTGAAGCCGTAGAGGGCGTCTCCGTCGGGGTTGCGGTTGGTCTCGGCGCGGCCGAGGTTGCCGAGGCGCTCGACCTTTCCGCGGCGGATCATCTTCACCGACGACGCGGCCTCGGTCGGCGTGGAGTTGCCGGTGACGGTGAAGATCAGGCGCCCGGCGTGCCGCGAGAGACCACCGAGCTCGGCCTTCTTGACTGCGTAGACCGGGGTCGTCGGGTGACCGGACTGGATGTTGAGGATGGGGCCGCCGAAGTTCTGCGAGACGTAGGCGGCCTCCTCGCGGTTGAGCGCGAGGCTGAGGGGCGCGACCAGGTGCCGGGCGAGCACCGTCGGTCCGTCCCCCTCGCGGGCGTGGGCGGAGCTGGCGGGCACCGTCGCGGCAGCCGCCAGTGCGGCGCCGCAGGCGACCAGGGCGCCGAGGCGCTTTCGAGCAGATGACTTCATCGCATCCCTTTCTCGGGAGTTGGGGGGCTGAGGGATCCCGAGAAGGTTCCCCATCCTCTGCGGGGAACGGGCGGGTGCGTGGCGGAACGGGAAATTTCACCCACCCCGCAGCCAGGTGAGCACCGCGCGCACCCTGCGGTGCTCGTCGGCGGAGGGCGGGAGGTCGAGCTTGGTGAAGATCCGCGAGATGTGCGCCTCGACCGTCTTGACCTCGACGACGAGACGCTCGGCGACGCCCGCGTTGGAGACGCCCTGCGCCATCAGGTCGAGCACCTCGCGCTCCCGCACGGAGAGCCGCGTCAGCTGGTCGGCGAGCTGCTGGCTGCCGAGGAGGTGGGTCACCACCTCGGGGTCGAGGACGGTGCCGCCGGATGCGATCGTGCGCAGCGCGTCGAGCAGGACCGCCACGTCGACCACGCGGTCCTTGAGGAGGTAGCCGAACCGGCGAGGGTGCTCGCGCGCGAGGTCGGCGACGTAGCGGCTCTCGAGCGACTGCGACAGGAGCAGGATCCCCAGGTCGGGGTGGGCCTGGCGCAGCGCGAGGGCCGCACGGGCGCCCTCGTGGGTGAACGTCGGCGGCATCCGGATGTCCACGATCGCGACGTCGGGCGACGTGGCGGAGACCTGCTCGAGCAGGCGGTCGGCGTCCGGGGCCGTGCCGACGACCTCGTGCCCGGCCTCGGTCAGCAGTCCGGCGAGGCCCTGGCGGAGCAGCCCGGAGTCGTCGGCGATCACGATCCGCACGGCAGCACCGCCTCGATGGTGGTGCCGGCGCCCGGGATCGAGGTGATCGTCACCGTGCCACCACTGGCCTCGACCCGGTCGCGGAGCCCTCGGAGACCGCTGCTGTCGTCGTCGGCGCCGCCGCAGCCGTCGTCGGCCACCCGGAGGCGCAGGCCTCGTCCCTCGGGGCGTACGGCGACGTCGATCCGGGCCGCCCCGGCGTGCTTCTGCGCGTTGACCACGGCCTCGGCCGTGACGAGCCACGCCGTGAACTCCACCGCCGGGTCCCACCGGTCCGGCGGCGCGGTGACGTGCAACGGCACGGGGGAGTGGCGTGCGACGTCGTCGAGGACGGCGGCGAGCCCGCCCTCCACCAGCGCCTGCGGGTGCAGCCCGTTGGCCAGGTCGCGCAGGTCACGGACGGCGTCGCGCGCGGAGGTGGCACCGGCCGCGAGCGCGCGCTGCATCCGGTCAGTGTCGCCGCTGAGCTGGGCGGTCTGGAGGTCGAAGGCCAGCGCGAGCAGGGACTGCTGGGCGCCGTCGTGGAGGTCGCACTCGATCCGGCGACGTTCCTCGCGCTGTGCCTCGGCGATGCGGGCTCGGGACCGGTCGAGCTCGGTGAGGTGGCGACGCAGCTCGGCGCGGAGCCGGGTGTTGTCGAGCTCGGCGGCGACCAGCGCCCCGACCCGGGCGACCGTGTGCTCCTCGGTCCGTTGCCGGTCGTAGCCGATCCATGCGACGACGCGGCCGCCTCCGCTGCCCTCGCGGAGCACAGCGACCTCGTGCGGTCGAGGTGCCGCCGCCCGGCCGGCCGCGTCGACCGGACCCTCGACGCCCGGATAGCTCACCGCGATCGAGGGGTCGGCCAGAGCCGTGCGGAGCAGCTCCTGGGGGTCGAGGCCGGCCCGGTCCTCGGCCAGCGCCCGGCGCACGACCCGGGTGGCGTCGTACGCGCGGCGGTTGAAGCGCCGGTCCACGCGCTGCTGGACGCCGGAGCGCAGCGGTGCGAAGAGCAGCGCGGCGGTGATCGCGCCGACCGCGGCGGTGGTCTCGGGGGAGGGCGCGTCCTCCCAGGTGATCCGGCTGCCGATCCACACGATCCCGGCGAAGACCGCCGAGAGGAGCATGGACAACAGCGAGTAGGTGGTGGTCGCGGCGACGATGCGGTCGACGTCGTAGAGCCGGTAGCGCAGCACCGCGAGCCCGGCCGTGACGGGGATCAGCACGAGGAAGAGCGCGACCGATGCCAGCACCAGGTAGCTGTCGTGGGCGAAGAAGACCGCGTAGAGGTGGAGGGGCACCAGGGCGGGCAGTGCTCCGCCGGCGAGCGCGAGCCACAGCAGCTGGCGACGCCCCTCGGCGTCGCTGGAGCGCCAGCGCGCCACGAGCGCCACGCCGCCGAGCACGAGGGCGACCGCGACCACCCCGAAGGTGAGCAGGCCGATCGTCCCAGCGGGTCCGGCAATGGCATCGATGGTCCAGGGGTTGCCCTCCGCGTCGTACGGCGCGTTGAGCGGGTGGTCGCTGACCACCGAGAAGACGAACGAGACCACGGAAGCCACGACGGACGTGGACCCCACCAGACGCCAGCGCGGCGAGAGGTAGGTGCCGGTCGGGGTGAGGAGCAGGATCAGGGTGAGGATCGGCCACCACGGGTAGAACGACTTGTCGCCGAGCACGGCCGCGACCCGCGCGCCGCCGAGCGCCGGGGGGTCGAGCACGGCGGAAAGGCTGAACCACTCGTCGACGAGGATGGTCGCGACCAGGGACACCGAGAGGCCGGCGAAGAGCCACCCGACGGCGTGCCGTGGGTGGGTGCGGACGATCGCGAGGCCGACCGCGGCCGGGCTGAGCACGGCGACCGCGACGAGGTAGACCCACGGCGAGGGGATGATGTCCACCCGGTCGCCGTAGCCCCGTTCGACCAGGGTCTGGTCGATGAGCAGGCTGACGACCAGTGCCGCGACGTCGACCAGGAGCAGGGCGCCCGCGATCGACACGGCGACCCACTGGCTCCTGCGCATGCCGCCATCGTGGCCCGCCCGGGGCGTCCGCGCGTCGGGGTTAACCCGAATCCACAACGACGAGCCTGCTCGGACGCGCCGAGCCCCCCAGCGGGCCGATGCTCGAGAGGTCTCCAACCCACCACCGAGAAGGACCTCGTCATGACCCAGCTCGCCACTCGCCCCGAACGCGTCGCCGCCCCCGGCGGAGCTCCCAGGCGCCGTACCCTCGTCGGCCTCGCCGTCGCCGTCCTCGTCGGCTACGTCGTGCTGATGGCGTCCGGCGCCGACATCGCCGCGGACACCAAGGTGTCCGACATCCAGGACCTCTACGACTACAGCCGGACCATCGCCCAGGTCATCGCGTTCGGAGCGATGGTGTTCGTCGCGCTCCTGCTCTTCTTCGGCGCCGCGCTGCGCCACGCCCTGCGGCAGCGCGGCGCCACCTGGCCGGCCGACGTGACCTTCCTGGGCTTCGGCGCGCTCGCCGCGACCGTCGCGTCGTGGGCGGTCGAGGACTCGGCGATGTGGCGTGCGGTCGACGTCGGCGACGAGTCGGCGATCCGGACGCTGGCCGCGATCACCGACGCCGGCTTCCTCCCGCTGATGGCGAGCATGGTCGCGCTCTACGTCGGCACCGGCATCGCGGGGCTCACCACCGCGGCCATCCCGAAGTGGCTCGCGATCGCCTCGATCGCGATCGGGGTGGTCGCCCCGATGAGCGTCCTCGGCTTCGTGGGCGCCGCGCTGCTGCCGGTGTGGGTCCTCGCGGTCGCGCTGACGGTCCGGCTGGAGCCGTCCGCCTGACGTCGGCGCCGACGGATCGAGGGACGTGCGACCGTAGAATCGGGGCATGTCCCTCATCCGTCGCATCGACCTGCGCGCAGCCGACCCCTCGGTCGACTACCGCTCGGCCGTGCCCCGCGCCGACTTCGACGTCGAAGCCGCGGTGCCGGCGGTGCATGCGATCTGCGAGGACGTCCGTCTTCGGGGCATCGAGGCGGTCCGCGAGCTGGGCGAGCGGTTCGACGGGGTCCGGGTCGAGGACATCAGGGTCGCGCCGGAGGCACTGGCGACGGCGCTGGCCGAGCTCGACCCCGCCATCCGGGCGGGCCTGGAGGAGTCGATCCGCAGGCTGCGGGCGACCTGCGCCAACGAGCTCGAGTCCGACGCGGTGACCGACCTCGGACCCGGTGCCCGGGTGGTCCACCGCAAGGTCCCGGTCGGCCGGGTCGGCCTCTACGTCCCGGGGGGCCTGGCCCCGCTCGTGTCGAGCGTGCTCATGAACGTGGTGCCCGCGCAGACCGCCGGCGTGCCGTCGATCGCGCTGTCCAGCCCGCCGCAGAAGGAGTACGGCGGTTCGGTGCACCCGACGATCCTGGCGGCGTGCGCGCTGCTCGGCGTCGACGAGGTGTACGCCGTCGGCGGCGCCCAGGCGATCGCGATGTTCGCCTACGGCCTCGACGACGCCGCCGTGCAGGTCGACCGGGTGGACCTGGTCACGGGTCCGGGCAACATCTACACGGTCACCGCGAAGCGGCTCCTCAAGGGCCAGGTCGGCATCGATTCCGAGGCCGGCCCGACCGAGATCGCGATCCTTGCCGACGACACCGCGGACGCGGCGTTCGTCGCCGCCGACCTCATCAGCCAGGCCGAGCACGACCCGCTGGCCGCCGCGGTCCTGGTCACGACGTCGGAGTCGCTCGCCGACGACGTCGACGCCGAGCTGGAGAAGCAGGTGGCGGCGACCAAGCACGTCGAGCGGATCCGCACGTCGCTGAGCGGGCCGCAGTCCGGCATCGTCTTCGTGCGCGACGTCGAGCAGGGCGTCGCGGTCGTCGACGCCTACGCCGCGGAGCACCTCGAGATCCACACCGCCGACGCCGCTGCTGTCGCGGGTCGCGTGCGCAACGCCGGCGCGATCTTCGTCGGCCCCTACGCGCCCGTGAGCCTGGGCGACTACTGCGCCGGCTCCAACCACGTGCTGCCGACGGCGGGCTGCGCCTGCCACTCCTCGGGCCTGTCGGTCCGGGCGTTCACCAAGTCGGTGCACGTCGTCGACTACTCGCGCGAGGGCCTCGCCGAGGTCGCCGACCACGTCGTGACGCTCGCCGGCGCCGAGGACCTGCCGGGCCACGGCGCCGCGGTGTCGGTGAGGTTCTCCCCGTGAGCTGGCCGCCCCTGCGCCCTGAGCTCGCCGGGATCGAGCCCTACGGGGCGCCGCAGATCGACGTGCCGGTGCAGCTCAACGTCAACGAGAACCCCTACGGCCCGTCCGCGGCGTGCGTCGCCGACATCGCGGCCGCCGCGGCCACTGCTGCCGCGACGCTCAACCGCTACCCCGATCGCGAGTTCGTGGAGCTGCGGAGCGCCCTGGCGTCGTACCTCTCGCGCGACGTGGCGGGCGCGATCACACCGGAGCAGGTCTGGGCGGCCAACGGGTCCAACGAGGTGATGCTGCAGCTGCTCCAGGCGTTCGGCGGTCCGGGGCGCACGGCGCTGAGCTTCGCGCCGACGTACTCGATGTATCCGGAGTACGCCCGCGACACCCACACCCGCTGGGTCGCCGGTCGCCGCGAGGAGGACTTCTCGCTCGACCTCGACGTCGCCCGCGACCTGGTGAAGACCGAGCAGCCGGGCGTGGTGCTGCTGCCGAGCCCCAACAACCCGACCGGCACGGCGTTGCCGCATGACGCGATCGGCGTGCTCTGCGAGGCGGCGGGCGACGGGCTGGTCGTCGTCGACGAGGCCTACGGCGAGTTCCGCCGCGCCGGTGTGCCGAGCGCGCTCGAGCTGCTGCCGACCTACCGCAACCTCGTCGTGACGCGCACGATGAGCAAGGCGTTCGCCGGGGCCGGTCTGCGGCTGGGCTACCTGGCCGCGGACCCCGCCATCTGCGACGCGATCCGGGTCGTCCGCCTGCCCTACCACCTCTCGGCGGTCACCCAGGCCGTCGCCCTCGCGGCGCTCGCGCACGCCCCCGAGCTGCTCGGGAAGGTCGACGAGCTGCGGGGCGAGCGGGACCGGCTCGTGGCGTGGCTGCGCTCCCAGGCGTACGACGTCGCCGACTCGGACGCCAATTTCGTGTTGTTCGGGCGATTCGCCGACCGCCATGCTGTCTGGCAGGGTCTCCTCGACCGGGGAGTCCTGATCCGGGAGACCGGGCCGGACGGGTGGTTGCGGGTCTCGGTCGGGACACCCGAGGAGATGGCGGCCTTCCGGGCCGCTCTGACGGAAGTGAACGGAGAGCGCGCATGAGCACCGCTGCCAGGACTGCCCGCATCGAGCGCCAGACCAGCGAGTCCAAGGTCGTCGTCGAGGTCGACCTCGACGGCACCGGCCGCCACGACATCTCCACCGGCGTGGGCTTCTACGACCACATGCTCACCGCCTTCGCCCGGCACGCGCTGGTCGACCTGACGGTGCAGACCGAGGGCGACGTGCACATCGACGCGCACCACACGACCGAGGACACCGCGATCGCGCTCGGCCAGGCGCTGCGGGCGGCCCTCGGCGACAAGCAGGGCATCCGCAGGTTCGGCGACGCCACGGTCCCTCTCGACGAGGCGCTCGTGCAGGCCGTGGTCGACGTGTCGGGCCGCCCCTACTGCGTGCACACCGGCGAGCCCGAGGGCCAGCAGTACGTCCAGCTCGGCGGCTCCGGCGTCTCCTACCTCGGTTCGCTGACCCAGCACGTCTTCGAGTCGATCGCGTTCCACGGCCACTTCGCCCTCCACGTGCGCGTCCTCGCCGGCCGCGAGCCGCACCACATCGTGGAGACCCAGTTCAAGGCGTTCGCCCGCGCGTTCCGCGACGCGGTCGCGCTCGACCCGCGCGAGACGGGCATCCCCTCCACCAAGGGCGCTCTGTGACCCGACCCTCGGTCGTTGTCCTCGACTACGGGTCGGGCAACCTCCGCTCCGCCGTGCGCGCGGTCGAGCGGGTCGGCGCCTCGGTGACCCTGACCGGCGACCTCGACGCGGCGATGGAGGCTGACGGCCTCCTCGTGCCCGGGGTCGGCGCCTACGCCGCCTGCATGGGCGGCCTGCGGGCGATCCGCGGCGAGCGGGTGATCGGACGTCGCCTCGCGGGCGGGCGACCGGTGCTCGGCATCTGCGTCGGCATGCAGATCCTCTTCGAGCGCGGCATCGAGCACGGCGTCGAGACCGAGGGCTGCGGTGAGTGGCCCGGGGTCGTCGAGCGGCTGCAGGCGCCGATCGTGCCGCACATGGGCTGGAACACCGTCGAGGCGTCGGAGGGCTCGCGGCTGTTCGCCGGCATCGAGGACGAGCGCTTCTACTTCGTGCACTCCTACGGCGTGCGGGACTGGACGCTGGTGACCAACGACCGCACGCCGGACGCCTACCAGCCGAGGGTCACCTGGGCCGAGCACGGAGGCGACCGCTTCGTCGCCGCCGTGGAGAACGGCCCGTTGTGCGCGACCCAGTTCCACCCCGAGAAGTCCGGCGACGCCGGCTCGCAACTGCTGAAGAATTGGGTGACCGGTCTTGTCTGACTACCTCGAGCTGCTTCCCGCTGTCGACATCAAGGGCGGGCAGGCCGTCCAGCTGGTGCAGGGCGTGGACGGGTCCGAGAAGCGCTTCGGCGACCCGATCGAGGCGGCCCTGCGGTGGCAGGAGGCCGGCGCCGAGTGGCTGCACCTGGTCGACCTCGACGCCGCGTTCGGCCACGGGGAGAACCGCGCGCTGCAGGCCGAGATCGTCGGTCGTCTGGACATCAAGGTCGAGATGAGCGGCGGCATCCGCGACGACGAGTCACTGGAGGCCGCGATGTCGACGGGCTGCCGGCGCGTCAACATCGGGACCGCCGCGCTGGAGCAGCCCGAGTGGTGCGCGCGGGCGATCGCGACGTACGGCGACCGGGTCGCCGTCGGTCTCGACGTGCGGGGTCGCACGCTGGCCGCCCGCGGCTGGACCCAGGAGGGTGGCGACCTCTACGAGACGCTCGCCCGGCTCGACGCCGAGGGGTGTGCGCGCTACGTCGTCACCGACGTCAACAAGGACGGCATGCTCCAGGGGCCGAACCTGCAGCTGTTGCGCGACGTCTGCGCTGCGACCGAGCGACCGGTGGTGGCCTCGGGGGGCGTGACCACGCTCGACGACATCCGGGCGCTGATGGAGCTGGTGCCTCTTGGCGTCGAGGGCGCGATCGCAGGGACGGCGCTCTACACGGGCCAGTTCACGCTCGAGGACGCGCTCGCCCTGACCCTGCCTGCCGCCCGATGAGCCTCGCCGTCCGGGTCATCCCGTGCCTCGACGTCGACGCCGGACGCGTGGTGAAGGGGATCAACTTCAAGGAGCTCCGTGACGCCGGCGACCCCGTCGAGCTGGCCCGCACCTACGACGCCGAGGGTGCCGACGAGCTGACGTTCCTCGACATCTCGGCCTCGCACGAAGGTCGCGCGACCACCCTCGAGATGGTGTCCGCCACCGCCGAGCAGGTCTTCATCCCGCTCACGGTCGGCGGCGGCATCCGCACCGTCGACGACGTCGACACCATGCTGCGCGCGGGCGCTGACAAGATCGCGGTGAACACCGCGGCGATCGACCGGCCCGAGCTGGTCGCCGAGATCGCCGACCGGTTCGGCAACCAGGTGCTCGTGCTCTCCGTCGACGCGCGGCGCGCGGAGGGCACCGACTCCGGCTTCGAGGTCACCACGCACGGCGGACGGAGGTCGGCCGGCCTCGACGCGATCGCCTGGGCGGTCCGTGCCGCCGAGCTGGGCGCGGGGGAGATCCTCCTCAACGCCATGGACGCCGACGGCACCACGTCCGGCTTCGACCTGGAGCTGATCCGCGCCGTCCGCCGCGAGGTGGCGATCCCCGTCATCGCGTCCGGGGGCGCCGGCGCCGTGGAGCACTTCCCTCCTGCCGTCGACGCCGGTGCGGACGCCGTACTCGCTGCGACGGTCTTCCACTTCGGCACCCTGCGGATCGCCGACGTGAAGCACGGCCTGTCGGCCGCAGGTCATCCGGTGCGCTGAATCCGGTTGACCGGCCCGGTGCGGCCGCGGGAGGTTGGCCTCGTGAGCTGGCGCATCGAGACGACTCCCGACGAGCGCCTGGAGGACGAGACCACCGAACGGCTCGTGGAGCACAACCAGGCGGCGTCGGCAATGATCCGGCGGCGGTTCGAGCCGGACAACCTGCCTTCGCGACCGGTCGTGGCCTACGCGCTCGACAGCGACGGCGGCCTGCTCGGCGGCTGCGTCGGCAACACCGTCGAGGTGTGGCGGTGGCTGACCATCGACATGATGTGGGTCCGCCCGGACCACCGGGGAGCGGGACTGGTCGGACGCCTGCTCGCCGCGGTCGAGGACCAGGCCCGCGGGCGCGGCTGCCAGTGGGCGAAGCTCAACACCTGGGACTTCCAGGCGCCGGACTTCTACGCCCGGTGCGGCTACGTCACCTACGGCCGCGAGGTCGACTTCCCGCCGGGCCACACCAACCACCTGATGCGCAAGGACCTCTGAGCCGGGGCCCTCACCGCATCAGTCGGTCGGGCGCGGGCCGTGGGGCTCGGGCTCCTCGAAGACCAGCAGGGTGCGCGTCGTGACGACGCCCTCCATGCCCTGGATCTCGTCGAGCACGAGGCGGCGCAGGTCGGCGTTGTCGCGCGCCCGCACGAGGAGCACGACGTCGAACTCGCCACCGACCAGGGCGATGTGCACGATGCCGGGCAACGCCTGCAGCTGCTCCGCGATCTGGCGCCAGGCGGCCTGCCGCACGTTGAGGGTGACGTACGCCGACGTGCCCAGCCCGCTCAGCTCGGGATCGACCTCGGCGCGGAAGGCGCGGATGACGCCGGTGGTGCGCAACCGGTCGACCCGGGCGTAGGCGTTGGCCCGCGAGATGTGGAGGCGCTCGGCGAGCGTGCGCATCGACAGGCGCCCATCGTCGACGAGCGCGTCCACGATGCGGCGATCGGTCTCGTCCAACGGGGTGACCATGTGTCTCGCGCTCCTCGGTCGTGGTGCAGGGGGATCGGACGTTCGGCTACCTGAAGGCCCCAGGGCTCGGACATATTCTCGCATTTTCTGGCCTTGTAGCATCTCTATGGCAACCCCGGCAGGCTGAGGCCATGACACGTGACCTGGATCTCCTGCCGTCGGAGGAGCCGGTCCGGCTCGTCGACCCGTCCGGGACGGCCGTGACGGGGGCGACGGTGCCGGCCGACGACGCGCTCCTGACCGCGTACGCCGCGCTGGTCGTTGCGCGCCGGTTGAACGACCAGGCGTCCGCCCTGGTCCGCCAGGGCCGGCTGGCCGTCTACCCGTCCTCGCACGGGCAGGAGGCCTGCCAGGTCGCCGCGGCACTGGTGCTGGGCCCGGAGGACTGGCTGTTCCCCACCTACCGCGACACCGCGGCGATCGTCGCCCGGGGCGTCGACCCGGTCGAGGTGCTCGTGCTGCTGAAGGGCGACTGGCACTCGGGCTACGACCCCGTGGCGACCCGGGTCGCCCCGCAGGCGACGCCGCTGGCCACCCAGCTGCTGCACGCCGTCGGGGTGGCCCACGCGGCGCGCCTGAAGGGCGAGCAGACCGTCGTCCTCGCGCTCTGCGGCGACGGCGCGACGAGCGAGGGCGACTTCCACGAGGCCCTCAACTTCGCAGCCGTGTTCCGCGCGCCGGTCGTCTTCTTCGTGCAGAACAACGAGTACGCCATCTCGGTCCCGCTGGCCCGGCAGACCGCGGCCCCGTCGATCGCCCACAAGGGCGTGGGCTACGGCGTGCCCGGGGAGCGCGTCGACGGCAACGACGTGGCCGCCCTGCTCACCGTGCTCGGCGCGGCCGTCGACCGCGCGCGGGCCGGCGAAGGACCCCAGCTGGTCGAGGCGCACACCTACCGCATGCAGGCCCACACCAACGCCGACGACGCGTCGCGCTACCGCGAGGACGCCGAGGTCGCCGCCTGGGTGGAGCGCGACCCGCTCACCCGGCTCGAGGCCTACCTGCGTGCACGAGGCGCTCTCACGGACGAGCTCGCGACGTCGTACTCCGAGGCGGCCGAGGCGGTCGCGGCCCACACCCGCGACGGCCTCAACCGGGACGTCGAGCCGCGGCCCGACGACCTCTTCGCCCACGTCTACGCCGAGCGCACGCCCCAGCTCGCGGAGCAGGCGGCCATGCTCGCCGACGAGATCGAGCGGGAGGCCGCCCTGTGACGTTCGAGAAGCTCACGATGGCGCAGGCGCTCAACCGCGCGCTGCGGGACTCCCTGGCGGAGGACCCGTCGGTCCTGGTGTTCGGCGAGGACGTCGGCCCGCTCGGCGGCGTCTTCCGCATCACCGACGGGCTGACGGCGGAGTTCGGCGACGACCGCTGCTTCGACACCCCGCTCGCCGAGTCCGGCATCGTCGGCATGGCGGTCGGCCTCGCCATGAACGGCATGCGGCCAGTGGTCGAGATGCAGTTCGACGCCTTCGCCTACCCGGCCTTCGAGCAGGTGGTCAGCCACGTCGCGAAGCTGCGCAACCGCACGCGCGGGCGGGTCGCCGTACCCCTCGTGATCCGGGTGCCCTACGCCGGGGGGATCGGGGGAGTCGAGCACCACTGCGACTCCTCGGAGTCCTACTACGCGCACACGCCGGGCCTGCACGTGCTCGCCCCGGCCAACGCGGCCGACGCCTACGGGCTGCTGCGCGAGGCGATCGCCTCGCCCGACCCGGTCGTGTTCCTCGAGCCCAAGAAGCTCTACTGGGCCAAGGAGGAGGTCGACCTGTCCCGCCCGGTGCCCGGCATCGGACGGGCCGCCGTGGTCCGCGAGGGCACCGACGCGACGCTGATCGCCTACGGGCCGTCGGTCCCGGTCGCACTGGACGCGGCCGACGTCGCGGCCCAGGAGGGCCGCAGCCTCCAGGTGGTCGACGTGCGCTCCATCGTGCCCTTCGACGACGCCACCGTGTGCGAGGCCGTGCGATCGACCGGTCGCGCGGTGGTCGTCGCCGAGGCCGCGGGGTTCGCGAGCGTCGCCTCCGAGATCGCGGCGCGGGTGACCGAGCGCTGCTTCCACCACCTCCACGCGCCCGTGCGGCGGGTGACCGGCTTCGACATCCCCTACCCGCCGCCGAAGCTGGAGCACCTCCACCTGCCCTCGGTCGACCGGATCCTCGACGCCGTCGACGACCTGCAGTGGGAGGAGTCATGACGACGACGGCGAGCGACCAGGTCTTCCGGCTCCCGGACCTCGGTGAGGGCCTCACCGAGGCCGAGGTCGTGAAGTGGTGGGTGCAGGTCGGCGACGAGGTGCGGGTCGACGAGACGATCGCCGAGGTCGAGACCGCGAAGTCGATCGTCGAGGTGCCGTCGCCGTACGCCGGCACGGTGACCACCCTGCACGCCGACGAGGGCGGCACGGTCGCCGTCGGCGCACCGCTCATCACGATCGGCGCGGCCGACGCGTCAGGCGCGGCTGACGGGGCAGCGCGGGCCTATCGCGAGGAGGAGCGGGCGGGCTCGGGCAACGTGCTCATCGGCTACGGGACCGGCGACGGCCCCGCGCGTGGCCGTCGTCGCGCGCCCCGCGGTACAGCCGCACCGGCCGTGCCTGCCCCGGCTCCTGCTCCTGCTGCCCCCGCTCCGGAGGTCGCGTCGCGGCGTCCGGTGGCCTCGCCCGTCGTACGTCGCCTCGCCCGTGACGGCGGTGTCGACCTCGCGGCCGTGGCGGGGACCGGCGCCGACGGCCTGGTGACGCGCAGCGACGTCGTACGAGCGCTGGCGGCCCGCGACGGCCTTGCGGCCGCAGCGCCCACCGGCCCCGCGTCCGGAGAGCGCCGGACGGCGCTGAGCAGCTTCCGCCGCACGGTCGCGGCGTCGCTCTCCCGCAGCCGGGCGGAGATCCCCGAGGCGACGGTCTGGGTCGACGTCGACGCCACCGCCCTGTGGGAGCTGCGCGAGAGCACCCGGACGCCGGGCGACCCGGGTCCGGGGATCCTCGCCTACCTCGCGCGGTTCGTCGTCGCCGGTCTCAAGCGCTACCCGGTCCTCAACGCGCGCGTCGACACCGAGCGCCAGGAGATCGTGGAGCACGACCACGTGCACCTCGGCATCGCGGTGCAGGGCGAGCGAGGTCTCGTGGTGCCCGCCGTGCTCGGCGCCGATGCGATGACGACCGCACAGCTCGATGGCGCCCTCCGGGACCTGACGGAGCGGGCGCGCGCGGGCCGGGCGACCGCCGAGGAGCTCGCGGCCGGGACGTTCACGCTCAACAACTACGGCGGGTTCCGGGTCGACGGCAGCGCCGCGATCATCAACCACCCGCAGGTGGCGATCCTCGGGTTCGGCCGGATCCTCGACCGGGCGTGGGTCGTCGACGGGGAGATCGTGCCGCGCAAGATCACCCAGATGTCGTTCGTCTTCGACCACCGCGTCTGCGACGGAGGTACGGCGGCGGGGTTCATGCGCGTGGTCGCCGACGCCATCGAGGACCCGGCGACCGCGATCCGCGACCTCTGAGCCCGGAGGTCCGGGGTCAGATGCCGAGCTTCGCCGTGCGCAGCTGCTCGACGCGGTCGGCAGGGCCCTCGAACGTGACGTCGCGGACCTCGCCGCGCCCGTAGACGAAGAGGACGAGCTCGGCCGGCAGCCCGCTGACCACCACCGGGTCGCCGCCCGAGCGGAGCGCCGTCTTCGCGCCGGTGTCGGTGCGCCGGGCGACCACGGGCACGCCCGCGGGACGGACCAGCCCCTTGCCGGAGACCCGCAGCACGCGCCAGAGGGCGTCCTGCTCCGACCCGGTCAGGTCGCGTGGGGACCAACCAGGGCCGGCGCGCCGGATGTCCTCGTGGTGCACGAAGAACTCGGCGGTGTTGAGCGCCGCGTCCACACCCGGGAGCGCCATCGGGCTGAGCGGGCGTCGTACCCGCTCCACCAGGTCCTCGAAGTCCTTCCGCTCCGCCTTGCGCGTGGTCGCGCGCTCCGTGATCCCGGCCAGCGGTGGCACGACGATGCCCGCCGACAGCGGGCTGTGCTCGCGCAGGACCAGGTGCGCGACGAGCTCGCGCACGGTCCAGTCACCGCACAGCGTCGGCGCGTCCGGACCGGCCTCGAGGGCGAGGTCGCAGAGCCGCGCCCGCTCGGCCTTCGCGAAGGAGGTCATGGCAGCAGGATGTCAGGCGCGGGAATACGCTGCCCCTCCCGCCCGGTTGCGGCGGGGACGGGGCGGACGACGGCGCTGCCAGGCGCAGGAGCAGGACCGAAGTGACGGACGAGCGGAAGAGTGGCGCGGGGTCGACCAGCGCCGGGTTCGCCGTCCTCTGGGTCGCGATCAAGCGCGAGCCGGTCATCTTCACGGTCTCGACGATCGGCAGCCTGCTGTTCGGCGCCCTGACCGTGGCCGACGCGTGGGTGCTCGGCTGGTCGACCGACCACGTCGTGCTGCCGGCCTTCCGTGACGGCGAGATCGGCACCGGCCTGCTGTGGGCCGTGCTCGGCCTCTTCCTCGGCGTCGCGATCCTCCGCGCCGTCGGCATCGTCGCGCGCCGGCTCGGCGCCGGCGTCATGCAGTACCGCATGCAGGCCAGCAGCCGCCGGGCGGTGACACGTCAGTACCTGTCGCTGCCGATGGAGTGGCACCAGAGGCACCCCACGGGCGAGCTGCTGTCCAACGCCAACTCCGACGTGGAGGCGGCCTGGGGCCCGATCGCGCCGCTCCCGATGGCGGTGGGCACGGTGGCGATGATGGTGATCGCCGTCGTCCAGATGCTCTTCGCCGACCTGGCGCTCGCGGTCGTCGGCCTCCTCGTCTTCCCGCTCGTCATCGCGACCAACGTCGTCTACCAGCGCCTGGCGCAGGGCTGGGCGACGCGCGCGCAGCAGCTGCGGGCGGAGCTCTCCGAGATCGCGCACGAGTCGTTCGACGGCGCCATGGTCGTCAAGACGCTCGGCCGCGAGCCCGAGGAGACCGCTCGCTTCCGGGCGAAGGCCGAGGAGCTGCGTGAGGCCAACATCCGCGTCGGCCGGATCCGCGCCGCGTTCGACCCGACCCTGGCCGCGCTGCCCAACATCGCGGTGCTCATCGTCCTGGTCCTCGGTGTCCATCGCGTGCTGTCGGGCGCGACCGTCGCGGGCGACGTCGTCACCGTGACCTACCTCCTGACGGTCGTCTCCTTCCCGATCCGCTCGATCGGCTGGCTGCTGGGGGAGTTCCCGCGCAGCGTCGTGGGCTACCGCCGGGTCGACGCGGTGCTGCGCGCCTCCGGCGCGATGGAGTACGGCGGCGTGGCGGCTCCCGCGACCGAGGGCGGTGCGCGGCTGGAGGTCGACGGCCTGCGCTACGGCTACCAGGCCGGCCGGCCGCTGCTGCGCGACGTCACCTTCGCGGTGGAGCCCGGGCGCACGGTCGCCCTGGTCGGCGCGACCGCCTCGGGCAAGAGCACCCTCACCAACCTGCTCACCCGGCTGGTCGACGTCGACGCCGGCGCGATCCGCGTCGACGGCATCGACCTGCGCGACCTCGCCCGCGGACAGCTGGCCGAGGTGCTCTCGGTCGTGCCGCAGACGGCGTTCCTCTTCGACGACACCGTGCGCGGGAACGTGACCCTCGGTGCCGACGTGCCCGACGAGGCCGTGTGGGAGGCGCTGAGGACGGCCCAGGCAGACGGGTTCGTGGCGGCGCTGCCCGCAGGCCTCGACACCCGGCTGGGGGAGCGCGGCACCTCGCTGTCGGGCGGTCAGCGGCAGCGCATCTCGCTCGCCCGGGCGTTGGTGCGCCGGCCTCGGCTGCTGGTGCTCGACGACGCCACCTCGGCGGTCGACCCGGAGGTCGAGGCCCGCATCCTCGCCGGCCTCCGCGGCGCCGACCACGACGCGACCCTCGTCGTCGTCGCCTACCGCAAGGCCACGATCGGCCTCGCCGACGAGGTGCTCTACCTCTCCGACGGAGCCATCGTCGACCGCGGGCCGCACGACGTGCTGGTCGCCCGCAACGACGACTACGCGCGCCTGGTCAACGCCTACGAGACCGAGCACGAGCCCGAGGCGGTGACGCCATGACGACGATGGACACCGGCGAGAGCATCGGTGCCTGGGAGACGATCCGGCGCGGCGTCGCCCACTCGCCCGAGCTCAAGGAGGGCATCGGCAGGACGCTGGCCCTGGCGGTGCTCGCTTCGGTCGGGCAGGTGGTCGTGCCGATCGCGGTGCAGCAGACGATCGACCGCGGCCTGCGCGGACCTGACGGGCCCGACGCGACCTTCACCACGTGGCTCGCCCTCGCGGCAGCGGCCGCGATCGTGGTGACCAGCTGGGCGTCGTACGCGATGACGTCGCGGTTGTTCTCCACCTCCGAGCGTGGGCTGGCCACCTTGCGCGTGAAGGCCTTCCGCCACGTGCACGACCTGCCGCTGCTCACCCAGAACACCGAGCGCCGAGGGGCGCTGGTCGCGCGCGTGACGAGCGACGTCGACCAGGTCAGCCAGTTCCTCGTCTTCGGCGGCCTGCTCTCGGTCGTCAGCGTCGGGCAGATCGTGATCGCGACGATCGTGATGGTCTACTACAGCTGGCAGCTCGCCCTGGTGGTGTGGCTGTGCTTCGCACCGCTCTTTCTGAGCCTGCGCTACTTCCAGCGCAAGCTCTCGGCGGCCTACGCGACCGTACGGCGCCAGGTCGGCGTGCTGCTCTCGGCGATCTCCGAGCCGGTGGTCGGCGCCGCCGTCGTGCGGTCCTACGCCGTCGAGGCCCGCACCCAGGAGCGCATCGACGCCGCGGTGGCGGCACACCAGGCGGCCTCGACCCGCGCGCAGGGCTTCACGGCGTTCTCCTTCTCGCTGGGGGGCGTCTCCGCGGGGCTGGCCAACGCCGGCGTGCTGGTCGTCGGCATCTGGCTGGGTCAGGGCCGGTTGTGGGCCGCCGACATCACGGCCGGCGAGGTGCTCGCCTTCGCGTTCATCGTCACGCTCTTCGTGGGCCCCGTGCAGCTCGGCACGCAGATCCTCACCGACGCGCAGAACGCCATCGCCGGCTGGCGCCGCGTGATCGGGATCCTCGACACCCCGGCCGACCTGGTCGACCCCGGACCCGACGGGCAGACCCTGCCTGCCGGTGCCCTCGACGTGACCTTCGAGAAGGTCGGCTTCGCCTACCCCGGCGGACCGCCCGTCCTGCGCGACATCGACCTCCACATCCCGGCCGGGCGCCGGGTGGCGGTCGTCGGCGAGACGGGGTCGGGCAAGTCGACCCTCGCCAAGCTGCTGACGCGGCTCATGGACCCGACGCAGGGCCGGGTGCTGCTCGACGACGTCGACGTCCGCGAGATCTCGGAGGTCTCGCTGCGCTCGAGCGTGGTGCTCGTGCCGCAGGAGGGCTTCCTCTTCGACGACACCCTGGCCGCCAACGTCCGCTACGGCCGGCTGCTCGCCACCGACGAGGAGATCGTCGCGGCGGCGGGCGACCTGGGCCTCGGTGACTGGCTCGCAGGGCTGCCCGACGGCCTCGCGACCAGGGTCGGCCAGCGCGGCGAGTCGCTCTCGGCGGGGGAGCGGCAGCTGGTCGCGCTGCTGCGTGCGCAGCTCGCCGACCCCGACCTGCTCGTCCTCGACGAGGCGACGAGCGCGGTCGACCCCGAGCTCGAGACCCGCATCGGGCGCGCGCTCGAGCGGCTGATGACGGGCCGGACCTCCGTCACCATCGCCCACCGGCTCTCCACGGCCGAGGCCGCCGACGAGGTGGTCGTCGTCGACAGGGGCCGGATCGTCCAGCGCGGGCCGCACGCCACGCTGGTCGGCGAGCAGGGTTCGATCTACGCCGGGCTGCACGCCTCGTGGGTGGCCCAGCAGGGTTGAGCGGTTCCCGGCGATAATGGTCGGGTGAGCTCCCTCGACCCCGCCATCGCCGACCGTCTCGCGCGCACCGAGACCGGCCTGGTGCCCGCGATCGTCCAGCAGCACGACACCGGCGAAGTGTTGATGCTCGCGTGGATGGACGACGAGGCACTGCACCGCAGCCTGACGACCGGCCGCGCGACCTACTGGAGCCGCTCGCGCCAGGAGTACTGGGTCAAGGGCGAGACCTCGGGCCACCGCCAGCACGTCAAGGAGGTGCGGCTCGACTGCGACGGCGACACGCTCCTGCTGAAGGTCGACCAGGAGGGTCCCGCCTGCCACACCGGCACGCGCACCTGCTTCGACGCGGGCCTGCTGTCGTGAGCGGCGAGGAGAAGGAAGCGGCGACGCCCGAGGCGGCACGGCAGCGGGACGGCCGTCGTACGTTCGCGCCGGTGGTGCTGGTCGGCCTCGCCTCGGCCGTGGCCGCCGCCGTCGCCGGTCACAAGCCGATGCTCGAGGTGCCCGACGCCGAGATCACGCAGCGGGGCCTCGCGGCGATCGCTGGGCAGGGCGCCGCGCAGGCCGAGTTCCCCCTCGTGGGGGCGCTCGCCCTGGTCGCGATCGCGTGCTGGGGCGTGCTCCTGGTGTCGCGCGGCCGGGTGCGCCGGGCCGTCGCCGCGCTGGCCGCGCTCAGCTCGGCCGGCACCTTCGCCGTGGTGGTCATCGGCGGGTTCGTCCAGAAGTCGAACGCTCGCGACGACATCGCCGACAACCTCGGGCTGTCGGTGGTCTCCGACCAGCTCAAGCTGGACTGGACCCCCTGGTTCTGGGTCGCGCTGGTCGCGTCGGTCGTCGCGACAGGAGCGGCGGTCGCCGCAGTGCTCTACGTGCCCGAGTGGCCCGAGATGGGCAGCAAGTACGACGCCCCCACCTCCCACGACGCGGCCGGCACCGGCACGCCGGCCGAGGAGCGCACCAGCCTCGACCTGTGGAAGTCGATGGACGAGGGGGAGGACCCGACGGACGGGCCCGCGGCCGACCCGGACGAGACCTCCCACTAGAATCCGGTCGTACCCGAGCAGCGCAGATCAGAGGAGCTCCTGCATGTCTGACAACCACGGCAACACCCCGGCGGCGTGGTCCGCCGTCATCGTGGCCCTGCTCGGGTTCGTGGTGGGCGGGGTCGGCCTCATGCTCAGCCCGGTCAACATGGTGATCTTCTGGGTCGGCGTCGTGATCGTGCTCGCCGCCGCCGTCGTGTTCGTGGTCATGGACAAGGCCGGACTCCACACCTCCGGTCACTGATCCGGACGACTCGTGAGCGCCGCGCCGCCGTACAAGGCCCTCTCGGGCCCGGCCGGCGCACGCTCCGGACGCCCCTGGCGGCGGATGCTCCTGCCGGCGGTGACCGTCGGCACCCTCGCGCTCGCCACGGTCGCGCTGCACGTGCGCGACCCGCACGACCAGGGCTCGTGGGGCATCTGCCCGACGAAGGCTCTCTTCGGCGTCAGCTGCCCGGGCTGCGGCGGCCTGCGGGCCGTCAACGACCTCAGCAACCTGCGGGTCGTCGACGCTGCGTCGAGCAACCTGCTCTTCGTCGCCAGCCTGCCCCTGATCGCCTACGTCTTCGCCCGCTGGAGCATCGGGCGGTGGACCGGTCGCCCGTGGGACCCGTCCCAGCGCGCGCGCAACGTGTCCGCGGTGGTCGTCGGCGTGCTGCTGGTGGCCTTCGCCATCGCCCGGAACACGACAACGGGGTCATGGCTGGCGCCATGACCCCGCTGCTCGTTGTCGCCCGAGCCGGTACCGATCAGCTGTTCGCGGCCAGGATGACGAAGAAGAGCAGGTAGAACACGGCACCGATGATCATGAGGATCGTGCCGACCATCCCGAGGATCCGACCGATCTTCACGCCGCTGGTCGGGGCGTACTGACCCGCGTCGATCTCCTTCTGTGCCTTGTTGCCCATCACCCAGGCCACGATCGCCAGGATGCCGCAGCACACGAGGCCGAGAATGCCCATCACCAGGATCATCGTCCCCTGGGGATGTTCCTGCTGGCCGCCGCCGTAGGCGGGCTGGGGGGCGCCGTAGGCGCCTCCGGGAGGCGGGGGAGGCTGGTTGTAGCTCACGACAACACCCTTCTTATGGCCCGGTCGGATCGCGGGCGGTGTCGAGACGATATCGACCTCGTGGGAGACTGGAAACCCGCCATGCGGATTGTTTCTGAGCGGGATCACACGATTTGCACGGAGGGGAAATGTCGGTCCTGGACGACATCGTCGCCGGGGTGCGGGAGGATCTCGCGGTCCGACAGGCGGCCGTCCCCGCCGCCGACCTCCGTGCCAGGCTCGCCGACGCGCCCGCCCCTCGCGACCCGATGCCGCACTTCCGGGCGTCCGGATCGAGCGTCATCGCCGAGGTGAAGCGACGCAGCCCCAGCAAGGGCGACCTCGCCGACATCCCCGATCCCGCAGCGCTCGCGACCGCCTACGCCGAGGGTGGCGCGGCCGCGATCAGCGTGCTCACCGAGCAGCGCCGCTTCGGCGGCAGCCTCGACGACCTGCGTGCCGTGCGTGCGGCCGTCGACGTGCCCGTGCTGCGCAAGGACTTCATCGTCACCGACTACCAGCTGCTCGAGGCGCGCGCTGCGGGCGCCGACCTGGCCCTGCTGATCGTGGCAGCCCTCGCCGACGAGGAGCTGCGCCGGTTGCACGACACCGCGCGCGAGCTCGGCCTGACCGTGCTGGTCGAGGTGCACGACGAGCGAGAGACCGAGCGGGCGGTCGCCCTCGGTGCCGAGCTGATCGGCGTCAACGCGCGCAACCTCAAGACGCTCGCGGTCGACAACGACACCTTCGCCCGGCTCGCCCCCCTGGTGCCCTCCGACCGGGTGCTGGTGGCGGAGTCCGGCATCAACGGGCCCACCGACGTGAAGCGCTTCGTGTCCGAGGGCGCCCGCGTCGTGCTCGTGGGCGAGGCGCTGGTCAAGGACGGCGCGCCGCGTGAGGCCGTCGCAGCGATGACAGGAGTGGAAGCGTGAGCACCCCGGGACCCGACGGAGGCTTCGACGCCGACCTGCACGGTTGGTACGGCGGCGCCGGCAGCTTCGGCGGCCGTTTCATGCCGGAGGCGCTCATCGCGGCGCTCGACGAGCTCGAGGCCGCCTGGCAGGACGCGATGGTCGACCCGACGTTCGTCGCCGAGTTCGAGGGACTGCTCCAGAACTACGCGGGCGTCCCGAGCATGCTCTACGAGGCGCACCGGCTCTCCGACCACTCCGGCGCGCGGATCCTGCTGAAGCGTGAGGACCTCAACCACACCGGCGCGCACAAGATCCGCAACGTGCTCGGCCAGGCCCTGCTGACCAAGCGGATGGGCAAGACCCGGGTCATCGCGGAGACCGGCGCCGGCCAGCACGGCGTCGCCAGTGCGACCGCCGCGGCCTACCTCGGCCTCGACTGCACCGTCTACATGGGTGAGGTCGACACCGAGCGGCAGGCGCTCAACGTCGCCCGCATGCAGCTCCTCGGCGCCGAGGTGATCCCGGTGAAGAGCGGCTCGCGCACGCTCAAGGACGCGATCAACGAGGCCCTGCGCGACTGGGTGGCGAGCGTCGACCACACCGCCTACCTCTTCGGCACCGCTGCCGGCCCGCACCCGTTCCCCAGCCTGGTGCTGAGCTTCGTGCGCGGGATCGGCGACGAGGCGCGCCGCCAGTGCCTCGACCTGACCGGCAGCCTGCCCGACGCCATCGCGGCGTGCGTGGGTGGCGGCTCCAACGCGATCGGCCTGTTCGCCGGATTCCTCGACGATCCCGAGGTCGACATCTACGGCTTCGAGGCGGGCGGCGACGGGGTCGACTCCGGTCGCCACGCGGCGACGATCTTCGCCGGCAGCATCGGCGTGCTCCACGGCGCGCGCACCTACGTGCTCCAGGACGCCGACGGCCAGACCGTCGAGTCCCACTCCATCTCCGCGGGGCTCGACTACCCGGGCGTCGGCCCGCAGCACGCATCGCTGTCGGCCAGCGGCCGGGCGACGTACCTCCCCGTCACCGACGCGGCCGCGATGGACGCGATGGCGCTGCTCGCACGCACCGAGGGCATCATCCCCGCGATCGAGTCGGCACACGCCGTCGCCGGCGCCCTCGAGGTCGCGAAGGAGCGTCCGGGCCAGACCCTGCTGGTCAACCTGTCCGGGCGCGGCGACAAGGACATGGGCACCGCCCTGGACTACTTCGGGCTGGGCACGGTCGGGGAGAAGAAGTGACCACCACCGTCGGCACCGCCTACGACCGGGCGCGCGGCGAGGGCCGGGCCGCCCTGGTCGGCTACCTGCCCGCCGGCTACCCCAGCGTGGAGGGCGGCATCGACGCCCTGAAGGTGATGGTCGACGCCGGTTGCGACGTGATCGAGATCGGCCTGCCCTACAGCGACCCCGTGATGGACGGGCCGACGATCCAGGCCGCCGCGCAGCGCGCGCTCGAGGCGGGCGTCCGCACCACCGACGTGCTGCGCACCGTCGAGGCCGTCGCGGCGACCGGCACGCCGACGTTGGTCATGACCTACTGGAACCCCGTCGAGCGCTACGGCGTCGACCGGTTCGCCCAGCACCTCCACGACGCCGGCGGCGCCGGGCTGATCACCCCGGACCTCACGCCGGACTTCGCGCCCGAGTGGATCGTCGCCGCCGACGCGCGCGGCCTCGACAAGGTCTTCCTGGTCGCACCGTCCTCGACCGACGAACGCATCACGATGACCACCGCGGCGTGCCGCGGATTCGTCTACGCGACCGCGGTGATGGGCGTGACCGGGGCGCGCGACGCGACCAGCGACCTCGCCGGGCCCCTGGTCGCCCGCACGAAGAAGGCGATCGAAGCGTCCGCGCCGGGCCTCCCGGTGGGCGTGGGCCTGGGGGTGAGCAACGGTGCGCAGGCGGCCGAGGTGGCGTCGTACGCCGACGGCGTGATCGTCGGGTCCGCGTTCGTCCGCGCGCTGCTCGACCACGCCGACGACCGGGCCGCCGGCCTCAAGGCGCTCGCCGCGCTGACCGAGGACCTCGCTCGCGGAGTGCGTGGCTAGATGAGAAGGCGCGTCGCCCTGGGTGTCGCCGTCCTGCTGGCGCTGGGGCTGGCGGCCTGCAGCAAGGACGACCCCGGGAAGTTCACGGGGATCCGGCTCGACCAGCCCTACGCGGCGCCGAAGGTCGAGCTGACCGACACCGACGGGGCGCCGTACTCCCTCGCGGCCGACACCGACAAGCCGCTCACCCTGGTCTTCTTCGGATACTCCCACTGCCCCGACTTCTGCCCGCTCGTGATGAACAACATCGCCGCGGCCTTCAACCGGCTCGACGACAGCGACCGTGCCGACACCGACATGGTGTTCGTCACGACCGACCCCGAGCGCGACGACGAGCAGACCCTGCGCCGCTACCTCGACGGCTACAACGACGCCTTCATCGGGCTGACCGGCGACATCGGCGACATCATCAAGGCCGGGGACCCGCTCCACCTCTACGTGAACGACGGGAAGAAGCTGCCCACGGGTGGTTACGATCTCGGCGGGCACTCGACCTACGTGCTCGGCATCGACGACCACGACGAGGCGACCGTCATCTGGAACCAGGAGACGTCCGCCACCGAGCTCGCGTCCGACATCCACACCCTGCTGTCCGAGGACTGACCTTGCTCCCTCAGCTCGCCTACACGATCCCCAGTCCCTCCAACGGGGTCTGGCACCTCGGGCCCGTGCCGATCCGCGGCTACGCGCTGTGCATCATCCTCGGCATCGTCGCGGCGATCTGGATCGGCGAGCGCCGCTGGGTGGCGCGCGGCGGACGTCCCGGCGACGTCCAGGACATCGCGATCTGGGCGGTGCCCTTCGGCATCGTCGGCGCGCGGCTCTACCACGTGGCGACCGACTGGCAGCGCTACTTCGGCGACGGGGAGAACCCCGTCACCGCGCTCTACGTCTGGCGCGGCGGTCTCGGCATCTGGGGCGGCGTGGCCCTCGGCGCCGTCGGCGCCTACCTCGGCTGCCGGGCCAAGGGCATCAGGTTCCTGCCGCTCGCCGACAGCCTTGCGCCGGGCGTGCTGATCGCCCAGGCGATCGGCCGCTGGGGCAACTGGTTCAACCAGGAGCTCTACGGCAAGCCCACCGACCTGCCGTGGGGCCTGGAGATCGACCAGGACCACTGGCCGACCGAGTGCGACCACCCCTACCAGGGCGACCCGTGCAGCTTCGCGCCCGGCACCACCTTCCACCCGACCTACCTCTACGAGTGCCTCTGGAACCTCGGCGCCTTCGCCGTGCTGATCTGGCTGGAGCGCCGGTTCAAGCTCGGCTTCGGCCGGGTGATGGCCGCCTACGTGATGCTCTACACGCTGGGACGAGGCTGGATCGAGTACCTCCGCATCGACGACGTCCAGCTCGAGCACGTGCTCGGCGTGCGGTTCAACGTGTGGACCTCGATCGTGCTGTTCCTCGCCGCAGCGGCCTACTTCGCGATCTCCACCAAGCGCCACCCCGGGCGCGAGACGTCGGTGTTCCGCGACGACGCGGAGCCCGACGGCTCCGGGTCGTCGGACGAGCCGGTCGACGAGGACGGGGCGCACGAGGCCGACGAGGCCGAGGAGGCGGACGAGACCGCCGCTGTGGAGGTCGACGAGCACGACGAGGACGTGTCCACCGCGGACTGACGCGTGCCGCCTCCCCGATACACGGTGGTAACCTGAGGCTTCCGCCGCGTGGGCCAGTGACGTCCCTTGCGCCCCACCTTCCGTGGATTCCTGCCGCTCGGCAGGGCGCCCGGACGTAGCCGACGGGAGAACTCTGGTGCCCTACTCGCACGCGTTCCCGCCGCCCCAGGGTCTCTACGACCCCCGCAACGAGCGCGACGCCTGTGGTGTCGCCTTCGTCGCGACCATGACGGGGGAGGCCAGCCACGACATCGTGGCGAAGGCCCTGACCGCCCTGCGCAACCTTGACCACCGCGGTGCCGCCGGCGCCGAGGTCAACTCCGGTGACGGCGCGGGCATCCTGATGCAGGTCCCCGACGCGTTCCTGCGCGAGACCGCTCGCGACGCGGGCTTCGAGCTGCCCAACAAGGGCTCCTACGCCGTGGGCACGGCCTTCCTGCCGGGCGACGAGGAGCAGGTCGCCAAGACCCGCCAGCAGATCGAGGAGATCGCGGCGGAGGAGGGCCTCGACGTCGTCGGCTGGCGTGAGGTCCCGGTGAACCCCGACATCCTCGGCACGATGGCCGCCAGCGTGATGCCGACCTTCAGCCAGCTCTTCGTCAAGGGCGCCGGCCAGCAGATCACCGGCATGGCGCTGGAGCGCCGCGCGTTCTGCCTGCGCAAGCGCGCGGAGCGCGAGACCGACGTCTACTTCCCGTCGCTGTCGTCGCGGACCCTGATCTACAAGGGCATGCTGACCACCGACCAGCTCGACAACTTCTTCCCCGACCTCGTCGACGAGCGGATCGCCTCCGCCCTCGCGGTCGTGCACTCGCGGTTCTCGACCAACACCTTCCCGAGCTGGCCGCTGTCCCACCCGTTCCGGTTCATCGCGCACAACGGCGAGATCAACACGGTCATGGGCAACCGCAACTGGATGCGCGCTCGCGAGGCGCTCGTGCAGAGCGACCTCATCCCGGGCGACCTGGAGCGGCTCTACCCGATCTGCACCCCGGGTGCTTCCGACTCGGCCTCGTTCGACGAGGTGCTCGAGCTGCTCCACATGGGCGGGCGCAGCCTGCCCCACTCGGTGCTGATGATGATCCCGGAGGCCTGGGAGAACCACACCGAGATGGACGAGAAGCGGCGCGACTTCTACCGCTTCCACTCCGCGCTCATGGAGCCGTGGGACGGCCCCGCGTGCGTCGTGTTCACCGACGGCTCGCAGATCGGTGCCGTCCTCGACCGCAACGGCCTGCGTCCGTCGCGGTTCTGGGTGACCGACGACGGCCTCGTCGTGCTCGCCTCCGAGGTCGGCGTGCTCGACATCGACCCGGCGAAGGTGGTCCGCAAGGGTCGGCTGCAGCCCGGCCGGATGTTCCTCGTCGACACCGACGAGCACCGGATCATCGAGGACGAGGAGATCAAGACCGAGCTCGCCGCCGAGCACCCCTACGGGGAGTGGCTGCACGCCGGGCTGATCCACCTCGACGACATCCCTGACCGTGAGCACATCGTGCACACCCACGCGTCGGTCACCCGTCGCCAGCAGGTCTTCGGCTACACGGAGGAGGAGCTGCGCATCCTCCTGACGCCGATGGCGAACACCGGTGGCGAGGCGCTCGGATCGATGGGCACCGACACGCCCATCGCGGCGCTGAGCGACAAGCCGAGGCTGTTGTTCGACTACTTCAGCCAGCTCTTCGCCCAGGTCACCAACCCGCCGCTCGACGCGATCCGCGAGGAGCTGGTCACCAGCCTCAACGGGACCATCGGGCCGGAGGCCAACCTGCTCGAGCCGACCCCCGCGTCGTGCCGTCAGGTCGTGCTGCCGTTCCCCGTCATCTCCAACGACGACCTCGCGAAGATCCGGCACATCAACCGCGACGGCGACATGCCGGGGTTCATCACCCATGTCTCGCGCGGTCTCTACCCGGTCGAGGGCGGCGGCGCGGCGATGGCTCAGCGGATCGACGAGATCTGCCACGAGGTCAGCGAGGCGATCGCGGGCGGCGCCCGCGTCATCGTCCTGTCCGACCGGCACTCGACGGCCGACCTCGCGCCGATCCCGTCGCTGCTGCTGACCGGTGCCGTGCACCACCACCTGGTGCGCGAGAAGACCCGCACCCAGGTCGGCCTGCTGATCGAGGCCGGCGACGTCCGCGAGGTCCACCACGTCGCGCTCCTCGTGGGCTACGGCGCGGCCGCGGTCAACCCCTACCTCGCGATGGAGTCCGTCGAGGACCTCGCCCGCGAGGGCTACTACGTCAAGGCCGAGCCGGAGACGGCGGTCGCCAACCTCATCAAGGCGCTCGGCAAGGGCGTCGTGAAGGTGATGTCGAAGATCGGCGTGAGCACCGTGGCGTCGTACACGGGTGCACAGATCTTCGAGTGCGTCGGGCTCTCGCAGGCCGTCGTCGACAAGTACTTCACCGGTACGACGTCCAAGCTCGGCGGCATCGAGCTCGACACGATCGCGGAGGAGGTCGCCCGGCGGCACGCGACGGCGTACCCCCGCGGCGGCATCGCGCCCGCCCACCGCGAGCTGGAGATCGGCGGGGAGTACCAGTGGCGTCGTGAGGGCGAGCCGCACCTCTTCAACCCGGAGACGGTCTTCCGTCTCCAGCACGCCACCCGCACGGGCCGCTACGACATCTTCAAGCAGTACACCCAGGCGGTCGACGACCAGTCCGAGAAGCTGATGACCCTGCGCGGGCTCTTCAAGTTCAAGGACCCCTCGGTCATCGGCCGCGCGCCGATCTCGATCGACGAGGTCGAGCCGGTCGCCGAGATCGTCAAGCGGTTCTCGACCGGAGCGATGTCCTACGGCTCCATCTCCCAGGAGGCGCACGAGACCCTCGCGATCGCCATGAACCGGCTGGGCGCGAAGTCCAACACCGGTGAGGGCGGCGAGGACCCCGACCGGCTCTACGACCCCGAGCGCCGCAGCTCGATCAAGCAGGTCGCGTCGGGCCGGTTCGGCGTCACGTCGGAGTACCTCACCAACGCCGACGACATCCAGATCAAGATGGCGCAGGGCGCGAAGCCCGGCGAGGGCGGCCAGCTGCCGGGCAACAAGGTCTACCCCTGGGTGGCGAAGACCCGGCACTCGACGCCGGGCGTGGGCCTCATCAGCCCGCCGCCGCACCACGACATCTACTCGATCGAGGACCTGGCGCAGCTGATCCACGACCTCAAGAACGCCAACCCGTCGGCCCGCGTCCACGTGAAGCTGGTCTCCGAGGTCGGGGTGGGCACCGTCGCCGCGGGCGTCTCCAAGGCGCATGCCGACGTGGTGCTGATCTCCGGTCACGACGGCGGCACGGGCGCGTCCCCGCTGACGTCGCTCAAGCACGCCGGCGGCCCGTGGGAGCTCGGTCTGGCCGAGACCCAGCAGACCCTGCTGCTCAACGGTCTGCGCGACCGCATCGTCGTGCAGACCGACGGCCAGCTGAAGACCGGTCGCGACGTCGTCATCGCGGCGCTGCTCGGGGCCGAGGAGTTCGGCTTCGCGACGGCTCCGCTCGTCGTGTCGGGCTGCATCCTGATGCGGGTCTGCCACCTCGACACCTGCCCGGTGGGCGTCGCCACCCAGAACCCGGTGCTGCGCTCGCGCTACTCCGGCAAGGCCGACTACGTCGTCAACTTCTTCGAGTTCATCGCCGAGGAGGTGCGCGAGCTGCTGGCGTCGCTCGGGTTCCGGTCGATCGAGGAGGCCATCGGCCAGGTGCAGGCGCTCGACACGGTCGACGCAGAGCGCCACTGGAAGGCCTCCGGGCTCGACCTGGCTCCGATCCTGCACCGCGTCGAGGTCGCCGACACGCACTTCCCCGACCAGGACGTGCGCAACACCGGCGGCCAGGACCACGGTCTGGAGAAGTCGCTCGACGTCACCGAGCTGGTGCCGGCGGCGGCCGCGGCCATCGAGTCCGGCGAGCCCGTCCGCGGCCAGTTCACGGTCCGCAACGTCAACCGCACGGTCGGCACGATCCTCGGTCACGAGGTCACCAAGAAGTACGGCGGCGAGGGCCTGCCCGACGGCACCATCGACCTGACCCTGGTCGGCTCCGCGGGCCAGTCCTTCGGCGCGTTCGTCCCGAAGGGCATCACGCTGCGCCTCGAGGGCGACGCCAACGACTACGTCGGCAAGGGCCTCTCGGGCGGCCGGTTGGTCATCCGGCCCGACCGCTCGGCGTCGTTCAAGGCCGACGAGCACATCATCGCGGGCAACACGATCACCTACGGTGCGACCTCGGGCGAGGTCTACATCCGCGGCGGCGTGGGTGAGCGGTGCTGCGTGCGCAACTCGGGCGCGACCGTCGTCACCGAGGGTGTCGGCGACCACGGGTGCGAGTACATGACAGGTGGCCGGGTGGTCGTCCTCGGCCGGACCGGCCGCAACTTCGCCGCCGGCATGTCGGGCGGCATCGCATGGGTGCTGGACCTCAAGGAGGTCCGGGTCAACCGCGAGCTCGTCGACCTGCGGCCCGTCAGCGACGAGTACGCCACCGAGCTCCAGCAGATCGTGCGCACGCACCACGAGGAGACCGGTTCCGACGTGGCCGAGGCGCTGCTGGCCGACTGGGAGGCCGCACTGCCGCGGTTCACCGAGGTCATGCCCCGCGACTACGCGAAGGTCCTGGCGGTCCAGGCCGAGGCAGAGGCCGAGGGCCTCGACGCCGACGCTGCCGCCAACAAGGTGATGGAGGTGCTCTATGGCTGACCCCAAGGGTTTCTTGAAGACCACGCGCGAGGTCGCCGAGCGACGTCCGGTCGAGGAGCGGGTGCAGGACTGGCACGAGGTCTACCCGGGGAGCGCCGGGCGGGCCCTGCTGCCGATCATCACCGAGCAGGCCGGCCGCTGCATGGACTGCGGCATCCCGTTCTGCCACCAGGGCTGCCCGCTGGGCAACATCATCCCCGAGTGGAACGACCTGGTCTGGCGCGACGACTGGCAGGCCGCGATCGAGCGGCTCCACGCGACCAACAACTTCCCGGAGTTCACCGGTCGCCTCTGCCCGGCGCCGTGCGAGACCGCCTGCGTGCTCGGCATCAACCAGCCCGCGGTGACGATCAAGAACGTCGAGGTCTCGATCATCGACAAGGCCTGGGAGTCGGGCTACGTCGTCCCGCAGCCGCCGGAGTGGCTCTCGGGCCGCACCGTCGCGGTGATCGGCTCGGGGCCCGCGGGCCTCGCTGCCGCCCAGCAGCTGACCCGCGCGGGTCACACCGTCGCCGTCTACGAGCGCGCGGACAAGCCGGGCGGCCTGCTCCGCTACGGCATCCCTGAGTTCAAGATGGAGAAGCAGCACCTCGACCGGCGCCTCGAGCAGATGAAGCGTGAGGGCACGGTCTTCCGCTCCGGCGTCGAGGTGGGCAGCGGGGCCCTGACCGGCTCCGCCCTGAAGGACCGCTACGACGCCGTGGTGCTCGCGATGGGCGCGACCGTGCCGCGCGACCTGCCGGTGCCGGGCCGTGAGCTCAAGGGCATCCACCAGGCGATGGAGTTCCTCCCGCAGGCCAACCGCGTCGCCCTCGGCGAAGAGGTGGCCGACCAGATCCGTGCCGACGGCAAGCACGTCGTCATCATCGGTGGCGGCGACACCGGCGCCGACTGCCTCGGCACCTCCACCCGTCAGGGCGCGGCGTCGATCACCCAGCTCGAGATCATGCCCGAGCCGCCGGAGGACCGTCCCGCCGGACAGCCGTGGCCGACGTACCCGATGATCTTCCGGGTCTCCTCCGCGCACGAGGAGGCCGGTGAGCGGGTCTACTCCGTGTCGACCAAGCGGTTCCTGGGCGACGAGGCCGGCAACGTCCGCGCCCTCGAGCTGGTCGACGTGCGGTTCGAGGAGGGCCGGCTCGTCGAGATCGAGGGCACCGAGCGGGAGATCCCCGCCGACCTGGTGCTCTTCGCGATGGGGTTCCTGGGCCCGGAGGGTCCCGGTCTGGTGGAGCAGCTCGGCGTCGAGCTCGACCCGCGCAGCAACGTGGTCCGCGACGACGACTACATGTCGTCGGTCGAGGGCGTCTTCGTGGCCGGTGACGCCGGCCGCGGCCAGTCGCTCATCGTGTGGGCGATCGCCGAGGGCAGGGCCGCCGCCTCCGCCGTGGACAAGTACCTCACCGGCTCCACGACGCTGCCCTCGCCGATCCCGCCCACTGCGCGACCCGTCGTCGTGTGAACGTTCCAATCGCCCGATAGGGTTCTTCCGTGCGGAGAGCCAAGATCGTGTGCACCCTGGGTCCGGCGACCAACTCGGAG
The DNA here is from genome assembly GCF_041321175.1 of Nocardioides candidus. Lineage (NCBI taxonomy): Bacteria > Bacillati > Actinomycetota > Actinomycetes > Propionibacteriales > Nocardioidaceae > Nocardioides > Nocardioides candidus. The sequence continues at coordinate 18,924 of NZ_JBGGWC010000005.1, read as the reverse complement.
CGCCGGATCCGGGAGCTCGTCTACGCGGGGATGGACGTCGCCCGGCTCAACATGAGCCACGGCGCCCACGCCGACCACGCCGAGGTCTACCGCCTGGTGCGGGAGGCGTCGGACGCGAGCGGCCACGGCGTGGCCATCCTCGCCGACCTGCAGGGCCCCAAGATCCGGCTGGAGCGGTTCGCCGACGGCCCCGTGACCCTGCGCCGCAGCCAGCGGTGGACGATCACCACGCGCGACGTCCAGGGCGACGACACGATCTGCGGCACGACGTACAAGGGACTGCCCGGTGACGTCGGACCCGGCGACCCGATCCTGATCGACGACGGCAAGGTGCGGCTGCGCGTCGTGTCGGTCACCGACACCGACGTGGAGACCGAGGTCCTGGTCGGCGGGCAGGTCAGCAACAACAAGGGCATCAACCTGCCGGGCGTGGCCGTCTCGGTGCCGGCACTCTCGGAGAAGGACGCCGACGACCTGCGCTTCGCGCTGCGGCTCGGCGTCGACTACGTCGCGCTCAGCTTCGTCCGGAGCGCCGCCGACGCCGAGGACGTCCGCAAGATCATGCGCGAGGAGGGGGTCATCCTCCCCGTGGTCGCGAAGATCGAGAAGCCGCAGGCGATCGACAACCTCGACGAGGTCGTCGAGGCGTTCGACGGGTTCATGGTGGCCCGCGGCGACCTCGGCGTGGAGTGCCCGCTCGAGGAGGTGCCGTTCCTCCAGAAGCGGATCATCGTCGCCGCGCGACGCAACGCGAAGCCGGTGATCGTGGCGACGCAGATGCTCGAGTCGATGGTCGCCAACCCCGCTCCGACGCGCGCCGAGACCAGCGACGTCGCCAACGCGGTGCTCGACGGTGCGGACGCCGTGATGCTGTCGGGTGAGACCAGCGTGGGCGAGCACCCGATCCACACCGTCGAGACGATGGCCAGGATCATCACCGCGACCGAGGCGCACGCCCTGTCCGACGACACGTTCAGCCGCTTCGGGCGCATCGACTGGGACCCGCACACCCGCGCCGGGATCATCACCAAGGCGGCCGAGGAGGTCGCCGACCGCGTCGAGGCGAAGTACGTCGTCGCCTTCACCCAGTCCGGCGACTCGGCCCGACGCCTGGCCCGTCTCCGGAGCCCGATCCCCGTGCTGGCCTTCACCCCTGAGGCGCGCAGCCGCTCCCAGCTGTCCCTGACCTGGGGCGTCGAGGCCTTCCAGACCAAGACGGTCGAGCACACCGACGAGATGGTGCGCCAGGTCGACGAGGAGCTGTTGCGCATCGGTCGGGTCAAGGAGGGCGACCTCGTCGTGATCGTGGCCGGCAGCCCCCCGGGCATCCCCGGCTCGACGAACGCGCTGCGCATCCACCGCATGGGCGACGCCATCAACGAGGTCGCGCCCGCCTATCGGCGCCGGTAGCGATCAGCTGGTCGGGCGGTTGGCTCGCTTGCTGAAGACCGACTCCGGTCGCTCCTGCAGCACTCCGTCGACGGTGATGTCGACGAGCTCGTTGTAGAACGCCACCCGGTCCTTGACCCGCGCGACCGCGGGGAACGGGCGGGCGTAGCTCCACGCGATGTTGTCGGCGTCGGGCACGCCCTCGAGGCTCCAGTACTCCTCGGCGTACCCCTTGTAGGGGCACATGCTCCGGTTGTCGGTCGGCGTGAGGAGATCCAGCCGTACGTCGTCGCGCGGCAGGTAGTAGCGCGTCGGCAGGTGGGTCTCGAACAGCAGCACGGGGGAGTGGCTGTCGGCCACGACCGTGCCGCCGATCGACACCTCGACGTGGCGCGAGCTCGGCAGGGCGTCGACCCGCTTGTAGGGGTCGCGCGGGTGCCCGAAGACCTCCTCGTCCTCCTCCAGCCACCGGTCGAACAGTCCGGGCTCCCAGCTGAGGACGATCCGGTCGGCGATCGCCGGGTCGTCGCGCACCCAGGCAGCGGCTTCGAGCACGCGGTCGCCGACCACGACGTCGTACAGCTCGCTCACCGGACCCTTCGGCCCGGAGAACGTCGGCGTCGGGCGGCCGGCCGACGAGGGCCGCAGCGCCTCGGACCGGACGTCCGAGCGCGGGAAGGCGTACATCGGGATCGGGAAAACCGGCTCCCAGAAGAGCAGCGCGTCGCGGCTGTCGACGACCGCCGTCTCGTCGACATACGCCCTGACCCATCTGTCCGAGCGCTCGGTCCGCATGGTCATGCCTGCAGCGTAGGCACTGTGCGCTGATGGCGGACCACGGAAAGTGCCCCGGGTGGGACTCGAACCCACACTGGACGGTGTTTGAGACCGCATTCTCTGCCGATTGGAATACCGGGGCGCAGCAGTCGGAACCGTAGCCGATGCTCCCCGCTGAGCCGCAGCCGGTACACGGGTCGGCCATGCGCGACATCCGCCCGAAACGCAACGCCCGATAACCTTTCCCCGTGACCGACACGCCCGCTCCCCGCACCGTCGTCATCGCGGAGGACGAGACCCTGATCCGGATGGACCTCGCCGAGATGCTGGCGGAGGAGGGGTACGACGTGGTCGGCCAGGCCGGCGACGGCGCGAAGGCGATCGAGCTGGCCGAGGAGCTGCGGCCCGACCTGGTCATCCTCGACGTGAAGATGCCGGTGCTCGACGGGATCGCGGCGGCGGAGGCGATCGCGAGCAAGCGGATCGCGCCGGTCGTGATGCTGACGGCGTTCTCGCAGCGCGACCTGGTCGAGCGCGCGCGCGACGCGGGCGCGATGTCCTATCTCGTCAAGCCGTTCACGCAGTCCGAGCTGGTGCCGGCGATCGAGATGGCGGTCAGCCGGTTCGCCGAGATGGCGCAGCTCGAGGCCGAGGTCACCGACCTCAAGGACGCGCTGGAGACGCGCAAGGCCGTCGACCGGGCGAAGGGCATCCTCCAGGAGCAGCTCTCGTTGACCGAGCCCGAAGCCTTCCGCTGGATCCAGAAGACCGCGATGGACCTGCGCATGTCCATGCGGCAGGTCGCCGAGGGTGTCGTCTCGCACGGGGTGCCGGGCTCCGAGTAAGAACTCCTGGGACCGGCCCATTAAGTAACAGATTCGTCAGGAATCGGTGTCGTAGGGCCGAGTTGCTACCACGGACCCTCCCACAGGTGTAGGTTCCCGCGGCAGGACACCTCCGCGGGCAGCACCCGGCTGTCCACGGCCGAACAGGAAGCGGGAGAGTCTTGAGGCTGAACAAGGTAGTGGGATTGGGAGCGGTCGCTCTGACCATGTCCCTGTCCGTGACGGCGTGTGGCTCCGACGACGACGGCGGCAGCAGCTCCGGCGGCGGTGGGGGCGACGACAGCGCCTTCTGCGGCAAGAACCTCGCCTTCCTCGGGGCAGAGACGGGCGACGCGGGTGCGCTGGGCCTGAACATGGTCGGCGGCATCAAGCTGGCACTGGACGAGTGGAACAAGGACCACTCGGACTGCCAGATCAACCTGAAGGAATTCGACTCGCAGGGCAGCCCCGACAAGGCGCCTGCCCTCGCGACCCAGATCGTCAACGACGACTCGATCTTCGGTCTGGTCGGCCCCGGTTTCTCCGGTGAGTCGCTCGCGACCGGCAAGACGTTCTACGAGCAGGGCCTTCCGTCGATCTCGCCCTCGGCGACCAACGTCACCATCACCGAGCAGGGCTGGATCACCTGGCACCGCATCATCGGCAACGACGCCGCCCAGGGTGCCGCTGACGCGACCTACCTGACCGGCACCGCTGGTGCCACGAAGGTCTTCGTGATCGACGACGGCCAGGACTACAGCAAGGGCCTCGCCAACGTGGTGAAGGACTCGCTCGGCGACGCGGTCGGCGGCGAGGACCAGATCACGGTCGGCCAGACCGACATGTCCGCGGTCGTGACCCAGGTCAAGGCCTCGGGCGCCGACGCGGTGTTCTACGGCGGCTACTACGCCGAGGCCGGCCTGCTGGTGAAGCAGCTGCGCCAGGGCGGCTTCGACGGCACGTTCATGTCGGGTGACGGCGCGGAGGACCCCGCCTTCGTCGACGCCGCCGGTGCCGACGCGGCCGAGGGCGCGGTGCTGTCCGCCCCCGCGGCTCCCGCCCCGGCCGACTTCAACGACAAGTACAAGGCAGTGAACGGCAGCGACGCCGGTCTGTACTCCACGCAGGCCTACGACTGCACGAACATCTTCCTCGCCGCAGTCGAGGACGGTGCGTCCACCGCCGAGGAGCTGAACGACTTCATCGGCAGCTACTCGAACGACGACGGAGCGAGCGGGCCGATCTCGTTCGACGACAAGGGCGACATCACCTCGTCGACGATCTACGCCTACTTCGTCAAGGACGGCAAGCTCGACACCGCCAACCCGGAGCCGATCGAGTGATCGCACGCGTCTGACGCACTGTCAGTCGTCACCTGCTGCGGCCGAGGGCACCCGCCCTCGGCCGCAGCGTGATCAACCGAGCGAGGGAAGCTAGGGGAGAGCGCCTTGCACTTTCAACTCCTGTTCGACAACATTCTCGCCTTCACCATCGGCGGCCTGGTCTTCGGATCCATCTACGCGCTCGTGGCGCTGGGCTACACGATGGTCTACGGCGTTCTCCAGCTCATCAACTTCGCGCACTCCGAAGTCTTCATGTACGGCACGTTCGCCGTCGCGTGGACCTTCGTCTTCGTGCACGGCACCGACCAGGTCACCTGGAGCCTGTGGAGGGCACTTCCCGTCCTGCTGCTCGCGCTCCTGGCAGCGATGCTGCTCTCGGCCTCGATCGCGCTGCTCCTGGAGCGGGTGGCGTACCGACCGCTGCTCAACAAGAACGCACCGAAGCTCATCGCGCTGATCTCCGCCATCGGAGCCTCGTTCGCGCTGTCCGAGGCGATGGGCGTGCGTGACCTGCTCTCCGACCTCCTTCCCGGGATGCTGGTGTCGGTCCTCATCGGCTTCGTCATCGCGACGGTCATCGTCTTCGTCATCGCGACGCGGCAACAGGCGGCGACGGCGGGGGAGGAGCCGACAGGTCTCGTCGAGAGCGCCCGTGCGGTCCGCAGCGGCCCGATCGTCGTCGTGTCGATCGTCCTCGCCTACATGATCTGCAAGACCCTCGGCCTGCTGTCGCCCATCAACGAGTCGGTGGGCCTGCGCGAGAAGCTGATCGACTACGTCCGCAAGGCGCGTGACATCTACACCAACCCGGTCACCATCCGGCCGCACCGGCTGTTCGAGATCGGCGGCTACCGCGTGTCGGACGTCGACATCGTGGTCGTCGCGTCGGCGCTGCTGATGATGGTCGCCCTCGATCTCTTCGTGCGCCGCACCAAGTTCGGTCGGGGCATCCGCGCCGTCGCCCAGGACCCGGAGTCCGCCGCCCTGATGGGCGTGAACTCGACGCGGGTCATCCAGGTGACCTTCCTCGTCGGTGGCCTCATGGCCGGCGCGGCAGCCACGCTCTACATGCTCCGCATCGGGTCGACGCGCCAGAACAGCGGGTTCATCCTCGGCGTGAAGGCGTTCACCGCGGCAGTGCTGGGCGGCATCGGCAACCTGCGGGGCGCGCTGCTCGGCGGGCTGGTCCTCGGCGTCGCCGAGAGCTACGGATCCGCATTGTTCGGCTCCAAGTGGCAAGACGTCGTGGCGTTCGTCCTACTGGTGCTCATCCTCCTGGTCCGACCCTCCGGTCTCCTCGGTGAGTCGCTCGGAAAGGCGCGTGCGTGATGGCGAGCGCAGCAGACGTCATGCGGCGGGCCGGCGAGCGCTGGGACGACTTCGTCGACCGCTACAACCGCCAGCCGTGGTACCTGAAGGCGATCTTCGTCCTCGCGATGGTCTTCCTGGCCTATGCCCTGCCGCTGTTGCGGCCGCCGTTGATCACCACCAACAGCATCGACTTCGGTGGAGTGATGTTCGGCGTGGCCGCCTACGCGCTGGTCGCCCTCGGTCTCAACATCGTGATCGGCTACGCCGGTCTGCTCGACCTCGGTTACATCGGGTTCTACGCGGTCGGGGCCTACACGACCGCGGTGCTCACCGCCTACCACGGCAGCTGGCCGTTCTTCCTGGTGCTGCCGGTCTCGATCGCCGTCACGATGGTGACCGGCGTGATCCTCGGCGCACCGACGCTGCGCGTGCGGGGCGACTACCTCGCCATCGTCACCCTCGGGTTCGGAGAGATCATCCGGATCACGGTGACCAACGTCGAGTGGCTCGGGGCGGCGGCCGGCATCAAGGACATCGCGCACCCCAACAGCATCGGCCCGAACCCCGAGGGCCCCTTCATCGATCCCAGCGAGAAGGGCATCTTCCAGATTCCCCGCGTCGTCTGGGACGGCTTGGTCCCGCACCTCGACCACGAGCACCCGACCAGCTTCCTGATCTTCGGGTCGGGGGACGCGATCCCCTACTACTGGCTCCTGCTCACGGCGCTGATCCTGGTGTTCCTGGGCGACCGGCTCATCAAGAGCAGCCGGGTCGGCCGGGCCTGGGAGGCGACCCGCGAGGACGAGGACGCGGCCGAGCTCATGGGCGTGCCGACGTTCCGCTTCAAGCTGATGGCGTTCGCCCTCGGTGCCGCGATCGGCGGTCTGTCGGGGTCGTTCTACGCCAGCGGGCAGTCGGGCTACATCAACCCCCAGAGTTTCCTGCTGCTCTACTCGATCCTCTTCGTCGCTGCGGTCGTCGTCGGCGGATCGGGCAACCGGTGGGGCGCGATCCTCGGCGGCGCGCTCGTGGCCTACCTGCCCGACCGGTTCCGCGACATCAACGAGTATCGCTACCTGATCTTCGGACTCGCGCTGACGCTGCTGGCGATCTGGCGGCCCGAGGGTCTGCTGCCACCGAGGCGGACGAGACGGAGGAAGGCGGCGGAAGCCGAGATCGAGGCCCTCGAAGAGGGCGAGCTCGACGAGGAGGGATCGCATGCCTGAGCACAAGGCACTGCTCGAGGTCGACAACGTCACCCTCCGCTTCGGTGGCCTGACCGCGCTCGACCAGGTCAGCTTCGAGATCCGTGAGGGCGAGATCCTCGGCCTGATCGGGCCCAACGGCGCGGGCAAGACGACCTGCTTCAACGCGATGACCGGGGTCTACCAGGTCACCTCGGGCGAGATCCGCTTCGACGGCGCTCGCCTGGCGAAGATGAAGCGCTACAAGATCACCAAGCTCGGCATGGCCCGCACGTTCCAGAACATCCGGCTCTTCAAGTCGATGACCGTGCTCGAGAACGTCATGGTCGGTACGGATGCCCACAGCAAGGTCGGCTTCTGGGACGCGCTGCTGCGCACGCCCCGCCACCGGCGCACCGAGGCCGCGTCGCGCGAGGAGGCCATGAGGCTCCTTGCGCTCGTCGGCATCAAGGCCCGACCCGACGAGCTGGCTGCCAACCTGTCCTACGGCGACCAGCGCCGTCTCGAGATCGCCCGCGCGATGGCGACCGGACCCAAGCTGCTCTGCCTCGACGAGCCCGCCGCGGGCTTCAACCCGGCCGAGAAGGCCAAGCTCATGGAGCTCATCCGCAAGGTGCGCGACGAGGGCTACACCGTGCTGCTCATCGAGCACGACATGCGGCTCGTCATGGGAGTCACCGACCGGATCGTGGTGCTGGAGTTCGGCAAGAAGATCGCCGAGGGCAGCCCGGCGGAGATCCGCGACAACCCGGCGGTCATCGCCGCCTACCTGGGAGTGGATGAAGAAGATGCTTCTTGAGGTGGAGGGCCTCCAGGTCAACTACGGCCACATCGAGGCGATCCGCGGGATCTCGTTCTCGGTCGAGGCCGGCACGGTGACGTCGCTCGTGGGCGCCAACGGCGCCGGCAAGACCACCACGCTCAAGACGCTCTCGGGCCTGCGCAAGGTGCGCGGCGGCACCGTGAAGTTCGACGGTGAGGACATCACCCACCTGCCGCCGTACGAGCGCGTGAAGCGAGGCATCAGCCAGTCGCCGGAAGGCCGTGGCTGCTTCCCCGGCATGACGGTGCTGGAGAACCTCGACATGGGAGCGTTCCTGCGCAAGGACCGGAAGAGCAAGGACTACAGGGACGACCTCGACCGCGTCTTCACGCTCTTCCCGCGCCTCAAGGAGCGGGAGAAGCAGGCCGCCGGATCGATGTCGGGCGGAGAGCAGCAGATGCTCGCGATCGGGCGGGCCCTGATGGCGCGACCCCGTCTCGTGCTGCTCGACGAGCCGTCGATGGGCCTCGCGCCGAAGCTCATCCAGCAGATCTTCACGATCATCACCGAGATCAACCAGCAGGGCACCACGGTGCTCCTGGTCGAGCAGAACGCCGCGCAGGCGCTCAAGCGCTCCAACACCGCACACATCCTCGAGACCGGCGAGATCGTGCGCACCGGCACGGGCGCCGAGCTGTCGGCCGACCCGGCGGTCAAGGCCGCCTACCTCGGCGGCGACATCTGACGCCGTACGGCGGCTAGAGCACCTTCGACAAGAAGGCCTGCGTGCGCTCGTGCTGGGGTGAGGACAGCACCTCGCTCGGCACGCCCTCCTCGACGACGACGCCGCCGTCCATGAAGACCAGCTTGTTGCCGACCTCGCGGGCGAAACCCATCTCGTGGGTGACGACCATCATCGTCATGCCCTCCGAGGCGAGCGCCTTCATGACGTCGAGCACGTCGCCCACCAGCTCGGGGTCGAGCGCGCTGGTGGGCTCGTCGAACAGCATCATGTCGGGGTCCATCGAGAGGGCGCGTGCGATCGCGACGCGCTGCTGCTGACCACCGGAGAGGTGCGCGGGGTAGGCAGCCTCCTTCTCGCTGAGGCCGACCTTCTCGAGGTTCTGCCGGGCGATCTGCACGGCTTCGTCCTTGCTGCGACCGCGCACGGTGCGTTGGGCGAGCGTGAGGTTCTTCAGCACGTCGAGGTGCGGGAAGAGGTTGAACTGCTGGAAGACCATGCCGATCCGCGAGCGCACGTCGTCGAGGTCGACCTCGGGGTCGCAGATGTCGATGCCCTCCACGAGGATCTGGCCCTCGGTCGGCTCCTCGAGCCGGTTGACGCAGCGCAGCAGGGTCGACTTGCCCGACCCCGACGGGCCGATCACACAGACCACCTCGCCGCTGTTGACGTGGAAGTCGATGCCCTTGAGCACCTCGTTGTCGCCGAAGTACTTGTGCAGCCCCTGGACCTGGATGGCGGGTACGTCGGTGCGGGGTGCGGATCTGGCGGTCATCGCGATGCCCTTCTCTGACGGCGCTCGAGCCAGGCGACGAGCTGGGTGAGCGGCAAGGTGATGGCCAGGTAGATCAGTGCCGCCTGCACCAACGTCGTCGAGCTGCCGGTCGAGACGCCGGACGATTGGAGGTCACGGGCGAGCGTGGTGAGCTCGCGCTGGGCCGGCTCCGCGCCGATGACCGACAGCAGCGCGGTGTCCTTGATGAGAAGGACGAACTCGTTGGTCAACGGCGGGATGACCACCCGGAACGCCTGCGGGAGCACGACGCGCACCGTGGTCGACAACGAGCCCATCCCCAAGGACCTCGCCGCTTCGGTCTGTCCCTTCGGGACAGCCTGGATCCCGGCGCGCAAGGTCTCTGCCATGTAGGCGCTCGCAACGAGGACCAGCGCGATCAGGCCAGCACCCACGAGGCCACCGGGAGGCTGCCACTGGAAGGCGAGCGGGACGCCGAACCCCATCAGGATGATCACCACCAGCGCGGGCAGCCCCCGGAAGAATTCGACGTAGATGGTCGCGAGCCACCGCAGGGACGCGATCGGGGACAGACGCATCAGGGCGAGCAGGAGGCCGAGACTCAGTCCCCCGGCGAAGGCGATCGCCGTGTACTTGATCGTGTTCACCGCACCGGTGGTGATCAGGTCTCCCCACGTGCCTCCGCTGAAGGAGACCGCCTCGGGCTTCCAGAACTGCGCCTTGACCGTCTCCCAGTCCGTGAGGAGGCCCAGGACCACGATGATGAGCACCACCGTGGAGTTGAGCGCGATCAGCGACAGGCGTCGCTTCGTCGTGCGTTTCATGGCTCGACCGACCGTCGAGTGTCAGTTGACCTGGAAGTACTTGTTGTAGATCTCGTCGTAGGTGCCGTCGCTGCGCATGTCCTCCAGCGCCCCGTTGAGGTCGTCGACGAGGGAGTTGCCGGTCTTCACGGCGAAGCCGTACTGCTCCTCGGTGTCGTAGGTCTCGACAACCTCGTACTTGCCGTCCTTGGTGTGGTCGAGGTTGACCGGCAGGTCCTGGAGCAGCGCGTCGACCTGGCCGGCCTTGATCGCGGCGTACATCTCAGCATCGCTCGGGAAGTCGATGATGTCGGCACCGGAGGCGTTCTCCTCGGCGTAGGTCTTGCCGGTGGTTGCCTTCTGCACGCCGACCTTCTTGCCGTCGAGGTCGTCGATCGAAGCGATGTCGCTGCCGGCGGGCACGAGGAGCGACTGCTTGGAGTCGTAGTAGCCGTCGGTGAAGTCGAGCGCCGCCTCGCGGTCGTCGGTGATCGTCATCGCCGACGCGGCCACGTCGCACTGACCCGAGTTGAGCGAAGCGCCGCTCTGGAGGCCGTCGAAGGAGGAGTCCTTGATGACGAGGTCGAGGTCGAGGCGGTTTGCGATCTCGCTCATGATGTCGATGTCGAAGCCCTTGAAGCCAGTGTCGCTGGACTTGTCGAAGTCCTCGAAGGGCGGGTAAGGCACGTCGGAACAGACCGTGAGCGTGTCCTTCTTGACGACATCCGCACCCGTCGACGTCTTGCTGCTCTCGCTGCTGCCACAGCTGGTGAGGGCGAGCGCGGTGAGGACCGAGACGGACAGGGCGGTGAAGCGCGACATCTGCATGGCGGCACTGTAGGCCTTCCCAACCTTCCCTGTCGCCTCCACCCCCGGCGAGCGTAAGGTGGGCCGACGACCAGCGAGGAGACCCCCATGAGCAGGCCCGGACTGACCGCCCGCATCGCGTGTCGCGAGGACGCGCCCGTGCTCGCCGACCTGTGGTCCGACGTCGTCCGCCGGGGTGATCGCGCCGAGCAGGTCGCCGACCTCGAGCTGGTGATCAAGGGGGCGGCCGCCTCGCCCGAGCAGCGCTTCGTGGTGGTCGAGCTCGACGGCCGGATCGCGGGCGGCGTCTTCCTCCGCCTGACCACGGTGTCGCCGTTGAGCCTCGAGCCGTGTGTGCAGTCCATCCAGCCGCGGGTGTTCGACGAGTTCCGCCGCCGCGGGGTCGGACGCACCCTGATGGAGGCGGCCGTCGCGTTCGCCGAGGAGAACGGCGTCCTGCACGTCTCCACCGCGGTGCCGGCCACCTCGCGCGACGCGAACCGCTTCATGGCGCGGCTCGGTCTCGCGCCCGTCGCGACGGTGCGGATGGCGCCGACCGCAGTCCTCCGCTCCCGGATCACGCCGAGCGCCCCGGGGGCACCCCGCACGACGCCGCGCGCGCTCGTCACCCGCCGCCGCAACCAGCGCCGTATCCGCGGCACGGGCCCCGACCAGGTGCAGCTGCCCTAGCGCGACCGGTCTACCGAGGGTCGATGAGCGCGCAGGTGATGCGCGAGGTGCAGACCCGCTTCCCGGCCTCGTCGGTGATGACGATCTCGTAGGCCGCGCTCGTCCGGCCGAGGTGGATCGCGGTCGCGGTGCCCATGACGATGCCCGAGGTCGCCGAACGGTGGTGGGTGGCGTTGATGTCCACGCCGACCGGCACCTTGCCGTACTGCTCCGCGTGCAGGGCCGATCCCATCGACCCGAGCGTCTCCGCCAGGGCGACGGACGCCCCGCCGTGCAGCAGGCCGTAGGGCTGGGTGTTGCCCTCCACCGGCATCGTGCCCACCATGCGCTCGGCCGACATCTCGACGAGCTCGATGCCGAGCTTCTCGTTGAGGCCACCCAGGTTCTCGTACGACATGGCCCCATTCTCCCCACCGGCCCGGGAGAGCGTGTCGGCGGGCATGGATAGAGTCGGTGAGTGCCTGAGACCCGCCCCCGCCTGTTGCTCCTCGACGGTCACTCCCTGGCCTACCGGGCGTTCTTCGCGTTGCCGGTGGAGAACTTCTCGACGGCCACCGGTCAGAACACCAATGCGGTCTACGGCTTCACCTCGATGCTCGTCAACGTGCTGCGCGACGAGCAGCCGACGCACGTCGCCGTCGCGTTCGACCTCTCGCGGCAGACGTTCCGGCTGGCCGAGTACTCGGAGTACAAGGCGAAGCGCAACAAGACGCCGACCGAGTTCAGCAGCCAGCTGCCGCTGATCCAGCGCGTGCTCGACGCCTTCTCGATCCCCTACCTCACGGCCGAGGGCTACGAGGCCGACGACATCATCGCCACCCTGGTCACGCAGGCCCTCGCCGACGAGACGGCCGACATGGAGGTGCTGATCCTCACCGGCGACCGAGACTCGCTGCAGCTCGTCACCGAGCGCTCGACGGTGCTCTACCCGATGCGCGGTGTCTCCGACCTGGCCCGGATGACGCCGGCCGCCGTCCAGGAGAAGTACGGCGTCCCGCCCCAGCGCTACCCCGAGCTGGCCGCGATCGTGGGCGAGACCTCGGACAACCTGCCGGGCGTGCCGGGCGTGGGCCAGGGGTTCGCCGCGAAGTGGCTCAACACCTACGACGGTCTCGACAACGTCATCGCCCACGCCGACGAGATCACCGGCAAGAAGGGCGAGGCACTGCGCGAGCACCTCGGCGACGTGATCCGCAACCGGCGCCTCAACGCGCTCGTCACCGACCTCGAGCTGCCCCTGCGGCCCTCCGAGATGGCGCTGCAGCCGTGGGACCGCCAGGCCGCGCTGGAGCTCTTCGACGAGCTCGAGTTCCGCGGTGAGCTCCGCACCCGCACGATGGACACCCTCGCCGGCGAGGAGCCGCTCGAGGAGGGCGGGTTCGAACTCGAGGGGCGCACGCTGGGCAGCGGTGAGGTCGCGGGCTTCCTCGACGGCCTCGGTGACCAGGTCGTCGGCCTGCACGTCCGCGGCAGCTGGGCGGCCGGCAGCGGCGTGGTCGACGGGCTCGGCCTCGCCACGGCGGAGGGCCAGGCGGCGTACGTCGACGTGGCCGGTCTCGGCCCCGACGACGAGTCGGCGCTCGCCGACTGGCTGGCCGATGCGGGCAGCCCGAAGATCCTGCACGACGCCAAGGGTCCCGAGCTCGCCCTCGCCGCCCATGGCTGGCGGCTGGCCGGCGTGGTGAGTGACACCGCGCTGACGGCGTACCTCGCCCAGCCCGACCAGCGGTCCTACGACCTGGCCGACCTGACCCTGCGCTACCTGCGCCGCGAGCTGAAGGGCGAGTCCGACGGCGACCAGGGCGCGCTCTTCGACGACGGCGCCGACCTCGCCTCGACCGCGATGCTCTACGCCCGTGCGGTGGTCGACCTGTCGACGGCGCTCGAGGGCGAGCTCGAGCGGGCCGGCGGGTCGCAGCTGCTGACCGAGGTCGAGCTGCCGCTGGTGCACCTGCTCGCCCACATGGAGCAGACCGGCATCGCGGTCGACCACGACCACCTCACCTCGCTGGAGGGCCACTTCGGCGACGAGGTGCGCAACGCGGCCGAGGAGGCGTTCGCCGTCATCGGCAAGGAGATCAACCTCGGCTCTCCCAAGCAGCTGCAGGTCGTGCTCTTCGACGAGCTCGGCATGCCGAAGACCAAGCGCACCAAGACCGGCTACACGACCGACGCCGACGCCCTCCAGGGGCTCTACGCGAAGACCGAGCACCCGTTCCTGCTCCACCTGCTCCGCCACCGCGACGTCAGCAGGCTGCGCCAGACCATCGAGGGCCTCCTCAAGACCGTGCAGCCCGACGGCCGCATCCACACGACGTTCAACCAGATGATCGCCGCGACGGGTCGGCTCTCCAGCACCGAGCCCAACCTGCAGAACATCCCGGTGCGCACCGAGGAGGGGCGGCGGATCCGCGAGGGGTTCGTCGTCGGCGCGGGCTACGAGTCCCTGATGACCGCCGACTACAGCCAGATCGAGATGCGCATCATGGCGCACCTGTCCGAGGACAAGCTGCTGATCGAGGCCTTCCGGTCGGGACACGACTTCCACTCGATCACCGCCTCGCGGGTCTTCGACGTCGCCCCCGAGGACGTCACCTCGGAGATGCGGGCGAAGATCAAGGCGATGAACTACGGCCTCGCCTACGGGCTGTCCGCCTTCGGTCTCGGGCAGCAGCTCGGCATCGAGCCGGGAGAGGCGCGGGGGTTGATGGACGAGTACTTCGAGACCTTCGGCGGCATCCGCGACTACCTGGGCGGCGTGGTCGACGAGGCGCGTCGCACCGGCTTCACCGAGACGATCATGGGTCGCCGGCGCTACCTGCCCGACCTCACGAGCGACAACCGGATGCGTCGCGAGATGGCGGAGCGGATGGCCCTGAACGCGCCCATCCAGGGCTCCGCCGCCGACCTGATCAAGGTCGCCATGCTGCACACCCAGCGCGCGATCGAGGAGGAGGGGCTGCGGTCGCGGATGCTCCTCCAGGTCCACGACGAGCTCGTCTTCGAGGTCGCGACCGGGGAGCGCGAGGCGCTCGAGGCCGTCGTCCGCGAGCGGATGGGCGGAGCGGCCGACCTGGCCGTGCCGCTCGACGTCTCCGTCGGCACCGGGGCGAGCTGGCACGAGGCGGCGCACTAGCCGGATGCGTGTCTGTCTCGCATGGCTCGGCGACCCGGCGCAGGTCGCCGCTGTGCAGGGCACGCCAGGACCGTGGCGCGAGATCGTCGTGGCGGGTCCGGGGCTGCTCCTCGTCGAGACGGACGAGACGGTCTCCCGCGTCTACCACGAGCTGAAGTGGCTGCTGTCCGACGACTGCGCCCTCCTCGTCGCCCCCGTCGCCGAGCGGCCGAAGGCCCGCGGAGCCGCGCGCGGCACGGTGGCGTGGCTGCGGGCCCGGCTCCCGCTGCCCGACCGGGAGTGACGCCCCGTCAGGTGCGCTCGACCGACACCAGCTCGTGGCGCGGCACCGGGTTGTCGCGCAGCGCCTGACAGGTGAGCCGCGCCGCGGAGGTGGGGTCGACGATCGTCCGCACCCGGACCTCGTAGGACGCTGCCCCGATCGCGAAGCGCGCTGTCGTGAGCTCGCCGTCGACCGTGCAGCCCGTCAGCGCGACGTCGTCGATCCGGGTGGCACCGAGCCGCGTGCGCAAGACGTGCTCGGCGGCCTGGACGGACATGCGGTACGACGAGCGACCTCGGAGGCGGTCGAGGTCGAGCTCGCCGGAGAGGTGGGCGCCCGCGACGCCGATCGCCCGCTGCGGGTCGAGCCGGCCGTAGTAGAGGCCCTCCGGCAGCACGACCATGTTGCCGGCGAACCGGTCGCCGCCGACGTGCGAGACCTCCCACGTCTCCTCGGGGTGGGCGTCGGCGAGGGCGAGCGCGACGGGCCGGCCGTACTCCGCGCAGCAGGCGTCGTGGCGGCCGTTCGTGCAGACGCAGAACAGGCTGCCGTCGTACGACGTCAGGCCGGTCGTGCCGCCCGCGGTGAACGCCGTGACATCGAGGTCGAGCACCTCGCGCAGGTCGCCGACCGTGCCGTGCTCGATGCGTGGCCGGCGGGGGTGGGCGTGGGCGACGAAGACGTTGAGCCGCTCGGGGTCCCGCCGAGCCTGCGGCCGTCGGACGAGCAGGATCTTCGCGCGGTAGGCCTTCGCCTGCTGCTTCAGTGCAGGCCCGAGGCCGTCGGGCAGGCGTGCGTCGAGCAGGGCGTCGCGGCCCCAGGGGCCCGAGTGCTCGAGCAGCACCCACGTGCGGACGTTGGTGGCTGTCCCGGCCAGGGGGTCGTCGCGCTGCGCACTCGCAGGCGCACAGGAGAAGCGCGCGGGAGCGGTCGTCACGGGGTCAGGACACCACCTCGAGGAGCCCCTCGCGCACGAGACGACGGCACAGGACCTGCCGGCTCTGCTCGTCGAGGTGGTCCGCGAGGTCCCCGACGCTGAAGGACGAGCGCGCACGGATCTCCTCGAGCGCGGGCCGCAGCCAGGCAGGGACGGTCATCGACCGGTCGCCGAGCAGCACCGCCAGGCCGTGGTCGTCGTCGAGGAGCACGCACGGGTGGCCGGGCCGGCGACGCAACAGGGTCGCGTCGTCGACGTCGTCGCGGAGGGCCAGCACGTCGCTGAGGCCGCCGCCGAGCCGCGGGGGCCGGGAGGTCAGGAACCGGCGGACCTCGGTCACGGCCGCGGCGCCGGCGTCGAGGCGCCGTACCTCCTCGGCGAGCGCCGTCAGCCGGTCCGCGAGCGGCTCGGCGAGCATGGCCGGGTCGTCGAGGTAGCCGGCGGGCAGGTGGGTGTCGGGGACGCTGTCGAGGAGCGGCCCGAGGGCGCGCCGGACGAGGCCGCGCCAGGTGAGCTGGTTGATGCCGATCGTCACGTGCAGCGACACCGAGTCCTGGGCCCGGGCGGCGTGCGGGGTGCCGGTCGGGAGGTACATCGAGATACCCGGTTCGAGCAGCACCTCCTCGGGGCCGTCATCACCGTGGACCTCCCACTGCTTGGCGCCGGCGGTCTGGAAGACGAAGACGTCGTGGCTGTCGGAGTGGACCGCGAACCCCTGCGACCCGGGCGGGGTCAGGTAGGCGTTGGCCTGGCAGGGATGACCGAGCTCGAGCTCGAGCTCGGCGACCAGGTCTGTCAGAGGCGGCCAGTAGCGGTGGAGACCTTGGAAGACCACCGTCGCTCCGTCGTCGAAGAGCGCGAGCGCCTTGCGCGCGTCGACCAGGCCGGTCAGCGGCTTCCCGGCCAGGGTGGCGCCTCGGGTATAGGCCGACTCCGGCAGCACGGCGCCGTCCTTCGCCAGCCGGATCGACGGGGTGCGGATGGCCGAGGAGGTCAGCAGGGTGTCCGCGTCGGCGAGCGATAACAGCCCGACGAGGTCGTCGGGCCGGGTGTGGTGCAGGTGGATCCGAGACGCCCAGACCTTCGCGAGGAAGGTCTGGGCGTCACCGGTCAGCAGCGTGAGGGCGGACACTCAGACCGAGGCGCCGTCGCTCGCGTCGCCGTCGGTGGTGTCGGTCGCGTCGCCGTCGCTCGCGTCGCCGTCGGTGGTGTCGGTCGCGTCGCCGTCGCTCGCGTCGCCATCGGTGCCGTCGCTGTCGCTGGCGTCGCCGTCGGTGGTGTCGGTGGCGTCGCCGTCCGTGCCGTCCGCGTCCCCACCGGGCTGCGGGCTCGAACCGGTGACCGCCTCGGTGGTCATGTCGTCGTCGCTGAGAGTCTCGTCAGGCGTGTCGGTCATCGCTGCTCCTCCGTCGTCAGTGGGTCGCGAACGGCCTGCGGGCAGGGGTGCGCCGGGGCCGGACCCATCCGGCTCAGTGCCCGGATCGGCCCGTCGCAGACCGTCGACCCTCAGCCTAGTTTGCGCAGGCACAGCTCCAGCTGCTCCGCCGCGTCGTCGCCGATCTTCTTCAGCGCGAGGGGCAGCACGGGCTCGGCCAGCTTCGCGACCCCGTGCGGATGGAACTCCGCCCGGTAGTGGACCCGGACGTCGGTGCCCTCCTGTTCCACGGTGATCTCGTCGTGCAGCTTCACCGAGGACGTCTCGCCGTCGAGCTCGAGGCGGTGGGGCGGCTCGTGGGCCACCACCGTGTAGGTCACCTCGGTCTCGCTGCCGAGGAACTTCGAGACGTTGCGGTAGACCGTGCCGACGCCGCCGTCACCGCTCAGCCGCTCGGTGGTCTGGGTCGGAGGGTCCCATTCCTCGGTGGTGGTGAAGTCCGAGACGTAGTCCCAGATGGCCTGAGGGTCTCCGCCCTCGATGACGATGGTCCGCTCGATCTTCTGCACGTGGGTCCTCCCGGGTCGACGTCGGCGTCGAGTGGGGGTACCCGCCGTCGAGCACGGCAGACCGCAGACCGTCAGTCGGACATGCCTGTAGCCCCGCCATTGCTGCTGGGTGGCGGGGTGTGGGGCGGGGTGGTCAGTGGTGGGGTGGGTCGGCGTTCGGCGCTGGTGTCGGTCTGAGGGTGAGGGGGTGGGTGCCGGTGGGGTCGACGAGGTAGCTGGTGGTGGGGAGGGTCCAGTGGTAGGTGCCGGGGTGGAGGACCTGGTAGGTGGCGTGGTGGGCGGTCTTGATGCGGTGGTGGCCTCGGCATAGGGGGGCGAGGTTGCACGGGCAGGTGGGGCCGCCGGTGTGGTGGGGGTGGATGTGGTCCAGGTCGCAGCGTTGGGCGGGTTGGGCGCAGTGGGGGAAGACGCAGTGGGGGTCACGGAGCTGGACCTGGGTGCGGAGCCGGTCGGGGATCTCGTAGGCGTCCACGGGCTGGTGACCGGCGAGGTCGAGGACGGGCCTGATCGTCACCTTCCCGGTGGTGGCGGGGGTGCCGGTGAGGATGTCGGTGAGGTGGCCGGTGAGGTGGCCGGGGAGCAGGGGGCGGTTGCCGCAGCGGATGAGGGCCGTGTCGGCGGAGAGGTGGTAGACGATCTCGGTGGTGCGCCCGGGCACGATCCGGGTGATCTCCCCGGTGACGGGGTCGGCGAGGGGTAGGTCGAGCATCAGGTCATCGCGGGCGAGCTCGCCGAGGGCTTTGGCACGGCGCACGTCGAGGGTGTCGTGGTCGCCGCACTGGCCCAGGAGGTTGGCGCGGCGTTGGATGGCTTGTTCGAGGTCGAGAGCGTCCTCGACGTCGAGTGTGGTGGTGCCGTAGGCGATGCCGGTGGCATCGACGTTGTCGATACCGAGGTCGACACCGCGGTGCTCGGCGGCGTTCTTCCGCTTCTCCTCCGCGGCTTGGGGGTCGAACCGGATCAGGGCTTCTTCGACGAGGCGCCCGATCTGGTTCCAGGTGATGGTGGGGGCGAAGGGTGCGAGGTGTCGGTCGACGTAGGCGGCAGCATCCATCGGTAGGCATCTGGTGTGGTCGGCGATGCGGAGGGCTTTCCAGACCGGGACGGCCCCGGCCTGGAGGCGGTCCCAGGTGTGGGGCAGGCGGTGGGAGAGCTCGAGGACCTGGCCGATGTAGCTGCGCCCCGAATCCAGAGATCGGCCCAACAACGCGGAGAGCTCCATGACCGCGAAGTCGCT
>NZ_JBGGWC010000004.1:0-456015 GCF_041321175.1 Nocardioides candidus | reverse complement strand
TTCCTCGCGGCAGCTACTCGTCGTACTCCTGCGTCCGTCACCACCAGGAGCACCTCAAGCCTCCTCCCACCCGAGGTAGGGCCCGGGGGACCGCACCTCGACCCCAGCGGCGCGCAACCCCGTCATCCAAAAATTGGGACCGGCCACCGGAGACTAGGCCGGTGGGTACGTCGCGGCGTCTCGATACGCCGTCGCTCGTTCCTCGCGACGGCTACTCGACGAGCGGTGGGGCGGCTACTCGACGGCCGCGCGGGGCGGCTGATCGGCGAGGGTCTCGGTGCCCCTGCGGCCGCGGAAGACCTGGAGGGCGACGAGGAGGCCGACGACGACGACGTCGACGGCGGCGACGGTGACGGCGAGCTGGGTGAGCGAGCCGGCAAGGGAGCCGAGGCCGATGAGGGCCGCGACTCCCAGGAAGACGAGGTACTTCGTGGAGCGGCCGCGCTTCGCGAGACCGGCGTAGACGAGGAGCTGGAGCACGGAGAGCAGACCGCCGAGCACGGCGAACAGCCAGAGCTTCGACTGCACGTCGTCGTACTCGCTGCCGCCGACGAAGACGAGCGCGAGGTCGCTCAGAACGTAGGTCCCGGCGACGCAGGCGGCGCCGAGACCCGTGAGGAAGGCCAGGCCGCGTAGCACGGCGGCGCGGCTCTCGCCGGCGGTCGACATCGACGGGAAGAGGATGACCACGGCGAACTGCGGCAGGAACAGCACTGCCTTGGTCACGATCAGGCCGCCGGCGTAGAGGCCGGCCTGGTGGTCGTCGAGCACGTTGCGTGCGACGACGACGTCGAGGTTGGACAGGGCGAGGAAGGCGAGCAGCGCGATCGAGCTGGCGGCGGCCTCGCGGCGCACGTCGCGGCGCACGTGGCGGTCGTGGGCGGTGACGATGTCGGCGTGCACGCGGTTGCGCAGCACCCAGGTGCCGATGAGCACCGGGATCCACGAGGCGACGAGCACGCCGGCGATCGCGCTCGCCTCGGTCGCCGAGACCAGCAGGGCGCCGCCGCCGATGACGACGCGCGGCACGCCGACGGAGAGGTAGACGAGGCCGAGCGGCAGCCAGCGGCGCTCGCCCTGGAGCACGCCCGCCTGACCGCCCATGACGGTGACGGGCACGACGCACAACGCGAGCAGCACGGCGGACAGGAGGCCGTCGAGGCGCAGCAGCCACCACACGAGCGGCGAGGCGAGCAGCGTGAGAGCGCCGAGCGCGAGCGCCGCGCGCCAGGTCGTGCCGAGGATCGTCTGCTCGATGGCGCCGACGTCCTCGGGCGCGGCGGCGATGCGGCGCGCGGCCGTCGCCTGGAGGCCGAGCTGCACGACGGAGAGCACCATCAGCAGCGCCATCATGCTCGCGACTGCGCCGTAGTCGCTGGGGCCGAGGAGACGGGCGGCGACCATCTGGAACGCGTAGGTGCCGATGCTCATGACGGCGGTCGCGATGGCGATGCCCGCGCTGCTGCGGAGCAGGCGGAGGAGCGCGGAACCGCCGGAGGCGGAGGATCGGGTGTCCTCCGGCCGTGGGCGGTCGACCGTGCTCGTCACCCTCCGAGGGTAGAGGGGGAGACCTCGTCGCGACGAACCCGGCGCCGTCCCGCCGATCCACGGCGGATACCGCGGCGCAGACCCTCGCCGAATACAGTGACCACCGCCCCGGCGTGAGGGGTCAGGAGGGGCGATGCGGGACACGAGGGAGGCTGCGCCGGAGTCCGCGACCGGTGCGGCGATCGCGTCGTGCCTCTATGCCGTCGTCACGGTGCTGATGCTCATCCAGCAGCCGGGCGCGACGACGTACGACACCCGGGCGGAGCTGACCGAGCGCCCGGGCAGCTTCCTGTCCGGCGCGTTCACGCTGTGGCACCCGGAGTCGAACTTCGGGGAGTTCCAGAACCAGGCCTACGGCTACCTCTTCCCGCAGGGCACCTGGTTCGTCCTCACCGATGCGATCGGCATGCCCGGATGGGTGAGCCAGCGGCTGTGGTCGGCGCTGCTGCTGGTCGTGGCGTGCGAGGGAGCGCGCCGGGTCGCGCGCGTCGTCGGGCTGCGCGACGTGCCGGCGCTGCTGGCCGGCGTGGTCTTCGCGCTGTCGCCGCGCCTCCTCGGCACCGTGTCGGTCCAGACGGGCGAGTCGCTGCCCGGTGCCGTGATGCCGTGGCTGGTGCTGGTGGTCCTGCTCCTGCTCCGCGGGCGGCTGTCCCCGGTCCGCGCGGCCGTCCTGAGCGGCGCCGCCGTGGTCTGCATGGGCGGCGTGAACGCCGTGGAGACGGCGGCCTGCCTGCCGCTGGCGATGATCCTGGTGGTCTGGGGCGTACGACGCGGTCTCACCTCGGTGCGCGCGGCCGTCGGGTGGTTCGCGGCGGTCGGCGCGGGATGCGTGTGGTGGGCACTGCCACTGCTGTTGCTCGCCCGCCACGCGCCGCCGTTCTACCAGTACGTCGAGAGCTCGCGTGACACGACAGCGCTGATCGGGTGGTCGGAGGCCGCCCGCGGTGACTCGTCGTGGATCGGCTACCTCGTGTCCGGCGACCGCCCCTGGTGGCCCGCGGCGTTCCACCTCGCCACCGACCCGCTGCTGGTGGCGGTCGCCGCGGTCGTCGCCGGGGTGGGGCTGGTGGGCCTCTGCCTGCTCGACAGCGGGCTCCGCCGACCCCTCATGCTCGCCGCCGTCCTCGGCCTCGGCTGCCTGACGATCGCGCACGGCGGTGGCGCGGGGGCCCCGGCGGCCGACCTGGTGCGCGGCCTGCTCGACGGCGCCCTGCAGATCTTCCGCAACGTCCACAAGATCGATCCGGTCGTGCGGTTGCCCCTCGCGATCGGCTTCGGCGTCGCGGTCGCGCGGGCGACCGAGCTCGCGATCGAGCGGGCGCCACGGCTCCGCACCGCCGAGCAGGCACTCCTGCTCGCGCCCCTCCTGGTGGTGCTCGTGCTCGGCCGGCCCTACCTCCAGGGCGACACGCGCACGCCGGGCTGGGACCGAATCCCGTCCGACTGGCAGCAGGCCGGCGACTACCTCGCCAAGCACGCGCCGGGCGGTGTCGACGGAGGGCGCACGCTGGTCGTGCCGGGGTCGCGGTTCGCGCAGCAGGACTGGGGCTGGACGCTCGACGAGCCGCTGACGATCCTCGGCCGGTCGCCGGTCGTCAGCCGCAGCCAGGTGCCGCTGATCCCCGGCGAGTCGATCCGCTACCTCTCGGCGCTCGACCAGGAGATCGCGACGGGCCAGGCCACCGAAGCCCTCGTCGGCGAGCTCGCCCGGGCCGGGATCACCTACGTGGTCATCCGTCGCGACCTGCTGCGCGACGTCACCGGCTCGCCCCACCCCGGCGCCTCGGCGGTCTCGCTGGCGCGAGCCGGGCTGGAGCGCGTCGCCGGCTTCGGTCGCACCCCCGACGGCGCGGCCGTGGAGGTCTTCGAGGTCCCCGAGACCCTGCCGCTGCTGCGGGCCACGGACGTCGACGACGTCGTGACGGTGCGCGGCGCCTCGGAGAGCGTGCTCGGGCTCGAGGACGGCGGCCTGGTCGCACCGGACACCCCCACGGTGCTCGAGGGGGAGCAGGGCTGGGACGGTGCCGCGGACGTCGTCACCGACGACGACCAGCGGCGTGAGCGGGCCTTCGGCAACAACGACGAGTCGCTCTCGGCGATCATGACCGCCGACGAGCCGTGGCGCGTCGACCGGGCCGTGCACGACTTCCCGGCCGGCCCCGGCGGAGCGGGGGACCAGGTCGTGGCGGAGTACGACGGCCTGAAGTCGGTCACCGCCTCCTCCGCCCAGGGCTACGCCGACAACTACGGGCCGGTGCTGGTGCAGTCGGGACCGGCCGCGGCGATCGACGGGGACATCGACACGCAGTGGGTCAGCTCGGTCGCGGGCGATCCCGACGAGCAGTGGCTGAAGCTGACCTTCGACGCGCCTCGCGCGGTGCACAGCGTGACCGTGACGCCGGTGGCCGACGACCCGGCGGTCGCACCGATCCGGACCCTCGAGGTGGTCGCCGGCGGCCAGCACGAGCGCGTCGAGGTCAACACGACCGGCGCGCCCGCCGTCGTACCCCTCGACGGCAGCGAGGTGGGCTCCGTCGAGGTGCGTGTCGTCGCCGCCGCGACCGCCGCGCGCGGCGCCCGCGTCGGGCTGCGCGAGGTGTCCGTCGACGGCCTGACCCCGGACCGGACCCTGGTGCTGCCCGGCGACGTGCCGGAGCACGCCGCCCTCGACCTCGGCACGACGCCGGGCAGGCGGGCCTGCTCGGTGGTGCTCGGCACGCCCGACTGCGACGTCGTGCGGATCCGAGAGGCGGAGGAGAAGTCCGGCCTCGACCGCACCTTCACGCTCGCCGGCCCGGAGCACCTCGCGATCACGGGCGCGGTCGTGGCGCGGAGCACGCCCGAGGCGGCCCACCTGCTCGACCAGGTCGCGCGCCGGCCACCCGTCACGGGATCCTCGGCCTTCGGTGAGGACCCGCGTGTGGCCGCCCGGTTCGCCTACGACGGCCAGCCGACGACCGCGTGGGTCTCCGACGACGCCGACCTCTACCCGACCCTCACCTTCACCTGGCGCCGCCCGCACACGGTGACGGGCCTCCAGGTCGCCTCGGGCGAGGACGCGCCGATCGGTGCCGTGGTCACCGCCGACGGGCGGCCCCAGGAGGTGGCGCTGGCCGGCGACACCACGGTTGCGATCGACCCGGTGCGGACCCGCCGCCTCACCGTCCGCTTCGAGAAGGCGGTCGGCGCCGGCCACGTCACGGTCCGCGAGCTCCGGCTCAGGGGCGTGAACGTCACCCGACCGCTCGACCCGACGACCACGACCGGCGCGGTCTGCGGGTTCGGCCCGGTGCTCTACGTCGACGGGCGAGCCGTCGCCACCCGGGTGACCGGCACCATGTCCGACGTCGTCAACGGCAGCCCGCTCGCACTCCAGGCGTGCGACAAGCGGACCGGTCGGCCGATCCGGCTCCACCTGGCCGCGGGGGAGCACCGCGTGCACGCCGCGCCCAATGCCGAGTTCGCCGTGACCGAACTGGACCTGAGTCCGGGCCTGCGGCCGTCGTACTCCTCGTCGAGGGGGGTGCACGTCCAACGCTGGGACGACACCACGCGCACCGCGGTGGTCGACGCGGGCGACGAGGCCCTGCTGTCGGTGCCCGAGAACTTCAACGACGGCTGGGTCGCCGAGGCCGACGGCGAGCGGCTCACGCCGATCCGGGTCGACGGTTGGCAGCAGGGCTGGCTGCTGCCGGCCGGCGGGGAGACGACGGTCGAGCTGCGCTACGCACCCCAGCGGACCTACGACGTCGTGCTGCCCGTCGGGCTCGTGGTGAGCGGCTCGCTGCTGGTGGGGGCGTTGGTGATCGCCCTGCTGGCGGGCATCGCCCGACGGCGACGCGGGGCTCCCGCCGTGGTGCCGGCGGCCTGGCCCGACCCACCCGCCCCAGGGCGTACGGCGGCAGCACTCGCCCTCCTCGCCTCGCTGGTGCTCCTCGGCCCGGTGACAGCGGCCGGCGTGGCCGTCGGCGCGTTGTGCTCGCGCCGCGCGGGCCTGGAGGCCGCGGTCGCGGGCGGGGCGCTGGTCGCGCTCTCGGGCCTCCTCGACGCCCTCGACCGGCCCACGGCCTTCGAGACGGCAGCCGACGTCGTCGCCGCACTGGGCGTCGGCCTGGCCGTGGGCATCGTCGCCGGCCTCCCCGAGAGGCGGCCCGAGCGGGCGGTCCCCACGGAGGGAGCGGCATGAGCAAGGCACTCGCGCCCTGGCGGGGCGCCCAGGGCGCCGCTGCGATCGGTGTCGTCGTCGTGATGCTCGTGGTGCGCGGCCGGCTGCTCGCGGGCTCGTTCTTCAACCAGGACGACTTCTACATGACCGGCCGGGCCTATCGCTCGGACCTCACCTGGGACTACCTGTTCTCCGACTTCGCCGGGCACGTGAACCCGTTCCAGCAGCTCGCGCTGTGGCTGGTGGCGCACGACGCGCCCTACGACTGGGCGCTGATCGCCACCGCGATCCTGGCCGTCGACCTCGCGGCGACCGTGATGGTGTGGCTGATCCTGACCCGGCTCCTGGGCGGACGGTGGTCCCGGGTCGTGCTGCTCGCGGTCTTCGCGTGGGCACCGATCACGCTGGTGCCGACGCTGTGGTGGAGCGCCGCGATGTTCCTGTGGCCGCACGTGCTCTGCTCGCTCGTCGCGGTCTGGTTGCTGATCAGGTGGCGGCAGGGCGACGGGCGCGGCCTCGTCAACGCGACCGGCATCGTCCTCGCGACGGCGACCGGCCTGCTTTGGCACGAGCGCGCGGTGCTGATCGTGCCGCTGCTCCTCGGCGTCGCGGTCGCCCTCGCCGACGAGGCGAGCGGTTGGCGGCGGATCACCGCGGCGCTGGTGCGGTTCCGGTGGCTGTGGCTCGCCCTGCTCGCCGCGGCCGTCGGCTTCCTCGCGGTCCACGCGGTGCTGACCGATGTGGAGGGCGGCGGCGGCACGACGTCGCAGAAGCTCGACGTGTCGTGGGCCTACGTCGGGAAGAACGTCGTGCCGGGGCTCGTCGGCGGCCCGTGGGCCGGGCACGTCCAGGGTGGCGCGGTGGTGCCGGCCACGTGGGTGACGGTCGTCAGTGGACTGCTGGTGCTCGCCGTGATCGGGCTCCTGCTGTGGCGGGGCGGACCGGCCCGGAGGTGGGGCGTGGCCGTGTTCGTCGGCTACGTCGTCGCCGACCTGGCCCTGCTCCTGTCGGGCCGTTCGGCCTTCGGCTCGATCATCGGTCTCGACCCGCGCTACTCCTCCGACACGCTCCACGCCGCCGTCCTGTGCGCGGCGCTCTGCCTGCGCGGGTCGACCGCGTGGCCGGCGCCGACCACGCGTCGCGGGAGGGGCCTCGCGGTCGGCGGGTTGCTGACGGCGTACGGCGTCGCAGCCGTCGCCGGCACCGCGCTCCTCGTGCCGCAGTTCCAGAACGTCGCCGACCGCGCGTTCGTCACCAACTTCCGCAACAGCCTGGCCGCCGACCCGACCCAGGTGGTCTTCGACGGTCCGGCGCCGCCCGAGCTGGTGCTGCCGCTGGTGGGTGACGACAACCGCTACTCCGTGATCTTCGGCCCCCTGCCGGAGCTGCCGGCCTTCGACGAGCCCTCGGCCCGGATGCGGGTCGTGGGGGAGGACGGCACCCTCCACCCGGCCGAGCTGGCGGGGTTCGTCTCGAGCCGGAGGGGCCCGTCGCGCGACTGCGGCTACGCGCTGTCCCGCGGGCCGGTCGACGTCCGCCTCCGGGCGCCCGTCGACGGCCGGCTGCTGCTCCGGGTCCGCTACTACACCGGCGCGGAGTCGACGGTCACGGTCGGCGTCGGCGACTGGCAGGAGAAGTTCCTCGCGCGGCGCGGGCCGAACGAGGTCTGGCTGGTGCTGCCCGACCTTCCCGGCGACGTGGATCGGATCGAGCTGGGCGGCGACGGCACCTCGACGGTGTGCGTCACCGAGGTGGCCGCGGGCCTGCCGGAGGCGCCGTGAGGCGCCCGGAGCGCGCCGCGACGGTCGACCTCGTCTGGAGCGCGGCGCTCGCGCTCACCGTGTTCGGGCCGCTGCTGGTCGGTCCGGGCTACTGGCTCTTCGGCGACATGGTCTTCGTGCCTGAGCAGCCCTGGAAGGCCGCGTGGCTCGGTCTCGACGGCTCACTGCCGCGCGCGGTCCCGATGGACGCCCTCGTCTCCCTGGCGACCCACGTCGTGCCGGGCTCCTGGGTGCAGCGCGCCCTGCTCGTCGGCGGCTTCCTGCTCGGTGGCGTCGGCATCGGCCGTGCGGTGCGCGACCACCCGTGGTACTCCCGCGCCGCCGCCATCACGCTGCTGCTCTGGAACCCGTGGGTCTACGAGAGGCTGCTCATCGGGCAGTGGGCGATCCTGCTCGGCTACCTCGTGCTGCCGTGGGTGGTGCTCGCCGCGCGCTCGCTCCGGCGGGACCCGCGCCGGGGCTGGGCACCGGCCGCGATCGCCCTCGTCGCGGCCGCGGTCTGCAGCCCGTCGAGCGGCGTGATGGCAGCGGTGGTGCTCGTCGTGCTCGGGCTCACCCGCGACCGGCGGTCCTGGCTGGTCGCCGGCGCGATCGCGATCCTCGCCAACCTGACCTGGCTCGTGCCGGCGTTCACCGCGGAGTCCGCGACGGTCTCGACCGACGGCGTCTTCGGCGCCTTCGCCGCGCGGGCGGAGTCCGGCGCCGGAGCGCTCGCGAGCCTGGTGTCCCTCGGGGGGATCTGGAAGACGTCGATCCTGCCCGGCGCTCGCACGAGCACGGCGCTGGTGCTGCTGTCGTGCCTGCTGACGGTCGCCGCCGTGGCCGGCCTCCGGCGCGCGACGCGGGAGTGGGAGGGCGAGTGGCGGCGCCTGCTGGGGCTGGGTGTGGGCGCCCTGCTGCTCGCCGCGGCGCCGACCGTGCCCGGCGGAGCGGACGTGCTGGAGACCCTGGCCGCGCACCTCCCCGGGGTGGCGCTCCTCCGCGACTCCCACCGCTTCCTCGCGCCGCTGGCGGTCGTGCTGGCGATCGGGGCGGCCGGAGCCGCCACGGCGGTGCGCGAGCACGTCGACCGTGGCCGGGAGGCCCTGTGGGGCGTCGTCGGGCTCCTCGTCGTCGCACCCGTGCTGCTCCTCCCGGTCCTCGCGTGGGGCGCCGGTGGCGAGCTGGACCGCTCCACCTACCCGGGGGAGTGGACCGACGTCGCCGGGCTGCTCGGCGACGACCCCGGTCGGGTGGTCGTGCTGCCCTGGGACGGCAGCTACCGCGGCTTCGGCTGGAACCACCGGCGCGCCGTGCTCGACCCGGCCCCGCGGTTCTTCCCCGGCGAGGTGCTGGTCGACGACTCCGTGCTGCTCGACGACCGCACCGTGCCGGCCGAGGACCCGCGCACCGACGAGGTCGCCGACGCACTGGCGCTCGAGGACCCCGCGGCAGCCCTCCGCGCCGCCGGCGTCGACTGGGTGCTGGTCGAGAAGGGGACCGGC
The DNA here is from genome assembly GCF_041321175.1 of Nocardioides candidus. Classification (NCBI taxonomy): domain Bacteria; kingdom Bacillati; phylum Actinomycetota; class Actinomycetes; order Propionibacteriales; family Nocardioidaceae; genus Nocardioides; species Nocardioides candidus. The sequence goes on along the minus strand of NZ_JBGGWC010000004.1, from coordinate 447,037 downwards.
GAGACCGACGTACCGGCCGGTCGAGTGGTGCACGACGGAGCCGGCCTGACCCTGGTGCGACTGGACGTCGACGGGGTGCCTGAGAACGGCGTTGAGGACAATGAACGGAAAATCGGGTCAATTGTCCTGATCTGCCTCGGACACACCGCTACGTTGGTTTTGCTTTTGGTTGCCCTGACGGTCAGAATCCGTTCAGGGAGAGATCTGCGTCACTCCGGGTGACGCGATCACACGGGCCGGTTCACCGGCCCGGCAAAGGTCTTTGGGAGGGGACCTTCTTATGAACATGCTTATTTCTGCGGCTGTCGGAGCGCTGGCCGCTGGGGCGTTGCTCGTCGGCGGCGTCAACGTCGCGAGCGACGGCCAGAAGCCGGTCGCCGACAAGGATCTCTACACCTACTCCAGCGAGTAGGCGCGACGGCCGACCGCGGCTGGGGAGCATGCGGGCGGCCGGGTAGTTCAAGACCTCGTCCCTCGGGAGCGGGCCGGGGTCGTGATGCAGACGGCTTGGGAGGGTCCGATGCTGCACATCGTCATTCCTGCGTACAACGAGGAGCTCAGGCTGCCTCGCACGTTGCGCACGCTGCGCCGCTTCGTCGCGCAGCGGCACTCGTCGCTCGGCCGCGTCGAGGTGCTCGTCGTCGACAACGGCAGCACCGACGGCACGGCCGCGATCGCCCGTGCCGCGTCGACGGCCGCACTGCCGGTGCGGGTCGTGGCCTGCTCCGTGCGGGGCAAGGGTGCCGCCGTACGCGCGGGCCTGATGGCGAGCGACGCCGACGTCGTCGCCTTCATGGACGCCGACGGTGCCACCGACCTGGAGGCCCTGGACGAGGCGATGCGCCGGATCCGGCTCGGGTCCGACGTCGTGATCGGCTCGCGCGCCCTCGCGGGCTCCGTCGCCGACGTACGCAGCTGCCGCACCCGCGCCGCTGGCGCGGCGCTCTACCGCCGCATCGCCGGCCGCCTCGTCGCCGGCATCGCCGACACGCAGTGCGGCTTCAAGGTGATCCGCGGCGACCTCGCGCGCGCGGTCGCCGAGGGCCTGGAGGCACGTGGCTTCTCCTTCGACGTCGAGCTGCTCGTGCGGCTGCGCGCGCTGGGCGCCCACATCACCGAGATCCCGGTGACCTGGACCGACGTGCCCGGCTCCACCTTCCAGCCGGCGCGGCACGGCGCCGGTGCGTTCACCGAGCTCGCCGCGATCGCCTGGCGCACGCGCCACCTCGGTGCCCCGATCGCCGGCAGGGCGACGGCCGGTGCGGGTCAGCGGTCCCCCATGCCGCTGCCCGCCCCTGTCGCCCTGCCGGTCGCCATCGCCGTACCCGTCGTCGCCTCCCTGCTGGGGGACCGCTGACATGACCCCCGTCGCCCCCGTCCCGACCCCATCGCTCGCCGGCCGGCGGGTCGTGGTGGTCAACTGGCGCGACCTCGACCACTCCCTGGCGGGCGGGTCGGAGATCTACGCCTGGGAGCTGGCCCGCGGCCTCCGCGAGGGCGGCGCCGAGGTCGAGCTCCTGACGGCCCGCGAGCCCGGCCAGGCGGCCGAGGAGGTGCGCGACGGCATCGTCGTACGGCGGCGGGGCGGTGCGCTGTCCTTCTACCCGCACACGGCCCTGCGCCTGCTGGCGCGGCGGCGGCGCGCGGACGCGGTCGTCGACCCGTCGTGCGGCCTGCCCTCGTTCGCGCCGCTCTTCCTGCGCCGGCGCACCCCGGTCGTCCTGGTGATGCACCACGTGCACCAGGAGCAGTTCTCCACGCACTTCCCGGCGCCGGTCGCCGCGTTCGGTCGCTGGATGGAGCGCTCGGTGATGCCGCGGATCTACCGCCGCAGCACCACCGTCGCCGTCTCCACGTCGACGGTCGAGGAGATGCGGGACCAGCTGGGCTGGACCCGCCCGGTCGGCCTGCTCCACAACGGGGCCGAGCTGCCGCCGCTCGGCGCCGGCGACCCTGCCGCGAAGGACCCCGACCGGATCGCGGTGCTCGGGCGCCTGGTCGCCCACAAGCGGGTCGACCTGGTGATCCGCGCGGTCGCGATCCTCGCTCCGACGCGCCCGGGCCTGCACCTGGACGTGATCGGGCAGGGCCCGGAGCGCGACGGCCTCGAGCGCCTCGTCGCCGGGCTCGGCCTCCGCGACCGGGTGACCTTCCACGGCTTCGTCGACGAGGACACCAAGGCCGCGCTGTTGACCCGCTCAGCCCTGCACGTCTGCGCGTCCGACGCCGAGGGCTGGGGCCAGGCGGTCATCGAGGCGGCGGGGCACGGCGTACCGACGCTGGCCCGCGACGTCCCCGGGCTGCGCGACTCCATCCGGGCCGGCGAGACCGGCTGGCTGGTGCCGGACGACGCCGACCTGGTCACGGTCGGCGGCCGGCTGACGGCCGCGCTCACGGCCGCGCTCACCGAGGCCGACGACCCCGCGGTCCGCGCGCGGCACTTCGAGGCCTGCCAGCGGTGGGCCCACCACTTCGACTGGTCAGCGATGCGCCGCGAGGCGCGCGCGCTGGTCGCCGACGAACTCGCGAAGGACGCGCCTGCGCCCGTCGCACAGCTCCACCCGGGCGGCGCCCGGGTGGCCATCATGGGAGGAACGCAATGCGTCGAATGATCGGACCGGTTCTCGTCGGACTGGGGGTGTTCCTCGTCGTGGCGGCCGCGCTCGTGCGGTTCTACGCCTACCCGGCTCTCGCCCGTGTGCCCGCCGGCTACCACAGCACCACGGAGCTGGAGGCCACCGGCGCCCAGATCTTCAACTCCGACCCGGACGTGCTCGCGCCGGAGGTCCACGACCTCGACATCACGTCGAAGACGAGCGAGGTCACCAACGCCGACACGCCCGACGGCGACACGGAGTGGACCAACGTCACCACCGTCGACAAGGCCGACGGCGGCAACTTCCAGCTCTCGACCGAGCAGTTCGCCTTCGACGAGGTCTCCGGTGTCGGCTCGGACTGCTGCGACAGCTGGGTCGAGCAGTCCGACGGCACCAAGATCACCCGCGTGCCGGTGGTCCCCGAGGGCCAGATCTACAAGTTCCCGTTCAACACCGAGAAGAAGACCTACCAGGTGTGGGACGGCGAGCTCGGCAAGGCGACCCCCGCCACCTACGAGGGTGAGGACACCGTCGAGGGCCTGAAGGTCTACAAGTTCGTCCAGGTCATCGACCCCACGGTCGTCGAGACCCGCGAGGTGCCCGGCTCGGTCTTCGGCTCCGACGAGCCCTCCGTCGAGGCGGACATGCTCTACTCGATGACGCGCACCTTCTACGTCGAGCCCATCACGGGTTCGCCGGTGCACCGCGTCGAGGAGCGCGACCAGGAGCTGGTGTACGACGGCCAGCAGGTCCCGGCGTTCGTCGGCAACGTCCACTACACCGACGCCCAGGTCAAGGACCTCGTCGACGAGATCTCGACGAAGGCGATGCTGCTCGGCGGGATGCGCGTCCTCTACCCGCTGATCATGCTCGTCCTCGGCCTGGCGATGCTCGGTCTCGGCCTGGTGATCAACCGCCGTCAGGCCGGCAGCCTGGAGCACGACAACAAGCAGGAGCGACCTCTGGTCACGGCCTGACCCCGAACTCCCAGGAGGGAGCGGGCGGGCTGCTCTAGCGCTCCGACAGCCTGCCCCCGACGGCCTCGAGCACCTGCTCGAGGCCGTCGGCGTCCCACGCCGAGGCCCGGGCGCGGAGGCCGAGGACCGTGCGGCCCGAGTGGCCCACGGCGCCGAGCGCGAGCCCGGTGCCGCCGGCGGTGACCGGGTGGAAGGCGAGCCGCTCCACGGCGGGCGCGCTCACCTCGCCGAGGTGGGACACGAGCAGCGTGGAGCCGAGCCGGCGGGCGAGGGCGCGCATGGCCACGGCGGCGACGCGGTCGACCGCTCCCGCGCGGCTCACCGGGGGGCGCTCGGCCGGAGCCTCCCGCAGCCGGCGCGCGACCGCGGCCCGGTCCATCCGCTCGACGTCGCGCAGCCGCAGCAGCGCGCTGCGGTCCTGGACGCCGGCGCCGGGGTCCCGCGTGACGCCGACCGCCACCGCCACGTGCCGCCTCGCGCCGAGCCGGGCGAGCGCGTGCGCGGACGCGTGCACGAGGTCCGCCGTCCGCACCATCCCGGCCACCTCGAGCTCGACCATCACGTCGCCCTCGCCCGGCGGCCCCTCCCGGCGGGGCCGGACCGCGGCCGGCGGCCGGAAGGCGGCCTCGGCGAGCCGGCGGGTCACCGTGCCGGCGTACCCGTGCGCGGCGGGGCGCTCGCCGATGCCGCGCGCCGACGACGTCGCCGGGCCGAGGTCCAGCTCGTCGAGCACGGAGAGCAGACCGAGGCCGTCGACCGCGCTGTGGTGGGCGGAGACCACCAGGTCGCGGCCCGCGGTGCCGATCACGACCGGGTCGGGAGAGGGCGCCGCCAGCTCGCGGCGCAGGGCGTCGAGCGAGGTCGCGGAGCGCGCGTCGGGGGGCGCGACGAACGGTCCGGCAGGCGTCGCCGTGAGCAGGATCCGCCAGCCGATCGACGGGTCGGCCACCCAGCGGGCCGGCTCGGTCATCGACGGCTCACGGCCGGTGCGCCGCGACCACCAGGCTGACGCCCGGCAACCGGCGCAGCGGCAGCACGCGCTCCAGTGCGACGGCGGTGCGCAGGCCCGCGTTGAGCACGGGGTTGACCTGCTCCATCTCGCTCTCGGACTCGTGCTTCCCCCGCCGTCGTGCCCGCACCACGGGCCGCAGCAGCACGTTCCAGGACCAGAGGTCGTCGATCTCGAGACCGACGCCCGTCACGAGGCGGGCGAGCCCGTCGCGCTCGTAGCGGCGGTAGTGCCCCAGGGCCAGGTCGTGGCCGCTCCAGAGCTTCATCGAGCACGGTACGGCGACCAGCAGCCGCCCCCCGGGCCGCAGCACCCGCGCGGCCTCGCCGGCCACGAGCCGGTCGTCCTCGATGTGCTCCCACACGTCGGTGGACATCACCAGGTCGAGCGAGGCATCGGCGAAGGGGAGCCGGGTCGCGTCGCCGCGGACCACGTCGAGTCCGCGGGAGGCGGCCGCCGCGGCGCCGGCGGGGGAGTGCTCCAGCCCGGTCACCGACCAGCCCAGGTCGCGCAGCACGGCGGTGTTGCCGCCCCCGCCGCAGCCGACGTCGAGGGCCCGCCCGGCCGGCCACGCCGCAGCAGTACGGCGGACCATGGCCCGCCGCTCGGCGTACCACCAGTGCCGCTCCTCGAGCGCGGCGGACTTGGCGATCTCCTCGTCGTCCACAGGCAGGACTCTAGAGCGCCAGGTCCAGGCCGAAGATCGCCGTGCCGGGGGTCAGCCGGCCTCGCACCGCCGACCAGCCGCCCCAGAGCCGCTCGTGGTCCTCGGGCCACTCGGGCTCGAGCAGGGTCGTCAGCCGGAAGCCCGCCCCGGCGAGGATCGCGACCCAGTCGCCGAGCGTGCGGTGGTGCTCGACGTAGGCGACCGCGTCGGTCTCGTCGTCGACCTCCACGTAGGGGGTGCGGTCCCAGTAGGACTGCGTGGCCGTCAGACCCTCCTCGGTCGGGTCGTCGGGGAACATCCACCGGGTCGGGTGGGTGATCGAGAAGGCGAACCGCCCGCCCGGGCGCAGGACGCGGGCCGTCTCCGCGACCGCCTGCTCGATGTCGGCGACGAACTGCAGCGCCCCGAAGGCGCAGAAGACCACGTCGAAGGAGCGGTCGGCGAAGGGCAGCTCGGTCGCCGTGCCCCGGACGCTGGGCACCGCGATGCCGGTGAGGTCGTCGATGCGCAGCGAGTGCTGGAGCTGGCGGTGGGAGAGGTCGAGGCCGTAGGCGCGGCCGCCCTGGCTGCGGATCCACCGCGAGCACTGGCCGGCGCCGGAGCCGAGCTCGAGCACGTCCCGGTCCGCGAGCGGCCCCAGCACGCCCGCCTCGGCCTCGGTGAGGCCCTCGGGCCCCCACACGAAGCCCACGTCGCCGAGGAAGTCGCCGTGGGTCGCCTGGTACTCGTCGGCGTAGCGGTCCCAGTCGGGTCCGTTCGCCCGCCGCGACTCCTCCTCGGTGGCATCGCGCCGGTGGGCGGTCACGGGAGGATGGGGCCAGTGCTCCTGGCGGGGGGTGCCGACCTGCTCCACGCCCCCGAGGTTACCGAGGCGCCGCGAGTTGGACTCCGCGCTCCGCTCCCGCGTACCCTGGAATGTCGCGGTCCCTCGACCGTGAGCACGACCTTCCTACTACTTCTGCCCACCCAAGGACTGACCCTCTACATGACGAGCACCCTCTCGACCCCCCTCTACAGCCAGTACGACGACAACGCGCCCCAGGTCGCGGTCAACGACATCGGCTCCGAGGCGGACTTCCTGGCCGCTATCGACCAGACCATCAAGTACTTCAACGACGGCGACATCGTCGACGGCACCATCGTCAAGGTCGACCGCGACGAGGTCCTCCTCGACATCGGCTACAAGACCGAGGGCGTCATCCCCTCGCGCGAGCTGTCGATCAAGCACGACGTCGACCCGTCCGAGGTCGTCGAGGTCGGCGACAAGGTCGAGGCCCTGGTCCTCCAGAAGGAGGACAAGGAGGGTCGCCTGATCCTGTCCAAGAAGCGCGCCCAGTACGAGCGCGCCTGGGGCACGATCGAGGAGATCAAGGAGGCCGACGGCGTCGTCGAGGGCACCGTGATCGAGGTCGTCAAGGGCGGTCTGATCATCGACATCGGCCTGCGCGGCTTCCTTCCCGCCTCGCTGGTGGAGATGCGCCGGGTGCGCGACCTGCAGCCCTACGTGGGCCAGACGCTCGAGGCCAAGATCATCGAGCTCGACAAGAACCGCAACAACGTGGTCCTGTCGCGCCGTGCCTGGCTCGAGCAGACCCAGTCCGAGGTGCGCCACGGCTTCCTCACCCAGCTCCAGAAGGGCCAGATCCGCAAGGGTGTCGTGTCCTCGATCGTCAACTTCGGTGCGTTCGTGGACCTCGGCGGCGTCGACGGTCTCGTCCACGTCTCGGAGCTGTCCTGGAAGCACATCGACCACCCGTCCGAGGTCGTCACCGTCGGTGACGAGGTCACCGTCGAGGTGCTCGACGTCGACATGGACCGCGAGCGTGTCTCCCTGTCGCTGAAGGCGACGCAGGAGGACCCGTGGCAGCACTTCGCGCGGACCCACCAGATCGGCCAGATCGTCCCCGGCAAGGTCACCAAGCTCGTCCCGTTCGGCTCGTTCGTGCGGGTCGAGGAGGGCATCGAGGGCCTGGTCCACATCTCCGAGCTGGCCGAGCGCCACGTGGAGATCCCGGAGCAGGTCGTCCAGGTCAACGACGACGTCATGGTCAAGATCATCGACATCGACCTCGAGCGTCGCCGGATCTCGCTGTCGCTGAAGCAGGCCAACGAGAACCCGGCCGCCTCGGACGTCGAGGAGTTCGACCCGACGCTCTACGGCATGCCGGCCAGCTACGACGAGCAGGGCAACTACCTCTACCCCGAGGGCTTCGACGCCGAGACCGGCGAGTGGCTCGAGGGCTTCGACGAGCAGCGGGCGATCTGGGAGGACCAGTACGCCAAGGCGCACGCTCGCTGGGAGGCCCACGTCAAGCAGCAGGCCGAGGCCAAGCAGGCCGAGATCGAGGCCGGCGAGGCGACGTCGTACTCCACCGGTGACACCGCCACCGACGAGGACACCGGCGGCTCGCTCGCTTCCGACGAGGCGCTCCAGGCGCTCCGCGAGAAGCTCACGGGCGGCAACTGATCCACGCACGAAGGCCCCGGCACCCGCGAGGGTGGCCGGGGCCTTCGGCGTTCTGCAGGGGTCCGCCGGACCGGGGTCAGTCGAACCAGGCGACCCGGCCATGGGTGGACAGGTCGTCGTGGCGCGCCCACTGCACGAGGAGTGAGAGGGCGCCGATCAGGAGCGTCAGGATCAGTGCGATGGCCATGGCAGAAAGTCTCCTCTTTGCGAGATCCTGCCACCAGTGGCAGAGATGCCGTTGGACGTTGATTTTCTGCCAAGCGGATGCGATCGTGGGCGGATGCTGACCAACGTGGCCGTGCTGGCCTACGAAGGGGTCGCGCCGTTCGAGCTCGGCGTGCTCTGCGAGGCCTTCGGGCTCGACCGCACCGCGCACGGCGTGCCCCTGCTCGACTTCGCGGTGTGCGCCGAGACCACCGAGCCCATCCCCACCTCGATGGGCTTCTCGATCGCCGTCAACGAGGGTCTCGACCGGGTGCGCGAGGCCGACCTGGTCGCCGTGCCGGCCCTGCCGCGCGGGCGGCAGACGCCCGACGCGGTGATCGAGGCCCTCCGGGCGGCCCACGACCGCGGCGCGCGAATCCTCTCGGTCTGCAGCGGTGCCTTCACGCTCGGGATGGCGGGCCTGCTCGACGGCCGCGAGTGCACCACCCACTGGATGTACACCGAGGAGCTCCAGCGCCGGTTCCCGGCGGCGAAGGTGGTGCCCGAGGTGCTGTACGTCGACGCGGGACAGATCGTCACCGGTGCGGGCAGCGCGGCCGGCCTCGACGCCGCGCTCCACATCTGGCGGCAGGAGTACGGCGCCGCCGTCGCCAACAGCGTGGCGCGCCGGGCCGTCGTACCTCCCTATCGCGACGGCGGGCAGGCGCAGTACATCGCGCGGGCCGTGCCCGACTGCCAGGCCGACACGCTGGGTCCGCTGCTCACCTGGATCCTGGAGAACCTCGCGGAGGAGCACAGCGTCGACACCCTCGCCCGGCGGGCACTGATGTCGCCGCGCACCTTCGCTCGGCGCTTCCGCGACGAGACCGGGACCACCCCGCACAGCTGGGTGACCCGTCAGCGCGTCGCGGCGGCCGAGGAGCTGCTCGAGACCACCGACCACCCGGTCGAGTGGATCGCCGCCGAGGTCGGCTTCGGCAACGCCGCCGCCCTGCGCCACCACTTCCAGCGGGTCCGCGGGGTCAGCCCGCAGCAGTACCGGCGGACGTTCTGCCCCGCGCCGGTGGAGGCCTCCGCCTGACGTGACGATCGCCGCCCTGCCGCGTTGAGGAGGCGTGGGTCTCCAGCGCCTCGCCCGGGTCGGGCTCGTCGTCGCCCTGACGCTGGCTGTGCCGCTGTCGGCGCAGGTCGCCGCGCGGGTGGCGACGGAGGGCGGGTCTTCGGCTCCCGCGAGGTCCTCGGTGGCGCCGAAGGGCGTCCACGTCACCTGGGCGACCACCCGGCGGGTCCTCGACGACGGGCGCGCGTACTTCCTCCGCGCGCCGCACTGCAACAAGGACAACCCGGCGTGCACCGACCTGCTCGCCCGCCCGCGCGAGGTGGTGTTCTTCCTGCACGGCGCCGGCGGCCCCGAGGACCGCGACACCGCGGCGAGCTGGCTCCAGGGGCTGAACGGGTTCGGGCCCGACACGATCTTCGTCTACGGCGTGAGCCAGGGCGGCACCAAGCGCTTCGACGCCGGCTTCTGCTGCACCGAGGAGCCCGTCGACGACGTCGGCTACCTGATGGACGTCGTCGACGACATCGCGAGCGACTGGGGGGTCGACCGGGACCGGGTCGGCGCGACCGGCCTCTCCAACGGCGGCATGCTGGCGCTGCGCGCCGGCTGCGAGCGGCCCGACGTCTTCTCGGTGGTCGTCGGCCTGGCGGCCACCTATCCCGGCAGCTGCGACGCCGGCAGGCTCCGGGTCGGGCAGTGGCACGGGGGCGAGGACACGACCGTGCCGCTCGAGGGCGGCACCGTGACGATCCTCGGCCACGCCCGCGACATCCCGCCCGTCGCCTCGCTCGCGCAGCGCATGGCGCGCGGTTCGGTCTACATGCTCCGCGTGATCCCGGGCCGGGGGCACTCGATGACGTGGAAGGACTTCGGGCGCTCCACGACCTGGTTGCTCGAGAACTTCCGCTAGCCCAGCTCGCTGCGGCGGACCTTGCCCGTGAGGGTGCGCGGGAGGTCGTCGCGGAAGCCGTAGGTCTTCGGGCGTTTGGGCGGCGCCAGGTGCTCCCGGGCGTACGACGCCAGTGCGTCCTCGGTGACGTCGCCGACCACCGCGGCGCAGACCCGCTGTCCCCAGGCGGGGTCGGGGACGCCGTACACGGCGATGTCGCGGACGCCGGGGCACGCGCCGAGCACCTGCTCGACCTCGGCGGGGTAGACGTTGACGCCGCCGCTGATGATGAGGTCCTCGCGCCGGCCGTCGAGGTGCACGTAGCCGTCGTCGTCGATGCGGCCGTGGTCGCCGACGGTGAACGCGGGGCCGTCGGCCGTCTCCCGCCACGCGGCGGCGGTCTTGTCGGGGTCGCCGTAGTAGGTGAAGCGCGCGTGGTCCGGCACGACGCACCACAGCGTGGCGTCGTCGTCGACGGTGAGCAGGCGACCGGGGCGGGCGCGACCGACTGTGCCGGGGTGCTCGAGCCACTCCTCGCTGCGGCACGCGGTGAACTGGCCCTCGGTCGATCCGTAGAACTCCCACGTCGAGCCCGACGGGAAGAGGTCGATCAGGCGGTGCTTGACCTCCGCGGGGCACGGGGCGCCGGCGTGCGCCACGAGTCGGAAGGAGGACAGGTCCGGCGTGCCGTGCTCGTCCCAGTGCGCGAAGAGGCGCTGGAGGTGCGTCGGCACGCAGAACATCGTGGTGGGACGCTCCCGCTCGATCGCCTCGGTGACGACGGCCGGGTCGAACGGGCCCGGCACCACGATCCGCCCGCCCGCGAGGATCGTCCCGGTGGCGAAGCGCAGCGGCGCCGAGTGGTAGAGCGGGCTGAGGACCAGGTTGACGTCGTCGGCGCGGAAGCCCCACAGGTCGCGCTCCTCGGCCAGCAGCGCCCTCGCCGCGTCGTCGTCGAGGAGGCCCGACCAGACGCCCTTGGGCGTCCCGGTCGTGCCGCTCGTGCAGTGCATCGGCCGGCCGCGCGGGAGGCCCGGACGTGGCAGCGAGGCAGCCAGCTCCGTCAAGGTGATCCCGTCCTCCACCAGCAGCGTCGGGTCGAGGCCGGCCAGGATCCGGTCGCGCTCGACCGGCGTGAGCCGCGGGTCGAGGGGGATCGGGAAGACGCCGGCGGTCAGCAGCCGCAGCACCACGTCGACGTACTCCAGGGAGCCGGGGACGAGGAGCGCGACCCGGTCCCCGGGGCGGAGGGCAGGGGGCACCGCGCCGCTCACCAGGGGTAGCGGACCCCGGTGAGGTCCTCGCTCATCCGCCACAGCCGCCGTCCCAGCTCGTCGTCGCGAGCCGCCGTGCTCAGCCGCGCCGGCCCGATCGCTCCGCGCTGCTCGCGGAACCGGGTCGGGCCCGTGTAGGACCCGGGCTCGGCAGCCGTCGCGGCGAAGAGGGTCGGGTTCGCACCCTTCGCCGCCGACTGGAACAGCACCGGCATGAAGTACGGCGCCGTCAGCCGCACCAGCCGGTTGGCGCCCATCCCGTTGGGGTCGGCCACCAGCCCGGTCGCGGAGATTCCCGGATGGGCCGCGGAGGAGGTCAGGGCGACGCCGGCGTTGCTCGCGCGACGGTGCAGCTCGCGGGCGAAGAGCAGGTTGGCCAGCTTGGTGTTGCCGTAGTAGGGCTCGGGCGTGTAGCCGCGCTCGGGGTTGGCGTCCAGGACCGCGGCGCTGCCGCCGTGGTGGGCGATCGAGGAGACGGTCACCACCCGTGCGGCCGGTGCCTCCAGGAGCGCGGGCAGCAACCGCCCGGTGAGCGCGAAGTGGCCGAGGTGGTTGGTGCCGAACATCAGCTCGTGCCCGTCGGCCGTGGTGCGGTAGGCGGGCGGGTTCATCACTCCCGCGTTGTTGACCAGGAGGTCGAGCGGTCCGGTCCACCGCCCCGCGAAGGCCGCGACGGATGCCTGCGAGGCGAGGTCGAGCTGCTCCACCCGCACCGTGCCGCCCATCCGTGCGGCCGCCCGGGTCCCGGCTGCGGCGTCGCGGCAGGCGAGCACCACGCTCGCGCCGTGGGCGGCCAGCTCGCGGCAGGTGTGGAAACCGATCCCGGAGTTGCCGCCGGTGACGACGGCGACCTTGCCGGTGAGGTCGGGCAGGTCGGTCGCGGTCCAGCTCATGGGAGCAGCCTAGGGAGGATCCGGTCGGGCGGAGGGTAGGTTCTCGGCGTGCGGATCGGACTGACCGGCGGGATCGCCTCGGGGAAGAGCACGGTGTCGGCGCTCCTGCGGGAGCACGGGGCCGTCGTCATCGACGCCGACCAGCTGGCGCGGGAGGTCGTCGCGAAGGGGACGCCCGGGCTGGAGCAGGTGGTCGAGGCGTTCGGCCCCGAGATCCTCACGCCCGAGGGGGAGATGGACCGGGCGGCCGTCGGCGCGATCGTGTTCGCCGACGAGGGCAGGCGCCGGGTGCTCGAGTCGATCGTCCACCCGCTCGTCTTCGAGCGGGTCGTCGAGCTGGAGGCGGCGGCCGGAGCCGACGACCTGGTCGTCCACGACATCCCGCTGCTGGCCGAGTCCGGCCGGGCCGACACGTTCGACGCGGTGCTCGTCGTGGACGCTCCCGCCGAGGTCCAGGTGGAGCGGATGTTGCGCGACCGCGGCTGGACCCAGGAGGACGCGGAGTCGCGGATCGCGGCCCAGGCCACCCGCGCGGACCGGCTCGCCGTCGCCACGCACGTCATCGACAACACCGGGACGCTCGACGACCTCCGTCGCCGGGTGACGGAGGTCGTCGAGGAGCTGCTGGGACCGGAGCGCTAGGCGGCCAGGTCCGGGTCGCCGAGCCGGCGCAGCTTCTGCAGCGCCTCCCGCTCGAGCTGGCGCACCCGCTCGGCGGAGATGCCGTGCTTGGCGCCGATGTCGGCCAGCTTGTGCTGGCGACCGTCGACCAGGCCGTAGCGCGACCGGATGATGTCGGCCGCCCGGTCGTCGAGCTGCTCGACCAGGGTGTTGAGCCGGTCGCGCGCCTCGGTGTCGAGGACGGTCAGGTCGGGGCCCGGCGCGGTCTCCTGCGCCATCAGGTCGCCGAGCGAGGTGTCACCGTCCTCGTCGACCGGGGTGTCGAGGCTGACGTGCTCACGGCCCCAGGACATCAGGTCGAGGACCCGCTCGAGCTCCATGCCGAGCTCGGCGGCGATCTCCTCGGGGAGCGGGTCGCGGCCCAGCTGGCGCTCCAGCGTGCGGCGCGCACCGCCGACCTGGTTGAGCTCCTCGACGACGTGGACGGGGAGCCGTACGACGCGGGCCTGCTGCGCGATGCCGCGGGTGATCGCCTGGCGCACCCACCACGTCGCGTAGGTGGAGAACTTGTAGCCCTTGGCGTAGTCGAACTTCTCGACCGCGCGGATCAGGCCGGTGTTGCCCTCCTGGATCAGGTCGAGCATCGGCATCTGCGCGCGGCCGTACTTGCGGGCGATGGAGACGACGAGGCGCAGGTTGGCGTTGATGAACTCGGTGGTGGCCTTGCGGCCCTCCTCCGCGATCCACTCCAGCTCCTCCCGGGTGGCGCGCTTGGGCGCTCCGCCCTTCGCGCGGCCGATCCGGCCCTGGTCGAGCAGGCTCTGGGCGTAGAGCCCGGCCTCGATGGTCTTCGCCAGCTCCACCTCGCGGGCGGCGTCGAGCAGGGGGGTGCGGGCGATCTCGTCGAGGTAGAGCCCGACGCTGTCGCGTCCCTCGATCTCGCGGCCCGTCGACGGACGACGGCGCGCGCTCCCCGTCCCCGTCCCTCCGGTCACCACTGCTGCAGTCATCGCGACCCTCCTTCGCATACCGGCCCGGAGCCGGTACTCGTCTTCAACGCACTGCCGTGGCGCCGTGTTCCCAAGGTCTCGGGGATGCGCTCCGGAGAAGTGCTCTCGACTGCTCAGACGTCCCAGGGGGCGTGAGAGTTGCCGCGAGCGGCAACTCTCAGGGACTTCTCAGTCAGTGGAGGACGCGGAAGGGATACCCGCGGTGGCCAGCCCCATCCGGTCCAGGATCCACGCGAGCGTGAACGCGCGGTCGTGCCAGGCCCGGTAGCGGCCCGAGACGCCGCCGTGGCCGGCTGACATCTCGATGCGCAGCAGCACGTCGGCCTCCGGTGCGGCGGCGCGCAGCCGAGCGACCCACTTGGCCGGCTCGACGTAGAGCACCCGGGTGTCGTTGAGCGAGGTCTCCGCCAGGATCGGCGGGTAGGGCCGGTCGGCGACGTTGTCGTAGGGGGCGTACGACGCGATCCGCTCGTAGGCGGCCGGGTCGTCCTCGGGGTTGCCCCACTCGTCGTACTCGGTGACCGTGAGGGGCAGGCTCGCGTCGAGCATCGTCGTGAGCGTGTCGACGAACGGCACCCCGGCGACGATGCCGCCGAACGCCTCGGGCGCCTGGTTGGCGACCGCGCCCATCAGCAGGCCGCCGGCGCTCGCGCCCTCGGCGACCAGCCGGTCGGCCGTCGTCCACCCGTTGTCGACCAGGTGGCGCGCGCAGGCGATGAAGTCGTCGAAGGTGTGCTGCTTGTGCTCGAGCTTGCCGTCGTCGTACCAGTGCCGGCCGAGCTCGCCCCCTCCGCGCACGTGCGCGATCGCGAAGGCCGCGCCCCGGTCGAGCACGGAGAGCCGCGCGGCGGAGAAGTACGGGTCGATCGACGTCTCGTAGGCGCCGTAGCCGTAGAGGTGCAGCGGGACCGGGGCGGTGCCGTCGTCGCCGCCCGCGTCCTTGCGCACGACCAGCGAGATCGGCACCCGGGCGCCGTCGGGCGCGGTCGCCCACAGGCGGTGCTCCTGGTAGTCGTCGGGCTCGTAGCCGCCGAGCACGGGCGCCTGCTTCAGCAGGGTGCGCTCGCGGCTGCGGACGTCGACGTCGTAGACCGACGAGGGCTGGACCATGCTCGTCATGCCGACGCGGACCGTCGGCTGCTCGAAGGAGGGGTTGCCGCCGGCGCCCGAGGTGGCCAGCTCGCCGGGGAACTGCACGACCCAGTCGTCGGACACGCCCTCGTCGCCGAGCTCGAGGATGCGCACCCGCGGCAGGCCGTCGCTGCGCTGCTGCACGACCACGTGGCCGGCATAGGCGTCGACGTCCTCCAGGCGTACGGCGACGTCGTGCGGGAGCAGCGGCACCCACTCCGCGCGCGGGGTCGGCGCCACGGGTGCGGTGGCCAGCTCGAACTCCGGGCCGCTGCCGTTGTGGAGCACCAGCAGCCGGTCCTCCCCGGCGATGACGGCGTGGTCGAGGGAGTACTCGACCCCCTCCTCGCGCTCGGCGAAGCACCACGGCTCCGCCGTCGGGTCGGCCGCGTCGAGCACGTGGTACTCCGACGTGTTCTTCGACGAGGCCGCCATGACGACGTAGCGCCGGCTCCGCGTGCGGCCGACGCCGACGTAGTAACGGGCGTCGGTCTCGTGGAACACGAGCTCGTCGTCGGCCTGCTCGGTGCCGAGCCGGTGCCGCCAGATCTTGTCGGGGCGCCAGCTCTCGTCGATCGTCGAGTAGTAGAAGTGGTCGGGCGTCGCGCCCCACGTGGCGCCGCCGAGCACGTCGGTCAGCTCGTCGGGCAGCAGCTCGCCGGTCGCGAGGTCCTTGACCCGCACCGTGAAGCGCTCGTCGCCGACGACGTCGGTCGCGTAGGCGAGCAGCCGGTCGTCGGGGCTCACCGCCGAGCCGCCGAGCGAGAAGAACTCGTGCTCGCCCGCGAGCGCGTCGAGGTCGAGGAGCACCTCCTCGCCGGGCAGGGCCGGCTCGTCGGGCTTCGCGGCCTCCGCCGGGCGCGGAGGCACCCAGCCGTCCGGACCGTCGGGATCCGCGACGGGCACGCGGCAGCTGGCGCCGTACTGCCGGCCCTCGAAGGAGCGGCCGTAGTACCAGTACCCGCGCACGCGGGTGGGGACCGACAGGTCGGTCTCGAGGGTGCGCGCCTTGATCTCCTCGAAGATCTGCTGACGCAGCTCGGCGAGGTGGGCGGTGCGGGCCCGGGTGTGCTCGTTCTCGGCCTCCAGGTGGGCGACCACCTCGGGGTCGTCCTTGGCGCGCAGCCAGTCGTAGTCGTCGGTGCGGGAGTGGCCGTGGTGGACGCTGGTGACCGGCCGGCGGTCGGCGATCGGCGGTCCGGGATCGGTGGCAGGTGCGGGCACGAGCGCCACCGTATCCGGCCCTCCTGCATCCACAGGCACCGGTGGATTTCCTGTGGAGTTCGCCCGGATCCTGTGGAGGAGACCGGGTCTGGATGTGGATGATCCTGTGGGACCCGAAGAATGTGAAGTTTCTTTGCGCAAACCCCTTGTGCTGCTGGTTTCAGGCGGCGTAGAACTCTCCCTACCGAAACGGAACGCAAGGCCTCCGGGCCAGGCGGGAAGGATCGGGGAGCCGGACGGAAGTCCTCTCCATCCGCGGGGCAACCTGCGGGCGCCGACCCCGGTGGCGGGTCCGGCGGCGAGAGGTACGGAGGTCCGGGTCGATCGGAGCCACCGCAACCGGTCAAAGCCGAGGGCCTCTTGATGCTCATACCACCAAGAGGCCCTCACCTATTTTTGTCTCCGCGAGCGTGTCGCGAGCGCCACGCTGCCGCGGCGCGGTTGACCCGGTGCAACGCGAGAGTGTCGGGCGGCTTACGGTTCGCGGTCGGGATCGGTCTGGTCGGGGTCGGTCTGGTCGGGGCCGGTCTGGTCGGGGTCGTCCGGGCTCGGGTGCTTCCAGCGAGCCAGGGCCTCGTCGTCGACGGGGAACGTCCGCACGGGCCCGGGTGGGGTGTCGGCGGTCTCGAACCGGACGGTGACCACGCCCTTGCCGGCACCCCAGACCCAGCCTCGGCCGAGCTCGGCGTGGATCACGTCCATGCCGGGTCGGTAGCCGCCGGAGGGGTCGGGCGCGGTCGCGCCCGACTGCTGGGGGAGGACGACCTCGGGCGCCGCGTCGTCCTCGCCCTCGGGCTCCTCCTCGGCTCCGAAGAGCTCGTCCTGCACCCAGTCGGCGAGGCCGGAGACACCGACCCCGAGGAGCCGGACGCCGCCGGAGGTGTCGAGGTCCTCGAGCAGCCGGCGCGCGAGCCGCCCCACGACCGCCTCGTCGTCGGTCGGGGAGGGCAGCGTGGTCGAGCGGCTCAGGGTGGTGAAGTCGTAGAGCCGCACCTTGATCGACACCGTGCGGCCCGACATGCCGTGCTTGCGGAGGCGCTGGGCGACCTCGCTCGCTTGGCGGGTGAGCAGGCTCTCCATGAGTCGTCGGTCGGTGAGGTCCTGCTCGTAGGTGCCCTCGACGCTGACCGACTTGGTCTCGCGCTCTGCCTCGACACGGCGGTCGTCGCGGGCGAAGGCCAGCTCGTGGAGCAGGTGGCCGTGTGCCTTGCCGAGCATCCGGACCAGCTCGTCCTCGCTGATCTCCTGCAGGTCGGCCACGGTGTGCACGCCCGACCGTCGCAGCCGGTCGACGGTCGCCGGGCCGACCCCGGGGATCACCTTCACGTGCATCGGGCGCAGCAGGTCCAGCTCCGTGCCGGGGGAGACCACGACCAGCCCGTCGGGCTTGTCGAGGTCGCTGGCGACCTTGGCGAGGAACTTCGAGCTGGCGACCCCCACCGACGCGGTCAGGCCGCCCGTCACGTCGTGCACCCGGGTGCGGAGGTCCTCGGCGAAGTCCGTGACCGTCGCGACCTCGAGGTCGGGCAGGCCCGCCCGCGCCAGGTCGACGAAGGCCTCGTCGAGCGACAGCGGCTCGACGAGCGGCGAGCAGGAGCGCAACAGCCCCATCACGGCCTGGCTGGTGGCGCGGTAGGCGTCGAACCGGCCGGAGAGGTACGCCGCGTGGGGGCACCGCGCACGGGCCTCCCTCGTCGACATGGCCGACCGGACGCCGTACTCCCTGGCCTCGTAGGAGGCCGTCGCCACCACCCCGCGGCCGCCGACGCCGCCGACGACCACCGGCTTGCCGCGCAGCGACGGCTTGTCGCGCTGCTCGACCGCCGCGAAGAAGGCGTCGAGGTCCAGGTGGAGGACCGAGGCCTGGGCGCGCACGGGGGAACGGTACGACGGACCGCCCACCGTCCACAGGGCGCCTGCCGACACGCGCCGTCCACAGGGGCGGTCGTCGGCAGGTGCTCGTCGTCGGGGGCGAGGCGGAGCGTGGCGCCATGACCTCGACACCGATGACCCTGACCGCGCGGAGCGCGGACGACCTGATCGCCGCCGCGCCGCTGGTGCTCGGCTTCCACCCGGTGGACTCCGTCGTGATGATGACCAGCGACGGCGGCCACCCGTTCCAGGCTCGCGCCGACCTCCCGACCGACGCCGACCCGGCCGACGCGCCACGCCTGACCGCGGAGGTGCTGGTGGACGCCGCGCGGCGCAACCGGGTGCACCGGCTCGCGCTGCTGTTCTACGCCGACGACGAGCGCAGGGTGCGACCGGTGTGGCGCGCCCTGCAGCGCGCGTGCCGGCAGGCGCGCCTGGAGGTCGTGGCGTCCTTCCGGGTCGAGCCGCGCCGCTACTACCCACTGCTGGGGGCGCGGCGGCTGCGGGAGATCGGCGTGGCCTACGACGTGTCGGCGCATCCCTTCGTCGCGGAGGCGGTGATGCGGGGCATCGTCGTGGAGCACGACCGCGCCGCTCTCGCCGCCCGGCTCGCGCCCGATCCGGCCGCGCAGGCGGCGGTGCAGGCGGTCGTGGAGCGCGAGCGGCTCGAGACGACGCCGGGGCCGCGGAAGGGGGAGGAGCGGCTGCGGTGGCTCGACAGGCTGGCGGCGGCGGTGGTCGACCACCTGGTCGCCGGCACCCCGATCGGTGACGCGGACCTCGCGCGACTCCTGTGGCTGCTCCAGGACGCGGCGTGTCGCGACGTGCTGAGCGCCCTGGTGCGTCGCGCGGACGCCCGGGCGCACCAGGAGTTCTGGCTCGACGTCGTCCGACGCGCACCCGACCGGTTCGCGCCCGCGCCGGCGGCGCTGCTCGCCTGGTCGGCCTACCAGGCGGGACACGGTGCCGTGGCCTGGATGGCGATCGACCGCTGCCGGGAGGTGCACGAGCACCACCCGCTGGCCGAGCTCGTGGCCCGGTGCCTCGAGGACGCGATCCCGCCGGACGCGTTCGCGGGGATGGACGAGGACGACCCTGCCGATGAGCTCGGATGGGACGACGAGGACGACGACCGATGGGACGACGAAGACTGCGAATGGGACGAGGGGTTGCCAGCCTGACCCCACGACGGCCTAGGGTCACGTCATGGGCGAGGAGGTCGACGCACAGGAGTTCACCGGCGCTGATCGCACGCGGCACCGGGAGAAGGTCCGTCGCTGCCTCGACGTCTTCGAGCGGATGCTGCGCGAGGCGGCCTTCGACACCGACGACCCGATGACCGGTCTGGAGGTCGAGCTCAACCTCGTCGACGAGGTCGGCGATCCCGCGCTGCGCAACTCCGAGGCACTCGAGGTCATCTCCGACCCCGACTTCCAGACCGAGCTCGGTCAGTTCAACGTGGAGATCAACGTGCCTCCCGCGACGCTGCGCGAGGGAGGGCTGGAGGGGTTCGAGGCCGGTCTGCGCCGCAGCCTCAACGAGGCCGAGCGCCGCTCGGCGGAGATCGGCGCCCACCTGGTGATGATCGGCATCCTGCCGACCCTCGCCGACGGTCACCTCTCCATCGACGCGATCAGCCACAACCCGCGCTACCGGCTGCTCAGCGACCAGGTCCTGCGGGCGCGGGGCGAGGACATCACGATCGACATCGGCGGTCCCGAGGTGCTGCGCACGACGGCCGACTCGATCCTGCCCGAGGCTGCCTGCACCAGCACGCAGTTCCACGTCCAGACGCCCCCGGAGCGGTTCGCCGCCTACTGGAACGCCTCCCAGGCGATCGCCGGCGTGCAGGTGGCGCTCGCCGCGAACTCGCCGTACCTCCTCGGCAAGCAGCTGTGGCGCGAGACCCGGGTGCCGCTCTTCGAGCAGTCGACCGACACCCGGAGCGAGGAGCTCAGGGCCCAGGGCGTGCGCCCGCGGGTGTGGTTCGGCGAGCGGTGGATCACCTCGGTCTTCGACCTCTTCGAGGAGAACGTCCGCTACTTCCCGGCCCTGCTGCCGGTGACCGACGAGGAGGACCCACTCGTGGTCCTCGAGGCCGGCGGCACCCCCAACCTGTCCGAGCTCAGGCTCCACAACGGCACGATCTACCGGTGGAACCGCCCGGTCTACGACATCGCGGGCGGCCGACCGCACCTGCGCGTCGAGAACCGTGCCCTCGCCGCCGGACCGACCGTCGTCGACGTCGTCGCCAACGCCGCGTTCTACTTCGGCCTGGTGCGCAGCCTCGCCGAGAGCGAGCGTCCGCTCTGGTCGCAGATGTCCTTCAGCGCCGCGGAGGAGAACTTCCACACCGCGGCCCGCGACGGCATCGAGGCCGAGATCTACTGGCCGGGCGTCGGCCGGGTCCGGGCGACGGAGCTGGTGCTGCGCCGGCTGCTCCCGCTCGCTCGCGAGGGGCTTGCCGCCTGGGGTGTCGCCGACGACGCGATCCAGCGCTACCTCGGCATCATCGAGGGTCGGTGCCTCAACGCGACCAACGGAGCGGAGTGGTTCGTGCGGCGGATGGCCGCCCGCGAGGACGCCGACCGCTACGACGCGATCCGGGCCGTGCTGGCGGAGTACCGCGAGCGGATGCACGCCAACGAGCCGGTCCACACCTGGTAGGCCCGGCCGTCGCGGGTCAGCCCTTCTGACGGATCCGCTTCCAGGTGCGGCACACGCCCGACCGGGGGTCGTGCCAGCTGTGCCGGGTCACGACCACGAGTCCGAGCGCAAGGCCGAGCTCACCGCCCGCGGCGTGCACCGCGGCCGACCAGGCCGCATCGACGTCGTGGGCCGCCATCGGGCCGCGTCGCGTCAGCCACAGCAGCGGCACGACCTGCTTCTCCACGGCCCGGCGCAGCATGGTCTCGACGATGTCGACCCGCAGCGCGTGGTCGAGCGACTCCTCGATCTCGAAGCGCCGGGACGCGGCGCCCGGCACCCCGACGTGGAGCGCGGGGGGAAACACCTTGCGGTGCTCGCTGGAGGCATGGTCGAGCACGGCCTGCCGCAGGAGCCGTTGGACGGCCCTGTCGACCGGCTCCCGCAAGGTGCCTCCGTCGTACCCCATGCGCGCAGCCTGCCCGATCCGACGGGGCTGCAGGGTCCTCCTCCACAGGCGTCCCGGGCGCTCGCGCCGGTCAGCCGCGCAGCGCCGCGTTGATCCGCGCTGCCTGCCGGGTCAGGTGGTCGCGCTCGGCGAGGTTGGACGCAGCAGCCGCAGCCTCGACGTACAGGCGCGCGGCGGTGGCGAGGTCGCCGTCCCGTTCGTGGAGGTACGCCGCCACGGCGCTGTACCGCGGGAGCGACCGGTCGAGCGCGGCCAGTGCCGCGAGGCCGGCCCGCGGCCCGTCGGCCTCGCCGACGGCGACGGCCCGGTTGAGGCGGGCGATCGGGCTGTCGGTGATCCGCACGAGCTCGTCGTACCACTCCACGACCTGCACCCAGTCGGTCTCCTCGGCCGTGCGCGCGTCGGCATGGAGCGCGGCGACGGCGGCCTGGGCCTGGTACTCGCCCAGGCGGTCCTGAGCCAGGGCCGCCTGCAGGACCTCGACGCCCTCGGCGATCAGGGAGGTGTCCCACAAGGTCCGGTCCTGCTCGGCCAGCGGCACCAGGCTGCCGTCGGGCCGGGTCCGCGCAGCGCGCCGCGCGTGGTGGAGCAGCATCAGGGCGAGCAGCCCGGCGACCTCGGGGTGGTCGGTCAGGCCCTTCAGCTGCCGGGTGACGCGGATGGCCTCCGCGGCGAGGTCGACGTCGCCGGAGTAGCCCTCGTTGAAGGCCAGGTAGAGCACGCGGACCACGGTCGCGATGTCGCCGGGCTGGTCGAGGTCGACGTCGGCGATGGTCCGCTTGGCCCGGCTGATGCGCTGCGCCATGGTCGCCTCGGGCACCAGGTAGGCCCGCGCGATCTGCCGGGTGGTCAACCCGCCGACCGCACGGAGCGTCAGCGCCACCGCCGACGCCGCGGTGAGGGACGGGTGGGCGCACAGGAAGTAGAGCCGGAGGGTGTCGTCGGTCGCTGCGCCGGGTCCTGGCGGCGGCTCGGCGTCCACGCGCTCCTCCCGGCGTCGGCGTGACGTCTCCGACCGGGTCGCGTCGATGAACTTGCGCCAGGCCACCTTGGTGAGCCAGGACCGCGGGTCGCGGGGCGGGTCCTCGCCCCACGCCCGGAGGGCCTCGACGAGAGCCTCCTGCACGGCGTCCTCGGCCGACGCGAAGTCGGCTCCGCGACGGACGAGGACGCCGATCACGGCGGGGATGACCGACCGCAGCAGCGCCTCGTCGACCCCACCCACCGCAGGCTGCCGGTCCGTCACCGTCACTCCGTGACGGTCGGCGGCTCGACCATGAACGGCCGCAGCTCGAGCCACTCGTGGATCGGCCTCCCGCCGGCACCGGGGGCGGCCGAGAGCTCGCCCGCCAGCTCGACCGCGCGCTCGTGGCTGTCGACGTCGATCACCATCCAGCCGGCGATGAGGTCCTTGGTCTCCGCGAAGGGCCCGTCGGTGACCGGGGGGCGGCCCTCGCCGCCGTACTGCACCCACGTGCCCTCGGGCGCCAGCGCCTGCGCGTCCACCAGCTCGCCGGTGCCCTCGAGCCTCGCGGCGAAGTCCCGCATGAACTGGATGTGGTCGGTGATCTCCTGAGGCGTCCACTGGTCCATCGAGACGTCGTTCACGGGGGCCGGGGCGCCCCGGTAGTGCTTGAGCAACAGGTACTTCGCCATCGTGGGTCTCCTCGGTTGCGGTGCAGCCATTCTGGCCGCGTTCACACCAGGGACGGAGCAGGCGCGGGCTCCTCGACATCGCCGGCCCGGCCGGGCGGAAGTTTTTTCGCCTAAGGTGACGGACATGGCGACGGTCGTGATCGGGTACGTCCCGAAGCCGGAGGGAGACGCAGCCCTGCTGGCCGGGATCGAGGAGGCGCAGAGGCGCGGTGCGCGCGCTCTCGTCGTGCACGCACACAGTGACGGCAACGGCGAGCCCGACTACGTCGAGGAGGTCCGCGGCGTCCTCGACCACTCGGGCGTCGACCACGACCTGCGCGTGCTCGACAGCGGGACCGCGGCGTCGGACGGGCTGGTCGAGGTCGCGGAGGCGGAGTCCGCCGAGCTCATCGTCATCGGGCTGCGCCGCCGCTCACCGGTCGGCAAGCTGATCCTCGGCACCAACGCGCAGCGGGTGATGCTCGACGCGCCGTGCCCCGTGCTGACGGTGAAGCCGCGGACCGGCCGGCATTGAGCGCGAGTCCGCTCGTCACCGTCGACGAGGTCGCCGGGTTGCTCGGTGACGTGACGGTCCTCGACGTGCGCTACCGGATGGGCGGCGGGCCCTCCGGGCGCGGTGCGTACGACGGCGGGCACGTCCCCGGAGCGCGCTACGTCGATCTCGACACCGCTCTCGCGGCGCCGCCGGGTGCACGAGGACGGCACCCGCTGCCGGACGTCGCCGTGTTCGAGGCCGCGATGTGCGAGGCCGGGGTGTCGGGCGGTGTCGGTGGTGGGTTGCCGGTGGTCGTCTACGACGACTGGTCGGGCCACGCGGCCGCCCGGTGCTGGTGGCTGCTGCGCCACCACGGCCACCGCGACGTGCGCGTGCTCGACGGCGGGTGGAGCGCCTGGCTCGCGGCCGGGCTGCCCGTGGAGACCGGGTGCCCCGGGCCGGTCGCACCCGGTCGCTTCGCCGCGACCACCGGGGCGGGCATGCCCGTGGTGTCCGCGGAGGACGTCCAGCAGGTCGGCGTACTCATCGACGCGCGAGCGCCGGAGCGCTATCGCGGTGAGACCGAGCCGATCGACCCGGTGGCCGGGCACATCCCGGGCGCGGTCAACGTGCCGACCGCCCGCAACCTGACCCCCGACGGGTTCTTCCGGCCGGCCACGGAGCTACGGGAGCTCTACGCCGAGGTCGGCGTCACCGACGACACCACGGTTGCGGCCTACTGCGGGTCCGGGGTCACGGCGGCTCACGACGTGCTCGCCCTCGAGGTCGCCGGCGTCACCGCCGCGCTCTACCCCGGCAGCTGGAGCGAGTGGATCACCGACCCGACCCGCCCCGTGGCCGTCACCAGTGGACGCCGGGGAACAGCCGGGCCATGAGCATCTGCTCGGACTCGCGTCCGCCCGCGCCCTCGGCACCGGCCTCGGGCGCCGTGACGGCCACCTCGGGCGCGGCGTCGGTCGGGCCCGACTTGGCCTTCGCCGCGGCACTGTCGGGGAAGACCTGGTAGGCCAGGTTCAGCACCCGGAACGCCGCCTTCGGGGCGAAGGTGTGCGCGACCGCACCGGCGTTGCCGGCGAACGTGTTGATCTCGTGAGGCTTCTCCACCATCGCCTTGACCACCAGGTCGGCCGCCTGGGCGGGGGAGAGGGTGGGGAACTTGTCGTACATCTTGGTCGGCGCGATCATCGGCGTCCGCACGAGCGGCATGTGGATGTTGGTGAAGGAGATCCCGTGCCCGACCACCTCGGACGCCACCACGTTGCTCCAGGCGTCGAGCGCCGCCTTCGAGGCGACGTAGGCGGAGAAGCGCGGCGGGTTGGTCTGCACGCCGATCGAGGAGATGTTCACGATGTGCCCGGAGCGCTGCTCGTGCAGCTTCGGCATCACGCCCATGATGAGCCGGATCGCGCCGAAGTAGTTGAGCTGCATGGTGCGCTCGAAGTCGTGGAAGCGGTCGTGGGAGAGCTTGAGCGAGCGGCGGATCGAGCGCCCGGCGTTGTTGACGACGAAGTCGATCGAGGGCAGCTCGGTGGAGAGCCGCTCGCACAGGTCGTCGATGGCGCGCAGGTCGGAGAGGTCGCAGGGGAAGACGTGGGCCTGTCCGCCGCGCAGCTCGATGTCGGCCTTGGTCTCCTCCAGCTTGTCCTTGCCGCGGGCGACCAGCACGGGGATGCCGCCGGCCTGGGCGACCTTCAGCGCGGTCACCTTGCCGATGCCGGAGGAGGCACCGGTGATGACGACGTGCTTGCCGTTGAGGGCCGAGCGGGTCTTCTTGTCGCGACCGGTGGTGTCGTCGAGGTTCTCCTCCCAGAAGGTCCACAGGGTCCGGGCGTAGGACTCCAGGTCGGGCACGTCGATGCCGCTGCCGGCGAGCGCCTTGATGGTGGCGCGGGAGTCGAAGACGGCAGTGAACGACGCGTGGCTCACGACCTCCGCCGGGATGCCCACGCGGCCGAGGGTCTGGTCGAGCAGCACCTGGGCGGGCGTCGTGCGCACGACGGCGTTGAGGAGGTTGCTGGGTCGCAGCGCCCGCGGCAGCAGGCCGGTCGCACCCGCGGTGAGGCTGCGGTCGATCGGCGTGGCGAACCGGGGCGCACCGGCCGCGGCGCAGAAGGCGTTGATCATCTCCACGGTCGACTGCGGCTCGGGGTTGACCAGGTGGAAGGCCTCGCCGTTGCGGTCGGGCAGGTGGGCGATGTGGTCCATCGCCTTGGCGACGTAGTCGACCGGCACCAGGTTGGTGTCCCCGAGGTCGATGCCGACGAGCGGCAGCCACGAGGGCAGGTTGTCGCGCAGCCGCTTGATCAGCGGGAAGAAGTAGTAGGGACCGTCGATCTTGTCCATCGCGCCGGTCTCGGAGTGGCCGACCACGATCGCCGGCCGGTAGACCCGCCACGGGACCTTCGACTCCTCGCGGACGATCTTCTCCGACTCGTACTTCGTGCGGTGGTAGGGCGACGGGAGCGGCTGGCCCTCCTCGAACATCGACTCGTCGAACCGGCCGCGGTAGTCACCGGCGGCGGCGACGGAGGAGACCTGGTGGAAGCACTCCACGTCGAGGGCCTCGGCCAGCTCGAGGGCGTTGCGCGTGCCGTCGACGTTCATCGCGTCGTTGGTCGCGTCGTCGGCGGTCATGTCGTAGATCGCCGCGAGGTGGAAGAACTGCTCGATCGTCCCGGCGTTCTCCTCCACCCAGGTCGGGTCGACGCCCAGACCGGGCTGGCTGAGGTCGCCGACGACCGGCACGACCTTCGTCTTGCTCGACCCGCCGGTCCACTGCTGGATCAGCGTCTCCATCCGGTGGAGGGAGGACTGCCGCACCAGCACGAAGATCGGACCCTCGCGGTGGTCGACCAGCTCACTGACGAGGAAACGACCGATGAAGCCCGTGGCGCCGGTCACGAAGGAAGACATGCGGGCAGCGTAGTCCGAACACCGGGCCCTGCGCCGCCCCTCGTCTCAGGCGGCCTGGACAGGGCCTAGCCCTGCGTCAACCTCACTCGCCCGAGCCGCCGAACATGATCTCGTCCCAGCTCGGCACGGACGCCCGGCCGCGCTTCTTGGCGACCGGTCGCCGGTGCTTGGACGCCTCGGCGGCCGCCTCAGCGGCACTGACCTCGGGGTCGGGGTCGGCGTGGACGGAGGTGTCGCGCAGCGGCTCGTCGTACGACGGCCTGGTGGTCGGCTCCTCGACGAGCACCTCGCTCTCCTCGTCGGTCACCAGGTCGAGCGCGTCGTCACCGAGCGGCAGCTCGTCGGAGACCGCCGCGAGCCGTCGCTCGCGGACCTGCTGGAGGTCGTCGCGGTGCTGCTGCTCGGACGGGGCCACGAGACCGCCGACCAGCCAGCGGGCGTCGTCGTTGTCGGCCACGACGTAGTTGCCGGGAGCGTCGAAGGTGAACCGGGCGGTGCCCGACCGCGCAGCGGTCTCGAAGGTGCCGGTCAGCTCCCACCGGCCGTCGTCGCGCCGGAAGGCGTCCCAGGCGACGGTCTCGAGCTTGGTCTGGTTGTCGGCCAGCTGGGTGGCGACGGCGTCGCCGAGCACCCGCGCGCCGCTGCCGCTGTCGCCGACCGGTCGGCGCACGGACGACTTCTGCGCACGCTGGGCGATGTGCTCGCGCTCGGCCAGCACCGGTCCGACGTAGGGCATGATCGCCTCGACGGTCGTCTGCGCCGCGGTCGCGACCGCCTCGGGCGTCTCTCCGGCCCGGATCCGGGTCTGGATCTCGCGGGGGCGCAGGGTGCTCGTCATCTGGATCTCCAACTGGCCGATGCGGGTGGTCTCACCGCGGAGCGCGGCGCGCAGTGCAGGGGTGATCGCGAGGGTGAACTCCTCGCCCTGCTGACCCACGAGGAGCAGACGACGGCCGTCGGCGCTGACTCCTGCGAGATCGAGATGCGCCATGCTCCGTCCTTCCGGACCCGGTCGGGCCCGTCGTGCTCCTCGGTGGTGGTGCTCGGGTGTCTCGGAGCCTACGCGCGGCGGAGCGCCGGATAGGGGATGCGCGCCCGGCGTGCCGATAAGTCGATATCCGAGGAGATCCGGACCGCGATGCAACCGGGCGGCGGTGTGGCGCGTCAGGGAGGTGCACGCACGTCACCCACCACCCTTCGGAGGAACCATGATCCGCCCCGCTGCCCGTGCCGCCCTCGCGCTCGCCGTGCCCGTCCTGACGGTCGCCGCCCTCGGCGCGCCCGCGTCCGCGGCCGCCCCGGTCGTCTACCACGGGCAGGGCGCGACCGTGCACCGCGCGAGCGGCCAGGTCGACCACCGGCTCGCCGAGACGCCCCGGGCCTTCCGGTCGTTCGTGCGCACCCGGCTCGACCAGATCTGGGGCTGGACCGACAACGACCCGGCCTGCGCCCAGGCGCCGCTCGTCGTCGTGAAGGAGGTGCGCAGCAAGGTCGCCTACATCTCCGACGAGGGCAGCTTCCCCGGCGGACCGGGCGGCGCCCCCGACTCGTGTGCCACCGGTGGCAACTACCACTTCTTCGTCAAGCGGGACGGGGCGTGGAAGGCTCCGCGGGCACTCGGAGGGCAGGACGTGATGAGCTGCCGGACCTTCCGGCGCTGGGACATCCCGCGGATGAGCGGTGCCCACCAGTGCTGGGACGGCGAGGACGTCGTCCGCTGGGACGGCTGACCGACGAGACGGCAGCCGGGGTCTACGAGCGGCCGCGGACGTAGGTCCACGCCCCGTCGTGACGACGGAAGCGGCTGACCTCGTGGAGCACCCCCGGCTCGCCGGCGACCGTGTGGTGCGCCCGGAACTCGACCACGCCGTCGACGTCCGCGGTCCCGCCCGCCTCCGTCGCGACGATCTCCAGACCGGTCCAGCGCAGGTCGTCGTCGAAGCCGATCGACGCCGGCCGGGTCGCCGGGTGCCAGGAGCGCAGCAGGTGGCCCTCGTCGTGGACGACGTACGCGCTGTAGCGCGACCGCATCAGCTCCTCCGCGGTCGCCGCCGCCCGGGCGCCGCGGTGCAGCGCGCCGCAGCAGTCGCCGTACGGCGTCAGGGACCCGCAAGGACACCGCCGATCTCTCGCCACGGGGAGATTGTCCCTGGTCGGCGCCGAGCTCAGGACCCCAGGACCCGCCGCAGGTAGTCGTTCCCGAACACCCGGGCGGGGTCGAGCCGGTCGCGGACGGCGAGGAACTCCTCGAAGCGGGGATACAGCGGTGCGAGGTCGTCGGCTGTGCGGGTGTGCAGCTTGCCCCAGTGGGGGCGGCCGTCGTGGTCGCGCATGACCGCCTCCATCAGCGCGAAGTAGCGGGCGTGCTCGGCGGCGTGGTGGGTGTGGAAGGCCAGGTAGAGCGAGTCGCGGTCGTGGGCCGTGGAGAGCGGCACGTCGTCGGCCGGGGCGACGCGGATCTCGACCGGGAACGAGATGGAGAGGCCCGAGGCCTCCAGCATTCGCCGGGCCTCCCGGAGAGCGGTGAGGCCGGCGGCGCGCGGCACGGCGTACTCCATCTCGCGGAAGACCACCCGCCGCTCGCTGGTGAAGACCTTGTGCGCGACATCGGTGTAGGTGCGGGGGGCGAGCAGCCGCGACGCGACCCGGTTGGCCCGCGGGATCGCCCGGGGCACCCGGTTGAGCGCCGCCGTCTGCGCGCCGAAGACCGTGTTGGAGAGGAAGTCGTCGTCGAGCCAGTGCCGCCAGCGCGGCAGCGGCTCGGCCTTCGACAGGTCGGTCCCGACGCGGTCGTTGCGCTTGGTGAGCAGCCGGTCGGAGTGCGGGAACCAGTACATGTCGACGTGGTCGTGCGCTGCCACGACCTCGTCGAAGGTGGCCAGCGCCTCGTCCCAGCGCAGCGGCCTCTCCTCGGCGCGCAGGAGGAAGAGGGGCTCGACGGCGAAGGTGACCGACACCAGGATGCCGAGGGCGCCGAGCCCCACCCGGGCGACGTCGAGCAGGTCGGCGTGCTCTGTGGCGGAGAGCGGGAGGAGCTCGCCGGCGCCGGTGACCAGCTCGAGTCCGACCACCTGCGCGGCCAGCCCCGCCGCGCGGCCACCGGTGCCGTGGGTGCCGGTCGAGATCGCGCCGGCGAGCGTCTGCTCGGCGATGTCGCCCATGTTGTGCAGGCTCAGGCCCTGGCGCTCGAGCTCGGCGTTGAGGTCCTTCAGCCGCGTGCCGGCCAGCGCGGTGACGGTCATCGCCTCGCGGTCGATGCCGGTGACGCCGCCGAGCCGGTCCGGGAGCAGCAGGGTGTGGCGCGGGCGCGCGATGCCGGTGAAGCTGTGGCCGGCGCCGGCGAACTTCACGGTCTCGCCGAGGTCCGCGGCCCGGCGTACCTCCTCGACCACGGCCTCCGCCGAGCCCGGCGTGACGACGCGCAGACCGCTCGCCCGCTCCAGGCCGGACCAGTTACGCCAGGTTGCGCTCGACCCCGTCGGCGGCTGCGACCTCGTCATGGGACCGCACGCTAGCGGGCACCCGGGTCGCGAGGGCGGCGCCGAGCGCGAGCAGGCCGCCCCCCAGGGAGACGAGGTACGCCGGCGAGGCGCCCGCGTCGTCGATCACGATGCCGGCGAGCGCGGCGCCAGGAGCGAGGCCGAGGGCGACGCCGGTCTGGAGCAGCATCATGCCCTCGGTCAGCCGGGCCGTCGGCAGGACACCCTCGGCCAGGGACATCGCGGCGATCAGCGTGGGCGAGATCGCGAAGCCTCCGAGGAGCAGCACGACGCACATCACGGGGATCGACGGCACCAGCGCGAGCGGCGCCATCGCGGCGACCATGCCGAGCGCGCCCCAGCGCAGCCGGACGAGCGGGCCCCGCCGCCAGCTGATCGCGCCGGAGACCAGCCCCGCGACCAGGCTGCCGAACGCCCAGAGGGCGAGGAGGAACCCGGCGGCGCCCTGGTGCCCCTCCTCCTCGGCGAACGCGACGGTCGCGACCTCGGCCGCTCCGAAGAGCACCCCGAGCGCGAGGGTCAGCAGCGTGAGCGGGGCGATCGTGGCCCACGGCATCGCGGCCGCGGGCCGACCGTCGGTGCGCGCCTGGACCGGCGGCTCGGTCGACCGCATCGCGGCGAAGACGTAGGTGCCGCCCAGGCCGAAGGCGAGCGCGGCGGTGAGCCCGGCCGCCGGGTGCACGGCGGTCGCGAGCGTCGTCACGATGATCGGGCCGAGCAGGAAGACGGCCTCGTCGGCCACGGCCTCGAAGGAGAAGGCCGTGTGGAGTGCCGCCGGTTCGTCGGTGAGGCAGTGCGACCAGCGCGCACGCACGCAGGTGCCGACCGAGGGCAGCGAGGCGCCCGCAACGGCTGCCAGGACGAACGTGGTCCAGGTCGGCCAGTCGGCCATCAACGACCACATGCCGCCCGCGAGGCCGATGCCCCACACCGTGATCAGCAGCGGCAGCACCCGGCTCTGCCCGAGCCGGTCGAGCATCCGCCCCTGGACGACGGCGAGCGCGGCGTTGGCCACCAGCGCGACCGCCGAGACCGCGCCTGCGAAGGCGTAGGAGCCGGTCTCGTGCTCCGCGAGCAGCACGATGCCGAGCCCGACCATCGAGATGGGCAGACGGGCGACCAGGCCGGTCAGGCTGAACAGGGCGGTGGCGCGCGTGAAGATGCGGCGGTAGGGGGCAAGGGCAGACTCGAGCATGACGGGGTGATCGTGCTCCCTACGATGGTGCGGTGACGAATCCTTATCCGGTCCCCGACGCCGATGTGGCCTACGACGCACTGCTGGTCCTGAGCTTCGGCGGGCCCGAGGGTCCGGACGACGTCGTGCCCTTCCTCGAGAACGTGACCCGGGGCCGGGGGATCCCGAAGGAGCGGCTGGCCGAGGTCGGCCAGCACTACTTCCTCTTCGGCGGCCGGTCGCCGATCAACGACCAGAACAAGGCGCTGATCGCCGCGCTCGAGTCCGACCTGGCCGCTGCCGGGATCGACGTGCCCGTCTACTGGGGCAACCGCAACTGGGCGCCCTACCTCGTCGACACGGTGCGCCAGATGGCCGCCGACGGCCGGAAGCGGGTCGCCTGCATCGCCACGAGCGGCTACTCGTCGTGGTCGAGCTGCCGGCAGTACCGCGAGAACATCGAGGCGGCGGTCGCGGAGGTGCCCGGCGCCCCCCGGATCGACAAGATCCGCTGGTTCGCGGCCCATCCCGGCTTCGTCGACGCCAACGTCGATCGCACGATCGCGGCGATCGACGAGCTGCCCGAGGACCTCCGCGCCGACGCTCGCCTGGTCTTCGTCACCCACTCGATCCCGACCGCGATGAACGACGAGAGCGGCCCGGACGGCGGCGCCTACCTCGCCCAGCACCTCGAGGTCTCCGCGGCCGTCGCCGCCGGGGTTGCGGCCCGGACCGGCCACGAGCGGGCGCACGAGCTGGTGTTCTGCTCGCGCAGCGGCTCGCCGCGCACGCCCTGGCTCGAGCCCGACGTCAACGACCGGCTCGAGGAGCTCGCCGGCGACGGGGTGCGCGCCGTCGTGCTCGTGCCGGTGGGCTTCGTCTCCGACCACATGGAGGTCGTCTACGACCTCGACACCGAGGCGTTGGCGACGGCGGACAAGCTCGGCATCGAGGCGCGTCGGGCCGGCACCGCCGGCGTCGACCCGCGGTTCGTGGCGGCGCTGCGCGAGCTCGCGTTGGAGCGGCCCATCCCGTCGTGCCCGGACGGCTGCTGCCTTCCCCGAGCGGCGGCCCGGTGACGGTCGCTCCGGAGGAGCTCGCCGCACTGGCGCTGGCGACGGCCCGCGAGGCGGCCGCGCTCGTCCAGGAGCACGCCGGCCGGGGAGTCTCGGTCGCCGCGACCAAGTCCAGCGACGTCGACGTGGTGACGGTCGCCGACCGCGCGTCGGAGGAGCTGATCCGGGCCCGGCTGCTGGCAGCCCGCCCCGGGGACTCCGTCCTGGGGGAGGAGGGTGACGACGTCGTCGGCACCAGTGGGGTGCGCTGGATCGTCGACCCGATCGACGGCACGGTCAACTTCCTCTACGGCCTGCAGGAGTACGCCGTCTCGATCGCCGCCGAGGTCGACGGCGAGGTCGTCGCGGGCGTCGTGCTCGACGCGGCCAACGGCCGGGCGTACGTCGGGTACCTCGACGCGGCGAGGCCCGGAGGAGGTGTGGCGACCCGCGACGGCGAGCCGTTGCAGGTGCGCGGGCCGGCGCCGGTCAGCCAGCGGCTGCTCGCGACCGGGTTCTCCTACAGCGCCGAGAAGCGCGCGGTGCAGGCCGCGGCGACGGCCCGGCTGCTGCCCCTGGTCCGCGACATCCGGCGCCACGGCTCGTGCGCCCTCGAGCTCTGCCACGTCGCCGAGGGAGCCCTCGACGGCTACGTCGAGGAGGGCGTGAACCTCTGGGACCACGCGGCCGGAGGACTCATCGCGCGCATCGCCGGAGCACGTCTCGTCGTACTTCCCGGCGCGGGGGGTACTGACCTCCTCGCGTGTGGTCCTCATCACGGCTTCGAGGAGCTTCTGGAGCTCATCCGGTCGGTAGGTTTCACGCGGGAATAGCGTGGGTCGATCGGTGGTTCGGACGACTCGCCCGGGGCCGAGGTTTCGTCCCGGATCCGGATAGTGCACAATCTGCCGCGCCGATCGGAACTCCGCTCTTTGGGAGGACGGGGGATGATCGGCGGCGACTGAAGGGGAGTGAGCGTCATGGCGACCGATTACGACGCGCCGCGCAAGAACGAGGACGAGCAGTCCGAGGAGAGCATCGAAGAGCTCAAGGCGCGCCGCCACGACAAGAACTCCGGCAAGGTCGACGAGGACGAGGCCGAAGCCGCCGAGTCCTTCGAGCTGCCCGGTGCGGACCTCTCCCACGAGGAGCTGGCCGTCGAGGTGAAGCCCAAGCAGGAGGACGAGTTCACCTGCATGAGCTGCTTCCTCGTGCACCACCGTTCGCAGCTCGCCGACCCGAAGAAGATGATCTGTCGCGACTGCGCCTGATCGGCCGAGCGCGACGCTGATCGATCATCGCCGCCCGGACCATCGCACCCGCACGCTGCCGGCGCGCGGGTGCGGGCGTCTCGATACGTCCTCGCCCAGGGGCTCGGACTACTCGACGACCGCGGGTCGGGGCTGCTCGACCGGGGGTCGGGGCTGCTCGACGCCCGTCGAGCGGGTCAGGCGCCGTCCTTGCGGAGCGGCGGGGGCAGCTCGCCGGTCGACCTGAAGTAGTACGACGCCGCGCGGCGCTGGGCGTACATCTTGGCCAGCGCGACGGCGGCACCGGTCGTGGCGGCCCAGGCGACCGCCTCCCAGAGGTCGACGTCGGGGTCGGCCGGGTTCTCCGGGGGCTTCTTGCCGGTGCTGAGCTTCCACGACTTGTCGATCGCCTGCCGGGCCGCCGCGGCGCCGCCGAGAGCGGCCACCAGCGAGAAGATCGACCAGACCTTGGAACTGTCGCCCTTTGCCATGAGGGCGACCCTACCCAAGTCCCGGCCCTCGCCGACCTCGGCCCGGGCCGGACCTAGCTGCGACGCGGCAGCGCGGTCAGCGCGGTGGCCAGCGCCTCGGGGTGGCGTGAGCTGACCAGCCAGTACGGCGTCGGGTCGGCCGGGTCGACGACCTCGACCTTCACCGCGCGGTGGATGTAGGGGCGGAGCAGCAGGTACGCCCGGGCGTCGGCGTCGCGGCCGGCCACGAGACGGGTCTGCTCGGCATCCAGGGCCGCCACCTCGCCGACGTAGCCGGCCTCGATGCGCGCGCGGCCCGCCTGGAACCAGCCGTCGCGGACGACGACCCGCGCGTCGCCGTACCACCAGAGCGCGAGCGCGAGCAGCGACAGCGACACCGCCGTGACGATCCACGCGGTCGGGCCGGGTACGGCGACGACGACCGTCAGCCAGAGGGTCGCGACGAGCATGGTGCCCTGGGCCCACCAGCGCAGGGGTACGGCGAGGCGCTCGTCGTGCTCCTGCTCGTTGCTCACGGGAGGAAGGATCCCATCCGCTGCCGCACGCATCCTCTCTAGGGTGGGTCCGTGCCTCCTGAACACGACCCCGCGGCGGACCTCGAGATCCCGGTCACCCTGCTCGACGCGGAGCTCCCGCTGCCGGCCTACGCCCACCCCGGCGACGCGGGCGCCGACCTGATGACCACCGTCGACGTCGAGCTGAAGCCGGGGGAGCGGATGCTCGTGCCCACCGGCGTGGCGATCGCACTGCCCGACGGCTACGTCGCGCTGGTGCATCCCCGCAGCGGCCTCGCTGCCCGCCACGGCCTGTCGATCGTGAACACGCCGGGCACGATCGACGCCGGCTATCGCGGCGAGATCAAGGTGATGCTGATCAACCACGACCCTGTGGACCCGATCGTGCTCAGCCGCGGCGACCGGATCGCCCAGCTGGTCGTGCAGCGTTTCGAACGGGCCCGGTTCGTGCCCGTCGCCGACCTTCCCGAGAGCGTCCGCGGGACCGGCGGCTACGGTTCTACTGGAGGCTTCGGCCCCACCCATGCGCAGGCGAAGGAGAGCAAGTCGTGAAGTTCCGCCGCAAGGCCGGCACCGTCTCGGACGACATCGAGGGGGACGGCGCCCCGGAGACGGGCGCCGAGGCGTCGGACGACCGCACGTCGGGCGACTCCGCCGACCTCTCCGAGGGCAACGGCGACGGTCCCTACGACTACGACGACCTCCCCGACGACGGCGTGGGCCGGGTGGACCTCGGAGCCCTGCTGGTCGCGCCCGTCGCGGGCCGCGACCTGCGCGTCCAGGTCGACGAGCGCTCCGGCGAGGTCCGGTCCGTCGTGCTGGCGGGGCCGGACGGCGCGGTGGAGCTTCGTGCCTACGCGGCGCCACGCAACGGCGACCTCTGGAGCGAGGTGCGCCCGCAGATCGCGGCCGACGCCGCGCGCCGCGGCGGCACCGCGACCGAGCAGGACGGGCCGTTCGGCACCGAGCTGCTCTGCGAGGTGCAGGTGCAGACCGGTGACGGGCAGACCGGCAACCAGACGTCGCGGGTGATCGGCTTCAACGGGCCGCGGTGGTTGCTCCGGGCGACGTTCCTCGGCCGTCCCGCCGTCGAGCAGGCGGCGCTCGAGGAGTGGCGCTCGGCGATCGGCAACGTCGCCGTACGCCGCGGCTCGCAGGCGATGCCTGTCGGCGAGGCGCTGCCGCTGACCCTCCCCGAGGAGATCAAGGAGCAGGCCCAGCAGGCCCAGGAGCAGGCTGCCCGGGCCGCGGCCCAGGGACGAGCGCCGGAGGCCTGACGTGCCGACGAAGAGCCGGTTGCGGCGCACCATCAGCAAGTGGGCGAGTCCCGAGGAGGCGGAGGCGCGCGACCTCCGCAAGACCTTCTCCGGCAGCGGTGTGATCACGATCGCCGACGCGCCCTCCCGCACGCCCGTGCAGCTGAGGGGCTCGCTGCGCACGGTGACGCTGCGCCCGCGCGGCGGCGTGCCGGCGCTGGAGGCCGAGCTCTACGACGGCACGGCCACCCTGACCCTGATCTGGCTGGGCCGCCGGCGGATCGCCGGCATCGGCCCGGGCCGCGCCATCGAGGTGTCGGGCCGCATCGGCGAGCACGACGGTGAGCGCGTGCTCTACAACCCCAAGTACGAGCTGCTGTGAGCGGCACGGAGGAGAGCGCCGGCACCCCGGCGGTCGACCCGGACCACGAGGACCACTCGTTGACGAACACGGCCGCCGCGCAGCTCGACGTCGGCACGGTGGAGGCGTTCGTCCGGCACCAGCTGGCGGCGTCCCTCGGCGGCAAGCGCGGCATGCTCGAGGCCGCCATCCCCGGTGTGATCTTCTCCGGCATCTGGCTGCCCACCAAGGACCTCCACCTGGCTCTCATCGCCAGCCTCGCCGTGGCCGGCGCCGCGCTGGTGGCGCGGGTGATCCAGAAGAGCCCGACGCAGTACGTCTTCAACGCGATCTTCGGCATCGGCATCGGCTGGGTCTTCGTGCGCTGGGCGGAGTCCTCGGGCGGCTCGGAGTCCGACAAGGCGCTCGCGTTCTTCCTGCCGGGGATCCTGATCAGCCTGGCCTACACCGTCGTGATGAGCGCCTCGTGCCTGGTCGGCTGGCCGGTGCTCGGCTTCATGCTGGGCGCCGCGACGGAGGACCCGGTCGGCTGGCACAAGAACGAGCAGGTCGTGAAGCTGTGCAGCCGGCTGACCTGGGTCATGCTCCTGCCCGGCGCCATCGGGGTGATCGGACAGGGCCCGGTGTGGCTGCTGGGCCACGCCGGCACCATCGACGCCGACGTCGCGGTCGTCGTGATCCTCGTGCTGCGCACCGGGCTGGGCTGGGCGCTGCGCATCGGGTCGTGGGCGCTGATGATCTGGCTGCTGGCCCGCAACGCGACCCCGTTGGAACCGGAGCCCGGAGCCGGCTGAGTCGTCAGCCCGGGTGGGACATCGGCGCGAGCAGACGCTCGAGCTCGTCCTCCGCCTCGGCGGGTACGACGAACAGCAGCTCGTCGCCCGACTCGACCGGCTGCTCGGGGGTCGGCACGTAGACCTGGCCGTCGCGCAGGATCGTGACGAGGGCGCAGTTCTCGGGGAGCGGGATCAGGCCGGACTCCTTGCCGACGAAGGGCGAGTCGGCGGGCAGCGTCATCTCCACCAGGTTGGCGTTGCCCTGGCGGAACGTGAACAGGCGCACCAGGTCGCCGACCGTGACCGCCTCCTCGACGAGCGCGGACATGATGCGCGGCGTCGACACGTTGACGTCGACGCCCCAGGCCTCGGTGAAGAGCCACTCGTTGTTGGGGTGGTTGACCCGGCCGACCGTGCGGGGGACGCCGAACTCCGTCTTCGCGAGCAGCGAGGTGACCAGGTTGGCCTTGTCGTCGCCCGTGGCCGCGATGACCACGTCGCACTTGTCGAGGCGGGCCTCCTCGAGGGACGAGAGCTCGCAGCTGTCGGCGAGCAGCCACTCCGCGTCGGGCACCCGCTCGGGGCGGATGGAGGCGGGGGACTTGTCGATGAGCAGCACCTCGTGGCCGTTCTCGATCAGCTCGCGGGCGATCGAGCGGCCGACGGCCCCGGCACCGGCGATGGCGACGCGCATGGCAGGTCCCTCAGTCTCTCTCGGTCTGGCCGACGATGTCGTCACTCATTGTGCTCCGGGCCCGCCTCGAGCACCTCGTAGGCGTGGCTGGCGTGCTCCTCGCGGACGACCACGTGGAGCAGGTCGCCCTCCTGGATGACGCTCTCGCGGGTCGGCAGCATCCCCTCGCCCAGCCGGTCGATCCAGGCGACCCGCGCCCGTGCCTGCTCCTGGAAGCTGCCCACCGATGAGCCCACCCAGCGCTCCGGCACGAGCATGTGGTCCATCCGGATCGTGCCCGACGGGTCGCGGAAGTCGGGCTCGGCACCCGCAGGGAGCAGCCTGCGGAGCACCTGGTCGGCGGTCCACTTCACCGTCGCGACGGTCGTGATGCCGAGCCGCTGGTAGACCTCGGCGCGACCGGGGTCGTAGATCCGGGCCACGACCTGCTGGATGCCGAACGTCTCGCGGGCCACCCGGGCCGCGATGATGTTGGAGTTGTCACCGCTCGAGACGGCGGCGAACGCGTCGGCGCGGCGGATGCCGGCCTTCTCCAGCACGCCCTGGTCGAAGCCCATCCCGGCGACCTTGTCGCCGTTGAAGCCGGGGCCCAGGCGACGGAACGCGTCGGGCTCGCTGTCGATGACGGCCACGGTGTGGTTGCGGTCCTCGAGGCTGCGGGCGAGCGTCGAGCCGACGCGGCCACAACCCATGATCACGACGTGCACGGTTGAACGCTATAGCACCAGCATCGCGACCCACGTGCGGCCGAGCCAGTCGGCGTACCGCTCGTCGCTCCAGCCGCGCTCGACGACGAGCCGGTGCCACAGGTGGCCGTCGGTCATCGACCAGATGATGTCGCGGCACTGCTCCTCCGACACCTTGAGCTGCCCGGTGGCGGCGGCCTCGGCCGCCATCACGCCCATGCCCGCCAGCCGCTGCCGCTCCATCTCCGCGGCCATCTCGGCCGCCCGCGGCTCGCTCGCCGCTGCGCCCTGGACCGCCCGTACGAAGGGGGTCATCCGTCGCGCCGTCGCGGTGGACAGCCGCGCGTGCATCAGGAACCGCTTCGCGAGGTCGGGCTCGGCGCGGATCGCCACGACCTCGGGACGCTCGTGGAAGACGACCTCGTCGTCGTCGCCGCCGATCGTCACGTCCCAGGTGCGGTGGAGCAGCGTCGCCTTGTTCCTGAACGTCGCGTAGATCGTCTCGGGGGAGACCCCGGCCCGTTCGGCGACCTGCGTGATGGTCGTGCGGCCGTAGCCCTGCTCGACGAAGAGGTCGTGCGCCGCGCGCAGCACGGCGCGTTGCGTCTCGCGCGCCTGCGCGCGGCGGCGGCTGCCGTCGTACTGCCTCTTGACAGGTCGAGTCATCGGATACACCATCGCTGTACTGGAAACAGTTCTACTATATCGAATGAGGTGGGTCGGATGTCCGCAGACGGGTGGTCGCAGGTGGCCGAGGCGTGGGAGGCGCGCGCCGGCGACATCGAGGAGACGCACGGGGACGTCACGCGCGTCCTCCTGGAGGCGGCCGGCATCGCCGCCGGTGACCGCGTGCTCGAGCTCGGCGCCGGCACCGGCCACCTCGCGGTGGACCTGGCGGGCCTGGTCGGGCCGGAGGGCCGGCTCGTGGCGACGGACGTCGCACCCGGCATGGTCGCGCTGATCACCGCCAAGCTCGCCGGTGTGCGGCAGGCGAGAGGCGCGGTGGTCGATGCGGCCGCGATCCCCGGTCCGGCCGAGGAGTACGACGTCGTGGTGTCCCGCATGGGTCTCATGTTCGTGCCCGAACCGCTCCGCGCGCTGCAGGAGATCCGGCGCGTCCTGCGCCCGGGCGGGCGTCTCGCTGCCGCGGTGTGGGGCGACATGGGCGGCAACCCGTGGATGGCCTCGGTCGGCTTCGCCGCGGTGGTCAACGGCGTGCTGTCGGGTCCGATGCCGACCGAGCCGGGCGGCCCGTTCTCCCTCGGCGACCCCGACCTGCTCGAGAAGCTCGCGCACGACGCCGGCTTCGCCGAGGTGCGCGTCGAGGTCGTCGAGCTCACCCGCCACTACGCCAGCGCGACGGAGCACTTCGACATGGTGCGGGTGCTCGCTCCGCCGATCGCCGCGGCCCTCGCCGTGGCCACCGAGGAGCAGGTCGCGGCGGTCCGGAGGACCGCGGAGGAGGCGGTGGCGCCGTACGCCGGCGACAGCGGGGGCTACGACGTCCCCGCACGCGCACTGGTGCTGCGGGCCTCCTGACCGTACGCGTCGGGGGTGATGCCCTAACGTTGTCGCTCGTGGGAGTCGGCGACGTCGCGAAGCGCATCGTGCTCGGGCGCAAGCTCCGGAGCGCACAGCTGGGGGAGACGCTGCTCTCCAAGCGCATCGCGCTGCCGGTCTTCGCCAGCGACGCGCTGTCCTCGGTCGCCTACGCGCCCGACGAGGTCTTCATCATGCTGTCGCTGGCGGGTGCCTCGGCCTACGTCTGGTCGTGGAAGATCGGCGTCGCCGTCGCGATCGTGATGTTCACCGTCGTGCTGTCCTACCGGCAGAACGTCCACGCCTACCCGTCCGGCGGCGGCGACTACGAGGTCGCGACCGTCAACCTCGGCCCCAACGCCGGCATCACCGTGGCGAGCGCGCTGCTGGTCGACTACGTCCTCACCGTGGCGGTGTCGATCTCCTCCGGCGTGCAGAACGCCGCGTCCGCGTTGCACTTCGTCTCCGGGCACGAAGCCCTCTTCGCGGCGGGCCTGGTCGTGCTCCTCGCTGCCCTCAACCTGCGCGGTGTGCGCGAGTCCGGCACGTTCTTCGCGATCCCGACCTACGGGTTCATGATCGCGATCATCGGCATGGGCGCCTTCGGCCTCTTCCAGTCGATCGGCGGCGACCTCCCGCAGGTGGAGAGCGCCCACCTGACCGTGGTGCCCGACGCCGACCACCAGGGCACGCTCACCCAGCTCGGGCTCATCTTCCTGCTCGCACGCGCGTTCTCGTCCGGGTGCGCGGCGCTGACAGGTGTCGAGGCGATCAGCAACGGCGTCCCGGCGTTCAAGCGCCCCAAGAGCAAGAACGCCGCGAGCACGCTGGCCCTGCTCGGCGGCATCGCGATCACGATGCTGATGAGCATCATGCTGCTGGCTCGGTCGATGGGCATGAAGTACGTCGACCCCAGCGACATCGACCGGCTGCGCAACCCCGACGGCAGCCGGCTGCCCGACGGCTACGACCAGCACACGGTGGTGGCCCAGCTGGCGCGGGCGGTCTTCCACGACTTCCCGCCGGGCTTCTACTTCGTCGTCGCGATGACCGGCATCATCCTCGTGCTCGCGGCCAACACCGCCTTCAACGGGTTCCCCGTGCTCGGCTCGATCCTCGCGCGCGACGGCTACGCTCCGCGGGCCCTCGGCTCGCGCGGTGACCGACTGGCCTACAGCAACGGCATCCTCTTCCTGGCGATCCTCGCGATCGTGCTCATCTTCGCGTTCAACGCCGAGGTCACCCGGCTGATCCAGCTCTACATCGTCGGCGTGTTCGTGTCGTTCAACCTCAGCCAGCTGGGGATGATCCGGCACTGGACGCGCCACCTGAAGACCGAGCGCGACCCCGCCGTACGGCGGCGCATGCAGCGGTCGCGGATCATCAACACCTTCGGGCTCGGCATGACCGCGGTGGTCTTCGTGGTCGTGCTGCTG
Organism: Nocardioides candidus; assembly: GCF_041321175.1. Classification (NCBI taxonomy): domain Bacteria; kingdom Bacillati; phylum Actinomycetota; class Actinomycetes; order Propionibacteriales; family Nocardioidaceae; genus Nocardioides; species Nocardioides candidus. The sequence goes on along the minus strand of NZ_JBGGWC010000004.1, from coordinate 406,268 downwards.
ACCAAGTTCCTCGCCGGTGCGTGGATCGCGATCCTGGCGATGTGCTTCTTCTTCATGCTCATGCGCGGCATCAAGGGGCACTACAACCAGGTGGAGCGCGAGCTGGCGGCCACCGAGACCGACAAGGCGCTGCCGACGCGGGTGCACGCGATCGTGCTGGTCTCCAAGCTCCACAAGCCGACGCTCCGCGCGCTCGCGTTCGCGAAGGCGACCCGGCCCAACTCGCTCGAGGGCGTGTACGTCTCCACCGACGACGCCGAGACCGCACGGCTGATGGAGGAGTGGGACGAGCGCAACACGGGAGTGCCGCTCAAGGTGCTGCACTCGCCCTACCGCGAGGTGGTCAAGCCGATCGTCGAGTACGCCACCGCCATCCGCAACGCCAACCCGCGCGGCGTGGTCGCCGTCTACATCCCCGAGTACGTCGTCGGCCGCTGGTGGGAGCAGCTGCTCCACAACCAGACCGCCCTCCGGCTCAAGGGCCGGCTGCTCTTCACCCCCGGGGTGATGGTGACCTCGGTGCCCTACCAGCTGCGTTCCTCCCAGATCGCGCGTGAGCGCGAGGAGCGCGAGGAGACCCGGGTGCGGCCGGGCGACCTGCGTCGCGGCCGCGTCGACAAGCGCGACCGCCAGGTCCAGTGAGCCCTGCGCCGCGCCGGCCGCGGCCGAAGAAGGTGCGCGGGAGCTCCGTCGTCGGTCAGCGGTTCGAGGCCGAGGTCGGTCCGGTCGCGCACGGCGGCCACTTCGTCGTGCGGCACGCCGACCGGGTCGTCTTCGTGCGGCATGCGCTGCCGGGCGAGCGGGTCGTCGTCGAGCTCACCGAGGGCACGGAGGGCGACCGGTTCTGGCGCGGGGACGCGGTCGAGGTGCTGACCGCGTCGCCGGACCGGGTGGTCGCACCGTGCCCGTACGCCGGCCCGCACCTCTGCGGCGGTTGCGACTTCCAGCACGTGGCGCTGCCCGGCCAGAGGTCGCTGAAGGCCGCGGTGGTCTCCGAGCAGCTGCGCCGGCTCGCGGGGCTCGACGTGGACGTCGAGGTCGAGCCGGTGCCCGGCGACGTCGACGGCCTCGGCTGGCGCACCCGTCAGCGCTACGTCCCGCTCCCGGGCGGTCGTCGGGGCATGCGCAAGCACCGGTCCCACGAGGTGGTCCCCGTCGAGAAGTGCCTCCTCGAGGCACCGGCCGGGCCGTCGTACGAGGTGCGCGGAGCGCGGTTCGAGGTGGCCGAGGGCGGCTTCTGGCAGGTCCACCCGGGCGCGCCGGAGGCCTTGGTCTCCGCCGTGCTCGAGGCGCTCGACCCGCAGCCGGGGGAGAGGGCGCTCGACCTCTACGCCGGCGTCGGGCTCTTCAGCCGCTTCCTGAAGGACGTCGTCGGTCCGGACGGCCGGGTGTGCGCGGTCGAGGGGGACGCGGCCGCGACCCGGCTGGCGAAGCGCAACGTGCCCGGTCTGCACGCGACGGCCGGCGACGTGGGCACGGTGCTGACGACGGCGTACGACGAACCCTTCGACCTGGTCGTCCTCGACCCGCCCCGCACCGGCGCGAAGCGGAAGGTGGTCGAGCAGGTCGTCGACCGCCGGCCCCGCGCCGTGGCGTACGTCGCCTGCGACCCCGCGGCGCTGGCCCGCGACGTCGCGATCTTCGCCGAGCACGGCTATGTGCTGACGCGCCTGCGCGCCTTCGACCTCTTCCCGATGACCCACCACGTCGAGTGCGTGGCGCTGATCACGCCGGTCACCTGACAGGGAGCGAGACGTGGACGTCGCGGTCATCACCGCTGGTGACGTGCACCGTGCCGTAGTCGAAGACCGCGCCGTCGTTCCACTGCGGGGTGCTCACCGTGACGTCGTAGTCACCCGGCGGCAGCTCGAGCCGAGCGGGACCGGCGTCCGGACCGATCGACATCCCCGAGCTCATCGAGCCGTTGTCGACCGTGAGTGTCCCGGACGTGACCGGGGTGCTCCGACCGTCCGGTCCGCCGTCCATGGTCACGGTGATCCGGAGTCCGCCCGTCTCCGGCGGCTGCTGGTCCGACACCTGCTCCAACGGGTTCACCCGTAGGGGCACTGCATGGTCACCGGAGCCGCAGCCGGTCTCGCCGAAACCCTGGATCTCGACCGTTGCTCCGTCGCCGACCGTGATCCTCACGGTGTCGTTGTCGATCCCGGCGCAGCTGTGGGCGGGCCTCCAGACGAGCTCGACGATCGCCGGGTCGCTTCGCGAGATCACCGTCGTGCCGCCGGGGTCCAGCCCGGCGTGGGTCGTGCTGACGGGCGCGACCACGCCGTGGTCGAGGAGCTCGACGCGGGGGAAGTCGGTGACGAGGCAGGAGGACGTGCCGTCCGTGGGGGTCAGCACCGCGCTCAGCCTCGTGTCGTCGCCGGACTCCCTCAGGTAGCGACTGCTCGCCACCAGGTCGCCCGGCCCACAGGTGTCGTCGGAGGTGGGGGACGACGAGGGTCCACCCGCGGGGCCGGCCTCGTCGTCGCCGCCACGGGTCAGGGTCGCGCTCACGCCGAGCACCAGGGCGACGGCCGCCGCGGCGGCAGCGGGCACCAGCCACGGCCGTGCGGGGCGCGCCCCGGCACGGGTCGCCGGCTCGACGACCGGCGCCGGTTCGGGGAGAGCGTCCCGCCAGCGGGCGCCGTGCTCCTTCAGCCGGGCGTCCATCCGCTCGTCGAGCAGGTCCCGCCCGGACGGGTCGGTGGGGCCGAGGGGGTCACTCATGGTCGTCTCCGATCTGGGTGCGGAGGGCGGCGCGGGCCTGGTGGAGGGTGGCGCGCACCGTGCCGGGTGCGCAGCCCATGACCTCCGCGATGGCCGCGACGTCGAGGTCGACGAAGTAGTAGAGGTCGACCGCCTCGCGCTGGCGGGTGGGGAGCGCGCGGATCGCGCGCTCGAGGTCGAGGTCGGGGTCGCGCGCGGTGACGGGACCGTCCGCCGCGACGAGCTCGAGGTGGTCGCGCCGACGGCTGCGGAGACGCGTGCCGCGGTCGCGGACGATGGCGACGAGCCAGGGGAGCGGGGCGCCCCGGCGTTCGTCGTAGGTCGACCGGCGCCGCCAGGCCCGCACCAGGGCCTCCTGCACGACGTCGTCGGCGTCGGCGGGTCCGACCAGGCGGGCGGCGTAGCGGTGCAGCACGGCCAGGTGGGGGCGCACCCATGCGTCGAAGTCGTCGGGGTGTCGCCGGCTCCTGGTCGCCTCGCTGGGTCCGTCTCCCGGCACCGTGCCTCCGTCGGTGAGAGCTTTCACAGACGGTCTACACCGTGAGCGGGCCGTCCCGCTTAGTCACCGCGCCGGAAGGGGGATGTTGAGCTCGCCGAGCTCTCCGCTGCTCACCGAGAAGCTGCCGGCGTAGTAGCGCTCGCCCGCGTGCCACTGGTGCGTGGTCACGCGCACGTCGTAGCCGCCCGTGGGCAGCGAGAGGCGGTAGGACCCGTCGGTCCGGATCGGGGCGCGGAAGGTGTCGGCGCCGGTGAACTCGACCTGTCCGGAGTGGGCGTACTCCCCGGTGCCCGGCTCGGGGCCGTCGTTGAGCGTCACGAGCCCGGTGACCGTGCCCCGCTCGGCCCGCGGGTCGACGTACGTGAACGCGCCGACCCGGACCGGTGGGCGGCCCTCGTCGCCGTCGCACCTCGTCGCGCCGAACCCCGGAAGGTCGACCGGCAGGTCCGGCGCGAGCCACAGCCGCACCGAGTCGTTGACGATCGCGCCGCAGTAGTGGCTGACCGCCCACGCCAGGGTGACCCTCGCCGCGCGGTCGGGCAGCACGGTGAGCTCGCGGGGGCGGCCGAGCGTCTGGTCCGAGACCGTCGGCACGCCTGCGGGCCGCCCGTCGGAGAGCACGATCGTGCGCGGGTAGCCCTCGACCGTGCACGGCTCCGCGCCCTCGCCGAGGCGCAGGGTCGCCGTGACGTACGACGATCCGTCCGCCGAGTCCTCCTGCTGCTGCCCGAGCACCAGGTCACCGGCTCCGCAGGGGGCGAGCCCGGTCTGCGTCGTGGGGGGCTCGGGCGTCGTACTGCTGTCGTCGCGGTTGACCACGAAGAACCCGATCGCGAGCGCGAGCAGCACGGCCACGGTCGCCGCGGCCGCGATGCTGTCGCGATCAGTCCTCGGCATCGGTCAGCGCACGACCTCGTAGACGAGCTTCTGCACGCCGTTGCCGTAGGTCGCGCTGTCGGTAAGGCGCAGCCGCTGCTTCGCGGGGTTGTCGTCGGCGAACAACCGCTTGCCGGAGCCGAGCACGACCGGGAAGACGAGGAGGTGGTAGCTGTCGACCAGGCCGGCGGCCGCGAGCGACTGGGCGAGCCGGCTGCTCGCGTGCACGCTGATCGGGCCGCCGTCGGTCTCCTTCAGCGCCGCGACGTCGTCCGTGGAGCGCAGGATCGTGATGTCGCCCCAGTCGGTGACGAGGTCGTCGTCCTCGAGCGTGGTGGAGACGACGTACTTCCGCATGGCGTTGTACTTCGGGAACTCGTCCGTCATCGACGGCCAGACCGGCGCGAAGAGGTCGTAGCTGGCGCGCCCGAGCATCAGGGCGCCCGCCTCCTCCTGCTCCTGGCCCTTGAGCTCGTAGGCCTCGGGCAGGAAGTCGACGTCCTTGAAGGTCCAGCCCGCGTGCGGGTGGCCGTCGTCGCCTCCGGGGGAGTCGATGACGCCGTCGAGGCTGATGAACTCGGTGACGTACAGGGTGCGCATGGGGTGCTCCTTGCGTGTGGTGGATTTACCTCACCACGAACGGAAGTGGTTCGGTACGACACCTCCGCCCGGATTTCTCGTCGCACCTGACCACCGGGTCGAGATTCCGAGAATCGCGACCCGCACGTCAGGGGCGACGGGCCAACGCGGCGAGGGATCAGCGGCGCGCGGCGTAGATCCGGCGTACGACGTCCTCGATGTCGGGTTCCTCGACGGTGAGGTCGAGCACCTCTGCCCGCTCCGCCACGGAGGCGAGCAGGCGCGGGACGGTGGTCGACTCCGCGTCGAAGGAGAGCCGCTGGCGCAGCCCGTGCCCCTCGGACCCGAGGTGGGTCGTGCCGGCGATCGCGACGAGGTCTGCGGTCGGCTCGGCCAGGTCGACCACGAGGACGCGCTGGGCGCCCGCCGTGCGGGAGAGCCCGGGCAGGTCGCCGTCGTAGGCGAGCCGGCCGCGGTCGATGACGAGGATCCGGTCGCAGAGCCGCTCGACGTCGCCCATGTCGTGCGTGGTCAGCAGCAGCGTGGTGCCGTGCGCACGCCGCTCGGCGACGAGGAACTCGCGCAGCCGCTGCTTGGACAGAACGTCGAGCCCGATCGTCGGCTCGTCGAGGATCACCAGGCGGGGGGAGTGGAGCAGGGCGGCGGCGACCTCGGCGCGCATCCGCTGGCCGAGCGAGAGCTGGCGCACCGGGGTGGCGAGGAAGTCGGCCATCTCGAGCCGCTCGACGAGCTCGTCGGTGCGTTCGCGCGCGGCCGTCGAGGGGAGGGAGTGGATCGCCGCCAGGATCCGGAACGACTCGCGCACCGGCAGGTCCCACCACAGCTGCGAGCGCTGCCCGAACACGACCCCGACCTGCCGCGCCAGCCGCCGGCGGTCCTGCACGGGCCGCAGCCCGCACGTCGTGACCGAGCCGCGCGTGGGCACCATGATCCCGGTGAGCATCTTGATCGTGGTCGACTTCCCCGCGCCGTTGGCGCCGATGTAGCCGACGGCCTCGCCGGGCTCCACGCGCACGGAGAGGTCGTCGACGGCGAGGACGGTGTGCCGCCGTACCCCTGAGCGCACGCGGAACTCCCGCGTCAGCCCGCCGGTCTCGATGATCGGGTCCATCAACCGCCACCTCCTTGGTAGTGCCGCACACCCCACCGCCAGCTCAGCAGGGCCAGCGCCCACGCCCACACCGCCGCGACCGGGGCGCACCAGCCGAGCCAGTGGGGCAGCCAGTCGGGCTCGTGCACGCCGAGCAGCCACATCGCCGGCAGGAACGCGGTGAAGGCCATGGGGAAGAAGAAGCCGAAGACCACCCACAGCGGGCGCGTCCACACGGACGCGGCCTGGGTGGCGGCGTAGCGGCCGCCGTAGACGAACGCGTTGGTCGTCTCGGCGCCCTCGACGAGGAAGAACTGCGCGCCGCCCGCCCACACGAACATCGCCGCGAACGTCGCGTAGCCGCTGACGATCGCGAGCCCGAGCAGCACCGCGTGCGGCACGCTCCAGGCGATGTCGTTGATCGTCAGGCCGACGACCAGGGCGACCAGGCCGACGAGAGCGCGCGCCAACCGGCGCAGGGAGAGGTCGCTGGTGACCAGCTGCATCAGCAGCGGCTGGGGGCGGAGGTAGAAGACGTCGAGCGTGCCCGCACGGAGGTACGCCGGCAGGTTGTCGCAGTGGCCGAACGTCATGTCGGCCAGGGAGAAGCACAGGTCCGCGAGGCCGAAGACGAGCAGGATCTGGGAGAACTCCAGCCCGCCCAGCCGCACCACGTTGTGGAAGAGGATCGACACCTCGGCGAGCTCGACGACGCCGATGAGCAGGGAGCTGACCAGGTCGAGGACGAAGCTCGCGCGGTAGCTGGTCTGCGAGCGGGCCCGCGAGGCGAGCACCTCGCGGTACGGCCGCAGCCGGGAGAGCGCGGACTCAGCCACCCTGCACCTCCAGGTGCCGCCGGCCGGCCCGCGTGAGCAGCTGCCCGACGGCGAGGACCCCGAGCAGCCACGCGACCTGGGCGGCCACGAGGGCGACCGCGTCGAGCCCGGCCGCACGTCCCGAGATCACGTCCACCGGATACATCATCGTGGCGGGGAAGGGCGTGGCCTGGGCGGCGACCTCCAGGACGTCGGGGAAGAGCCAGATCGGCACGAACAGCCCGGCGAGGAAGCCCGAGACGACCATGTAGAGGATCTGGAGGCCGCGGGTCTCCACGATCCAGAACCCCGGCACACCCACCAGCAGGTAGACGGTCGCGGCGGAGACGGCGATGGCCAGCAGGACGCTCACCGCGCCCAGTGCGTACGCCGACGGGTCGGCCGGAAGCGCCATGCCCACGAAGATCCCGCCGATGAGCACCGACGGCAGGCCGCGTGGGATCAGGTTGAAGACGGCCCGGCCGACCTCGGTGGTGATCGCGGCGCCCTGCACGTCGAGGGGCCGGAGGAAGTCGACGGCGACGTCGCCGGACTTGATCCGGTCGGCGATCTCGATGCGGCCGGACATGTTGATCGAGCCGAGCAGCCCCTGCGAGATCCAGATGTAGGTGCTCATCAGGGCGACGTCGTACCCCTCGAGCTCGCCGCCGGCGGCCCGGACCGTCGCGAACAGGATCGCGACCTTCAGCAGGCCGAACGTGGTGTTGGCGACCAGGCCCCCGAAAGCGGCCATCACGTAGGCGGACTGGCGCCGGAACCCGGCGACGAGGATGCGCCAGTAGACCCGGACCGTCCTCGTCACCCCGCGCATGAGGGACAGCAACTTACGCGATCCGACTTGCCTTCAAGTCGACTTCAAGTCCTAGGGTCGTCGCCATGAGCATGGAGTCGATCGCGTGGAACCAGCTGTACCGGCGGATGAGCGCGCCGGACGAACGGCGCGCGTTCAGCGCCGCGACCGCCCGTCGCATCATGGACTTCGCCCGGCCCCACCGCCGGATGCTGGTCGGCTTCATCGTGCTCAGCGTGGCGGGAGCCGCGCTCGCGGTGGCGACACCGGTGCTGGCCGGGCGCGTGGTCGACGCGATCGTCTCCGGCTCGGAGCGGCGCACGGTCGTGCTGCTGGCGCTCGTGATCGCCGGCGTCGCGCTGCTCGACGCCGCGATCGGCCTGGTGACGCGCTGGCTGTCGGCCAGCATCGGGGAGTCGCTGATCCTCGACCTCCGCAGGGCCGTGTTCGACCACGTGCAGCGGATGCCGATCGCGTTCTTCACCCGCACGCGGACGGGGGCCCTGGTCAGTCGCCTCAACAACGACGTGATCGGCGCGCAACGGGCCTTCAGCAGCACGCTCTCGGGCGTGGTCGGCAACTTCGTGATGCTCGTCCTCACGCTGGTGGTCATGCTCGGCATCTCGTGGCGCGTCACGGTGCTGGCGCTGGTGCTGCTCCCGGTCTTCGTGCTCCCGGCGCGCCGGATGGGCAGCCGGATCGCCGGCATGCAGCGCGAGGCCGCCGACCACAACGCCGCCATGGGCAACCAGATGACCGAGCGCTTCTCCGCGCCCGGCGCGACGCTGGTCAAGCTCTTCGGGCGGCCGGACCAGGAGTCCGCCGAGTTCGCGGCCCGCGCCCGGCGGGTGGCCCAGATCGGCGTGCGGACCGCGGTGGTGCAGACGACGTTCGTGACCGCGCTGACGCTGGTGTCCGCCCTCGCGGTGGCCCTGGTCTACGGCCTCGGCGGCTACTACGCACTGACCGGCGCGCTCGACGCCGGCGACGTCGTGGCTCTGTCGCTGCTGCTCGTCCGCCTCTACGCCCCGCTGACCGCGCTCGCGAGCGCGCGTGTCGACGTCATGTCTGCCCTGGTGAGCTTCGAGCGGGTCTTCGAGATCCTCGACCTCGAGCCGTTGATCCAGGACCGGCCGGGTGCGGGCGAGGTGCCCGAGGGGCCCGTGGCGGTGGAGCTCGACGACGTGCGGTTCTCCTACCCGTCGGCGGAGCGGGTCTCGCTCGCGTCGCTCGAGGAGGTCTCGACGTTGGACACGCGCGGGGGCGAGGAGGTCCTCCACGGCGTCACGTTGCGGGCGGAGCCGGGCCAGGTGGTCGCCCTCGTCGGCTCGTCCGGGGCGGGGAAGTCCACGATCGCCCAGCTGGTCTCCCGGCTCTACGACGTCGACTCCGGCGCCGTACGCCTGGCCGGCGTCGACGTGCGCGACCTGACGGCTGCGGCGATCCGCGACGCGGTCGGGATGGTGACCCAGGACGGGCACCTCTTCCACGACTCGATCGGTGGCAACCTGCTGTTCGCCCGACCGGAGGCGACGGAGGACGAGGTGTGGGACGCCCTGGAGCGCGCCCGCCTCGCCGACCTCGTCCGCTCTCTGCCCGACGGACTGGGCACGGTCGTCGGCGAACGCGGCTACCGGCTGTCCGGGGGAGAGCGGCAGCGGTTGACGATCGCCCGGCTGCTGCTGAAGCGACCGCGGGTCGTCGTCCTCGACGAGGCGACGGCATCGCTCGACTCCACCTCGGAGGCGGCGGTGCAGGCGGCGCTGTCGGAGGTGCTCACGGGCCGGACCGCGATCGTCATCGCCCACCGGCTCTCGACCATCCGGACGGCCGACCTCATCCTGGTCGTCGAGGACGGGCGGGTCATCGAGCGCGGCACCCACGCCGAGCTCCTGGCCCTCGGCGGCCGCTACGAGGAGCTCTACCGCACGCAGTTCTCGGAGGACGCCGACCCGCTGCCCGCCTGACGGGAGAGCCGCGTCGCAGACGACCTGTGCCTCAGTCGACCTGCGCGAACCCGCTGCGGTAGGCCGCGATCACCAGCTGCACCCGGTCGCGGACGCCGACCTTGGCGATCAGGCGCGCGACGTGACACTTGACGGTGGCGGGGGAGATGAAGAGCGTCGCGGCGATCTCGTTGGTGGACTGGCCGTCGGCCAGGCAGCGCAGCACGTCGGCCTCACGACGGGACAGCCGCTCGGTCCACGGGCCCACCTGCAGTGACGCGGGCAGCACGTCGGCGACGCGGACGACCTTCAGGTGGCGGTACGCCGCCTCGTCGGTGCGCTGCACCTCGCTCATCGCGGACTTCCCCTCGGTCTGTGCCCCGGCTCGCAGACGGCTCCGGAGTCGGGAGCCAACGCCGAGGCTAGGGAGCCCGGGGCCGGACCCGCAGAGGAAGCGCGGGCACGTGAGACTGATCTGAGACCGGGCCACGCGCCGCGGACGGGGCTGGAGATCGCGCCCGGGATCATGTATCTTGATATCAAGAGACCTCGGATCCCGAGGTCCGGTCAGTTAGGACAGCCTCACTATCCGTCCACCGGCACGCGGCGGCAGGATGGGGAGGCAGACCGGCGGACGATCGAGAAGTCGCAAGAGGACGGAGACGCGGATGGCCAGCAAGGACAGCTTCGGCGCCAAGGGCACCCTGGACGTGGACGGGAAGTCCTACGAGATCTTCCGCCTGGATGCGGTGACCGGAGAGGGCCTGGACCAGGCGTCCCTGCCGTTCTCCCTCAAGGTGCTGCTGGAGAACCTGCTCCGCACCGAGGACGGCTCCGACATCACCGCCGACGACATCAAGGCGCTGGCCGGGTGGGACGAGACCGCCCAGCCCGACAAGGAGATCCAGTTCACGCCGGCCCGCGTGATCATGCAGGACTTCACCGGCGTGCCCTGCGTCGTCGACCTCGCCACGATGCGCGAGGCGATGGCCGAGCTCGGTGGCGACGCCACCAGGATCAACCCGCTCGCCCCGGCCGAGATGGTCATCGACCACTCCGTGATCGCCGACGTCTTCGGCACGCCGGAGGCCTTCCAGCGCAACGTCGAGATCGAGTACGAGCGCAACCGCGAGCGCTACCAGTTCCTGCGCTGGGGCCAGACCGCGTTCTCCGACTTCAAGGTCGTCCCGCCGGGCACCGGCATCGTCCACCAGGTCAACATCGAGCACCTCGCCCGCGTCGCGTTCACCCGCGAGGTGGACGGCGTGACCCAGGCCTACCCCGACACCTGCGTCGGCACCGACTCCCACACCACCATGGTCAACGGCATCGGCGTCGTCGGCTGGGGCGTCGGCGGCATCGAGGCCGAGGCCGCGATGCTCGGCCAGCCCGTGTCGATGCTCATCCCGCGCGTGGTCGGCTTCAAGCTGTCCGGCGAGCTGCCCGAGGGCTCCACCGCCACCGACCTGGTGCTGACGATCACCGAGATGCTGCGCAAGCACGGTGTGGTCGGCAAGTTCGTCGAGTTCTACGGCCCCGGTGTCTCGGCGCTGCCGCTGGCCAACCGCGCCACGATCGGCAACATGTCGCCGGAGTTCGGCTCCACGATCGCGGTCTTCCCGATCGACGAGGAGACCGTCAAGTACCTCGAGCTCACCGGCCGCTCGGCCGAGCAGCTCGCGCTCGTCGAGGCCTACGCCAAGGAGCAGGGCCTCTGGCTCGACCCCGACGCCGAGCCCCGCTACTCCGAGAAGCTCGAGCTCGACCTCGCGACCGTCGTACCGTCGCTGGCCGGCCCGAAGCGTCCGCAGGACCGGGTCCAGGTGTCCGAGGCCAAGTCTTCCTTCCGGGGCGCCCTGGCCGACTACGTCACCGAGGGTGACTCCGACCCGGACGACGCCGCGGAGGCGACCGGCTACGACGAGGCCGTCGAGGAGTCCTTCCCGGCCTCCGACTCGCCCTCGCACTCCGGTGGCAACGGCGCGCCGCGCAAGCCCTCGGCAGCACCCCTCGACGGCGGCCGGCCCTCCAACCCGGCCGAGGTGACGCTCGAGGACGGCACCGAGTTCACCCTCGACCACGGCGCGGTCACGATCGCGGCCATCACGTCGTGCACCAACACGTCCAACCCCTCGGTCATGATCGGCGCCGCCCTGGTCGCCAAGAAGGCCGTCGAGAAGGGTCTGCAGCGCAAGCCGTGGGTCAAGACCACGCTCGCGCCGGGCTCGAAGGTCGTGTCCGACTACTACGAGCGGGCCGGCCTGACGCCGTACCTCGACAAGCTCGGGTTCAACCTCGTCGGCTACGGCTGCACCACCTGCATCGGCAACTCGGGCCCGCTCATCCCCGAGGTCTCCGCCGCGGTGCAGGAGAACGACCTCGCCGTCGTCTCGGTGCTGTCCGGCAACCGCAACTTCGAGGGCCGGATCAACCCGGACATCAAGATGAACTACCTGGCGTCCCCGCCGCTGGTCGTCGCCTACGCGCTGGCCGGCTCGATGGACGTCGACCTGTTCGGCGACCCCCTCGGCCAGGACTCCGATGGCAACGACGTCTTCCTCAAGGACATCTGGCCCTCGCCGCAGGAGGTCGAGGAGACCATCGCCGGCGCGATCACCTCGGAGATGTTCAGCTCGTCCTACGCCGACGTCTTCGCCGGCGACGAGCAGTGGCGCTCGCTGCCGACGCCCGAGGGTGACACCTTCGCGTGGGACCCGGACTCGACCTACGTGCGCCGGGCGCCGTACTTCGACGACATGCCGGAGGAGCCGACCCCGGTCACCGACATCGACGGTGCGCGGGTGCTGCTCAAGCTGGGCGACTCGGTCACGACCGACCACATCAGCCCGGCGGGTGCGATCAAGAAGGACTCGCCGGCCGGCAAGTACCTCGCCGAGCACGGCGTCGAGCAGCGCGACTTCAACTCCTACGGCTCGCGCCGCGGCAACCACGAGATCATGATCCGCGGCACGTTCGCCAACATCCGCCTGCGCAACCAGCTCGCGCCGGGCACCGAGGGCGGCGTCACCCGCGACTTCACGGCCGACGGCGAGGTGACCTCGGTCTTCGAGGCCTCCGAGCACTACATCGCCGCGGGCACGCCGCTGGTCGTCCTGGCCGGCAAGGAGTACGGCTCCGGCTCGTCGCGCGACTGGGCGGCCAAGGGCACCTCGCTGCTGGGTGTGAAGGCGGTCATCGCCGAGAGCTACGAGCGGATCCACCGCTCCAACCTCATCGGCATGGGCGTCATCCCGCTGCAGTTCCCCGAGGGCGAGACCGCCGAGTCGCTCGGCCTGACCGGCGAGGAGACGTTCTCCATCACCGGCATCACCGAGCTCAACGACGGCACCACGCCGCGCACGGTGAAGGTCAAGGCGGACGACGTGGAGTTCGACGCCGTGGTCCGGATCGACACCCCCGGTGAGGCGAACTACTACCGCAACGGCGGCATCATGCAGTACGTCCTGCGGAACCTGCGCCGCAGCTGAACCTCTCGCTGGTCGAGGAGGTCGCGCCGGCGACCGTCGCGAGACCGATGGCCCGTCACCGGTGTGGTGGCGGGCCATCGGCATCTCTGCTTGCCACCATGGGGCAATGCGTTTCCTCGGTACGGCGGCCCTCCTCCTCGCGCTCGCAGCACTGACCGGCTGTGGTGCCGCTGACGGCGACCCCGACGACGTGCCGACGATCACCACCCGCCCGTCGGCGAGCCGGTCGGCGAAGCCGATGGAGACCGCCACGCAGCTGCCCTCGGCGGCGAGCACCCCGCCGGTGACGACCGTGTCCCCGACGGCGCTGCCGGCCACCGGGACCACCGAGAGCGGGCCGTCGCCCGAGCCGCCGACGGACGACCCGGGCGGGCCGACGTCGTACGACGACGCGCAGACGCGCATCGCGGAGGTCGGCGCGGCCTCGACCCAGGAGGTCGTCGCGGCCGAGCGCTTCTCGACGACGAAGGACGTCGTCTACTGCCTCCTCGACGACCCGGTGATCGGCCCGAGCTGCGAGCTGCGCACGGGGTTCGTCAAGGACGACGCCGTGTGCGGGAGCGACATCGCGGACGGAGTCGGGCGGATCGAGACCTACAAGGGACGGGCGCGCCCGGTCTGCAACTCCGACACCATCCGCGAACCCGGTGCGCCGGTCGTCGCCGCCCCGGCGGTGGTGGCCAGCGGTCCCATCACCTGCGCGGTCGAGTCGATCGGCGTGACCTGCACCGACGCGGGGTCCCACACGGGCTTCTTCATCGGCCCGCGGGAGTACCACGTCTTCTGACCCGGCTACCGTGGCCGCATGCTCGTCGCCTTCTCCGTCGCTCCCAGTGGCACCGGCCGTGCCGACGGCTCCGTCTCCGAGGCGGTCGCCGCGGCCGTCCGCGTCGTCCGCGACTCGGGGCTGCCCCACCGCACCGACGCGATGTTCACCACCGTCGAGGGCACCTGGGACGAGTGCATGGCTGTCGTCAAGCGGGCGACCGACGCCGTCGCGCCGTACGGCTCGCGCGTGTCGCTCGTGCTGAAGGCCGACATCCGCCCGGGCTACGACGGTGAGCTGGACGCGAAGGTCGCGCGGGTCGAGGCTGCCCTGCGCGACGAATAGTCGTTCCCGGGATCGGGCGCGCTCTGCGACGATCGGGTGCCATGGACCCTGACCCGGAGCGTGAGCAGTGGAGACGGCTCGTCGAGGCACTCGACAGCTGGACCGCGGCGCGCGAGATCGCAGAGGACCGGTTCCGGGTGTGGCTGCCCGAGGAGGCACCGTCGGAGCTGGAGTACGTCGACGTCGTGATGTCGCCCGACGACTGGGACACCTGGTCGAGCACGGTGACGGGCAGCTTCGAGGACGCCCTCGACGACGTGAAGCACTCGGTCGCCCAGCACTCCTCGTCCGAGCCGTTCCTGGTGTTCGAGACCTACGAGCTGGTGCCGTCGATGACCGTGGTCGTGCCGCCCGATCCTGCCGAGGAACGTCTGAAGCAGTGGATGCGCGACAACCCCGGCCGCCCGGCGGGCACGTGGGTCGCGATCGGCCGGGACGGCAGGTCGCATCCGTTCCCCGAGGGTCCCCCGCGCTGACCCGCCCCGCGTGAGAGGGTCCCTCCCATGTCCTCGGTCTTCGAGCTCCGCCACCGACCGGCTGCGTCCGCGGTCTTCCGCGTGCGGGTGCTCCCACTGGTGCTCGCAGCGGTGGCGCTCGCCGCGGCCGCGGCCAGCGGCGTCGCGCTCGGCACCCAGGACCTCGAGGCCGACCAGCGGTTGACGGCGTGGTTCCTCGTCGTCGGCGGGATCTCCGGCGGTGCCTTCGTGCTCCACCACACGTGGCGGACCTGGCCGGCGGTGTCCCCCGACCTGGTCGTCATCAGGCTCGACGAGACGGAAGTGCAGCTGAGGAAGGGGCGCTATCGGGACGAGACCTGGCTCCGGGTGCCGTGGGACGTCGTCGAGGGCGTCTCGCTGTCGGCCGTCGCGACGGCGCCGCGAGCCAGCGCCGTACCAGCAGTCCTGCGGCTGCTGCGGTTCGTCCCCCGGGAAGGTGCCGACGTCCCGCGCGGACCGGTCGGGTGGGGCAACCGTGGCGTCGCCCTCCCGGCGCGGGAGGCGGCGCTCTGCTTCGTCACCGGGGCCACGTGGGACGCTGACCTGCGGGAGCTGCTCGCATGGGTCCGCGACCACCGGCCGGACCTCCGCGTCGAGGACTCGCTCGCGGCCTCGGGCTGAGGGCCGTCGGGGGGACCCGTCGCACCGGGTGAGTCACGTCCTCCCCCCTCCCGGGTCGCACAGCGCCGGTGGCCGGCCCGGCAGGCATCACTGCCAGGACTCGACGGGCTCGATCGTCAGGTGCTGGCCCTCGTCCGGGCAGTACGGCACGGACGCGTCCGCGGTCACCATGCCGGCACCGCCCGGCAGTTCGACCCGTACGGCGGCAGCGCGGTCCGGATCGACGGTGGTGTCGCAACGGCTGGTGCCCAGCACCACGGCGGGGTCGAGGTCGCCGCCGACGAGCATGGTCTCGGCGTCGCGGCCGCTCCGGCTCGCGGGGATGTCGAGCGCGGTGCCCGCGTCGTCGTACAAGGTGGCGGTCGGGTAGCCGCGCAGCGTGCACGGCCGGTCGGCGGCGAGGTGCCAGTAGTGCAGCAGGGTGGCGCCGGCGCCCTCGCTGCCACCGTCGGTGATCCGGACGTGGTCGGTCTCGGTGCAGGCACCGGGCAGGCGCTCGTCGCGGTCGTAGAGGTAGTCCACCCCGCTGATGGCGCCCGCCTCGTCCGTCCAGATCTCCACCGCGAAGCTGCAGCCGCCCGGCCCGCGCAGGGTGGCGGCCGGCGTCGTGAAGTCGTTGAGCGACGCCGAGGAGTGGAACAGGCACGGCCCGGTGGCGAAGCCGTCTGCGGCCGTGACCCCGTCGCCGGCGACGACGTCGAGCACGTTGCCGGCGAGGCAGTCGCGGCCGGAGGGAAGCTCGTCCGGCGACAGGCAGAAGCCCCATGCCGGGTGGTCGCCCGGCGCCTCCACCACGCCCATGGTCTCGTCCGCGACATACAGCGTGACCTCGTCGGCCCACGCGGGCTCGGGACCGCCCCGGGCGAACGCCAGGAACGAGTCGGCCACCCCGTCCGTCCCGCCGCGCGGAGGGATCGAGTCCACCCAGTCCTCGCCGGCGCACGCGCCGGTGCGGGTGGTGACCCCGAAGGTGAGCAGGTCGCCGGGGTAGAAGTCGATCGCGCCCATCATCCGGCTGACGATCCCGACCGGGGCGCAGTCGGTGATGTCGACGAACCGTGCGCGGTAGCCCGAGGCCGCGACCCGGGCCCGCGCGAACGCCTCGGAGTTCCCGAGCACGCTGGGCGGTGCCTCGGAGGGTGCGGTGCCGAAGGCGCCGCCCTGCGCGTCGACCTCGACCGCGGTGATCGCGCCGTCGTCGTCCTGGTGGATCCCGAGGTCGACGCACCCGCCGCGCAGCGGGGTCGGCCCGAGGTGCCACGGCGCCAGGATGACCGCCGTGCCCCGGTCGGTCAGTCCCGAGGGCCCCTCCGTGCGGCCGCAGCTGAAGTCGCCGGGATCGTCGCCGACGTTGATGTCGACCGGGTGGAACTCGCCGTCGGCGTACACGACGGAGCTCCGCACCGCCTCGATGACGTCGCGCCGCGGCCAGGTCGCGGCGTCGGCGGCCTCCTCGCCGCTGACGACCCGCGGCGCCCCGTCGCCGGTGTAGATCCCGACCTCGTCGGCGAACCTCGGCGCCGGACCGCCACTCAGGAGGAAGTCGAGCAGACCGTGGTCCGGGACCGAGCCGGCCAGGCAGCGTCGGCTGCCGTCGCCGCGCAGCAGCGTGACGGCCGCCCCGGGCTCGATGATCGCGCCGACGGACGGGTCGGTCCCGACCGCCTGCCCCGCCCCGCACGACGGCTCGTCGCGGACCGTCACGACGTAACCGTCGCGGACCAGCAGACGCTCGGCGGCCTCGGCTGTCAGGCCGACGACGCTGGGCACCTGGTCGGGTCCGAGCCGGAAGGCGACGCCGGTGAGGGACGGCTCGGCGGTCGTGCTGGTGCTGTTGTCGGCGGGTCCGCGCGGCCGCGGCGCGCTGGCATCGGGCCGCAGCGCCACCCCGACGCCGGCCACGGCCACAACGGCCGCAGCGACCGCGACCAGGACGGGCCAGGCCCGCCGGCGCGGGGGCGCGACGGTGCGCGCCGGCACCTCGATGGTCGCCGCCGCCTCGTGCAGCAGGTCGTGCGCCTCGTGGTCAGTGAGCATCCTCGGCCTCCAGCAACGTGGACAGGGCCTGCTTCGCGCGGGCCGTCCGGCTCTTGACCGTGGAGGGCGGCAGGCCCAGTGCGTCGCACACCTCGCGCTCGGAGAGGTCGGCGTAGAACCGCAGCACCAGCACCTCGCGGTGCTCGTGGCTCAGCCCGGCCATCGCCCGCCGTACGGCGATGGGCCGGCTGAGGTCCGGCTCGGCGCCGGTCTCGGGCAGCTCCACGGTGGGCACCTCGCCATGCCAGCGGCGCTGGCGTGCGTCGCGCACTGTGTTGACGAGCGCGGTGTAGACGTAGGCCTCCGGGTTGCTCGCCTGCTGCACACGCGCCCAGCTCCGGAAGCACTTGAGCAGCGTGGTCTGGACGACGTCCTCCGCCTCGGGCAGCCGGCAGCCGAGCAGCACGGCGCTCCGCACCAGGCTGGTGCGGCGCGCGGCGACGTACTCGCTGAAGTCCACCCGGGGCCTTTCCTCGGTCACAACGTATGACCGGTCGGCGGCGCGGTTGGTCGCATCCGGGCACGAAGCAGTCGCTCCACCACTACCCTCGGGCGTTGTGTCCGAGGATGAGCAGGCCGGCAGGGGGTCCCGGAAGCGGCTCGCGGCGGTGGTCGTCGCCGTCGTCGTCGGCGCCCTCGTGGTCCTCGGAGCCGTGGTGCTGCCACCGCTCCTCGACGACGACCCGGACGAGAGGCAGGGCCCCGGCGACGCGACCGGGACCGTCGACACCAGCGACCTCTCCGCCGTGCAGGAGTACGACGTCCCGCCGTACACGCACGTCACCGACGACGTGGACGTGACCTACGCGCAGTCGCCGCCGATGGGGGGCGACCACTGGAACGCCTGGCTGGAGTGCGGCGTCTACGGCGGTGCCGTGCCGGACGAGTACGCCGTCCACGACCTCGAGCACGGCTCGGTCTGGATCACCTACCGACCCGACGAGGTCGACGAGGCGGGCATCGACGAGCTCGCCGGCCAGCTCCCGCAGAACGGCATCATGTCGCCGTACCCCACCCAGGACGCACCCGTCGTCATCACCGCGTGGGGCCGCCAGCTCGACCTGCTCGGTCCCGACGACCCGCGGGTGCGCCTCTTCGTCCGGGCGTACGGCGCCGGTGAGACCTCGCCGGAGCCCTTCGCCTCGTGCGCGGGCGGGCTCACCGCACCTCCCGACGGCGGCTGAGTCCCCGGCGCCCGCCTACGGTGGGTGGCATGGACAGCGAGACCTTCCGCTACCGGACCGGTGACGAGGAGCGGGTGCTCGACATCACCCGCGACTGCGCGGACTTCGCGTCGGGGCGGGGCGACGGCCTGTTGCACGTCTTCGTGCCGCACGCGACCGCGGGCATCGCGATCATCGAGACCGGCGCGGGCAGCGACGACGACCTGCTCGCGGCGCTCGGCGACCTGCTCCCGGCCGACGACCGCTGGCAGCACCGCCACGGATCGCCCGGGCACGGCCGCTCCCACGTGATGCCGGCGCTCGTGCCGCCGTACGCCTCCGTGCCGGTGCTGGACGGAAGGCTGGCGCTCGGGACCTGGCAGAGCGTGTGCCTGGTGGACCTCAACGTCGACAACGACGAGCGCGAGGTCCGGCTCAGCTTCCTGACGGGCTGACCGCGACGAAGCCGCGCGAGCCGGTCGCGCGGTCAGCCCAGCGTGGTGAGGAGCGTGTCGAGGGCATCGCTCTCGGTCTTCTGGTCCGGGCTGGACGCGCGCACAGCGGTGAGCACGTCGTCGACCTCGCGGTCGAGGTAGGTCCAGGTCGCGCAGTCCTCGGCGACGAGCCGGCCCTGGGCGTCGTCCCACGCCGTCTCGAGGTCGGTCGCCCGCGACGACGCGCCGGACTGGTCGCCGGACCTCACCAGGTCGAGGGTGTCCTGCGAGATGGTGCGGAACCGGTCGACGTCGCTGGACGGGTAGGCCCTGACCCCGCTCTGCGCGCCGGAGGCGGAGACCGAGCCGTCCGAGCACGAGGGCGTGTTGCCCTCCTCGGCATCGAGCGCGTTGACGTGCGGCCGGCTGTCGGCGTAGGCGAGCAGCGCCACCGTCGCGACGGCGGTCGCGCCGATCACGGCGAGGGACACCCGCTCGCGGCGCCGGTCGCGGCGCGGCGGCGGAGCGAGCACGGCGGTGCGGTCATCGTCCTCCTCGATGACGTCGGCCCGGGACAGCGTCAGGTAGACCACGGTGGCGAGGATCGCGCCGAGGAACACCAGGCTGGTGCCGAACGTGCCCAGGCCGAGGCCCTGCTCGTCGCTCGGGCTGGCGAGCCAGTCGCCGATGTTGGCGCCGAGCGGCCGGGTGAGGATGTAGGCGAGCCAGAACGTGAGGACCGGGTCGGCCCCGTAGCGCCACAGTGCGGCCATGATGCCGATCAGCGCGAGCGGCAGCAGGACGGACTTGCCCGGGCCCCAGCCCGTGAGCTCGAGGGTCCAGTCGCCGGTCGCGGTGCCGAGCGCGAACGTGACGAGGACCGCGAGCCAGTAGAAGGACTCGCGCGGCGTGGTGACGATGCTGTGGATCGACAGGGTGCGCTCCCGGGCCCACCAGACGCCGAAGACCGCGGCCAGGGCGACCGAGAAGAGCGTGGTGCTGATCCAGAGCGGCACGCCCTGCTGGTCGGTCAGGATGTCGGTGTAGAGCGTGCCCGTCACGCTCACGATCACGACCGTGAGCCAGTAGGCCGCGGGCACGTAGCGGCGCAGCCGCATCTGCACGGCGAGCGCGAGCACGAACGCGACGGTGAAGATCACCGACGTGCGGACCAGGCCGACACCGAGCGTCTCGTTGATGTAGTCGGCGAAGCTCTCGCCCACCGTCGTGCAGAGGACCTTGATGATCCAGAACCAGACGGTGACCTCGGGCACCTTGTTGAGCATCTGCCGGGCGGACGTCGCCCGGTGCGGCGTGGGCGTGGTGGCTGACATGCCGCCCAGGATCGGCGGATCTTCCTGACACCGACCTGAGCACGGGAGCGGCACCCCCTCGTCGAGTAGGCGTTGCGAGGGACGAGCGACGGCGTATCGAGACGCGGTGGGGCTCAGGCGGTCGGCAAGGTCACGACGATGCGGGTGCTCAGGGGGCCCTCGGCGACGCGGACGTCCCCGCCCATGCTGCGGGCGATCCGGCGGGCGAGAGGCAGGCCGAGACCGGCGCCATCGCCCGTCGTACGACCTGCGTCGAAGACCAGGTCGCGGTCGCCGGTCGGGATGCCCGGGCCATCGTCATCCACGAGGAGGTCGACGAAGCCGGCGCGTCCCGCCGGCTTCGACGACACGACGGTGCGGCCCGCGAGCCGGCGCGCGTTGTCGAGGACCGGAGTGATCGCGCGCACGGCCAAGGCTTCCGGGAGCGCGACGCGCACCGTCTCGTCGACGTTCACGTCGACCACACCCCCCTGTGTGGACGACGCGGCCTCCGCGACCGCGTCCCTGAGTGAGCAGAGTCCCGTCAGCGCTTCTGACGACGCGGTCCGCGCCAGCTCGAGCAGGCTGCGGATCACCGCCGCCATCCGCCTCGTCGACCCCGCGATCTCGTCGAGCTGTTCCACGAGCTCCGGAGCCAGACCGTCTCGGCGCAGGAGGAGCAGGTCCGCGTTGGCCTGGATCACGGCGAGCGGCGTGCGCAGCTCGTGCGCCAGCTCGGAGGTCAGCCGCTGCTCGGAGCGGATCGCATGGGCGACACGTTCCAGCAGCCGGTCGAGGGTCCGGCCGAGTGCGGCGATCTCGTTGCCGCCGGGCCCCAGGTCGAACCGGTGGGTGAGGTCGTGCTCGCTCCAGTCGTCGGCCGAGCGGGTCATGGCCGCCACCGGGGCGAGGGCCCGCCGGCTGACCCACTGGGCGAGACCGGCAGCGAGAGCGATCATGACCGCACCCGCACCCACGCAGACGAGCAACGCCTGTCGCTCGCCTCGTTCGTACGGCGCCAGGCGCTCGCTCACCACGACCACGCCGCTCGCTCCGTCCCCGGTGCGGAACGGCTCCGCGCGGACCCGGCTCTCCTCCGCCCCGTCCTCGGCGATCGTCCGCACCCGGTCGGTGGTCGCCAACCGGGCGTAGGTCGTGCGCTCGGAGGACGGAGCGCTCCCGGCGACGACCCGGCCGTGGGCGTCGTAGACCGCGACGCCCGCGTCGAGGTGCTCCTGCGGCACCACGAGTCGGCCGTCGGCACCGGCGGACGCAGAGCTGATGACGGCCTCCGCGCGGTCGGCCAGGACGGTGTCCAGGCTGTGGTTCGTCGATGCGGCGAGGACGAGCTGGACCACGATGGTCAGCGCCAGCACCAACGCCGCGGTCACCGCCGTGGTCAACCCGACCAGCTGCGCGCGGAACGACGCGACCCGCGAGAGGCGAGCGCTCACGGGGAGGCGTCCTCCTCGACCCGGACGAGCCGGTAGCCCAGGCCACGCACGGTCTCGATCACGCTCGGTGCGCCCACCTCGTCCAGCTTGCTGCGCAGGCGGCGCATCAGGGAGTCGACGGTGTTGTCGCTGACGACCGCGCCGTCGGGCCAGGCAGCCGCCACGACGGTCCGGCGCCGTACGACCTCGCCGGGGCGGGCGGCGATCGCGGCCAGCATCCGGAACTCGGTCGGCGAGAGCGCCACCTCGGCACTCGCGGTCCGCAACGAGTGACGGGCGGGGTCCAGGGCGAGACCGGCCTGGTCGTCCTGCGGTCGCAGCTGGCGCCCGCGCCGACCCAGCACGGCGATGCGGGCCAACAGCTCCTTGATGTCGAAGGGTTTGCTCACGTAGTCGTCGGCGCCCGCTCCGAAACCGGCGAGGCGTTCGTGCTGCGCGCCCAACGCTGTGAGGAACAGGACGGGTGCCGCCTGTCCACCGGCCTGGAGCGCCTGGCAGACATCTCGACCGTCGGCGTCCGGGAGGCCGATGTCCATGACGATCACGTCGAGGGCCGCCGCGGTCCCGAGCGCGACGACGGCCTCCGCGCCCGTGTGGGTCATGACGACCTCGTGACCGTCGTGCTCCAATGCGCTCCTCAGCGCACGCCGCAGACCCGGATCGTCCTCGCACACGCCGACCCGGAGCATCACGATGGATCCGATGCGTAGGACAGCCCGAGGTCCGCGAGCGCGGCCTCGATCCGGTCCAGTGCGATCGGGCCCACCCCGTGCAGCGCGGCGAGGTCGCGCCGCGTCCAGCCGCTCACGGCCTCGAGGGTGTGCACGTCGACCGCCCGCAACGCCCTGGTGGCCGGGGCGCCGATGGTGCGGGGGAGCGGGGTGCCCTCGCGCTGCGGGGCGCGCTGCCGCGGTCCGTCCTCGTGGTCGATCACGGCCTGACCGCGCGGCGAGACCCGGTAGCCGATCGCGAGCGACTCGGTGAGGCCACGCTCCTTGAGCTTGCGCACGTCGCGTTTGAACTCCGCCGTCGGCCGACCGAGGGAGGCCGCCAGCTCCGGCGCGCGCACCTCCGGCCGGGCGTCGATCAGCCGTAGCGTCGCGCGCGTCCACGGTCCGACGGCCGAGGAGGCGTCCAACCGGTCCAGCCCGGCCAGGATCGCGGCGATCTCCTCGGCCTCCGGCAGCTCGGCGCGCAGCGCCTCGCGGGGGTCGGCGCCGGCGTACCTCAACCCGACGCGGTACGCCGGCCGGTCGGCCTTGGCCGCGAGCGCGGCCTTCAGCGCGGCCAGCGAAGAGGCCCCGGCCCGGCGCGCGTCCTCGGCGCGCAGCGCCGACGGGGCGACCTGCTCGACGCTGACGACCTCGATCAGGCCGACGGCGGTGCGAAGCCGGGTTCCCACGCGCACCCGCGGGCGGTCCCACCGGCGGAAGGCGAGGTCGATCTCGCCACGACGGATGGCCTCCAGCTCGGCCGGTCGGATCATCACGCAGCGAGGATACGACCGCCCGCTAGCGTGACCGGGTGCGCCGCTTCGCCTCGATCCTGCTCGTCGACCCGCGTGGCCGGGTCCTGCTCCAGGAACGCGACGAGCACCCGGTGATCGACCCGGAGTGCTGGGGCTTCGTGGGCGGCCACGTCGACCGCGGCGAGGAGCCCGGCGCGGCGGCCTACCGGGAGCTCGCGGAGGAGACCGGCGTGCGGCTCGAGGAGGGCGCGCTGGAGCTCTGGCGGGAGTTCTCGGTCTACCACGCGTCGTACGAGTCGTTCGACGACGTCTTCGTCTACGCGGCCGCGACCACGCTCACCGACGAGGACATCGTCGTGGGCGAGGGCCGGCAGATCGTGTTCGTCGATCCCTCCCGGATCGACGGCCTGCCGCTCACCGCGTCGGCGTCCCGGATCCTGCCGGAGTTCCTCGCCTCCGACCGCTACCGGTCCCTGGCCGGGTGAGGATCCGTCGATCGCGGTCATCGAAGGCCGACGACCTAGACTGAGGGCCATGGCCCTCCTCGACCGGATCACCACGCCCCGTGACCTGCGGGACCTCTCCGAGGCGGAGCTCACCACGCTCGCGAGCGAGATCCGTGACCTCCTCATCCGGACGGTCGCGACCAACAGCGGCCACCTGGGGCCCAACCTGGGCGTCGTCGAGCTGACCCTCGCGATCCACCGCGTCTTCGACAGCCCGCGCGACCGCGTCGTGTTCGACACCGGCCACCAGTCCTACGTGCACAAGCTGGTCACCGGCCGCGCCGCCGACTTCGGCACGCTGCGCCGCGAGGGCGGGGTGAGCGGCTACCCGAGCCAGGCCGAGTCCGACCACGACATCGTCGAGAACTCCCACGCGTCCACGGCGCTCAGCTACGCCGACGGCATCGCCAAGGCCTACGCGATCCGTGGCGAGGACCGCCACGTCGTCGCCGTGATCGGCGATGGTGCGCTCACCGGCGGCATGGCCTGGGAGGCCCTCAACAACATCGCCATCGCCAGGAGCTCGCGTCTGGTGATCGTCGTCAACGACAACGGCCGCAGCTACACCCCGACGATCGGCGGTCTCGCGACGGCGCTGACCGGCCTGCGCACCAACCCGCGCTACGAGCAGGTGCTCGACCTGGTGAAGAAGCGCGTCAACGCCGTGCCGGCGGTCGGCCCGACGGCCTACGACGCCCTCCACGCGGTGAAGAAGGGACTCAAGGACGCGCTGGCGCCGCAGGGTCTCTTCGAGGACCTCGGCCTGAAGTACGTCGGCCCGGTCGAC
The DNA here is from genome assembly GCF_041321175.1 of Nocardioides candidus. Taxonomy (NCBI): domain Bacteria; kingdom Bacillati; phylum Actinomycetota; class Actinomycetes; order Propionibacteriales; family Nocardioidaceae; genus Nocardioides; species Nocardioides candidus. The sequence continues at coordinate 382,025 of NZ_JBGGWC010000004.1, read as the reverse complement.
GGCCACGACCGCCAGGCCATGGAGCAGGCGCTCGCGCAGGCCAAGCGGTTCGGCGGTCCGGTGATCGTGCACGCCATCACCCGCAAGGGGTTCGGCTACGACCCCGCCGAGCGGCACGAGGCCGACCAGTTCCACGCGCCCGGCCCGTTCGACGTGCAGACGGGGCAGGAGAAGCCGAAGGGCCTCATCTGGACCGACCATTTCGCCGAGCACATCGTGCGCATCGGCGCCCGCCGGCCCGACGTCGTCGCCATCACCGCCGCGATGATGCACCCGGTCGGGCTCGACAAGTTCCAGGCCCGCTTCCCCGAGCGCACCTTCGACGTCGGCATCGCCGAGCAGCACGCCACGACCTCCGCGGCCGGCCTCGCCATCGGCGGCCTGCACCCGGTGGTCGCGGTCTACGCGACCTTCCTCAACCGCGCCTTCGACCAGGTGCTGATGGACGTGGCGCTGCACCGGTGCGGCGTCACCTTCGTGCTCGACCGGTCCGGCGTGACCGGCGACGACGGCGCCTCCCACAACGGCATGTGGGACATGTCGATGCTGCAGGTGGTGCCGGGCCTGCGCCTCGCCGCCCCGCGTGACGTCACTCGGATGCGCGAGCTGCTCGACGAGGCGGTCGAGGTCTCCGACGCCCCCACCGTGGTGCGCTTCCCCAAGGGCCCGCCGCCCGCGGACATCGAGGCCGTCGGCCACGTCGGCGGCGTCGACGTGCTCGTCCGTGACGGCAGGAAGGACGTCCTCGTGGTCGCGGTCGGCTCGATGGCCGGCACCGGCGTCGACGTCGCTGAGCGGTTGAGCGCCCAGGGCATCGGCGTCACCGTCGTCGACCCGCGCTGGGTGAAGCCGGTCGCCCCCGCTCTCGTCGACCTCGCGCGCGACCACCGACTGGTCGTCACGATCGAGGACAACGGTGTGATCGGCGGCGTCGGGGCCGTGCTGCTGCAGACCCTGTCCGCAGCGGGCGTCGACACCCCGGTGCGCATCCACGGGATCCCGCAGCAGTTCCTCGACCACGCCAAGCGTGACGTGATCCTCGAGCGGATCGGTCTCTCGGCCCAGGCCATCGCCCTCGACATCGTGCACGAGATCGCGGGAGCCGCAGCCGGCTCCGACGCGGCGTCCGACGCGGACCACCGGACGCTCCTCGATGTCGACGGGAAGAGCTAGGACCCGGGGCGCACGCGGGTTCGTCGCGACCCTGCTGCCCCTCGCGCTGGCCGGGGCCCTCCTCGCCGCCTGCGGTGACGACGACCCGCCCTCCAGTCCGGGCGATCCCACCGGTCTGGCGGTCCAGGAGATCGAGCACACCCTGCGCCAGCGTGCGCGGGCGATCCTCGACGGCGACTCGGTGCTCTTCCACCGGACCGTCGCCGGGCGGGGGACCTTCCTCGACGACCAGGACCGCTACTTCGACAACCTGGGTCAGCTGCCGCTCGGCATGCTGCGCTTCGACCTCGACCCGACGTCGCTGGACAAGGACGGCGACGGCTACTGGGCCGACGTGACGGTCCGCCTCCGGCTCCAGGGGTACGACGTCTCGCCCGTCATCACCCACGACCACTGGCGCTTCGCGCCCACCCGCAACCAGCGCCGCTACCTGCTGGCGTCGACGACCGACAAGCGCTGGGAGGCCGACCACCCCTCGCAGCCGCAGCCGTGGGACCTCGACGAGGAGATCGAGGTGCGGGACGCCCCCGGCGTGCTCGGGATCTTCGACGACGGCTCGGTCGGCAGTGCGAGCACGGTGCTCGACGCCGTGGCGGAGGGCCGGTTCCAGGTGAGGTCCGTGCTGCCGGCCGACCTGACGGACCCCGGTGGGGTGGTGGTCTACGCACTGTCCGACCCGGAGTTCGTCGAGTCCCTCTCAAGCCTCCCCGTCAACGATCCCGACCGCCTCGACGGGGCGACGGTCCCGGTGCCGCACGACGCGGAGGGCGGCGACGGGCGGGTGTCGTCGTACCGCGTGCTGTTGACCCCCCACGTGCTCGACCAGACCGGCGACGTCCTCGACCGGCTGGTGCGCCACGAGCTCACCCACGTCGCCGTCGGCTCCCGGGCGCGCGGCGTGCCGCTGTGGCTCAGCGAGGGGATCGCCGAGTACGTCTCCGTCCAGCCCATCGCCCCCGCCGAGCGCCGACTGCAGACCGACGCGCTCGACCTGGCCGCGCGCGGCGTCGAGGACCTGCCGTCCGACGCGGACTTCTCCGGTGCGGACGCCGAGGGGTGGTACGCGGTGTCGTGGTGGGTGTGCGAGTACATCGCAGCCACCTACGGCGCGTCCGCGCTGTGGGCCCTGCTCGACGCGCTCCACGACGGCGGGGACCAGGCCGACGTGGTCCCCGAGCAGCTCGGCATCTCGACGGCGCAGCTGGTCGCCGAGGGCATCGCGCTGATGCGGCGCACCTACGCGTGAGCGTCGTCAGTATCGTTTCCCCGTGACCTCCGCTCCTCGCCTCGTGCACATCGTCGACGACGTGCCGGAGCTCGACGGGGTCGACGACCTGCGGCTGGTCGTCGCGCTCGACGGTTTCCTCGACGCCGGCAGTGCCGGCGCGATCGCCTGCCGCCACCTCGTCTCCGAGCGTGGCGAGGAGGGCAGCGTCGTGGTCGCGACCTTCGACGTCGACCAGCTGCACGACTACCGTGCGCGCCGGCCCCCGATGTCCTTCGTCCGCGACCACTACGAGGCCTATGACGCGCCGCGGCTCGTGGTGCGGCTGCTGCGCGACGTCGGCGGGACGCCGTACCTCCTGCTGCACGGACCCGAGCCCGACATCCGCTGGGAGGCCTTCTGCCGTGCCGTGGTCGAGGTGATCGAGCGGTTCTCGGTCTCGCTCGTGCTCGGCATGGGCGCGGTCCCGATGGCGGTGCCGCACACCCGGCCCATCGCGATCACCCACCACGCCAACAACGCCGAGCTGCTCACCGGCACCTCGCCGTGGCGCGGCGAGCTGCGCATCCCGAGCAGTGCACAGGCCCTCCTCGAGCTGCGGCTCGGGGAGTGGGGCCACGACGCCCTGGGCTTCGTCGCGCACGTCCCCCACTACCTCGCGCAGCTGGACTACCCGCGCGCCTCGATCGCGCTGCTCGAGCAGGTCGAGCGTGCCGGCCGGCTGACGATCGACCTGTCCGCGCTCGGAGTCGAGGCCGAGGAGCGCGACGAGGAGATCGCTCGCTACCTGGCCGCCAACAGCGAGGTCGACGACGTCGTGACGGCGCTGGAGCAGCAGTACGACGCGTTCGCCCGTGCCGAGGAGAGCGGCTCCAGCCTGCTCGCCCAGGACCAGCCGCTGCCGACGGGCGAGGAGATCGGGCAGCAGTTCGAGCAGTTCCTGGCAGGCCTCGAGGGGCCCGACGAGAGTGGGGGTCAGCCGTGAGCGACGCGACCGAGAAGCTCGTGGCGCTGCTCGACCTCGAGCAGCTCGACACCGACCTCTACCGAGGCACGCAGCCCGAGACGACCCGGCAGCGGGTCTACGGCGGCCAGGTCGCGGCCCAGGCCCTGATCGCGGCGACCCGGTCGGTGGACCCCGGCTTCCACGTGCACTCGCTGCACTCCTACTTCCTGCTGCCCGGCGACTACAACGTGCCGATCATCTACGACGTCGAGCGCATCCGCGACGGAAAGTCGTTCGTGACCCGACGGGTGCTCGCGCGCCAGCACGGCCGGCCGATCTACTACCAGTCGCTCAACTTCCAGCGCGCCGAGGACGGCCTGGAGCACCAGGACGTGATGCCCGAGGTGAAGGGCCCGGACGACGGCCTGAACCTGATCGACCTGATGCAGGAGCGAGGCGCGGACGACGGTCTGTCCACCGAGTGGGCGGCGCTCGACGTGCGCTGGCTCGGCAGCTCCCGCTACGGCCTCGACCCCGACCCGCGCCACCCGTCGAAGGCGCAGGTGTGGATCCGGATCGACGGCCGGCTCTCCGACGACCCGCTCGAGCACCTCGCGATGTTCACCTACGCCAGCGACGTGTCGCTGCTGGGGGCGACGCTCGCCGCCCACGACACCGACGCCCAGCAGGTGCAGATGGCCTCGCTCGACCACACCATCTGGTTCCACCGGCCGTTCCGCGCCGACGAGTGGTGGCTCTACGACCAGTGGTCGCCGTCCGCGTGCGGCGCGCGCGGCCTCTCCCTGGGCCGGGTGTTCACCCAGGACGGCACCCTGGTCGCGACGGTCGCCCAGGAGGGCCTGATCCGTCCGCGGACGCGCTGAGGGATCTGAACGCCCTGTCCTCCGCGGGGCATCCTGTTCGCCGGACGCGGCCGGTCACCCGGTGTTACGTTCCCCTCGCTTGTTCTTTCATGGGGAGGGAAATCCGTGAACATTCCTCAGTCGGTCGCGCCCATCGCGACCCTGCTCGCCGTCGGCGGTCTCGTCGCCGCCACCCCGTCGCCGGCCCACGCGGTGACGTCGGTGACGGTCAAGGTCACCGGCGTCCAGACCTACGGCGGCTCGCCGGTCTTCACCGGCACCACCGGTGTCGCCGGCGTGACGGCCACCGGCATGACGTGCACCAGCCTGAGCGACGGGACGCCGATCGCGCCGACCGTGGCAGCCCTCGGCACCTACACGATCGACGGCGCCACCTGCAGCGGCGGTGTGCTCTCGAAGCCCGACTACGCCATCGCCGGCTACACGGGCCTGAAGCTCACGGTCAACCGGGCTGCGCTCACCGTCGCCGCCGACAACAAGACCAAGAGCTTCGGCGACCCGAACCCGCCGCTGACCTCCACCACGACGGGCTTCGTCAACGGCGAGGACGCCTCGGTCCTCACCGGAGCCCCCAACCTCTTCACGTCGGTCACCACCTCGACCGCTCCCGGTGACTACGCCATCGGTATCACCAAGGGCGGTCTCACGGCCGCCAACTACACGTTCACCCTGGTCCCCGGCACGATGTCGGTCCGCCAGAGTCCGGTCTCGGTCTCGGTCACCGGCGCCCAGAGCTACGGCGCGGCCCCGGTCTTCACCGCCACGACCAACGTCGCGGGCGTCACGGCCACCGGGGTCTCCTGCACCAGGCTGAGCGACGGCCGCGACATCGCGCCGACGCTCCCGGTCGGCACCGCCTACGCCATCGACCCGGCGTCGTGCTCCGGTGCGGTGCTCTCCAACCCGAGCCTCGAGGTCGGGTCCTACCAGTCGGTGAAGTTCAGCGTCGCGAAGGCGGCCCTCACGGTCACCGCCGATGACGCGTCCCGCAGCTTCGGTGCGGCCAACCCGGCCCTGGGCTACACGGTCACCGGCTTCCAGAACGGCGAGGACGGCTCGGTGCTGACCGGTTCGCCCAACCTCTCGACGATCGCCACGACGAGCTCCGACGTGGGCAGCTACCAGATCACCACCAACAAGGGCTCGCTGACGTCGCCGAACTACTCGTTCATCCTGGTTCCCGGCACCCTGACCGTGGTACCGAAGCCGGTCACGGTCACGGTGTCCGGCACGCAGACGTACGGCGGCGCTCCCGACTTCGTGGGGACCACCGGCACGGCCGGCGTCACCGCCTCGGGCGTGTCCTGCACGGCTCTCGCGGACGGGACGGCGATCGCGCCGACGCTGCCCGTCGCCGCCGACTACGCGATCGACCCGGCCTCCTGCAGCGGCGCGACGCTGTCGAGCACGAACTACGCGGTCGACGGCTACGCGGCGAAGTCCTTCGCGGTGGCCAAGGCGACGCTGACCGTCACGGCCACCGACACGAGCCGCACCTACGGCTTCGCCAACCCGCCGCTGGGCTACACGTTCTCAGGCTTCCAGAACGGCGACGACGCCTCGGACGTCTCCGGCGCTCCGGCGCTGGCGACCAGCGCGGTCGTGCGGAGCAACGTCGGGACCTTCCCGATCACGATCTCCGGCGGCACGCTGAGCGCGGCCGACTACAAGTTCGTCCTCGTGCCCGGCACGATGACGGTCCTCAAGAAGCAGATCGTCGTCAAGGCCGACCCCGCCACCCGTGCGTACGGCGAGACGAATCCCGCCTTCACCGCCACCTACACGGGCTTCCGCAACGGTGACACGAGTGCGGTGTTCACCGGGACGCCGGCGTTCAGCACCACTGCCACGGCGACCTCGGACCCGGGCAGCTACCCGGTCACCATCGCCCAGGGCCCGCTCGACGCGCAGAACTACTCGTTCATCGGCTTCGCCAGCGGCAGCAGCACGCTGACCGTCACCCAGGCCGCCGCGAAGCTGACGACCACCCGGATGAACGCCGGCGTGCTGTCGGCCACGGTCACCTACGGGACGGCCAACAACCCGGTGGTGGGCTCGACGATCACCTTCACGGTGGGGAGCGGCACCACCGTGGCGTGCACCGCGGTCACCGACGTCAACGGCAAGGCGACCTGCACGGCGCCGAACCTCACCCGGACGCCGATCCTCCTCGGTGGCTACACCGCCCACTTCGACGGCACCGCCGGTGTCGCCGCGGGCGAGAAGCACCAGGGTCCGCTGCTGTAGCGGAGCGAGAGCACGTCGACCCGTCGCGCCTGCACGCGCGGGGTCGACGTGTCTTCTCGATCAGAGGTCCGTCGTACGTCCGAGCAGGTGCGGGGCGCCCGACTTCGGGTTGACCAGGGTGAAGTCCCACCCGGCCGCGTTGGCCTCCGCGCCGAACTGCGCCTTGCCCGGCAGGAAGATCGGCTTCTTGAAGGCGACCTCGACCTTGACGTGGTCGGGCAGGCGGTTCTCGAGGGCCGCGATGCACCGGGCCTTGCTCCACATGCCGTGGGCGATGTGGCGCGGGAAGCCCAGCGCCTTGGCGGTGAGCGGGTAGAGGTGGATCGGGTTGCGGTCGCCCGACACGGCGCCGTACGTCCGGCCAAGGTTGTCGGGCAGGCTCCACACCGGGCCCTTGGCCTCCACCGGCGTGAAGGAGGTGCCCGGGTCACCGTGCTCCTTGTCGCCCTTGCCCACCCGGAGGTACGTCGACGTGGACTCCCAGACGACCTCGTCCCCGACGGTGCCCGTCACGTTCATGTCCCACGCGCGGCCCTTCGTGCTCGTCCGCAGGTTGTCGGCGCGGAGCGAGAGCGACACCGTCTCGCCGATGGCGACGGGACGGATCTGGGTGATGGAGTTCTCGAGGTGCACCGAGCCGATGGCCGGGAAGGGGAACCTCGCGTCGGTCATCAGCTCCATGTGCAGCGGGAAGGCCAGCATGTGGAGGTAGGGGACCGGTGCGACGTCCTTCTTCGGGAAGCCGCACACGGCCGCGTAGCGGTCGACCTCGGCCCGGGTGACCGGCACGTCGTCGCGCCGCAGCTCGCCCGAGGGCAGCTCCGTGGCGGTCTTCTTGACGCCGGGCAGCTGGTTGACTCCTGGGATCGCCGGCAGCGCGGCCTTCAGCATCACGGGGAGGGCCATGTCAGGCACCCAGCATCATCTGGCCGCACACCCGCACGACATTGCCGTTGACCAGGCTGGAGGCGGGGTTGGCATACCAGGCGATGGTCTCGGCGACGTCGATCGGCAGGCCGCCCTGCGACATCGCGTTGAGCCGCTGACCGACCTCGCGGGTCGCGAACGGCACTGCGGCGGTCATCTGCGTGATGATGAAACCCGGCGCGACGGCGTTGATGGTGATGCCGTCCTTCAGCTCGTCGGCCAGCGAGTCGACCAGGCCGATGACGCCCGCCTTCGACGCCGCGTAGTTGGTCTGGCCGACGTTGCCCGCGATGCCGGCGATGCTGGCCACGCCGATGACCGAGCCGCCCTCGTTGATGACACCCTGCGCGAGGAGCTCGCGCGTGATCCGCTCGGGAGCGGTCAGGTTGACGCCCAGGACCTGGGCCCAGCGGTCGCCCTTGTCGTTGGGCGCCATGTTGGCCAGCTTGCGGTCGCGGGTGATGCCGGCGTTGTGGACGACGACGTCCACGCCACCGTGCTTCTCGGTGAGGTGGTGCGCGATGCGCTGGGGGGCGTCGTCGCTGCTGATGTCGAGGGTGAGCCAGTCGCCGTCGAGCTCCTTCATGAGGCTCTGCAGCTCGCTCGCCGCCTGCGGCACGTCGAGCCCGACGACCGTCGCGCCGTCGCGGTGGAGCGTGCGGGCGATCGACTCGCCGATGCCGCGGCTGGCGCCGGTGACGAGGGCGACCTTGCCGGCGAGCGGGCGGAGCTGGTCGGCGACCTCGGTGACCTTGCCCTTGCCGTGCGCGCCGATGCGGACGACCTGGCCGGACACGTAGGCCGACTTGGGGGAGAGGAGGAAGCCGAGCGTGCTCGTGATGCCTGCCTCGGCGCCCTCGGCGACGTAGACCAGCTGGACGGTGCCGCCCTTGCCGATCTCCTTGCCGAGGCTGCGGGTGAAGCCCTCGAGGGCCCGCTGCGCGACGCGCTCGGCGCCGGAGACGAGCTCTGGCGGGGTGCCGATGACGACGACCCGCGGGCAGCTCTCGAGGCTGCGCAGGAGCGGCTGGAAGAAGTCGCGCAGGGCGACCAGCTCGGAGGAGTCCTTGAGGCCCGAGGCGTCGAAGACCAGACCCTTGAAGCGCTGGCCCTCGTCGGCCGTCGTCGCCGAGGCGATGCCGAGCACGTCGAGCAGGCCGGTGAGCGACTCGGCCAGGCGGCCGGTGCCGCCGACCAGGACGGTGCCGTCCACCAGCGGGTCGCCGGCGTTGTAGCGGTCGAGCTTGGTCGGGTTGGGGAGTCCGAGGTTCTTGACCAGCAGCTTGCCGATCGGGGACGAGACGAACCCCTGGTACTTGTCGCTCATGTGTGCGATGCCTCCGCGCGCGTTGGTTCTAGGTCCACGGGCTCCGGTCTCGACGACCGGCCCGCTCACGTTCTATGTAACTAGATGTGTAACTCTGAGTCCACATTTCGTGATCTGGCCCTCAAACGGTTCTCTCGTGGGGCTCGGAGTATGAGGATAGGAAACATGGCTGACACTGCTACTCCTTCGGTACGCCGCGCTGCTGTCATCGGCGGCAACCGCATCCCCTTCGCCCGATCCAACGGTGCCTACGCCACCGCCTCCAACCAGGAGATGTTCACGGCCGCGCTCGACGGGCTCGTGACGCGCTTCGGTCTGCAGGGCGAGCGCCTCGGTGAGGTCGCCGGTGGCGCCGTGCTCAAGCACAGCCGCGACTTCAACCTGGTCCGCGAGTCCGTGCTCGGCACCGCGCTCGCGCCCGAGACGCCCGCGATCGACCTGCAGCAGGCCTGCGGCACCGGCCTCCAGGCGATCAACTACATCGCCAACAAGATCAAGCTCGGCCAGATCGACGCCGGCGTCGGCGGTGGCGTCGACACCACGTCCGACGCCCCGATCGCGATCTCGGAGAAGCTGCGCAAGAAGCTCATCCAGGTCAACAACGCCCGCACCACCAAGGACCGGCTCGCCGCGCTGGCCGCCATCCGCCCGGGCGACATCGGCCTGGCCGTCCCGTCCAACGGCGAGCCGCGCACCAAGCTCTCGATGGGCGAGCACCAGGCGCTGACCGCACTGGAGTGGCAGATCGCCCGCGAGGCCCAGGACGAGCTCGCCGCGACCTCCCACCAGAACATGGCGAAGGCCTACGACGAGGGCTGGCAGGACGACCTGATCACGCCGTTCCGCGGACTCGAGCGCGACAACAACCTGCGCGGTGACTCGACCGTGGAGAAGCTCGCCAAGCTCAAGCCGGTCTTCGGCAAGGGCGAGGCCGCCACCATGACGGCCGGCAACTCGACCCCGCTGACCGACGGCGCGTCGACCGTGCTGCTGGCCTCCGACGAGTGGGCCGAGGCGCACGGGCTCACCCCGCTCGCCTACTTCGTCGACTCCGAGGTCGCCGCCGTCGACTTCGTCAACGGCCACGAGGGCCTGCTCATGGCTCCGGCCTACGCCGTCCCGCGGATGCTGGCCCGCCACGGCCTGACCCTCCAGGACTTCGACTTCTACGAGATCCACGAGGCCTTCGCCTCGCAGGTGCTCTCGACGCTCGCCGCCTGGGAGAGCCCGGTCTTCTGCAAGGAGCGCCTCGGCCTCGACGCGCCCCTCGGCTCGATCGACCGCTCCAAGCTCAACGTCAAGGGCTCCTCGCTCGCCGCGGGTCACCCCTTCGCCGCCACCGGCGGCCGCATCGTGGCCAACACGGCCAAGCTGCTCGCCGACAAGGGCTCCGGTCGCGCGCTGATCTCGGTCTGCGCCGCCGGCGGCCAGGGCGTCGTCGCGATCATGGAGCGCTGACCGACAGCCACCCCCGCGGTGACCGGCAGCCGGCAACGGCCGGCCCGTCGTCGTACTCGCTGTGAGGGCCGCCCTGGACCCGTCCGGGGCGGCCCGGCCTCAGGCGGTCGCGGGCCGCGGCGCGGTGACGAGCGCGAGCGCGGAGTTCACGACGTAGTCGCGCACCAGGTCCGAGGAGAGCTCGGCGACGGTCGGGATGCCGGGCGCGGCCTCGGTGACGAGGATGCCGAGCCGGGCGAGCTGGAGTGCGCCCAGGCCGCTGGCGTACATCGTGTTGGCGACCACCGCCGGGTCTCCCCGCACGGTGAAGCTGCCGGCCCCGATGCCGTCGGCGAGCACCTCGGACAGGATCGTCATGCACGAGGTGATGCCGCGGCCCAGGCGGAAGAGAGCGCCCTCGGAGATGTCGTCGAGGAGCTCGTCGCCGGGACGGACCATCAGCGCGAGCGCGCAGTCGACGAACGCGGGGTGCGCGACGCCGTAGTCGAAGAAGGCGCCGACGACCGCGATCAGCTGCTCCCGTGCATCGGGGCTGGAGTCGACGGCCGAGCGCATGGCGTCGTGGAGCTCGTCGAGGTAGCCGACGAGGGTGAGCGCGAAGAGCTCCTCCTTGCCGGTGAAGTGGCGGTAGACGATCGCCCGGTTGATGCCGACGGCGCTCGCGATCTCCTCGATCTGCACGTCACGCACGCCCTTGGAGTCGAAGATCTCCCGCGTGGCGGCGATGATCTCCTCCTTGCGCGCGCGCCGGCGCGCGGCAGCAGCCTTCCGCCGTCCGTCGATCTGGGGGGCACGGGTCGCCATGGGCGGAACTGTACGCGACGTGCAACTCCGAGTTGCACGTTTGTGACGGGTACGACGCCGGCGGCTCAGCCGAGCCGTGACATCGCCTCCTGCACGCGGGAGACGAGCAGCTTGAGACCGACGTGCTCGACCGTGCCGTTCCAGGCGTAGCCGCAACCGCTCGCGGACCAGCTCACCGGGGCGACCTCGCCGCCGCGGTAGCGGAAGACGATCCGCTGGGGGATGCCGTAGTCGGCGGTGCAGCCGCCCTCCCCGATCTCGGAGGACGCGCCGTTCAGCGAGTCCAGCACCTCGAGCATCACGGCCCCGTCCACCAACCACACGTCGTCGCCCTGCGCGCCGATGCTGCAGATCGCGAGCGACGTGGCGCCCTCCGGCACGAAGGAGGTCCCTACGGTGATCCCACCCTCGAAGAAGTCGGCGTCGCCGGTGAACTGCCCCACGCGGGTGGACGGCGACTCCGGTGCACGACGCCCGCAGTGGGCCCAACCCACCTCGGCGTCGGTCGAGCGGGTCATCGCCTGTCGGAGCTCGCGATCCGAGGGAGCCAGCGCCGGACCGGCGACGGGGTCGGCGGGGCCGGTGTCCCGACAGCCCGCCGCAGCCACGACGAGCAGCGACAGCACCGCGGCGCCGCGAGGCAGCCGCCTCACCGCGGGCGCAGCTCCCGGGTGTAGGCGGGCGGACCGAGCCCGTCGCGTCCGTCCTGACCGGCTTCGTCGACCAGCTCGCCCCGCCAGGCGGTGACCGCGACCTGGATGCGCCGTGGATCACCCAGGCAGACGCGCGGCACGACGATGCGCACCACGTCGTGGCGGTAGCTGACGTGATGGGCGACCGGGACGTCGCAGCGGATCGGGCCCGAGTCACCGCCGAAGGCGACGGTGCCGCCGGGGTGGGCGCGCGAGGTGGTGACGACGGCGCCGTACACCTCGTGGTGGATGACGATGAGCGCCTGCGTGACCTGGTCCGGCCCACGGCGCAGGTCGCGGTACTCCGTGCGCACGATGATGTCGCGCATGGTGTGCCGCACGTGTGCCGCCACGATGTCGGGCGACGCCGCTCGCCGTACGACGGCGTCGCCGCGCCCTTCGTCGACGACGTCGTGGGCGCGGTCGTGCAGCGTCGCCCGCTCGGCCGACGCAGCCGTCGGGACGAGGACCGTCGCGGCCAGCGCGGCGCCGAGCGCGACGGCCCAGCGGCGCGGGGGAGAGGTCATGACCCCATCCTGCTTCAGGAAGTGCCGGCCCGCTGGCGAACTCGAGCACGCGGAGCCTCGCCGACGGACGTACCGAACCCGTGCCGGAGCGCCGTCCCCCGCGGGGGCCCTTCGAGGAGATGCACCTTCGGTACGCCCGTCGGCGAGGGGACCAGCGCCGGCCGGCTCAGGGGCCCTCGGATCGCAGCGCCTGGACCGAGCTGATCGTGTCGGCCTCCGCGGGCGTCTTGTCGTCGCGGTAGCGAAGGACGCGGGCGAACCGGAGAGCCACGCCCCCGGGGTAGCGGGTGGAGCGCTGGACCCCGTCGAAGGCGATCTCGACGACCTGCTCCGGACGCACGTGCACGACCCAGTCGTCCTCGCTCGTCCTGAGCTCCTGGAAGCGCTCGGTCTGCCACGCGAGCATCTCGTCGGTCATGCCCTTGAACGTCTTCCCGAGCATGACGAAGCGCGACGGGTCCGAGTCGTCGCGGGCTCCGAGGTGGATGTTGGACAACGTGCCCCGCCGCCGGCCGGAGCCCCACTCGACGGCCAGCACCACGAGGTCGAGGGTGTGGACGGGCTTCACCTTGATCCAGGCGGCACCACGACGTCCGGCGGCGTAGGACGCTCCTGCGGCCTTGACGACGACTCCCTCGTGCCCGTCGGCGAGGACCTGGTCGGAGAACGCCCGCGCCTCGACGGCGTCGGTGCCGCGCCACCGCGGCACGCGGTGCTCCTCGGGCACCAGCGCCTCCAACGCGGCCCAGCGCTCGGTCGCCGGCAGGTCGAGGAGGTCGCGACCGTCGAGGTGCAGCAGGTCGAAGAAGTACGGCGTCACGCGGGCCGAGTGGTCGAACGCCGATGCCGTGCGGGAGGCCGTCTCCTGGAACGGCCGCGGGCGGCCGCGCTCGTCGAGGGAGATCGCCTCCCCGTCGAGCACCAGGTCGGAGGCGGGCAGCGCGCGGACGGCCTCGACGACCTCGGGGAGCCGGCGCGTGATGTCCTCGAGGCTGCGGGTCGCGACGAGGACCTCCTCGCCCCGGCGGTGCACCTGGATCCGGATGCCGTCGAGCTTCGCGTCGACGGCGAGCCCGGCGGCGTCGGCGCCGAGCTTGTCGAGCGCGGCGTCGAGGTCGGGGGCCGACGACGCGAGCATCGGCTGGACCGGGCGGCCGACGGTGAGCCCGATCGCGGCGAGCGCGTCGGTGCCCGCGAAGGCGGCCTCGACGACGTGGGGCGCGCCGCCGGCGAGCATGGCCGCGCGGCGGACGTCGGCGACGGGCACCCCGGCCGCCTGCGCGACGCCCTCGGTCATCGCCGCCTCGAGCGCTCCCTGCCGGACGTTGCCGAGCGCGACCGCACGCAGCCACTGCTGCTCCTCCTCGGTCGCCCGCCCGAAGAGGTCGACGACCGCTGCGGCCCGGGCCGCGACGGAGCCGGCACCCGAGAGCGACCCGAGGTGCTCGAACGCCCGGTCGACCTCGTCGACGGCCAGCGTCGGCGCGGAGGCAGGCGGCGGCAGCGCCTGCAACCCCCGCCACCCCAGCCCGGTGCGCCGCTGGCGCAGCCGTCCGCTCAGGTAGGTCGCGACCAGCTCCCGTTGCTCGGGCTCGGCGCGTGCCAGCAGGTCGGCGATCTCGGCGGTCTTCGCCTTGCGCGACCGCGTGGCGCCCACGCGTGCGGACACGTCGACGACCTCGTGGAGCAGCATGCGCCCGACGCTAGCCGGGACCGCCGTCAGTGGGTCGCTTCGAGGACCGCCGCGGTGACGGCGCCGCGGATCACCATCTCGTAGACGGCGTCGAGGTCGTCCTCGACGTCGCCGAAGTAGCCGGCCGCCTCCAGCGACACGAAACCGTGGAGGGCGGCGAAGACCGCCATGCCGGTCGGCAGCAGCCGGTCCTCGGCGAGCCCGGCGGAACGGACCATCACCGCCAGCGCCTCGATCGTCTCGAGGGCCGCCGCGAAGAACGCCTCACGGTCGATCGGCGGCCGGGTGATCGCGGCGTAGCGCTCCGGCTTCGCCCGGGCGAAGGACCGCAGCTCGTGGCTCAGCACCCGCAGGCCGTCGGCCCCGGCGTGGCCCATGGCGGCCCGCCGGACGTGGTCGCCGAGCAGCCGCATCGCGCGGACCTGGATCGAGGCCCGCAGGTCCTCGAGGTTGGCGACGTGGTTGTAGAGCGAGGAGACGCGGGTGTCGAGCTCGCCGGCGAGCGACGTCATGGTGAGCGCGTCGTACCCCTCGCGGTCGACCAGGATCTCGGCGGCCTGCAGCACCGCCTCCTGGTCCAGGCGCGGGCGGCGTGCCTCGGGTGCGGCGGTCACGCTCCTCCTCCTCGCAGATGTCGTCTCGTGGAACAACGAAGGACTTTCGTGTCGGTGACACACCCTAGTGTTGGTCGACGTGGAGGGGCCGGACGCGACGCGGGTGTGGCGGCCGGAGTGGCCGTGCGCCGTGCGCTCGACGCTCGCCCAGCAGCGGCGCGGTGCCGGCGACCCGACGCTGCGGCTCGCGCCGCCGGGGGAGCGCGGTCCGCACTGGCGGGCCAGCCGGACCCCCGCGGGACCGGTGACCCTCGCGATCGAGTCGCGCGGCGCCGACGGCGAGGTGCGGGCGCAGGCGTGGGGGCCGGGCGCCGCGTGGGCGCTCGACCAGCTGCCCGCCCTCCTCGGCGCGGCCGATGACTGGACCGGCTTCGAGCCGCGGCACCCGGTGGTCGTCGAGGCGCTGCGGCGTCATCCGCACGTCCGCATCGGGCGCACCGGTCGCCCTCTCGAGGCGCTCGTGCCGACCATCATCGAGCAGAAGGTCACCGGCGCCGAGGCGTTCGCGGGGTTCCGCGCGCTGGTCCGCAAGTACGGCGACCCGGCCCCTGGTCCGGGAGCGGCGCTCGGCCTCCGGGTCCAGCCGTCGGCCGAGGTGCTGGTCGGCGTCCCGTCGTGGGCGTGGCTGGGGCTCCACATCGACCCGGCCCGCTCGCGCGCGGTGATCACCGCCGCTCGGCGGGCCGACGCCCTCGAGCGCATCGCGGCGGAGGAGGGCGCTGCCGAAGCCCTGGACCGCGCGCTGCGCAGCCTGCCCGGGCTCGGCATCTGGACGAGCGCCGAGGTCCGGCAGCGAGCGCTGGGCGACCCCGACGCCGTACCGTTCGGCGACTTCCACGTGGCCAAGGACGTGGGGTGGGCATTGACCGGCGAGGAGACCGACGACGTCGGGATGGCGGCCCTCCTCGAGCCCTGGAGGCCCCACCGGGGCCGTGTCCTCCTGCTCCTCGGGGCCGCCGGACTGCGACGTCCGAGGCGTGGTCACCGGGCCTCACTTCGTGGACACCTCCCGCAGGTGTGACCTTTTCCCGTGATATCTGTTACACCGAGCAACAGGCACTGGCCTGGGCCGAGAAATGATCCAGCGACAGGGGTGGCGCATGGGCGTGCAGACGCGTGCTGTGCATCCCTCTCTCGCCGTCGACGTGGTGGCCGCTGAGCCGGCCCGCGCGACCGACGACCCGACGGCGGTGGCTGCATGACCCCAGCCACGGAGTTCAGCACCCGAGCTTCGTCCTGCCGCCCGATGAACCAGAAGGGGCCGCGATGACGGCAGTGTTGCTCGGCGGTCGAGGGATGCTCGACAACCTCGTCAGTCGCCTGAAGGCAGGTGTCGTCACGACCGGCCAGCTCGTCGTGCTTTCGGTGGAGTCAGCGAAGTTCATCGCGACCGACATCGTGGCCCGCCGGTTCTCGTGGACCGAGTTCCTGCTGCAGTGCTGGTTCATGACGCGGGTCTCGCTGCTGCCGACGATCCTGGTGTCGATCCCGTTCGGCGTCATCACGTCGGTGCAGATCGGCGCTGCGGCCAACCAGATCGGCGCCCAGTCGTTCATCGGCGCCGTCAACGGCATCGGCGTGCTCCGCCAAGGGGCACCGCTGGTCACCTCGCTGATGATCGCCGGCGCCGTCGGCTCGGCCATCTGCTCCGACCTCGGCGCCCGCACCGTGCGGGAGGAGACCGACGCGCTGATGGTCATGGGCATCTCGCCGATCCAGCGCCTCGTCGCCCCCCGGGTGCTCGCGGCGCTGCTGGTCGCGGTCCTCCTCACGGTGATCGTCGCGATGACCGCGATGACCACGGCGTTCGCCCTGGTGGTCGGCACCGGCCAGATCTCGTCGGGGACCTACCTCGACTCCTTCGTGGGGCTGAGCCAGCCGACCGACCTGTTCCTCGCGGAGTTCAAGGCACTGATCTTCGGCTTCATCGCCGTGGTCGTCGCCGCCCACAAGGGCCTGCAGGCGCGCGGCGGGCCCAAGGCGGTCGCCGACGCGGTCAACCAGGCCGTCGTCCTCAGCGTGATCCTGCTCGCCGTCGTCAACGTCGGCATCACGCAGGCCTACGTGATGCTCGTGCCCCAGGGGGTGGCCTGAGCCATGGCAAGCATCCAGCCACGCGCGCGCAGCGCAGGGGAGCGGCTGTCCGACAGCATGGTCGGCGTCTTCGACGCGATCATGTCGGGACTCGCGACCATCGGATTCTTCGCGACCTTCTCGATCGACGTCGTCAAGGCGGTCCCGTCGACGCTGGCGCTCTACCCCAAGGAGATGTTCCGCCAGCTCAAGGACATCGCCTGGGGCAGCGGCGCGCTCCTCGTCGGCGGTGGCACGGTCGGCGTGATGGCGCTGCTCTCCGTCGCCGCGGGCACCTCCATCGGCATCGAGGGGTTCAACGGACTGGAGATCGTCGGCCTGTCGCCGTTGACCGGCTTCATCTCGGCGAGCGCCAACACCCGTGAGCTCGCCCCGCTCATCGCGGCGCTCGCGCTGGGGGCCCAGGTCGGCTGCCGCTTCACCGCGCAGATCGGCTCGATGAAGATCTACGAGGAGATCGACGCGCTCGAGGTGATGGCGGTCAGCCCGATGCGCTACGTCGTGACGACGCGCGTGATCGCCTGCATGCTCGCGATCCTTCCGCTCTACCTCGTGGGGCTGATCGGCAGCTACGCCGCCTCCCAGATCTCGGTCGTCGTGCTCTTCGGCCAGTCACCGGGCCAGTACGACCACTACTTCTCGACCTTCATCCAGGGTCGCGACGTCTTCCTGTCCGTCATCAAGATCCTGATCTTCGCGCTCACGATCGCCCTGATCCACTGCTGGTACGGCATGAAGGTCGGCGGCGGCCCGCAGGCCGTCGGTGAGGCCACCGGTACGGCGATCCGCGCCAGCATCGTCTCTGTCGTCGTGATCGACATGATCCTCACCCTGGTCTTCTGGGGCGGCGATCCCGGCTTCCGGATCTCGGGGTGACTGACTGATGGCAAGGGATGTTCCTCGGCACGCGCTGGCACGGCGCGGCCTGATCGTGCTGGTCGCCCTGGCGGTGATCGGCGTCTTCATCACACTGCGCAGCAACGGGACCTTCGGCTCCAAGCCCCACGTGTCCGCGGTCGTCGCCGATGCCGGCGGGGCGCTGCGCAAGGGCTCGGACGTGAAGATGGGCGGTGTCATCGTCGGCAAGGTGAGCGCCGTCGAGCGCGACACCAGGTCGGGCGGTGTGCGGGTCGACATGGAGATGTCCAAGGACGACCTCGGACACGTCCCGTCCAACGTCGTGGCCCGGATCCTCCCGGCCACGGTCTTCGGCACCACCTTCGTCGACCTCGTCGTCCACGGCTCGCCGGCGCGGTCCAGCCTGGAGGCCGGCGACGACGTCAAGGCCGACACCACGCAGCAGACCCTCGAGTTCCAGCAGGCGCTCGACGACATCGATCGGCTGGTGAAGGCCCTCGGACCCGCCGAGCTGGCCTCCGCGATCGGCTCCGCGGCACAGGCCCTCCAGGGCCGTGGCGGTCAGATCGCCGCCACCGTCAACACGCTCAACTCCTACCTGGCCCGCATCAACCCGCGGATGCCGGCGGTGAGGAGCGACCTCGACGCGCTGGCCAGGAGCTCCGACGTGATCGACGACGTGGCGCCCGACCTGCTCGACGCCACCGACGACAGCCTGGTGTTCCTCGGCAGCCTCGTGCGTCAGGAGGCGTCGCTCACGGCCCTGATCGCGGGCGGCACCGAGCTGGCCGACGTGTCCGACCGCTTCCTTCGTGACAACCAGCAGCGGCTGGTGCGGTGGATCCGCGGCACCGGCGGATTCATCGACGTCCTCTACGACAACCGGAGGGCCGGCATCACCGACGCGATCAGCATCAACTCCGCGCTCGGCACCGCGATCCCGCCCGCCATCGACGGCGGGTTCATCCGGACCGACGCGACGCTCAACACCGACCGGCCGCGCTACTACACGTCGAACGAAGGTCCGTCCTACCGGACCGGCTTCGGCTCGCTCGTGGGAGGTGCCCGGTGACCGGCATCAAGACGGTCGCCGCGAAGGTCGCGGCGTTCGCCATCGTCAGCCTGCTGCTGCTGTGGCTCCTCGTGAACACCATGGCCAACGGCGTGCCGGGCGACAAGAACGAGTTCCACGCGGAGTTCGCCGACGTCAGCGGGCTGCGCGTCGGCGACGACGTCAAGGCTGCTGGTGTCCGCATCGGCCAGGTGACCGGGATCGACACGACGGAGGACGGGGCGATGGTCGACTTCGTCCTCGTCGCCGACCAGAAGATCTACGACACCACCAAGGTCATCATGCGCTACCAGAACCTCCTGGGTCAGCGCTACCTGCAGCTGCGACAGGAGGGCGCGCGGGGCGACGAGCTGAAGGATGGCGCGAGCATCCCGATGCAGGTCGACTACGGCCCGCGCAACGACCGGTGGCGCACCAGCCCCGGCTTCGACCTCACCGAGCTCCTCAACGGCTTCCGCCCGCTCTTCGAGATCCTGCAGCCCGCCGACGTCAACAAGCTGGCCACCTCGATGGTGAAGGTCCTCCAGGGCGAGGGCGGCACGGTCGAGGGCCTGCTCCAGCAGACCGACCAGCTCACCAACTTCATCGCCGACCGCGACAAGGTGATCGGCAACGTGATGACCAACCTGACCCCGGTCCTGGCCAACCTCGCCGGGCGGGGCGACGACCTGCGGGCCACCGTCGTGGAGCTCAAGGACCTGATGACCGGCCTGGCCAAGGACCGCAAGTCCATCGGGTCGTCGATCGACGGCATCAGCTCCCTCGTCGGCGCCACCAGCAGCCTGCTCCAGCAGGTGAAGGTGCCGATGACGCGCACCACCGGCCAGCTCGCGACCGTCGCCCAGATGCTCGCCGACTCGCGGGGTGACCTCGACAACGCGCTGGGCGCGTTCGGGACGATCTTCGAGACCCTCGGCCGGGCGACGTCCTACGAGAACGCGCTCAACGTCTACGTCTGCACGTTCGCGGTGGCCATCGGCAACACCAGCATCAATCCGGCCGGCGGCAACGGCCCGTTCTCGGAGGTGTGCCGATGAAGCCGATCACGCAGCGCGATCCCTTCAAGATCGGCCTCATCGCGATCGCCATCCTCGGCGTCGTCGCGGCGGGCGTGGTGCTCCTGAGCGTCGCGAACTTCGGCACGAACTCCTACACGGCGGTCCTGGAGCACACCGGCGGGCTCCGGTCGGGGGAGGACGTGCAGGTGCACGGCGTCGACAAGGGGAAGGTGACCGGCATCGAGCTCGAGAAGGACCACGTGCTGGTGACCTTCGTGCTCGACAGCGACATCGAGCTCGGGTCGACGACGGAAGCGACCGTCAAGGTCGCCACCCTGCTGGGCACCCACTACCTCGAGGTCGACCCCAGCGGTCCCGGCGAGCTGGCAGGCGGGAAGATCCCGCTCGACCGGACGTCGGTGCCCTACAACCTCCAGGACGTCCTGGAGAGCGGTGCGGGAGCGCTCGACGAGCTCGACCCCGACCTGCTCGCCCAGGCCCTGACCCAGATGGCCAACACCCTGGGGGCCTCCCAGGGCGAGATCCGGCCCGCGCTCGAGGGCGTCGCCCGGCTCTCCGACGTGATCGCGACCCGTTCCGGGCAGACCGGTGAGCTGCTCACCGCCGCACGCAGCGTGACCGACCAGCTGGCCGCCAGCAGCGACGACATCATCGGACTGATGAAGCAGACCAACCTGGTCGTCACCGAGGTCACCGCCCGGCGCCAGGCCATCCACCAGCTGCTCACCGAGACCACCGAGCTCGCCCGGGCGCTCGAGGCCATCGTGAACTCGACCAAGGCCAAGCTGCAGCCTGCGCTGCGCGACCTCAACGACGTGCTCGACTTCCTCAACCAGCAGGACGACCAGCTGCAGCACGTGCTCGACGTGATGGCCCCCGCGGTCCGCTACGTCGCCAACGCGACCGGCAACGGGCCGTGGCTCGACCTGTTCGCCCACGAGCCTGCGCTGCCCGGCGACGAGCTGACCTGCGGCGCGAGGGGGGACTGCTGATGAGCACCCAGGCAGACCAGGGGATGACCGTGCGGGTCGTCCAGGCCGCGCCGGCGCGCGGTCCCCGCCGGTGGCGCACGCTGCGCACGGTGCTGCTGGCCGTCGTACTCCTGCTCACGCCGGCGTGCAGCGCGCTGCCCGACGGCATCGGCGGCGGGAAGATGGAGGTCACCGCCTACTTCGAGGACTCCGCCGGTCTCTTCGTCGGCAACGACGTCGGCATCCTCGGCGTCGTCGTCGGCAAGATCACCTCGATCGAGCCCGACGGTCAGCAGGTCAAGGTGACCATGGAGATCGACGACAAGTACGACGTCCCGGCCGATGCCGGAGCCGTCGTGGTCGCCCGCTCGGTGGCCACCGACCGCTACGTCGAGCTGACGCCGGTCTACAAGAAGGGGCCGAAGCTCGACGACGGCGCGGAGATCCCGATCGACCGCACCCGGACGCCGGTCGACTTCGACGCGGTGCTCGCCTCGCTCAACCACTTCGCCACCGGCATCGCCGGGTCGAAGAACGCGACGGAGGCGATCAAGCACTTCATCGACGAGGGCACCCAGGCGCTCCAGGGCAACGGGCCGCTGATCAACCAGACCGTGCACGCGCTCCAGGAGGGGGTCAACGGCTTCCACGCCCAGCGCGAGAACGTCGCCTCCACCTTGAGGTCCCTCGACACGCTGCTGGGCGAGGTCTCGCAGAACGAGTCCACGGCCCGGGAGTTCATCCACCAGGTCTCCTCCGCCGCCGACCTCCTGGCCGACGAGCGGGAGAACTTCCGCTCGGCCCTCCGTGCGCTGAACGACGCGGTGACGGTCGTGGCGCAGTTCGCGGTCGACAACCGCGAGCAGATCGTGGAGGCCCTCGGCGGGTCCACCCGGGTCATGAAGACGATCATGGCCAAGCAGAAGCAGCTCACCGAGATCCTCCAGGTGATGCCGCTGGCGCTGCAGAACCTCCAGAAGGCGCGCGACGGCGATCGGCTCAGGGTGACCTTCGACCCGGTCGCGCTCGACCCGCTCGGCGGCGTCCTGCGGAGCATCTGCGACCGGCTGCCTCCGGCGATCTGCAACCTGCTCGGCACCGACCCGCTGGGGGGCAACTGATGACCAGGCACCGGCTGCGGTCCGCAGTGGCCGCCGTGGCGCTGGGCGCGATGCTCCTGGCGGCGAGCGGCTGCTCGACGACGATGCGTGACCTCCCCATCCCCGGGACGGGGGTGTCCGGCGACACCATCGAGATCAAGGCGAAGTTCGACGAGGCGCTCAACCTGGCCGAGGGCGCGCCCGTGAAGGTCAACGGCGTCGACAGCGGCAAGGTGAAGTCGATCGACATCGACGACTACACCGCCGTGGTGACGATGGACGTGCGCACGGACGCCCAGATCCACGAGGGCGCGACCGCGCGGCTGCGCTACACCACGCCGCTCGGTGAGCTGCTCGTCGACGTCACCAACCCCCCGAAGGGCACCGACCTGAAGAACGGCGCCACCCTCTCGCTGAAGGAGACGGAGACCGCGCCGACGGTCGAGGACGCGCTGTCGGAGGCGTCGCTGCTCATCAACGGAGGCGGCCTCGACCAGCTGCAGACGATCACCGAGGAGCTCAACACCGCGATCGGCGGGCACGAGGACGACATCCGGCTCCTGCTCAACCAGGCGCAGACGTTCCTGACCCAGGCCAACTCGACGACGTCGAGCATCGACGCGGTGCTCACCTCGCTCGACTCGCTGTCCGGCACCCTCGGCGACCGGCAGGACACGATCAACCGGGCGATGAAGCAGATCCGGCCCGCGGCGGCCGTGCTGCGCCGGGCGACGCCGGACTTCACCGCACTGCTGGCAGCGGTCGACCGCTTCTCCGCCGCAGCCAACAGCACGGTCGACGCGACCCGCACCCAGCTGCTCCAGCTCCTCAGCGAGACCGAGCCGGTGCTCGCCGAGCTGGCGTCGAACAAGGGACGGTTCAACCAGATGCTGCGCAACCTGTCGACCGCGGCCGACTCCCTGCGCAGCGTGGTCCCCGGCGAGTACCTCTCCCTGTCGCTCGACCTGCACCTCGACGGCATCTCCGCGGGCAACCTGCCCGTGCTGCAGAACCTGCTCGACCTGCTCGACATCACCGCGCCGATCGGCGACGTGCTCGACGCGCTCGGCCTCGGTGGGCTCCTCGGAGGCCTGGCGCCGAAGTCGGCGACGGGCACCGACGCGTCCCGGGCCGGCGGGCGTCGCACCACGGGCACCGGCGGACCCGGCGGTGGACCTGGAGGCGGGTCGACCAGCCCGCTCTCGCTCGGCGGCCTGGTGACCGGACTGCTCGGGGGAGGGAACTGATGCGGAACCTGCGCAAGATCCTCAGCGACCGTCTCTACCTGAGCGCGGTCGGCGTCGTGGTGGTCTTCCTCGTCGCCATCGCCTACCTGTTCGCGGCGATCCTCGACGAGCCGCTCACCTCGCGGCCGCTCAGCCTCGAGGTGCACCTGAAGCAGACAGGCGGTCTCTACGAGGGCTCGTCGGTGACCTACCGCGGCATCAAGGTCGGCAAGGTGACCGAGATCGTGCCCGAGGACAACGGGGTCGTCGCGACCATCAAGCTGAGCTCCGGCACCGACATCCCGAAGGACTCGGTCGCCAAGGTGCGCAGCCTCTCGCCCGTGGGCGAGCAGTACCTCGACTTCCAGCCCAACACCTCGGACGGCCCCTTCCTCGAGGACGGCGAGTCCATCCCGGCCGAGTCCACCGACCTGCCCAAGAGCCTCAGCTCGACCGTCATCGCGGTCAACAAGGTGCTTCGCCAGATCGACGACAAGAAGCTGCGGATCGTGCTCGGCGAGCTGAGCACCGCCCTGGCCGGCACCGGCGACGACCTCGGCCGGATCCTCGACCAGGGCACCGACCTGCTCGACACCCTCGACGAGGTGTGGCCCGAGACCAACCGGGTGATCGACAACGGCGGCACGGTGCTGCGGATCGTCAGCGACAACGCCGGCGAGCTGCGCGACCTGGGCGTGAAGGCCAAGCAGTTCGCCTCGTTCCTCCGCGGCTACGAGCCGGAGTTCAGCCGGGTCCTCGACCGCACGCCGAAGCAGCTCGACCAGCTCAAGGCACTCGTCCAGGACGCCGACAAGGTCCTGCCCGGGTTCCTCGACGAGGGCGTGAGCTTTACTGACGTCGTGATGTCCTACGAACCGCACCTGCGCACCCTGCTCCAGGAGTACGCACGCGGCCTCGGCACCGTGCTGGCGGTGATCCGCGGCGGTGAGCTCCGGATCGACGTGATCCCGGTCCGCACCGACCGCTGCAACTACCACACCCCCCGCCACCAGCCCTACGACCCGGAGCGCTACCCGTTCCAGACCGGTGCGCACTGCGCTCCCACCTTCGCCCACCTGCAGCGCGGCGCCGCGCACGCCCCGGGACCGGTCCGATGAGCGTGGTGCAGAGGGGTGAGACACCCGGCGGTCCGACCCCCAACGAGCGGCGCTACCAGCTCGCCATCCTCGTGCTGCTGGTCGTGCTGCTCGCGGTGCTCTTCGCGCCGAGCATCGGCCTGGTGTGGCTGGTCTCGGCGAAGAACAGCGCCGAGGACGACCTCTCGAAGGAGAAGGCCGACAACGCGGCCTACGCGGCCGGGCCGGAGGCGCGCGACGCGGCCGAGAAGATGCTGCTGGAGATGACGTCGTACTCCTACAAGGACATCGACGACGAGTACTCCTGGCTCGACAACTTCGCCAGCGACGCGCTGCGCAAGCGCTACGCCCAGCAGATCCCGAAGCTGAAGAAGATCATCAAGGCGTCCCAGGCGTCCGCCGAGGGCGAGGTCCGACAGTCGGCCTACAACACGATCGACGACGACACAGCGACCGTGCTCGCCTACGTGCGCCAGGTCCTGAGGACCAAGGGCGACAAGCGCGGTCACGTCGAGGACCAGTGGACGACGTTGAAGATGGTCCGCCAGGGCGACGGGTGGAAGATCGGCGACATCGACATCGCCACCGTGCCGCCGGTCTCGTGATGCCGTGCTGGCGCTCCGACCCACCAGCGGGTCGGCGCCGGCCGCGCCCGGCGGCCGCACTAGATTGAGGGCCGTGGGACGGCGCGAGGCACTCAGCGACGGGTGGGACCTGTCGCGCACGGTCCGCCGGCTCCTGCTGACGATCTTCGGCATCCAGCTGGGCCTCGCGATCGGGATGTCGCTGGTCGACTCCTACCGCCGACGCGGGAAGCGTCCCAAGCCCTTCCCGACCCGCAGGCCGGAGACGGTCGCGGTGGGCGACGGTGAGGTCACGACGTACACCTACGGTCGCGACCTGTACGACGACATGCTGGCCGCCATCGAGGGCGCCCAGCGCCAGATCCTCTTCGAGACCTACATCTGGAAGGGCGACGCGACCGGCGAGCGGTTCAAGCGCGCCCTGGCCGCCGCGGCCGACCGCGGGGTGGAGGTCTTCTGCATCTACGACGGGTTCGCGAACCTCGTCGTCTCCCCGACCTTCAAACGCTTCCCGGCGTCGATGAAGGTGCTCCGCTACCCGATCTACGCGGCCGGCTGGCGGTTCTTCGACCTGCGCCGCTACGGCCGCGACCACCGCAAGATCCTCGTGGTCGACGACCACACGGGGTTCATCGGCGGCTACAACATCGGGTCGGCGTACGAGACGGAGTGGCGCGACACGCACGTGCGACTGACCGGCCCCGCGGTCTGGGACCTCAAGCGCGCGTTCGCCGACTTCTGGAACCTCAACCGGCGGCGCCGGCTGCGCGCCTCGGAGCGCCCGTTGCTGCTCGAGACGGCCTCGACGTGGGAGCCGCGGATCCGGCTGCAGCGCAACGTGCCGCGGCTCTGGGTCTTCCCGATCCGGGGGATGTACCTCGAGGCGATCAACCGGGCCAGCCGCAACGTGTGGCTGACGCAGGCCTACTTCATGCCCGACCAGGACTTCGTGGACGCCCTCAAGGACGCGGCGCGACGCGGCGTCGACGTGCGGCTGCTGGTGCCGCTGAAGTCCAACCACATCGTCGCCGACTGGATCTCCCGCGGCTACTTCAGCCAGCTCCTCGACGCCGGTGTGCGCGTGCTGCGGTTCCGTGACGCGATGGTCCACGCCAAGACCGCCACCGTCGACGGCACCTGGTGCACCGTCGGCACCGCCAACATCGACCGGCTCAGCCTGCAGGGCAACTACGAGATCAACCTCGAGGCCATCGACGAGACGCTCGCCAAGGAGCTCGAGGAGATCTTCCTCGTCGACCAGTCCAACTGCCTGGAGCTGACCAGCGGCGAGTGGGAGGCGCGCGACCTCCACCGTAAGTTCACCGAGGCCTTCCTCAAGCCGCTCCGCACACTGCTCTGACGCGGCGATCGCCGGCGGCGTCCGCGTGACCCTCGCGGTGTGACCCCCGTTACACCCGGAGAACAGTCGTCCACCGACCCCCCGAGGTGATGGCCATGGCACGCGACGTGCCCCGCCACGTGCTGGCGCGGCGCGGCCTCCTCGCGCTGGTGGGGCTGGCGCTGGTCTTCACGTTCGTGACGTTGCGGACCAACGGGACGTTCGGGTCGACCCCCCACGTCACCGCTGTCGTCGCCGATGCCGGCGGGGCGCTGCGCAAGGGCTCCGACGTCAAGCTCGACGGGGCGGTCGTCGGCAAGGTGTCCTCGGTCTCGCGCGACGCGTCCGGGGGAGTGGCGGTCGACATGGAGATGTCGTCGGACGACCTCGACCACGTGCCTGCCAACGTGGTGGCCCGGATCCTTCCCGCCACGGTGTTCGGGACGACCTTCGTCGACCTGGTCGTCCACGGCGACCGCAGCTCGGCGAGCCTCGAGGCCGGTTCCGTCGTGCCGGCCGACCGGAGCCAGGCGACGCTGGAGTTCCAGCAGGCCCTCGACGACATCGACCGCCTGGTGAAGGCGCTCGGCCCGGCCGAGCTGGCCTCCGCGATCGGGTCGGCGGCACGGGCGCTCGATGGCCGGGGCGGCCAGCTCGCGGCCGTCGTCAACACGCTCAACTCCTATCTCGCCCGCATCAACCCCCGGCTGCCCGCCGTCCGGGCGGACCTGGACGACCTCGCGCGCAGCACGGCCGTGCTCGACGACGTCGCACCGGACCTGCTCGACGCGACCGACGACAGCCTCGGCTTCCTGGGCGACCTGGTCCGGCAGGAGGCTGCCGTGACGTCGCTGATCGCCGGCGGGACGGACCTCGCGAACGTGTCGTCGGACTTCCTCGACGCCAACCAGCAGCGTCTGGTGCGGTGGATCCGCGGCACCGGTACGTTCGTCGACGTGCTCTACGACAACCGCCGGGTGGGCATCACCGACGCGATCACGCTGAACCTGCGGATCGGCCGCAAGCTCCCCACCACCATCGACGACGGGCAGCTCCGCACGGTCGCGTGGCTCCGCTTCGACCAGCCGGACTACTACGGCGAGGGTGACCGCCCCACCTTCGCCTCCCTGGTCGGGCAGGCCGGATGAGGCCCCCCGTCCGCGACCTCGCCGGGAAGAACGTCTTCGTCACCGGCGCGGCCAGCGGGATCGGCCGCGCGGTCGCGCTCCAGGCCGCACGCGAGGGCGCCGTGCTGCACCTCACCGACATCCAGGCCGAGCAGCTGGCCGCGGTGGCGGAGGAGGCCACCGCCGCGGGTGCCCGGGTCGCCGTCGCCGAGGCGGCCGACATCACCGACCACGACGCCGTACGGCGCCTCGCTTCTCTCGTCACCGACACGTCGGGCGCGATGGACGTGGTGCTCAACGTCGCCGGCATCGCCATCTGGGGCACCGTGCGGGGGCTCGAGCACGAGCACTGGCGCTCGCTGGTCGAGGTCAACCTGATGGGGCCGATCCACGTGATCGAGGAGCTGGTCCCGCCGATGATCGACGCGGGGCGGGGCGGCCAGCTCGTCAACGTGTCGTCCGCCGCGGGCATCATCGCGATGCCCTGGCACGCCGCCTACAGCGCCACGAAGTTCGGGCTGCGCGGTATCTCCGAGGTGCTGCGCTACGACCTGCGCCGGCACCGCATCGGCGTGACGCTCGTGGCCCCGGGCGGGGTCGACACCGGCCTGGTGCAGACCATCCGGATCGCCGGGGTGGACAGCAACGACCGAAGGTTCCGGCGCGCGCGCAAGCGGTTCCAGGCGCACGCGGTCACGCCCGAGAAGGCCGCCGAGGCGATCTGGAAGGGTGTGCGGCGCAACAAGTACTGGGTCTACACCTCCGTGGACATCCGGCTGGTGCACCTGCTGCAGCGCTACTTCCCGCCCGGCTACGCCGCGGCGATGCGGGTCTTCAGCTGGGGCGCGCACCGGGTGCTGCCGGCGGTCGACGACGCCCGGCGGTCGGACCTGCGATGACGTCCTCCTCGCCGGCCCCGCGCGTCCCACCCGGCACCTGGCGCCAGACCGGCCCCTTCGTCGCCGCCTTCGCCTACGCCGCCGGGCGGGTGACCGGCACCGAGTCGCCGGCCGTCTTCCGCACGTTGGGCCGCAACCGCGGTCTCTTCTGGGGCTGGCTGCACTTCGCCGGCCGGATGATGCCGGGTGGACGCCTGCCGCGGCGCCAGTCCGAGCTGGTGATCCTCCGCGTCGGCTCGACGTGCGGCTCGGAGTACGAGCTCACGCAGCACCGTCGGCTGGGCCGCCGTGCCGGGCTCTCGAAGGACGAGATCGCCCTGGTCGAGGCGGGCGGGCTCGACGGCTGGGACGGTTCCGACCGGCTGCTGCTCGCGACGACCGACGAGCTGCTGGCCACCGAGGACCTCGGCGAGGACGGCTGGGCCGCGCTGCGCGAGGAGTACGACGAGCGCACGGCCATCGAGGTCGTCCTGCTCGTCGGCCACTACCGGATGCTCGCCACCGCCCTGCGCGTGCTGCGCGTCCAGCCGGACCGGCCCCGGTCCTGACCCCGCCGTCGGTGGGCGCCCGTAGGCTCGGGGCATGCGTCCGATCACCGACCTCGAGCGTCGAGTCGCCCCCTTCAAGGTGGAGTCCGACTACCAGCCGTCCGGCGACCAGCCGGCGGCGATCGCGGAGATCTCCAAGCGCATCGACGCCGGCACCCAGGACGTCGTGCTGCTCGGTGCCACCGGCACCGGCAAGACGGCCACGGTCGCCTGGGTCGCCGAGCAGGTGCAGCGCCCGTTGCTGGTGCTCCAGCCCAACAAGACGCTGGCCGCGCAGTTCGCCAACGAGCTGCGCCAGCTCTTCCCGAAGAACGCGATCGAGTACTTCGTCTCCTACTACGACTACTACCAGCCCGAGGCCTACGTCCCCCAGACCGACACCTACATCGAGAAGGACAGCTCGATCAACGAGGAGGTCGAGCGGCTGCGCCACTCGGCCACCAACAGCCTGCTGACCCGGCGCGACGTGATCGTGGTGTCGACGGTGTCGTGCATCTACGGCCTCGGCACCCCCCAGGAGTACGTCGACCGCATGGTGCGGCTGCGGGTCGGCGAGGAGCACGACCGTGACAGCGTCCTGCGGCAGCTGGTCGACATCCAGTACACGCGCAACGACCTGTCCTTCACGCGGGGCACCTTCCGCGTGCGCGGCGACACCCTCGAGATCTTCCCAGTCTACGAGGAGATGGCCGTGAGGGTGGAGTTCTTCGGCGACGAGATCGAGCGGCTGATGACGCTGCACCCGATCACCGGCGAGGTGCTCACCGAGGACAAGGAGCTCCACGTCTTCCCGGCCAGCCACTACGTCGCCGGCCCGGAGCGGATGGAGCGCGCGATCCGCGGCATCGAGCTCGAGCTGGAGGACCAGCTCGCGACGTTCGAGCGCCAGGGCAAGATGCTGGAGGCGCAGCGGCTGCGGATGCGCACGACCTACGACGTCGAGATGATGCGGCAGATCGGCACCTGCTCGGGCATCGAGAACTACTCGATGCACATCGACGGCCGCGCCCGCGGCTCGGCGCCCAACTGCCTGCTCGACTACTTCCCCGAGGACTTCCTCCTCGTCATC
The DNA here is from genome assembly GCF_041321175.1 of Nocardioides candidus. Taxonomy (NCBI): domain Bacteria; kingdom Bacillati; phylum Actinomycetota; class Actinomycetes; order Propionibacteriales; family Nocardioidaceae; genus Nocardioides; species Nocardioides candidus. The sequence goes on along the minus strand of NZ_JBGGWC010000004.1, from coordinate 352,505 downwards.
GACGAGTCCCACGTGGCGGTGCCGCAGATCGGCGGGATGTACGAGGGCGACATGTCCCGCAAGCGCAACCTGGTGGAGCACGGCTTCCGGCTGCCGAGCGCGATGGACAACAGGCCGTTGCGGTGGGAGGAGTTCCTCGAGCGGATCGGCCAGACCATCTACCTCTCGGCGACCCCGGGCGACTACGAGCTCGACAAGGTGCAGGGCGACGTCGTCGAGCAGATCATCCGGCCGACCGGCCTGGTCGACCCCGAGGTGGTGATCAAGCCGACCAAGGGCCAGATCGACGACCTGATCCACGAGATCCGGCTGCGCACCGAGCGCAACGAGCGGGTGCTCGTGACGACCCTGACGAAGAAGATGTCGGAGGACCTGACGGACTACCTCCTCGACGCCGGCGTCCGCACCCGCTACCTGCACTCCGAGGTCGACACGCTCAAGCGCATCGAGCTGCTGCGCGACCTGCGGCTCGGCGCCTACGACGTGCTCGTCGGCATCAACCTGCTGCGTGAGGGCCTCGACCTGCCCGAGGTGTCGCTCGTGTCGATCCTCGACGCCGACAAGGAGGGCTTCCTGCGGTCGGACAAGTCGCTCATCCAGACGATCGGTCGCGCAGCGCGCAACGTGTCCGGGCAGGTCCACATGTACGCCGACCGCATCACGGCGTCGATGGAGTCGGCCATCGACGAGACCAACCGTCGGCGAGAGAAGCAGATCGCCTACAACAAGGCCAACGGCGTCGACCCGCAGCCGCTCCGCAAGAAGATCGCCGACATCACCGAGATGCTCGCCCGCGAGGACGAGACGACGCAGCAGCTCCTGCAGACCTGGGCCGACGCGGGCGTCCGCGGCCGCGCCGGGGGAGTGAAGGGGCGCCGGGCCCCGGTGCCGACCCTCGGCGAGGGCGCCGTCGGCGAGCACGCCGCCCACCTGGCCGGGCTCCCGAGCTCCGACCTCGCCGAGCTGATCCAGGACCTCACCGACCAGATGAAGGGGGCGGCCGCCGAGCTGCAGTTCGAGCTGGCCGCCCGGCTCCGCGACGAGATCAACGAGCTCCGCAAGGAGCTGCGCCAGATGGTGGAAGCGACCAAGTGAGGAGCGGGGTGCCGACCGAGGAACGAGGTCGAAGCACCCCCGACGAGCGAGGAGCCATGCGCGAGCGCGAGCCATGAGCCGACGCCGCGGACAGCTACTTCCCGCGACGTAGGTGGCTCAGGCTGACCAGCCGGGCGATCACCAGCGCGACGTAGAGGACCCCGGCGACCTGCTCGACCATGATCAGTGAACGGGCGTGGTCGAGCACCGGGTAGATGTCGGAGAGCCCGACGCTGGTCAGGGTCGTGAAGGACAGGAACAGCAGCTCGAACCAGCTCACGTCCCCTCCGGCCGGTGTGCCGGAGCCGACGTACGAACCGGGCCACAGGACCTGGGCGGCGGCGTAGACGTAGGCGAAGGCCCACGCCACCACCGTGAACGCCGCTCCCACGGCGTAGAGCTCGTCACGGGTGACGACGTCGTCGTGGAAGAGGTAGCGGATCATCGCGTAGGAGACGAAGAGGTAGAACGGCACGTGGAAGGCGGCCGACGCCAGCACCACTCCGTCGTGGTCGCGCGTGACCGGCTCGAGCACGGCGAACACCATCGCCGGCAGACCGAGGACCACCGCGACCCAGCTCAGCGCGGGGGTCGCGCGCACCGCCCACGCGGCGATGAGGACGACGACCATCTGGACGACGCCGACCACCGCGCGGCCCGCCGTGGAGCTGTCGAGGAAGGGATAGAGCAGCACCACCACGAGCTGCGCCCCGAGGAGCAGCGCGGACGGGTGGCGGCCGAGGTTCCGCAGCTGGCTCTCCGGTGCGATCACGCTGCCGAATGCTACGGGGCCCGCCGTCCTCTTCGGCGGATCCGCACGTTTCAGGACATTTGACCCGATACCGTGACACGCGACGCGCCGGAGCCGTTAGCAAGTTGTGTAACGGGTCACTATGTGGTTCGTTAACCCCTGCAACGAGAACACGTTCTAGTATCAACGCCGTCAGGACGACGGGGAGGTGGCCAGGTGGCGTTCAGCGCTGCATCGGTCATTCGCGGACCGGGTGAGCTCGCGCTCATGACGGTCGAGGTGACGAAGCGGATCTTCACCCGTCCCTTCCAGTTCCGGGAGTTCATCGAGCAGGCGTGGTTCGTCACCAGCGTCACCCTGCTGCCCACGATCCTCGTCTCCATCCCGTTCGGTGCGGTCATCTCGCTGCAGGTGGGCAACCTGACCGGGCAGCTGGGCGCGCAGTCCTTCGCCGGCGCCACCGCCGTGCTCGCGACCGTCCGCGAGGCGGCCCCGATCGCCGCGGCCATGATCATCGCCGGCGCGGCCGGCTCCGCGATCTGCTCCGACCTCGGCGCGCGGAAGATCCGCGAGGAGATCGATGCCATGGAGGTCCTCGGCATCGATCCGCTCGAACGCCTGGTCGCCCCGCGCGTGGTCGCCACGATGTTCGTGGCCGCGATGATCAACGGCATCGTGATCGTCGCCGGCATCGGCGGCGGCTACTACTTCACCGTCATCGTCCAGGGCGGCTCCGCCGGCGCGTTCCTGTCCTCGTTCACCGCGCTCGCGTCGCTGCCCGATCTCTACATCGCCATGATCAAGTCGATCATCTTCGGCTGGCTCGCCGCGATCGTCGGCGCCTACAAGGGTCTCAACGCCGGGGGCGGCCCGCTCGGCGTCGGCCGCGCCGTCAACGAGTCGGTCATCGTCGCGTTCATGCTGCTGTTCTTCCTCAACGCGGTCATCTCCGCGATCTACTTCCAGGTCTCGCCGCCGGTGGGCCTCTGACATGGCCGCGCTCTCCGACTTCGTCAGCGACACGGTCCAGGCCCGTCGTCGCACGCTCGAGGGGTACGGCGACCAGCTGCTCTTCTACGTCCGCGCGATCGCGTGGGTGCCGGCCGCGATCAAGCGCTACCCGCGGGAGATCCTCAACACGCTGGCCGAGGTCGCCTTCGGCGCCGGCGGGCTCAGCGTGATCCTGGGCTCGGTCGGCGTCATCGCGTTCATGTCCTTCTTCGCCGGCACCGAGGTGGGCCTCCAGGGCTACGCCAGCCTGAGCCAGATCGGCGTCGCGAAGTTCAGCGCCTTCATCTCGGCCTACTTCAACACCCGTGAGGTCGCCCCCCTCGTCTCCGCGATCGCGCTCGCGGCCACCGTCGGCTGCGGTTACACCGCACGGCTCGGCGCGATGCGCATCTCCGAGGAGATCGACGCGCTCGAGGTGATGGCGATCCCGTCGCTGCCGTTCCTCGTGACGACGCGCATCGTCGCGGCGTTCATCGCGGTGATCCCGCTCTACATCGTGGCGCTCTGCGCGTCGTACCTCTCGCCCCGGCTGATCGTGACGCTCATCTACAGCCAGTCGCCGGGCACCTACGACCACTACTTCCTGCAGTTCCTGCCGCCCATCGACATGCTGTGGTCCTTCGGCAAGCTTCTCTTCCTCGCCGTCGCGGTCATCCTGATCCACTGCTACTACGGCTACACCGCCAGCGGCGGTCCCGCCGGCGTCGGCCGCGCCGTCGGCCAGGCGATCCGCACGAGCATCGTGACCATCGTCGTCGCCGACTTCTTCCTCAGCTTCGCGATCTGGGGATCGACCACCACGGTGAGGATCACCGGATAATGCTGGTCAACATCCACCACGACTCCGCGAAGGAGCACAACCGGCTGCTCGTCGCCGGCATCGGCTTCATCCTGACGATGGCCCTGCTCATCTGGCTCTCGATCGCGATCTACAACAAGGACTTCGACCGGTCGACGATGGTCACCATCAAGGCCGACCGCGCCGGCCTGCAGCTCGCGAAGTTCGGTGACGTCCGCCTCAACGGCGCCCTCGTCGGTCAGGTCCGCGAGATCGACCAGAACGGCAAGGAGGCCGAGATCCACGTCGCGCTCAACCGCGACGCGGCCAAGCAGATCCCGGCCAACATCCAGGTCGAGATCCTGCCCACCACCCTCTTCGGCCAGAAGTACATCTCGTTCGTCCGCCCCGACTCCCCGTCGTCCGAGAGCCTGCAGGACGGCGCCGTCATCCCAGCGGACCACGTGACGACCAACGTCGAGCTCAGCCAGGTCCTCGCGCACCTGTTCCCGCTGCTGCGCGCCGTGCGGCCGGCCGACCTGAACGCCACCCTGCACGCCCTGGCGACGGCCCTCGACGGCCGCGGTGAGCAGATCGGCGAGACGATGGACCAGCTCGGCGACTACCTCGGCATCATCGACGAGAACCTGCCGACGCTGCGCCAGGACCTGATCGCGCTGGCCGACGTCGCCGACGCGTACGACGTGGCCGCGCCCGACCTGCTCGACGTGCTCGACAACGTGACGGTCACCAGCAAGACCATCACGGAGAAGGCCAAGGACCTCGACGTGTTCTTCTCCGACCTCGGCGGTCTGGCGGACACCGCGACGCGGGTGCTGCGGGAGAACGAGCAGAACATGGTGGAGGCCGGCAAGGTCACCGTGCCGGTCCTGCAGCTGCTCGACACCTACTCGCCCGAGTTCCCCTGCCTGCTCGAGGGTGCGGCGGCGTACGCGCCGATCCTGTCGCGCACGTTCGAGGGCAACGTGGTCAAGCAGTACTTCGAGCTCGGCAACGCCCAGTTCCGGCACTTCACCGCCGACGACTTCATGGAGTACGGCGAGGTCGGGCACGGGCCGTGGTGCCTGGGCCTGCCGAAGTTCAAGGTGCCGGGCGACGCCGTGCCCCTCGACAACGGCAGCGACATCGACGAGCACCCGCCGACCAGCCCGATCCCCAACTTCGGTGCCTTGCCCGACATCAACCTGACCAGTGGCTTCGCGGGGAGCCAGGGCGACCAGGAGGTCGTCAACGCCCTGCTCGCCACCAGGAGCGGGAAGCAGCCCGACTCCTACGGCTCGCTCGGTCCGCTCCTCTACGGCCCCGTCGTGCGCAAGGGGAGGCCGGTGGGATGAACACGCACAGCCGCAACCGGACCTTCTACTCCGCAGGCATCAAGCTCGCGGTCTTCACGGCGCTGTCGGTGTTCCTGACCGGTGGACTGACGATCATCATGGGGAACATCGGGCTGGGCTCGTCCACCACCTACAAGGCCGTCTTCACCAACGCGAGCATGCTCGAGAAGGGCGACGACGTCCGGATCGCCGGTGTCTCGGTCGGCGAGGTCAAGGACGTCGAGCACTACGAGCGGACCATGGCGCTGGTGACCTTCAAGGTCGACTCCGACGTGAAGCTGACCACCTCGTCGACCGCGGAGATCCGCTTCCTCAACCTGATCGGCGATCGCTACATGGCGCTGGAGCAGGGCAAGGACTCAGCAGACGCCGAGGCGCTCGACGACGGCGACACGATCCCGGTGCAGCAGACCAGCCCCTCGTTGAACCTGACGGTGCTCTTCGACGGCTTCAAGCCGCTCTTCCAGGCCCTGACGCCCGACCAGGTCAACGAGCTGAGCATGAACCTGGTGCAGGTCCTCCAAGGCGAGGGCGGCACCGTGCGAGGCCTGCTCGAGCACACCGCGTCGCTGACCACGTCGCTCGCCGACCGCGACAAGCTCATCGGCGAGGTCGTCACGAACCTGAGCCAGACCCTCGACACGGTCAACAGGCGTCACCAGCAGCTGAGCAGCCTCGTGGTGGAGCTGAAGAACTGGATGCAGGACCTGTCCCGCGACCGCAAGACGATCGGCGGCTCGCTCGACAACATCTCCGACCTCACCGTCGAGGTCGCCGACCTGCTCCACCGCGGTCGCCCGCTGCTGAAGCGCGACATCGCTGCGCTGCACGACGTGGCCCAGCTGATCAACTCGCCGGACCAGCGCAAGGAGTTCATCGACCTCCTCGACCGGATGCCCGAGGTGATGGCCGACCAGACGCGCACCGGCACCTACGGGTCCTGGTACCAGTACTACTTCTGCGGGTTCACCGCGCGTATCGACCTCCCGGCGCTCGGCAACATCCCGATCGTCCAGCAGATCCAGGAGTACATCTCCCACTTCGACTTCCACTCCACGGCTGCGAGGTGCAACGACTGATGCGCGGCACCAGGGACGCACGGGTCATGCGACTCGGGGTCATCACGCTCGTGGTGATGGCGCTGGTGTCGGCGGCGACCTTCAACCTCGGCAAGTTCCCGGGGTTCCGCGGCACCACCTACTACGCCGAGTTCAGCGACGCGAGTGGCATCCACAAGGGCAACATCGTCCAGGTCGGCGGCATCCGGGTCGGCCGCGTCACCGCGGTCGACCTCGACAACGACCGCGTCGTGGTGAAGTTCGAGATCAACGGCGAGGTCGACTTCGGCCCGGACTCGAAGGCCTCGATCGAGGTGCTCAACCTGCTCGGTGAGAAGTACCTCGACGTGACGCCGGTCGGTGACGGGCAGCTCGAGGCGGGCGACACGATCCCGCTGGAGCACACCGAGTCCGCCTACGACATCGTCGGCGTCTTCAGCGACCTCACCACAACCACCGAGGAGATCAACACCCACCAGCTCTCGAAGGCGCTCGACGTGGTGTCCGGCACCCTCGACGACTCCTCGCCGGAGATCGCCGCTGCCTTCGACGGCATCGCCCGTCTGTCGCGGAGCGTGTCGCAGCGCGACGACGAGCTGCAGTCGCTCTTCGACAGCTCCCAGCAGGTCACCAAGGTGCTGAAGAACCGCAGCAAGGACATCGTCGACCTGATGCACCACAGCGACCTCGTCTTCAAGGAGCTGCAGAAGAGGAAGGCCGCCGTCCACCGCCTCCTGGTGAACGCGCGGGTGCTCGCCGACGAGCTCAAGGGAGTCGCGGACGACAACTCCGAGCAGATCGGGCCGGCGCTCAAGGAGGTCGACGAGCTGACCGCGATGCTCGTGGACAAGAAGGAGGAGCTCAAGGCGACCCTGCACCAGCTGGGCCCCTACGTGTCGATCCTCAGCAACATCATCGGCACCGGTCCGTGGTTCGACGCCCTGGCGGTCAACCTGCTCACGATCCCCACCGGCGAGTTCGTGCCGGGGAAGTTCGAGGGATGACGATGGTGGCGAAGGTCTGGCAGCGCGTCGATCGCAGGATCGTGATCCTCGTCGTGATGCTCGTCGCGCTCGCGGCCGTGCTCAACGTCGCGCGCTCGCCGCACGACAACAAGACCGTGACCGCGATGTTCCCCCGAGCGGTGAGCGTCTACAAGGGCACCGACGTCCGCATCCTCGGGGTCACCGTGGGGCGCGTCACCGAGGTCATCCCGGCAGGCAACGCGGTCCGCGTCGAGATGGAGTACGACGCGAAGTACAAGGTCCCGGCCAACGCCAAGGCGGTCATCGTGACGCCCACGCTGGTCGCCGACCGCTTCGTCCAGCTGACGCCGGTCTACAAGGGCACGGGCGACGTCATGGCCGACGGGGCGGAGATCGCCCTGCCCGACACCGGGGTGCCGGTCGAGCTCGACCGGATCTACAGCAGCCTCCAGGCGTTGACCCGGGCGCTCGGCCCCAACGGTGTCAACAAGGACGGCTCCCTCGACCACCTGCTCAAGGCGGGCCAGAAGGCCCTCCAGGGACAGGGCGGCGCCGGCAACGAGATGATCCGCGAGCTGGCCCTGGCCGCCAAGACCTTCGGTGACGGTGCCGGCCCGCTCTTCGACACCGTGAGCAACCTCGCCGACTTCACCTCCACGCTCGCCGACAACGACAAGCTCGTGCAGGCCTTCATGGAGGACCTCACCGGCGTCTCGCACACGCTCGCGACGGAGAGCGACGAGCTGCAGGCGGCCGTCGCGTCGGTCGCCCGCGCCGTGGGCAGCGTCGAGACCTTCGTGCGCGACAACCGCGACGGCCTCGCCAAGGACATCCGCCAGCTCACGACGGTGATGACGACCATCGCCTCGGAGAAGGACAACCTCAACACCGCTCTCGAGATCGCCCCGACGGCGATGGACAGCCTGCACCTCGGCTTCGACCACTCCAGCGGCACCCAGAACTCCCGCGTCGGCATCGCGGGCAACATCTGGACGGCAGACGGCTTCCTCTGCAGCATCATCCAGCAGAACCCCGGCATGCCGCGGGTGTTGAAGGACACCGCCTGCGACCTGATCTCGCAGCTGCTGAGCCCGATCATCGACAACATCCCGCCGCTGCCCCCGGAATACGACCAGTACGTCCCGAAGCAGGCGGTGGACACCAAGAAGGGCGTGCTCAACGTGCCCGCGACCCCCCCGATGGACTACGTCCCGGTCGACGACCCGTCGATGAGCGGACTGCTGGGAGGCACGTCGTGAAGCGCGCACTGAGCTGGCTGGTCGCCCTGCTCCTCGGCACGTCGATGCTCTCGGCGTGCGACTTCAACGGCGCCTACGACCTCCCGCTGCCGGGCAACCCGGTCGACGAGGACGACGGCTTCCACGTGACCGCCGAGTTCGCCGACGTGCTCAACGTGGTGCCGAAGTCGCCGGTGATGGTCGACGACGTCGTCGTCGGGCAGGTGACGTCGGTGGAGCGAGTCGGCTGGCACGCCAAGGTGGACCTGCTCGTCAAGAACGACGTCGACCTCCCGGACAACGCGATCGCGGAGATCCGCCAGGTCTCGCTCCTGGGCGAGAAGTACGTCGCCCTGGTGCCGCCGACCGAGCAGGCCCCCTCCGACCACCGGCTCGAGGACGGCGACGAGATCCCGCTGTCGGTCACCGGTCGGAACCCCGAGGTGGAGGAGGTGCTCGGCGCGCTCTCCTTCCTGCTCAGCGGTGGCGGGGTCGCGCAGCTCGGCACGATCACCCACGAGGCCAACCTGGTGATGTCGGGCAGGGAGGACCGGCTGCGCGCGCTCCTCGACTCCCTGGACGGCGTGATCGGCACGCTCGACCAGCAGAAGGGCGACATCATCCACGCCCTCGAGTCGATGAACAACCTGACCGCGACGCTCAACGCCGAGAAGGACACCATCGGCGAGGCCCTCGACGCGGTCGGCCCGGCCATCAAGGTGCTCGACGGCCAGCACGACGAGCTGGTGGCGATGCTCGGTTCGCTCGAGCGCCTCGGCAAGGTCGGGACGCGGGTGATCCGGGCGAGCAAGGAGGACATCCTCAAGATGCTCGGGCACCTCTACCCGATCCTGACCCGCCTCACGGCCGCCGGTCACGACCTCGGGCCCGGCGTCAACCTGCTGGTGAGCTTCCCGTTCCCCAAGGCCGCCAACAACATCGTCGAGGGCGACTACGCCGACAGCATCGGCCGGCTCGACATCGACTTCGACAACCTCTTCAAGAACCTCGGCATCCCGCAGATCCAGCTGCCGGACCCGGGACAGCTGCTCAACGCCGTACAACGGTGTCTGCGCAGCGGCACCCTCGCCAGCGCCGCGTGCGCCAAGGTGCTGCGCAGCGCCGACCTGCTGAGCCAGCTCAAGGACGCGTGCCGCGACCAGGAGATCGAGGACAGCCCGGTCTGCCGGCTGCTGAACGCGCTGCCCGACATCGACCTCGGCGGGCTGCTCAACAAGGGTGTGCTCGACGACACGATGAACGGCTACACCGATGGGGTCAACGGCCTCACCCGCGGGCTGCTCGGCGACTCGGCCGGCGACGGATCCGCGGATCCCGACGACCCCTCCGGGCTGCTGGGGGTGACGGCATGAGCCGCGGCGTACGGATCCGGCTGATGGCCTTCGTCGTCCTCAGCGCGATCGGCATCACCTACATCACGGCCAACTACCTCGGCTTCATCGACAAGCTGACCGGCAACGGGCTCACGGTCACTGCGACCCTGCCCGGCTCCGGCGGCCTCTTCGAGGGCAGCGAGGTCACCTACCGCGGCGTCAAGATCGGCAAGGTCACCGAGATGACGCCGACGACCGACGGCGTGAAGCTCAAGCTCGCCATCGAGCAGGACACGAAGCTGCCGACCGACTCCGTGATGTACGTCCACAACCTGTCGGCGGTGGGGGAGCAGTACCTCGACTTCCAGCCCGACGACGAGGACGGCCCCTACGCCAAGGACGGCACGGTCTTCCACGGGGACGACGCCTCGCTGCCGGTCGACGAGGGCGACCTGCTCGTCGACCTCAGCGACTTCGTCGACTCCGTCGACAAGAAGAGCCTCCGCGTCGTCATCGACGAGCTCGGCACCATGTTCGGCGACACCGGCCGCGACCTGCAGACCATGCTCGACAGCGGGTCGCAGTTCATCAACGAGGCGACCGAGCACAGCGACGAGACCATCGCGCTGCTGAAGAACGGCCTCACGGTGCTGCGCACCCAGCAGGGCCAGAGCGAGAACATCCGCTCCTTCGCGCACGACCTCGACACGCTCACCACCGCCCTCGCGCAGAGCGACGGCGACCTGCGCAAGGTGCTGGTTAGCACGCCGGGCGCCGCCCGCGAGCTCCAGGGCCTGCTCGAGGACCTTGAGCCGACCCTGCCGGTGCTCTTCAGCGACCTGGTGACGGTCGACCAGGTGGTCACCGCGAACCTCGACGGGCTCGAGCAGCTGCTGGTCACCTACCCGACGCTGATGGCGGGCGGTCCCACCGGCAGCACGCGCGACGGCTGGGGCCACATCAACCTGCAGTTCGACTACAGCGTCCCGCCCTGCACCGACGGCTACCTGCCGCCGAGCCAGTGGCGCTCGCCGTACGACCTCACGGACGCGCCGTACTTCCACGCCCAGTGCAAGTCGGGGCCGCCGTACGTCATGCGCGGTCCGAAGTACGTACCGGCCCGGCGCGGCAACGCCTCGGGGCCGCGCGTCTACAGTGGCGTCTACGACACGCGGACGGGCATCGTCCCGGGCGTGCGTGACGACGAGGGGCGGCAGGTGGCAGTGCACCAGCCGGAGAACATGTCCGTCCTGGGAGGGGATGCGTGGAAGTGGCTGCTCGTGGGACCGGTGGCGCGTTGACGCCTGGCTCGCCAGGGGAGCAGGGGCGCCGCGGTCCGGGCAACCTCAACGCCATCCTCTACGTCGTCGTCGTGCTGTGCCTCGGCGCGGTCGTCGTGCTGACGGCGATCATGTGGGACACCTACAGGTCCGAGGCGACCTCCGACACCTCGGGCGGGTTCGCCGCCGACGCCTGGAACCTGGTCAAGGACAAGCGCATCGAGTCCGCCGGCGAGACCCGGGTCGGTGAGGACGTCGGCGACGGCACGGTGCAGAAGATGGACCTCGCGTCGGAGGCCGAGCAGGTCCGCGCGGCCGACCAGATCGAGGCCGCGACCAAGATGGTCAACGCGTTCCTCAACATCCAGTACCAGCACGTCGATGCCAACATCGCGGCCGTCAAGGCACTCGCGTCCGGCGCGTTCCTCAAGCAGTACAACCACGCCTCCGACGACCTGGAGAAGCTCACGCGTCGAGCGAAGGCGACGCAGACCGGCGAGGTCGTCTGGGCCGGCCTGGTGTCCGGTGACAAGGACAGTGCCGACGTCGTGCTGGCGACCAACGGCACCGTGTCCAACAAGGTGACCGACTTCAAGGAACAGGCCCGGAGCTACCGGCTGCAGCTCCACCTCGAGCTCGTCGACGGCCAGTGGCTGACCAGCGACCTCCAGTACGTGAATTGAGATCTCCTCGATGAGCCGTCCCGCCCCCCGCCGTCCCTCGCGGACCAACACACCGAAGCCGCGCAAGATCGCCGGTCGCGACGTCCCCGCCACGGACGTCCCCGCCAAGGACGCCCCTGCGCCGGACGCAACCGACATCTCTGCTGCCGACACCCCTGGCCTGGACGCTCCCGACATCTCTGCTGCCGACACCACCGCCGCCGACGCCACCGTCGCTCCGCGGACGGCCCCGCCCGCCTCCGCGCCGCCGACGCTGCCGCGCGCGGTCACGGCTCCGCGGCCCACGCGGGCGGCGCCGCCCGTGACACCGCCGCCGGACCAGGCAGGCTCGTCCTCAGGAGGCTTGGGCGGCCCCCGTACGACGGCCGTGCTGCTGTCGCTCGTGGCGGTCTGCGTCCTGCTGCTCCTGCTCCAGGCGATCTGGTTCTTCGTCCACAAGAACCACGACGACGACGCCGACCCCGCGACGGCCTCGTCGAGCTCGTCCGAGAAGCCGGGCGACGACGCGAGCCACGAGCCGATCGCGGTGCCGTCGGGGCGGCCGGTCGTCCTCAACGAGGTGGCGGTGCAGGACGGTGTCGACGCGGCGGCCGCCGCCGCGTCCACCATGTTCGCCCGCAGCTGGAAGACCTACGACGACGGCGTCGACGACGCGGTGAAGCTGATGACCGACTCCTTCGCGAAGGAGTACCGCGCGACGACCGACGACGTGCGCGACGAGTTCATCAAGCGGAAGACCCAGGTGGAGGTCCGGGTCGTCGCGCAGAGCGTCGTGCGTGCCAACGAGACCGAGCTCGAAGCGCTGATCTTCCTCAACCAGTACGTCATCCGCGGCGAGGGCAAGGCCGCCAAGACGACGTACACCCCCTACCGTGCGCTGCTGACGATGGTGCACACCGACCAGGGCTGGCTGGTCGACGGTCTCGACACCAAGTAGCAGGAGGACCCCGGGTCATGCCCCACGAGGAAGTAGAACACGTTACAGTTTCTCCCGTGGAGCACGACCTGGTCATCGTGGGCGCCGGCCCGACCGGGTTGTTCGCTGCCTACTACGCGGGATTCCGCGGGCTCAGCGTCGCCGTCGTCGACTCCCTGCCCGAGCTGGGCGGCCAGATCACCGCGATGTATCCCGAGAAGGCGATCCTCGACGTCGCCGGCTTCCCCAACGTCAAGGGCCGCGACCTGGTGGCGGGCCTCGTCGAGCAGGCCGCCGCGGCATCGCCGACGTACCTCCTCGACCGCACCGCCACCACCCTCGAGCACGACGCCGACGGGGTCACCCTCGGCCTCGACGACGGCACCACCGTGCGCGCCAAGGTCATGCTGATCACGGCCGGCATCGGCAAGTTCAGCCCGCGCCCGCTACCCGCGGGCGACGGGTGGCTCGGCCGGGGCGTGGAGTTCTTCGTGCCGAGCTTCGCCCCCTACGCCGGGAAGGACGTCGTGATCGTGGGCGGCGGTGACAGCGCCTTCGACTGGGCGCTGCACCTCGAACCGGTCGCCGACTCCGTCGCCCTCGTGCACCGGCGGGACGCCTTCCGCGCCCACGCGCGCACGGTCGAGCAGGTGCGGGACTCCTCGGTCGAGATCATCACCAAGGCGGAGGTCACCGCGCTCCGTGACGCCGCGGGCGGCAGCGCGGGACCACTCGCGGAGGTCGAGCTCAGCGTGGACGGCGAGGTCGTGACCCGGAAGTCGCAGGCGGTCGTCGCCGCGCTCGGGTTCATCGCCGACCTCGGCCCGCTCCAGCAGTGGGGGATCGAGACCCAGAAGCGGCACCTCGTCGTGGACTCCTCGATGCGCACCAACCTCGAGCGTGTGTTCGCGGCGGGGGACATCACCGACTACCCGGGCAAGGTCCGCCTGATCGCGGTCGGCTTCGGCGAGGCGGCCACCGCCGTCAACAACGCCGCGGTCGTCATCGACCCCTCGGCCCACGTGTTCCCCGGACACTCCTCGGAAGGATCCTGACCGACATGGCGAGCGGACGCGACGCGGTGAAGCTGACCGACGCCGAGGTGCAGGAGCTCCTCGGCGAGAACCTCAAGGTGCAGGTCGCCAGCAACGGACCCGACGGCGTGCCGCACCTGACCACGCTCTTCTACATCGTGCGCGACGGCAAGATCGCGTTCTGGACCTACGGTCGCAGCCAGAAGATCCTCAACCTCGAGCGCGACCCGCGGGTGAGTGCTCTCGTCGAGGACGGCACCGACTACTTCGAGCTGCGCGGCGTGTCGATCAAGGGCAAGGCCGAGATCGTCCGCGACCACGACGCGATCTTCTCGATCGGCTCGGAGGTGGCGACCCGGATGCTCGCCGCGGAGTCGTTCGAGGCACTGGGGGACTTCGGCCGCGAGACCGTCGAGAAGCAGGCGCAGAAGCGCGTCGCCGTGATCATCCATCCCGATCACGTCGCCACCTGGGACCACCGCAAGATGGTGTGAGGAGAAACTGATGAAGATCAAGGTCGACTTCGACCTCTGCGAGTCCAACGCGATGTGCGAGGCGCTCGCCCCCGACGTCTTCGAGCTGGACGACGACGACTTCCTGCAGCTCAACACCGACGAGGTGACCGACGAGAACGAGCAGCGCGTCCGCCAGGCGGTCGCCGCCTGCCCGCGTGCGGCGATCTCGCTGGTCGAGGACTCGGAGTGACGACCTCCCTCGACGGCAAGGTGGCGATCGTCACCGGTGCCGGGGCCGGGCTGGGGCGCGCCGAGGCGCTCGCTCTCGCCGACGCCGGTGCCCGGGTCGTCGTCAACGACCTCCCGGGCGCGGGGGACGAGGCCGTGGAGGAGATCCGCGGCCGGGGCGGCGAGGCGACGGTCGTCGCGGGCGACGTCAGCGAGCGGGCGACCGCCGACGCGATGGTCGCCGCCGCCGTCGACGGGTACGGCGGCCTCGACATCGTCGTCAACAACGCCGGCATGACGCGCGACCGGATGCTCTTCAACATGGCCGACGAGGAGTGGGACGCCGTCATCGCCGTCCACCTGCGCGGCCACTTCCTGCTCAGCCGCAACGCCGCCTCGTACTGGCGCGGCAGGTCGAAGGAGGTCGGTGGACCGGTCTACGGCAGCGTCGTCAACACCGCGTCGGAGGCCTTCCTGGGCGGCTCGCCCGGGCAGCCCAACTACGCCGCAGCCAAGGCGGGCATCACCGCGCTCACCCTGTCGACCGCCCGCGGTCTGTCGCGCATCGGCGTGCGGGCCAACGCGATCTGCCCCCGTGCCCGCACGGCGATGACCGCCGAGGTCTTCGGGGAGGACACCTCGGGCCGCTCGGTCGACCCCTACTCGCCCGACCACGTCGCTCCGCTCGTGGCCTACCTGGCCTCCCCTGCGGCCGAGCGGGTGACCGGCCAGGTCTTCGTCGTGTACGGCGGCATGGTCGCCGTCGTCGCGGCGCCGGTCGTGGCGCAGCGCTTCGACGCCTCCGGCGACGTCTGGACGTCCGACGACCTCGACAAGCAGCTCGGCGGCTGGTTCGCCGACCGCGACCCTTCCGACGGCTTCGCCGCCGACTCCATCATGAGCCTCTCGGTCTGAGCAGGAGGAATCCGCAGTGGGACGTCTGGACAGCAAGGTCGCCATCGTCACCGGTGGCGCGATGGGACAGGGCGAGGCGATCGCGCGCGCCTACGTGGCCGAGGGCGCGAAGGTCGTGATCGCCGACATCGCCAAGGAGGCGGGGCAGGCACTGGCTGACGAGCTGGGTGCGCGTGCGCACTTCGCCGAGCACGACGTCAGCGACCCGGCGTCGTGGGCATCGGTCGTCGAGGACACCGACGAGCGGTTCGGGCCGGTGAACGTGCTGGCCAACAACGCCGGGCTGCTGCGCTTCGGACGCATCGAGGAGATGCCGCTCGAGGAGTTCATGCTGCTCGTGAACGTCAACCAGGTCGGGGTCTTCCTCGGCATGCAGGCGGTCTCGCGCACCATGCGGAAGAACGGCGGCGGGTCGATCATCAACGCCTCGTCGATCGAGGGCATCGCCGGCATGCCGTCCTGCACGGCCTACGCGTCCACCAAGTGGGCGATCCGTGGCATGACCAAGTGCGCGGCGATGGAGCTCGGTCCCAAGGGGGTGCGGGTCAACTCGGTGCACCCCGGCATGATCGACACCCCGATGACCCGGGTGCACGGCGGCGACGCCGCGATGGAGTTCGGCGCCTCCCGCGTGCCACTGCGCCGGGTGGGCCACCCCGAGGACATCGCGCCGGTCTACGTCTTCCTCGCCAGCGACGAGTCGTCCTACATCAACGGCGCCGAGATCACCGTCGACGGCGGAGTGACCTCCACCCACGCGTTCGGCGCCTGACGCCTGCGCCGGGCCGGCGTCAGACGGGGGTGATGGGGAGCGAGCGCCGCTCCTCGAACGCGAAGTCGGTGCCGGTGCTGAACCTCACGACGGCGACCTCCTTGCGCTCGGGCGCGGGCTCGGGCCGTCGTACGACGGCGACGTCGTCGAGCCGCAGCGATCCCTCGGCCGCGGTCTCGACCACCACGTCGAGGTGCGGGTCGAGGGCCTGCGCGATCGCGGCGAGCGCGTCGGTCCAGGCCGGGCCGCACAACGACACCCAGGCGCCGTCGTCGTGGGCGAGGCCGGTGTCGACGTACGCCGCCGGGTTGAGCAAGGGGTGCAGCGCGAGCAGCCGGCGGGCGCCGTCCTCGTCGTGGCTGATCCCGAGTGCCCGCGCGATGCGCATCGCTCCGACGCCGGCGATGCCGACGAGCTGCTGGCGACGCAGCCGGAGGACCTGCTCGTCGGGGCAGCGCTTCTCGAGCGCGATGGTGAACGCCCGGTCGAGCAGGTGCATCTGCAGGCAGACCTCGTCGGCGATCCTGACCAGCGCGGAGCGCGAGAAGGACGCGAAGTCGAGGTCGCTGACGAGGGGTCCGGAGTAGTCGGAGGCCCCGTCGTCGGTGGCGTCGATCGGCGCCAGCTCCAGCGTGGCCGCGTGCGACGCCTGGTTCACGGCGAGCGCGGGGATGCCCTCCGCGTCGGGGTGGGACTCGTCGATGACGACCGTCCACGCGCAGTGCGGGCTGCGGTCGGCCGGCACCCGGGGCGGCCGGTGGATCGGTCGGACCTGCGCCTTCGGGTTGGAGGCGATCGCCGTCGCGTCGAACGTGGGGTCCTCGATGTCGTGGCACATGCCGGTGACGTAGTCGGGCCCCATCGGCTCGACGTCCATGAGGGCGCCGCAGTGGTCGAGCCGGAACTCACCGTGGTGCGGGTCGTGGACCGTGTAGCGGAAGTCCATGAACTGCGGGGGAGCGCCGATGTCGAGCTGCAGCCCCTTGAAGATCGTGACCACGTCGCCGCGACCGGGCGTCTCGGGTGCGTAGCCGAGGGCCTGCTGCATCCGGCGGGTGTAGATCGGACTGGCAGCGGCCCACTCCTCGATCGCGATCCGGAGCATCTCGTCGCGGCCGAGCTCCGCGATGCACCACGCCATGCCGGACCGGTCGATCAGCTGCCCGACGAGGAGCAGCTCGGGCACCAGGACCGCGAGCTCGTCGCGGCTCAGGTCGGCGTAGCGGCTCACGGAGTGAGGCCCAGCCGGGCCGCCATCTTGTCGAGGTAGGTGAGGACCGCGTCCTTGTCGGAGTCGGGGACGCCCCAGATCAGCTCGGAGGGGCCGGCGGCCATCCAGTCGGCGAAGTCGTCCTCGGTCGGCCGCTTGGCGACGAGGATGCGGATGTCGGGGTCGCCGTCGCGGCCGGCGTCGGCCCAGGCCTTGCGCAGCTTGTCGGCGTTGGCGGCCACGTCGCTGGTGGTCGGCGTGGTCATCCAGCCGTCGGCGTTGCGAGCGATCCACTCGAAGGTCCTGGGGCCCGCGCCGGCGCCGATGATGACCGGCACCCTGCCCTGCGGGGGCTTGGGGTAGGCCCAGGACGGGCCGAACGACACGAACTCGCCGTCGTACGCCGCCTCCTCCTGCGTCCAGAGGGCGCGCATCGCCTCGAGGTACTCCCTGAGCACCGTGCGGCGCTTCTCGGCAGGCACGTGGTGGTCCGTGAGCTCGTCGGTGTTCCAGCCGAAGCCGGCGCCGATGGTGACCCGCCCGCCGGAGAGGTGGTCGAGGGTGGCGATCGTCTTCGCCAGCGTGATCGGGTCGGACTCCACCGGGAGGGCGACGGCGGTGGACAGGCCGATCCGCTCCGTCACCGCCGCGCAGGTGGCGAGGGAGACCCAGGGGTCGAGCGTGCGCAGGTAGCGGTCGTCGGGCAGCTCCTCGCCACCGGTGGGGTGCAGCGCGTCGCGGCGCACCGGGATGTGCGTGTGCTCGGGCACGTAGATCGTGTCGAAGCCGCGAGCCTCCGCGGCGACGGCGAGCTCGGCCGGCGTGATGCCGCGGTCGGAGGTGAAGAGGACGATGCCGTTGCGCATGCGTCCAGAATAAGAACACGTTCTAGAAATGTCTTGCATCCGGTCAGAACGTCTCCTATGTTGGACAGGTGTCCAGTCAGGTGACCAGCATGCCGCGCCGCGAGCTCAACGAGCGTCAGGCGGCGACCGTGCAGCGACTCCTCGAGGCCGGCCTGGCCCAGCTCGCCGAGGTCGGGCCCGAGGCGCTGACCGTGCGCCAGGTGGCCGAGCGGGCGGGCGTCTCCCCGGCGACGGCGTACACGTACTTCTCCTCGAAGAACCACCTCCTCGCGGAGCTCTTCCACCGCGCGCTCGTCGAGCAGTCGCCGCCGGCGTCCGACGACGCGAGCGCGACGGTGCGGGTCCGGGCGCTGACCCGGGCGCTCACCGACCTCTGCGAGCGCAACCCGCACGTCGCAGCGGGTGCGAACTTCGCACTGCTCGGCTCCGACCCCGACGTCCAGCGGCTCCGGCTGCGGATCGGCGGCGAGTTCGTCGCCCGGTTCGACGCAGCGCTCGGGGAGAGCAGCACCCCCGAGCTGGTCGACGTCCTCGTCCTGGCCTTCTCCGGGGCGCTGCTGCAGGCCGGGATGGGCCTGATCACCTATGCCGAGCTCGGCGACCGGCTCGACACCGTCGTTGCCACGATCCTGGGAGCAGACCGATGACCTCGTCCCTCACGACCGCGGAGCCGTTGCTCTTCGACCCCTACGACTACGACTTCCACGAGGATCCCTACCCGGTCTACGCCCGGCTCCGCGACGAGGCTCCGCTCTACTACAGCGAGCGCGACGACTTCTGGGCGTTGTCGCGGCACGCGGACGTGTTCGCCGCCTTCCGTGACGACGTCGGCTTCTCCAACCGGATGGGGGTCACCCTCGACGCGAGTGCGTGGAACCCCGAGGCGCACCGGGTGATGTCGTTCCTCGCCCTCGACGGCGCGGCGCAGAGCCGGATCCGCAAGCTGGTGTCGGCGGCGTTCACCCCGCGCCGGGTGCGGGAGCTGGAGCCCCAGGTCCAGCAGCTCACCGAGCGCTACCTGGGGGAGGTGCTCGCGCGTAGCGCGGAGGACGGCGAGGCCGACTGGATCAGTGGGATCGCCGGCCGGCTGCCGATGGACGTGATCTCCGAGATGATGGGCGTGCCGGAGGCCGACCGCGACGAGGTACGACGCCTGGCCGACCTCCTGGTCCACCGCGAGGCGGGTGTCCGGGACGTGCCGCCCGCGGGGATCGAGGCGGCGATCGAGCTGTTCGGCTACTACGGCGACATGGTCGCGCAGCGGCGTCGGCAGCCGACCGACGACCTGACGTCGGCGCTCGTCGAGGCCGAGCTCGACGGCGACCGGCTGACCGACCAGGAGATCATGGCGTTCCTCACGCTGATGGTCGTGGCCGGCAACGAGACGACGACGAAGCTCTTGGGCAACGCGCTCTTCCACCTCTCGGCCGACCCGGTCCAGCGCGCCGCGGTCCTGGCGCCCGGTGCGTCGCTGGTGGTGCCGTGGGTCGAGGAGACGCTGCGGCACGACAACTCCACGCAGATGCTGGCGCGCTACGTCACGCGCGACGTCGAGCTGCACGGACGGACCATGCCGGCCGGGTCGAAGCTGCTGCTGCTGATCGGAGCGGCCAACCGCGACGAACGGGTGTTCACCGAGCCGGACCGCTACGACGTGCACCGCTCGAAGGACGAGCTGTCCGAGAGCCTCGCGTTCGGCACCGGTCGGCACTTCTGCCTCGGCGCCAACCTCGCGCGGCTCGAGGCGCGGGTCGTGCTCGACGAGCTGGTGCGGCGGGTGGTGCACTTCGAGGTGCACGCCGACCGTGCGGTGCGGGTGCACTCGGTGAGCGTGCGTGGGTTCGCGTCGCTGCCGGTGACCTTCGTCGAGCGCGAGGAGGCGTGATGGGGCGGTACGAGCGGCCCGCCCGGCGTCCGGCGGTGGTCGCCGGCGCCTCGTCCGGGATCGGGGCGGAGACGGCGCTCGCGCTGGCCGCCGCCGGTCACCCGGTCGCCCTCGGCGCACGCCGGGTCGACCGGTGCGAGGAGCTGGCCGCGCGGATCCGCGGGGAGGGAGGGGAGGCGGTCGCGCACGCGCTCGACGTCTCCTCCGACGACTGTGTCGCCGACTTCGCCGCCAAGGCGGCCGCCGACCTCGGCGACGTCGAGGTCGTCGTCAGCAACGCGGCGCTGATCGGACCGGGCAGCCTCCTCGACACCGACAGCGAGCGGCTCCGGCGCGAGGTGGACGTCAACCTGCTCGGGCCGCACCGCCTGGTCCGGGCGTTCGTGCCGGGCATGGTGGACCGGCGGCGCGGCGACATCGTGTTCGTCTCCTCCGACGTCGCGATCCGGCCGCGTCCCTACATGGGCGGCTACAGCGCGACGAAGTCCGGGCTGGAGGGACTGGTGGGGGCCCTGCAGATGGAGCTCGAGGGCAGCGGTGTCCGGGCGTCCGTCGTACGCCCGGGCCCGACGTGGAGCGAGATGGGCATGGACTGGGACCCCGATGCCGCCGCCATGGTCCTGAACCAGTGGGTCAGGTTCGGCCAGGCGCGGCACTCGCACTTCCTCAAGGCCCGGGCGATCGCGGACGCGATCACCACCGTGGTCAGCGCGCCGCGCGGCGTGCACCTGAGTCCGATCGACGTCAACCCCGAAGCACCGCTGGAGGACGCGTGACCCTCTCCGACATCCCCGAGGTCTCGAGCGCGCTCGACGACCAGGACCCGAGCGTGCCCGCGATCATCAAGGGCACCGGCCACCTGCCCGAGATGCGGGTGGACCCGATCCGGCTCTTCCACCGCGTGCGCGAGGAGTGCGGGGACATCGGACGGTTCCGGCTCGCCGACAAGCAGGTCGTGCTGGTGACCGGTGCCGACGCCAACGAGG
Source organism: Nocardioides candidus (assembly GCF_041321175.1). Classification (NCBI taxonomy): domain Bacteria; kingdom Bacillati; phylum Actinomycetota; class Actinomycetes; order Propionibacteriales; family Nocardioidaceae; genus Nocardioides; species Nocardioides candidus. The sequence goes on along the minus strand of NZ_JBGGWC010000004.1, from coordinate 331,669 downwards.
CGTTCTTCCGGGCGCCGGAGAGCGTGCTCGACCAGGCCGCGGCGTACCCGTTCATGACGCCGATCTTCGGCAAGGGCGTCGTCTTCGACGCCTCGCCCGAGGAGCGGCAGCAGATGCTGAAGAACCAGGCGCTGCGCGGCGAGATGATGCGCGGCCACGCGCAGACCATCGAGGCCGAGATCCGCCGGATGGTCGCGGACTGGGGCGACGAGGGCGAGATCGACCTGCTCGACTTCTTCGCCGAGCTCACCATCTACACGACCTCCTCCTGCTTGATCGGCAAGCCGTTCCGCGACCAGCTCGACGGCACCTTCGCCGAGATCTACCACCGCCTCGAGCACGGCACCGACGCGATCGCGTACGTCGACCCCTACGCCGACATCGAGAGCTTCCGGGTGCGGGACGAGGCGCGCGAGGAGCTGGTCGCGAAGGTGCAGGCGATCATCTCGGCGCGGCTCGCGAAGGGCGAGATCCCCAAGGAGGAGCGGGACCTGCTCGACGTGCTCGTCGCCGTGGGCTACGACGCCGACATGGTCACCGGCATCTTCATCTCGATGATGTTCGCCGGGCACCACACGTCCTCGGGCACCGCGTCGTGGGCGATGATCGAGCTGCTCCGCCACCCCGACGTCATGGCCGACGTCGTCGCCGAGCTCGACGAGCTCTACGCGGATGGCTCGGAGGTGTCCTTCCAGGCACTGCGTTCGATCCCCCTCCTGGAGTCGACGCTGAAGGAGACGCTGCGGCTGCACCCGCCGCTGGTGATCCTGATGCGGGTCGTCCAGGAGGACTTCGACCTGCTCGGGCACACGATCCCTGCGGGCACCGTCGTCGCGGCCTCGCCGCGGGTCTCCAACCGGATCGAGGACGACTTCCCGAAGGCCGACACGTTCGACCCCGGGCGCTACGTTGACCCGCGCCAGGAGGACCTGCAGAACCGTTGGACCTGGATCCCGTTCGGCGCCGGCAAGCACCGCTGCGTGGGCAACGCGTTCGCGATGATGCAGATGAAGGCGATCTTCTCGGTGATCCTGCGCGACTTCGAGTTCGAGGCGGTGCAGCCGCTGGAGTCGTACCAGGACGACTTCACGAAGATGGTGATCCAGCTGGCCCAGCCGGCCAAGGTGCGCTACCGGCGGCGGTCGCGATGAGGGTGGTGGCCGACACCGGCCTGTGCCAGGGACACCAGCTCTGCCAGGGCGAGGCTCCCGACGTCTTCGGCTTCGACGAGGAGGCCGACGTCGTGCTCCTGCTGGACGAGCACCCCGAAGAGGCCCGTCGGCCCGACGTGACCACGGCCGTGAGGTACTGCCCGGCCTTCGCCCTTTCCATCGAGGAGGACTGACATGACGGAACCCACCGCGCCACCCAGCAGGGTCGAGATCGAGGAGTTCTGGGACACCTGGCTGGAGGTCAACCGCGAGGGAGAGCGCACCGGCGACTGGCGGGTGATGGCCGACTGGTACGCCGAGGACGCGACCTACGGCTGGATGTACTCGCCCGACGAGCACTTCATGGCGGTCGGCCGCGACCAGATCCGCGACTGGGCGATCGGCATCGAGATGGACGGCCTCGACGGGTGGCACTACGACTACGTGTGCACGATGATCGACGAGCAGAAGTCGATGGTGCTCGGGTTCTGGAAGCAGCGCTCGGGGATCATCGACGACGCGACGGGCAGGGAGTACGAGATCCTCGGCCTGGGCGGCTCGTGGTTCGGCGTCGAGAGGCAACAACGCGGCGCCGGCCATCCCGACAACGGCAAGCTGAAGTTCGCGTGGCAGCGCGACTGGTTCGACATGCCGTCCACCGCCAGCACCTTCCTCGACATCATCAAGGCGGGCAAGGCGCCGGACACGCTGCTGAAGCGGATGTCGGTGGCCGGCCACGGCGTCCCCGGGCACTACCACTACAAGGACCTCCCCTCGACGGTGTGGCCACCGCCGGTGGAGCGCGGCGACTACGTGACGCAGGACCCTGCGCCGGAGGTGATCGCGTGAGTGCACTGCCTCCTGCAGCGCAGCAGCTGATCGACGGCAAGCTCGTCGCGGCCTCCGACGGGGCGTCGTACCCGATCTTCAACCCGGCGAACGGCGAGGAGATCGGACAGGCGCCCGACGGCACCGCTGACGACGTGGACGCCGCGATCGCGGCAGCGCGGCGCGCCTTCGACGAGACCGACTGGTCGACGGACCGCGACCTCCGGGTGCGCTGCCTGCGCCAGCTCCACGCTGCTCTTCTGGCGGAGGCGGACGCGTTCCGTGCGCTGACGCTCGCCGAGGTCGGCATGCCCGGCTTCATGATGGGCGCGGCCGGCTTCGACGTGCCGGTCGAGGGGCTGAAGTGGGTCACCGACCTCGTCGAGACCTATGAGTTCGAGAGCGACCTGGGCGTCGCGGCGCCGATGGGCATCGCCTCGCGACGCACCGTACGGCGGGAGCCGGTCGGCGTCGTGGCCGCCATCACCCCCTGGAACGTGCCCACGCAGATCAACCTGGCCAAGGTCGGCCCGGCCCTGGCCGCGGGCTGCACGGTCGTCCTCAAACCGGCACCCGACACGCCCTGGGTGGCGGCGGAGCTCGGCCGGCTGGTCGTCGAGCACACCGACATCCCCGCGGGAGTCTTCAACGTGGTGACGCCGCGGTCCAACGAGGTCGCGGCCCGGCTGAGCACCGACCCGCGCGTCGACATGGTGTCGTTCACGGGTTCGACGGCCGTCGGCAGGGCGATCATGGCCGCAGCCGCGCCCACGTTGAAGAAGGTCTTCCTGGAGCTGGGCGGCAAGTCCGCCGCCATCGCCCTCGACGACGCCGACGTGGCAGCGGTGGCGGGCGGGACCGCGTTCGCCGCGTGCATCCACGCCGGACAGGGCTGCGCGATCACGACGCGGCTCATCGTGCCGCGCGACCGCTACGACGAGGCCGTCCAGGTGGCCGCCGCGACGATGGAGTCGATCGGTGCGAAGGACCCCGCCGACCCCGGCGCGATCTGCGGCCCGGTGATCTCGCCCGTCCAGCGCGACCGGGTGGCGGCGTACTTCGACGTCGCGCTCGCCGAGGGCGGCACCTTCGCCACGGGTGGGGCGGTCATCGACCAGCCCGGCAACTGGGTGCAGCCGACCGTCGTCGCGGGCCTCGACAACTCCTCGCGCCTGGCACAGGAGGAGATCTTCGGGCCCGTGCTGGTGGTGATCCCCCACGACGGGGACGACGACGCGGTGCGGATCGCCAACGACTCGCCGTACGGCCTCTCCGGATCGGTGGACTCGGGATCGCTGGAGCGCGCGAAGGCAGTGGCGGCGCGGATCCGGACCGGGACGCTCGCCGTCAACGGCGGCGTGTGGTTCAGCCCGGACGCCCCGTTCGGCGGCTACAAGCAGTCCGGGATCGGCCGCGAGATGGGTGTGGCCGGGTTCGAGGAGTACCTCGAGACGAAGACGATGGCGGAGCCCGCAGGCGGCTGAGCCCGCGAAGCCGCCGTCGCGGGCGAAGGTTGAGCAAGCGCGCGACCGAGGCACGAGGTCGCGACCGCGCGTCGAAACCCAGTGAGACGAAAGGCAGCATCAAGCAGATGAGATTCGAGAACAAGACCGTCGTCGTGACCGGCGCGGCACAGGGGATCGGCGAGGCCTACGCACGGGCGCTCTCGGCGGAGGGTGCGGCCGTGGTGGTCGCCGACCTCAACGAGGAGGCCGGCGCCAAGGTCGCGGCGTCGATCAACGAGGAGGGCGGCAAGGCGATCTTCGTCGCGTGCGACGTCTCGTCCGCGGAGTCGGCCGAGGCGCTCGTCGCTCGCACGGTGGAGGAGTACGGCGGCATCGACCACCTGGTCAACAACGCCGCCATCTACGGGGCGATGGAGTTCAACCTGCTCATCTCCGTCGACTGGGACTACTACAAGAGGTTCATGTCGGTGAACCTCGACGGCGCGCTGGTGATGACCCGCGCCGTCTACCCGGAGATCGCCCGGCGCGGTGGGGGAGCGATCGTCAACCAGAGCTCGACCGCCGCCTACCTCTACTCGGGCTTCTACGGGCTCGCCAAGGCCGCCACCAACAGCCTGACGCAGCAGCTCGCCCACGAGCTCGGCGGACAGGGCATCCGGGTCAACGCGATCGCGCCGGGCCCCGTGGCGACCGAAGCGACGCGGATCCAGGCCGGCGACGCGGCCAAGGACATCGTGCGGAGCTCACTGGCGATCAAGCGGATGGGGGAGACCGCCGACATGGTCGGCGCGCTGCTCTTCCTCCTCTCCGACGACGCGTCGTGGGTCACCGGCCAGATCCTGGCGGTCGACGGCGGCCAGACCTTCAGGCTCTGACGATGACGAAGGTGGGGTTCGTCGGCCTCGGCAACATCGGCAGGCCGATGGCGCTGCGGCTCGCGGCCGCTGAGGACATCGAGCTGTGGGTGTACGACGTCATGCCCGACCCGGTCGCGGAGCTGACCGCGGCCGGCGCCAGGGCCGGTGGCAGCGTGGGTGAGCTCGCGGCGGCGGTGGACGTGGTGTGCGTGATGGTGCGCGACGACGACCAGGTGCGCGCCGTGGCCGACGAGGTGGGCGAGAGTGCGGTGCTCGTCCTCCACTCGACCGTCGCTCCCGGCACATCCGCCGAGCTCGCCGCACGCGGGCTGACGGTTCTCGACGCGCCGGTCAGCGGCGGGCCGATGGGCGCTGCCGACGGGTCGCTGGCGATCATGGTCGGCGGCGAGGATGAGGCCTTCGCGGCCGCACGCCCCGCGCTCGAGGCGATGGGCTCCAAGGTCGTCCACGCCGGCCCGCTCGGAGCCGGCACGCGGATGAAGCTGGCCCGCAACCTCATCCACTTCGTCGCCTTCACCGCCGTCACAGAGGCACAGCGCCTCGCGGAGGCGGCCGGCCTCGACCTGGTCGCGCTCGGCGAGGTGGTCCGTCACACCGACGCGATCACCGGCGGCCCCGGCGCGATCATGTACCGCGACACCACGGCGCCGATCGCGCCGGACGACTTCTGGCACGGCGTGTTCGACCACGTGCGCGCGCTGGGGGAGAAGGACCTCGGCTTCGCGATCGCGCTCGCGGACGAGCTGGGTGTCGACGTACCACTGGCGCGCGAAGCGCTGCCGCGACTGGGGAAGGGACTGGGTCTCTGATGGGCAAGTTCGATGATCTTCCGGAGGCCCGACGCAGGGGCCTGGAGAGGATGGAGCAGGTCTACGGCTTCGAGATGTCCGACGGGGACGGCGACTTCTTCCGCTACACCGCCGACCACCTCTTCGCCGACATCTGGGACCGCCCCGGCCTCAGCGACCGGGACAGGCGGCTGCTGCTGATCGGCCTGCTCGCGGGGCAGGGGGCTGCCGACGTGCTCGGGATCCAGGTACCGGCCGCGCACGCCAACGGCGAGCTCGACGACGCGGCGCTGCGCGAGATCGTGGTCTTCCTGAGCCACTACGCCGGCTGGCCGAACGGCGCACGCCTCAACTCGATCGTCGAGGACACGATCGCCAAGGCGAAGCGGAAGCCGTAGCCGGTCGCGCGCAACCAGCGGCGCCGCTCAGGCGTCGTCACCGCATGAGGACGATGGTGGTCGCCGTCGTGGTCGCCGCAGCCATGAGCGGCTGTAGCGCGGCGCGGGACGCGCCAGCTCCCGGACCATCGTCGAGCCCGGGCGCGGAGCCTGGCGCGGAGCCGGGCGGGTCGACGCGACCGCCGGCGTCCTTCGGCGGGCTGGCGATCGGCGAGCCGCCCGCGCTCGCCTACGTCAGAGCAGGTCGGACCGTCGTCCTCGGAGATCGCTCCGTCGAGCTGCACCGACGGGTGTCGGCCCTGACCGCGGGCAGCTCCGTGGTGTGGCTCTACGCGCCGAGGGAGCACACCGTCTCCCTGGTCCTGGGACGCCGCGTGGTGGTGGTCTCCTCCCGCGCGACGTCTCCGGCCTACGCCGTCGGCATCCCGTACTGGATCGAGGACGACCACCGGATCATGTACAACGCCGACAAGCCCGCCGATCCCCAGCCGTTGCCCGACGGCTGCTGCCACGACGCGGTCGTCATCGGCGCCGACCTCGACATGGATCCCGACGTCTTCGTCCGGGCCGACGGCAAGGTGTGGATGTGGGACACCTACGAGGGCCGCGAGGGCTCGGAGTACCCGCCACCCGACACCGATCGGTACTTCTGGCCGGTGGCGGGGACGGGGTCGGGCGAGCTCGTCGGTACCGGCATCTCCTCGGAGGTCCTCGTGAGCTACCCCGGCCACGAGTGGGGTTGGGGCTACGTGGTCGGGCCTCGCGTGCCGGGCAGCAGCACCCCGGTCGACTACCGGGAGCGCGAGCACCTGTCGGCGGAGCGGGTGTGGCTGACCTCGCCGGGCATCGTCGCCCTCGAGGCCGACGGCCGGCTGGTGGAGCTCGGGGCCAGCCTCCGTTCGGACCAGGAGGGACACGGGTGGCGAGGTCTCACGGGCGGGCGGAGCAGGCTGCGGCTTCCGGACGGCCTCACGGTCGCCGGCGTCGTGGGGGAGGACCGCCACGACGTACTGGTCGACGCCACGGACCGCTCGGGCGCACGTGCCTGGGTGCGGTGCCACCTGCCGACACACGCGTGCGAGGTCGCGGCCGAGCTCGGACCTGACGACGTCGTACCGCTGCGTTAGCGTGCCGGCCCTTCAGCGCAGGATCAGCCGGACCGCGGTCTCCATGTGGGCCGCCGTCTCGGGGGCGGTCGACCGGCCGGTGACCCACGCCATCAGGGCGGAGAGCCAGACGTCGCCGATCACCCGGGCGAGGGTGACGTCATCGTCGGTGATCGCGTCGCGCTCGACGGCACCACCGTGCATCGCCTGGGTGACGATCGAGGTCATCGACATGCCGACGGCGTGGATCTCGCTGGCCACGCTGCTGTCGGCGAACATGAAGGCGCGCGTGAGGGCCTCGGTGAGCTTGGGGTCTCCCTGCATGCCGCGGGTCAGCCGCTTGAGGACGTAGAGCACGCGCTCGGCGGGCGTGTCACCCGGGATGTCGCGGGCCTGCAGTCGGCTCTGGGCGTCCTCGAACTGCTGGTCGAGGGCGGAGACGAGCAGGTGGATCTTGGAGGGGAAGTAGCGGTAGAGGGTGCCGAGGGCGACGTCGGCCTGCTCGGCGACGGCGCGCATCTGCACGGCGTCGAACCCACCGTCCTTGGCGAGGTCGTAGGTCGCGTCGAGGATCCGCTTGCGGCGTTCGCGCTGAGCCGCGCTGCCGGCGTTGTCGACGCGGTCGTCCGCGCCCACGGCCGAGCCGAGCGGGTTGGTGGTGGTCACGACTGTCTCCCCTGCGACGTCGGGAGGGCGGGAGTGTGCCGCACGTCACTGGAATGGCGCACCCGAGCCCACTTGTTCGGTTCGTGAGCGTCGACTCGCGAATCTCGCGAGCGGACGCCCGGACTATAGGCTACCCGTACGTAACCCATAATAGGAACACGTTCTAGGTTGTGTCGGCCCGCTCCGGCATCACGAGGAGGAGTCGGCATGCGGATCGCGATGCTGTCCTACCGCAGCAAGCCCCACGTGGGCGGCCAGGGTATCTACATCCGGCGCCTGAGCCGCGAGCTGGTGGCGCTCGGCCACACGGTGGAGGTCTTCTCGGGTCAGCCCTACCCCGAGCTCGACGAGGGCGTGCTCCTCACGAAGGTGCCGAGCCTCGACCTCTACCGGCCCGGCGACGAGTTCCGCAATCCCCACCCGCGCGAGTTCCGCGACCTGGTCGACGTCGAGGAGTGGGTGCGCATGCGCAGCGGCGCCTTCCCCGAGCCGATCACCTTCGCGAAGCGCGTGGTCAAGATCCTGAAGGCTCGCCGCGACGAGTTCGACATCGTCTTCGACAACCAGACCCTGGCCACGCCGATCCTCGCCGTCGAGGACGCGGGCCTGCCGCTGGCCTCGACGATCCACCACCCGATCACCATGGACCGCGCCATCGAGCTCGAGGTCGCCCCGTGGGCACGGCGGAAGGCGGGATCGCGGTGGCGCCTGGAGTTCCCCAAGATCGGCGTGTGGCGCTGGTACTCCTTCCTCAACGAGCAGAAGCGCACCGCACCGCGGCTGCGCCAGGTCCTGGTGCCTTCCGAGTCGTCCAAGCGCGACGTGGCGCGTGAGTTCGGCGTCGACCCCGCTCGGATCGAGACGATCCTGCTCGGCGTCGACGACCGGTTCCGGGCGCCGACCGAGCCGCGGGTGGAGGGCCGGATCCTCGCGATGGCGAGCGCCGACGCGCCGCTCAAGGGCATCCACATCCTGCTGGAGGCCTTCGCCAAGCTGCTGACCGAGCGCGACCTCGAGCTGGTCCTGGTGACCAAGCCGAAGGAGGGCGGGGTCACGGAGAAGCTCATCGACAAGCTCGGCATCGCCGACCACGTCAGCTTCGCCAACGGGCTGACCGACGACGAGCTGGTCGCCCTGATGGGGTCCGCCGAGCTGGCCTGTGTCCCCTCCCTCTACGAGGGCTTCTCGCTCCCGACCGCCGAGCTGATGGCCTGCGAGACCCCGCTCGTCGTCTCCCGCGCGGGAGCGATCCCGGAGGTCGTCGGTCCCGACGGCCTCTGCGCCGACGTGGTCGAGCCCGGCGACGTCGGTGCGCTCACCCACGCGGTCGCCGCACTGCTCGACGACCCCGAGCGCCGCGCGCGCATGGGCGCCGCCGGACGCGAGCGCGTCAAGGAGCTCTTCAGCTGGAGCGCGGTCGCGGTGAAGACCGCCGCCGTGCTCGAGGACGTCATCACCCAGTACCACCAGGAGCGAGCAGATGCTGACCGTTGACTTCGACCGACTCGGCCTCCAGCCGGGTGACCGGGTCCTCGACATGGGTGCCGGCGCGGGCCGGCACAGCTTCGAGATGTACCGCCGTGGCGCGGACGTCATCGCCTTCGACATGGACGCCGAGGAGCTGGAGAACGTCCGCAACCTCTTCGCCGCGATGAAGGAGGCCGGGGAGGTGCCCGAGGGTGCCGAGGCCGACGTCAAGCAGGGCGACGCGCTCGCGCTGCCGTTCGCCGACGGCGAGTTCGACCGGATCGTCGCCGCCGAGGTGCTCGAGCACATCTGGGCCGACGTCGACGCGATCAAGGAGCTCGTCCGGGTGCTGCGCCCCGGCGGCACGCTGGCGATCTCGGTGCCGCGCTGGCTGCCGGAGGTCATCAACTGGAAGCTCTCGGACGACTACCACAACGCCGAGGGCGGCCACATCCGGATCTACACCGACCACGAGCTGATCGACAAGGTCACCAAGGGCGGGCGTCCCAACGACGGCACGCCGGGTGACGCGATGGTGTTCGAGGGCAAGGGCTACGCGCACGGGCTGCACTCGCCGTACTGGTGGATCAAGTGCGCCGTCGGCGTCGACAACGACGGGCACCCGCTGGCGAAGGCGTACCACAAGCTCCTGGTGTGGGAGATCATGAAGCAGCCCACCGCCCTCCGCCTCGCGGGGAAGGTGCTCGACCCGATGATCGGGAAGAGCATGGTGCTCTACTTCCGCAAGCCGGTGGCGGTGGCGCCCCGGTGACCCAGGAGCAGCAGATCGCCGGCCTCGAGGTCCCGCTGGCGCGGCTGCCGTACGTCGACGGGCTGATGAGCGCCGTCGACGTGGCCGCGACCGCGGCATCGATCGCCGCGATGCAGGAGCCGTGCGGCGCGATCCCGTGGACCGTCGGTGAGCACGTCGACATCTGGAACCACGTCGAGGGCGCCATGGCGCTGCTCGTCGGCGGCCAGGTCGCGGCCGCCGAGCGCGCCTACGCCTGGATCCCCACGATGCAGCGGCCGGACGGGTCCTTCCCGATGAAGATCGTCGACAACACGGTCGAGGACGACCGCGGCGAGGTCAACATGTCGGCGTACTTCGCCGTCGGCCTCTGGCACCACTGGCTGGTGCGGCGCGACATCCGGTTCGTCGAGCTCTACTGGCCGACGGTGCGCGCGGCCCTCGACTGGGTCGTCTCCCTCCAGGAGCCCTTCGGCGGCATCCGCTGGACGCCGGTCGACGACTTCTGCCTGCTCACCGGCAACTCCTCGATCTACCACTCGCTGCGTGCCGGCGTCGCGCTCGCGGACCTGATGGACGACCCCCAGCCGGAGTGGGAGCTGGCCGGAGGCCGGCTCGGCCACGCCGTCCGGGTGCACCGTGACCTGTTCGCCGACAAGAGCACCTTCTCGATGGACTGGTACTACCCGGTCCTCGGCGGTGCCGTGCGGGGACGGGCCGCGTTCGAGCTGCTCGAGTCGCGGTGGGACGACTTCGTCGTGCCCGGCCTGGGCATCCGCTGCGTCGACACGAACCCGTGGGTCACCGGCGCCGAGACGTGCGAGCTGGCCATGGCGCTCGACCTGCTCGGCGACCACCGGCGGGCCCGCCAGCTGGTCGCCGACATGCAGCACCTGCGCGGTGAGGGCGGCGCCTACTGGACCGGCTGGGTCTACGGCGACGACGCCACGACGGCCGAGGTCGTCAACGCCGACGGCGAGGTCGAGCCGCGCAACGTGCACTGGCCCGACGAGCAGACGACCTACACGGCCGCAGCGGTGGTCCTGGCCGTCGACGCGCTGGGGGAGACGGGCGGGCACAGCACGCCGGGGTCCGGCATCATGCGCGGCACGTCGCTCGCGCCGCACTTCCAGGAGATCGCGCTGGAGTGCGACTGCCCGTCAGAGAGCCTGGCCGGCCGAGCCTGAGGCGCGTCGCAGCACCCGCATCGAGCCCACCGCCTCGATCTCCTCGAACGCGCCGCTGGCGATCGCCGGCAGGTAGATGAGCTCGTACGGCGGCCGCCCGCCGTCAGCGGGGTCGGGGAAGACGTCGTGGATGGCGAGGTAGCCGCCGAGGTCGACCCAGTGCGCCCAGCCCTCGAAGTCGTCGCGGGCCGGCTGCTCGCCGTGGCCGCCGTCGATGAAGAGCAGGCTGAGCGGCGTGCGCCAGTGGGCGGCGACGACCTTCGACCGACCGACGATCGCCACCACGTGCTCCTCCAGGCCCGCCCGGGCCATGGTGCGACGGAACGTCGGCAGGGTGTCCATCAGGCCGACCTCGGGGTCGACCACGCTGGTGTCGTGGTGCTCCCAGCCCGCCTGGTTCTCCTCCGAGCCGCGGTGGTGGTCGACGGTGAAGACCACGCTGTCGGGGCCCCCGACCTCGCGGGCGGCCGCCCCGAGGTAGACGGCCGACTTGCCGCAGTAGGTGCCGACCTCGAGCGCCGGGCCGTGGCGGAGCCGCTCGCGCGCGACGCGGTGCAGGAGCTCGCCCTCGTCGGGCGGCATGAACCCCTTTGCTGCCAGCGCGTGCTCGAGCAGGTCGGGCGGCATCGTGTCGGTCACGGCGCAACTCTAGTAGACTTAGAACACGTTCTAGTTTGGGCTCCGGAGTGCAGCGAGCCTCGAGACCAAGGAGCACGATGTCGATCGCCCTCTCCGACGAGCACGAGGAGCTCGCTGCCAGCCTGCGCAAGTGGGCGGCCAGCCTCGACGCGCTTGACGCCGTCCGCGCGGCCGAGGGCGACGCCGACGCGCGCTTCGACACGGTCTGGACCGCCGTCGAGGAGATGGGCGTGGCATCGATCGCGGTGCCGGAGTCGACCGGCGGAGGGGGCGGGTCGCTGCTCGACCAGGCGGTCGCGCTGGAGGCGTGCGCCTACGAGCTAGTGCCCGGAGGTCTCCTGGGAGCAGCCGTCGGTGCGATCGTGACGGGCCGTCCCGGACGCCATGCCGTGCAGGCGCACCCCGGAGGCGTGCTGTGGGACGGCGGTACCGCGGGGGTCGCCCCGGGAGTCATCGGCATCGACCTGTCGGCGCGGCACGCCGCGACGGGTGAGGGTGTCGTGCTCGACGAGTCCGGCCGTCGTACTGCTGTGACGCTGGGCGCCGCCGAGGCCTCCGGCATCGCGCGGTGGTGCCTGGACACGGCGGTGGAGTACGCCAAGGTCCGCGAGCAGTTCGGCCGGCCGATCGGGTCCTTCCAGGCGATCAAGCACCTGTGTGCCGAGATGCTCGAGACCGCCGAGGCGGTCACGGCGGCCGCGTGGGACGCGGCCTGCGCCGCGGACGGCGACGAGGAGCAGTGGGCCTTCGCCGTCGACGTCGCGCTCGCGACCTGTTTCTCCGGCGCCGTCGAGGTGGCCAAGTCGTGCATCCAGGTCCTCGGGGGGATCGGCTTCACCTACGAGCACGACGCGCACTTCTACCTGCGTCGCGCGGTCTCGCTGCGCGGCCTGGTCGGCTCCGGCGACGAGGCGGCCGCCCGACTGACGGCCGCCGCTGTCGCGGGAGTACGACGGCGGGTCGACGTCGACCTCGGCGGGCTCGACGAGCCGCTGCGCCACGACGTCCGCGCCACGGCCGAGCGCATCGCGGCCCTGCCGGAGGAGGAGCGACGAGCGGCCCTCGTCGAGTGCGGCTACCAGACCCCGCACTGGCCCGCGCCCTACGGCCTCGGCGCCGACCCCGTGACGCAGGTCGTCATCGACCAGGAGCTCGGTCGTGCCGGAGTGACCCGGCCCGACCTCGTGATCGCCGGCTGGGCGGTGCCGACGATCCTGCAGCACGGCACCGATGCCCAGCGCGAACGCTTCGTGCGCCCCTCGTTGCTCGGTGACCTCACCTGGTGCCAGCTCTTCTCCGAGCCGGGGTCCGGCTCGGACCTGGCGTCGTTGCGGACCCGGGCGACCCGGGTCGAGGGCGGCTGGTCGCTGAAGGGCCAGAAGGTGTGGAGCTCGGTCGCCGAGCGCGCCGACTGGGCGATCTGCCTGGCCCGGACGGACGCCGAGGTCCCGCAGCACAAGGGCATCACCTACTTCCTCGTCGACATGCGCTCCGAGGGCATCGACGTGCGACCGCTGCGCGAGATCACCGGCGAGGCGCTCTTCAACGAGGTCTTCCTCGACGACGTGTTCGTGCCCGACGACTGCGTCGTCGCGGAGCCGGGTGACGGCTGGCGGCTCGCCCGCACCACGCTCGCCAACGAGCGCGTGGCGATGGCGAGCGCGCGTCTCGGCAAGAGCGTCGAGCGCGCCGTGGAGCTGGCGGCTGCGGGTCTCGACCCCGCCGGGTCGGCGCGGGTCGGTCACGCCGTCGCGCTGGCGACCGTCTGCGGCCTCCTCGGCGTGCGCACCACGCTGCGCGCCCTCGGCGGCCACGGACCGGGAGCCGAGTCGAGCGTGGCCAAGCTGCTCGGCGTACGCAGCAGGCAGACGTCCTCGGCCCTCGTCGTCGATCTCCAGGGCGACGCGGTCGCCACCGTCGGGGCCATCGAGCGCGACACCCCGGGCATCTCCGCCGACGTCTGGGAGATGCTCAACACCCGATGCCTCTCGATCGCCGGGGGCACGACCCAGATCCTGCGCAACGTCGCCGGCGAGCGGATCCTCGGTCTGCCGCGCTAGCGCTCGCCCTGCTGGCGACGCCAGGTGTTCCAGTGCCAGTGCAGGTAGCGGTCGATGGCGCGCACGACGTGCTGCGAACGGATGGAGGGGAAGACGTCGAACGCGTGCTGGGCGTGGGGGAGCTCGGCGTAGACGACGGTGCGCTTGGAGGTCTCGCGCAGGCGGGCGACGAGCTGGCGGGCCTGGTCGACCCCGACCAGGGTGTCGTTGCGGCCGTGCAGCACGAAGAAGTCCGGCGCGTCGGGGGTGACGCGGAGCAGGGGAGAGGCCGACTCGTAGACCTCCGGTGTCCTGGCGTACGACGACGGCATGACCCACTTCCCGAGGAACCGGTCGCGCATCAGCTCCACGTTGCGCAGGCCGGAGGCGCCCGCGAGGTCGTAGACACCGTAGTGCGGCACCGCGGCCTGCACGGTGGTGTCGACGTCCTCGAAGCCCGGTTGGAAGTCGGGGTCGTTGGGCGTGAGGGCCGCCAGCGCGGTGAGGTGTCCACCGGCGGACCCGCCGGTGATCGCGATGTAGTCGGGATCGCCGCCGTAGTCGGCGATGTGCTCGCGGATCCAGGCGATGGCCTGCTTGACGTCGACGATCTGCGCGGGCCACCGGTCGCGCGGGGCGAGGCGGTAGTTGACCGCCACGCACACCCAGCCCTTCGCGGCCAGGTGCTCCATCAGCGCGAGCCCCTGCTCCTCCTTCTTGCTGAGGACCCAGGCGCCACCGTGGACCTGGAGCAGCACGGGCGCACCCTCCGGCGGGGTCTCCGACGAGGTGTAGACGTCGAGCATGCCGCGTTTGCCGTAGGGGGCGAACGGCACGTTGCGCTCCACCACGACACCGGCCCGACGTCGGGCGCTCCCGAACCGGAAGGGGTTCGCGACCCGACGCCAGGGCGTGGCGAGCTCGGCGGGCGTCGGCGCCTGGTCGAGCTGCTCGACGTAGTCGATGCCGAGCCCCTCGACCAGGGCGTCCTCGGCGATGTCGGCGGCCCGGCGGCTCTGCGCGATCAGGTAGCCGAGCCCGGCCGCGCTCGCGCCGGCGAGCGCCAGGCCCAGCCGGTCGCGCCGCCCCCGGCCGAGCTGCACGGCGGCGTCGGCCGCGGTCAGTGCGAGGAAGTGAGGTGCCAGCTCACCGGTGACCCAGCCGGCGAAGAAGGCCGGGATGCCGGCGCGGAAGCCGGGCAGAGGACGGATCGCGTTGGCCGTGAGCGCTGCGGTGACGGCCTGTCGACGTACGAAACCCATGATTCGAGCCTACCGGCGGCCTTGCGTTAAATTGGAACACGTTCTACGGGAGGCCAAGCAATGGACCGACTTTCGGGGCTCGATGCGAGCTTCCTCTACCTCGAGACGCCCGCCCAGCTGATGCACGTCTGTGCGGTGATGGTGCTCGACCAGAGCACGATGCCCTTGCCCTACTCCTTCGACGAGCTGATGGCGAGCATCGACGAGAGCGTGCACGAGGTGCCGGCCTTCACCCGCAAGCTGCGCGGCGTGCCGATGGGCCTGGACCACCCCGTGTGGGTGCACGACCGGCAGTTCGACATCGAGCGCCACGTGCACCGCCTCGCGCTACCGAAGCCGGGCGGCTACCGCGAGCTGATGGACCTCTGCGCCCACCTGGCCGCGCTCCCGCTCGACCGGTCGCGGCCGCTGTGGGAGATGTGGGTGATCGAGGAGTACCGCCCCGACGGCGAGGGCACGGACGAGAACGTCGTGGTCTTCGCCAAGATGCACCACGCGACCGTCGACGGGGTCTCCGGCGCCAACCTCATCTCGCACCTGTGCGCCCTCGAGCCCGATGCGCCGCCGATGGCGCTGGGCGAGCCGCACCACTACCCGCGCGACCCGGGACGGCCCGAGCTCCTGGTCCGCGCGCTCGTCGGCCCCGCCAGCAAGCCGGTCACCCTGGCCAAGGTCCTCGGTCCGTCGGCCGGGCTGATCACCAAGAGCATCGGCCGGGCCCGCGAGGGCACGGCGATGGCCGCGCCGTTCTCGGCGCCGCGCACCTCGTTCAACGGCACCATCACCTCCCACCGCTCCATCGCGCTCGCCGACATCGGGCTCGACGACATCAAGGAGATCAAAAAGGCCACCGGCACGACGGTCAACGACGTCGTGCTGGCCCTCTGCGGTGGTGCCCTGCGCGCCTACCTCGACGAGCGCGGAGAGCTGCCCGCGAGCTCGCTGATGGCGACCGTCCCGGTGAGCGTGCGGGAGTCCTCGAAGCGCACCAAGGGCGCCAACAAGGTCTCCGCCCTGTTCACCAAGCTCGGCACCGACACCGACGACCCGCTCGAGCGGCTCGAGATGCTGTCGGAGCGCAACCGCCACGCCAAGGACCACCACAACGCCATCAGCGCCGACGCGCTGCAGGACTGGGCGGAGTTCGCGGCGCCCCGCGTCTTCGGGCTCGCGGTCCGCACCTACGCCAACCTGCGCCTGGCCGAGAAGCACCCCGTGGTGCACAACCTGGTGATCTCCAACGTCCCCGGGCCGCCGGTCCCGCTCTACTTCATGGGCGCGCGCATCGATGCCCTCTACCCCCTGGGTCCGGTCTTCCACGGCGCCGGGCTGAACATCACGGTGATGTCCAACGCCGGCTCCGTGCACGTCGGCGCGATCGCCTGCCGCGAGTCCGTGCCGGACGCCGACGCCCTGGTCCAGCACTTCCCCGGGGAGCTGGAGCGGCTGAAGAGGGCCGTCGCCGACCGGTGACACCGGGTGCGCTCAGAACTAGAACACGTTACAGTTCTGTCCGTGGAACCTGATGAGATCGATGCCGTCCGCGCGGTGGCGACCGATGTCCTGGAGCGGTCCGGCGACTGGGACGCGTGGCAGGCCGCCGGCCTGACCGCGCTCCCGCTCCCCGAGGAGTACGGCGGCGACGGGCTCGGTCTCGAGGCGGTCGGCGTGCTGCTCCGCGAGGCCGGCAGGCGTGCCCGCCCGGTCCCCGCGTGGGAGACCCTCTGCTGCGCAGCCCTGACGATCGGCGCCCACGGCACCGAGGAGCAGCGCAAGGAGCACCTGCCGGCGATCGCCGACGGTGCGGTGCTCACGCCCGCCCTGCGGGACGCGCACGGCACCACCACGCACCACGCCGACGGACGGGTGAGCGGTCGCAAGGTCGCGGTCACCTACGCCGACAGCGCCACCGCGCTCCTCGTGCTGGCAGGCGACGAGGTCCTGCTGGTCGACCCGGGCGGCCCCGGCGTCACGCTGCTGCCGGCGAGCGCGTCGACGGCCACGCCGACCTTCACCGTGGTGCTCGACGACGCTCCGGCCGCCGCGCTCGGGACGGGCGCGGCGCCGTACCTCCGCGACGTCGCAGCGGCGGGCCTCGCCGTCACCGCGGCCGGGGTGCTGGCCGGTGCCCGCGACCTCACGGCCGGTTACGTCAAGGAGCGTCAGCAGTTCGGCCGGTCGTTGGCCGAGTTCCAGGCGGTCTCCCTGCAGATGGCCGACGTCTACGTCGCCAGCCGCACCCTCGACCTGGCCGCCGACAACGCGATCTGGCGGGTCGCGGCCGGTCTTCCCGCCTCCGACGACCTCGCGGTCGCGGGCTACTGGGTCAGCCGTGTGGTCCCGGCCGCGTTCCGCACCTGCCACCACCTCCACGGCGGCATGGGCGTCGACGTCACCTACCCCCTCGTCGGCTACTCGAGCTGGGCCAGCGACCTCGCCTACGCGCTCGACACCTCGGCCGCCGAGGTCCCGCTGGAGGACGCCGAGGCGAAGAACCTCGAGCTCACCGAGGCCCAGCGGGCGCTCAAGGCCGAGCTGCGAGCGTGGTTCGCCGGGCTGTCCGCGGAGTTCGGCCACCCGGCCGACCCCGGCGCGGTCGAGGGCGCGTGGGACCGGCACGGCCCGTCGTACCAGCGGCTCATCAAGCGGATGGGCGACGACGGCTGGATGGGCGTCGGCTGGCCGAAGGAGTACGGCGGCCACGGGCTCGGCGAGATCGAGCAGACGATCTTCGCCAACGAGGCGCAGTACCACGACGTGCACCTGCCGGCCGTGACGCTGCAGACGGTCGGCCCGACGCTGATCCGCTACGGCACCGAGAAGCAGAAGGAGCTCTTCCTCCCGCGCATCCTGGCCGGCGACGTGCACTTCGCGATCGGCTACAGCGAGCCCGATGCCGGCACCGACCTCGCGTCCCTCCGCACGACGGCCAGGCTCGACGGCGACCACTACGTCGTCAACGGCCAGAAGATGTGGACGACGGGCGGGCACCAGGCCGACTACGTCTGGCTCGCCGTGCGGACCGACCCGGACGCCCCGAAGCACAAGGGCATCTCGATCCTCATCGTCGACACCACCGATCCCGGCTACAGCTGGACGCCGATCATCACCGCGGACGGCTCGCACCACGTCAACGCCACCTACTACAACGACGTGCGCGTGCCGGCCGACATGCTCGTCGGCGAGGAGAACGAGGGCTGGCGGCTCATCACGACCCAGCTCAACCACGAACGCGTCATGCTCGGCCCGGCCGGCCGCATCGAGGGCCTGCGCGACCGGGTCATGCGCTGGGCCGAGAAGGCCGGCGTGCTCGACGATCCAGGCCTGGCCGCCCTGCTCGGCGAGGCGACCGCGATCTTCCGGGTCAACGAGCTGCTCAACTGGGACGTAGCACGTGCAGCCGAGACGGCAGGGGCGGTCCCTGAGGAGGTCGCGAGGGACGAGCGAGCGTCTCGAAGGGCGGTCGCCGACGCGTCGTCGTCGAAGGTGTTCGCCTCCGACCACGTGCAGCACCTCAACGCCGACCTGATCGCCGCGGTGCACCGGCTCGGCGACGCCGGCGACCCGGAGACCAGGGAGCTGCTCGACTACCTGGACGCGCAGGCCAAGCGCAACCTGGTGCTGACCTTCGGAGGCGGCGTACAAGAGGTGCAGCGTGAGCTGATCGCCATGTTCGGTCTCGGCCTCCCGCGGGTGCCGCGATGAGTGACACACCCACCGATGGTCGAGGAGGTCGCCCTGGCGACCGTCACGAGACCGACGAGCGTCACGAGCGGATCATGGCCGAGGCCGAACGGATCAAGGCACTCGGCGAGGCTTCGGAGACGGTGGCCCGCTGGCCGGTCAACCAGCCCACGATCGGCACCTGGCTCGACGCGATGGGCTACGAGAACGAGCGGTTCCTCGAGGGCGAGGCACCGCCGTCGATGGCGCAGGTCTGGACGATGCCCGGCCTCGGCCGCAAGCGCGCGTCGGACGACCCGCTCCACTCGATGATGGAGCTGCTCACCGCCGAGGGCTTCACGGCCGTGCTCGGCACCAACACCGAGCAGACCTACGAGCGCTACCTCCGCGTCGGCGAGCACGTCCGCGTCACCACGGCGCTCGACTCGGTGATCGGTCCGAAGCAGACCGGCATGGGGCTCGGCTACTTCGTCACCTCGCGCAACCGCTGGTACGTCGGCGACGAGCTCGTGGCGAGCATGCTCTTCCGCGTGCTCAAGTTCATCCCGAAGGAGCGCTGATGGCGATCCGGCCCATGGTCAACCGCGACTCCCAGTTCTTCTGGGACGGCACGCGGGAGGGGGAGCTGCGGATCCAGAAGTGCAACGCCTGCGGGGCGAGGCGCTTCCCTCCGGGTCCCGCCTGCCAGAGCTGCGAGGCCTACGACCGCGGCTACGACGTCGCGTCGGGGGAGGGCACCGTCTTCTCCTACGTGGTGCACCGGCACCCGCCCGTGCCGGGCAAGGAGCTGCCGATCGTCATCGCGCTCGTCGACCTCGACGAGGGCGTGCGGATGGTCGGGGAGGTCGCGGGTGTGGCCGACGACGAGATCGAGATCGGCACCCGCCTGCGGGTGGAGTTCAACACCATCGACGACGAGCTGACGCTGCCGATCTGGAGGAAGCTGTGAGGACGCTCGAGGCCGGACAGGTCATCCCCGAGTGGAGCCTGCCCATGACGCCGACGACGATCGTGAGCACGGCGATCGCGACCCGTGACTGGCAGGACGTCCACCACGACCGCGACGTCGCCCAGGCGGCCGGGTCGAAGGACATCTTCATGAACATCCTCACCACCAACGGGCTGGTGGAGAAGTTCGTCGCCGACTGGGCGGGACACGACTGCGAGCTCAAGGGCATCGCGATCCGGCTCGGTGCGCCCGCGCACCCCTACGACACGCTGACCTTCAGCGGCACGGTCGCCTCGGTGGAGGACGGCATCGCCACGATCGAGATCGTCGGCCGGGTGTCGCTGGGCGACCACGTGACCGGCACGGTCCGGGTCGTCGCGGACGGAGCGGCATGAGCGGCCTCAGCGGCAAGGCGGCGATCGCCGGCATCGGCGCGACCGAGTTCTCCAAGGAGTCCGGCCGCTCGGAGCTGCAGCTCTCCGTCGAGGCGGTGCGCTCCGCGCTCGCCGACTGCGGGCTGACGGCCGCCGACGTCGACGGCCTGACGACCTTCACGATGGACACCTCCTCGGAGATCGCGGTCGCGCGCGAGCTGGGTGTGCCGGAGCTGCGGTTCTTCAGCCGCATCAACTACGGCGGCGGCGCCGCGTGCGGCACGGTGCAGCAGGCGGCGATGGCCGTCGCGACCGGGGTGGCCGACGTCGTGGTGGCCTACCGCGGCTTCAACGAGCGCTCGGAGAGCCGGTTCGGCCAGGTCAGCGTGGCGGCCGCGACCCAGGTCAACACCAACGGCCTCGACAACGCGTGGACCTACCCGATGGGTCTCGGCACCCCCGCGGCGACGGTGGCGATGCAGGCGCGGCGCTACATGCACGAGTACGGCGCCACGTCGGCCGACTTCGGCGCGGTCGCCGTCGCGGACCGGCGTCACGCGGCGACCAACCCGAACGCGTTCTTCTACGGCAAGCCGATCACGATCGAGGACCACCAGGCGTCGCGGATGATCGTCGACCCGCTGCACCTGCTCGACTGCTGCCAGGAGAGCGACGGCGCCGTCGCCCTGGTGATCGTGAGCGCGGAGCGTGCGCGTGACCTGGCCCGCCCGCCGGCGTACGTCACCGCTGCGGCGCAGGGGAGCGGGCGCGACCAGTTCGTCATGACGTCGTACTACCGCGACGACATCGGCATCCCGGAGATGGGCGTCGTGGGGCGCGAGCTGTGGAAGCAGTCCGGACTGACGCCCGACGAGGTGCCGATGGCGATCCTCTACGACCACTTCACGCCGTACGTCCTCATGCAGCTGGAGGAGCTCGGCTTCTGCGGCCGCGGCGAGGCGCCCGGCTTCGTCGCCGACGGCGCCATCGAGGTCGGCGGCCGGCTCCCGCTCAACACCCACGGCGGCCAGCTCGGCGAGGCCTACATCCACGGCATGAACGGCATCGCCGAGGCCGTCCGCCAGGTCCGCGGCACTTCGGTGAACCCGGTGGAGGACGCCCACCACGTGCTCGTCACCGCCGGCACCGGTGTGCCCACGAGCGGGCTGATCCTCAGCGCTCACTAGCGTCGGTCGCCCGGTGCCGGACCGGCACCGCGCCCGCCGGAGGTGCTGGACGACCTCTACCCTTGCGCCCGTGACCGAGCATCCCGACTACGCGGCCGACGAGCGCAAGACCCTCGTCGACGTCCTCGCTGCGAACCGGGCGGAGCTCCTCGAGCTGCTCGAGGGACTGACCGAGGAGGAGGCGCGGCGCAGCCTGGTGCCGTCGCTGACCACGCTGCTGGGCCTGGTGAAGCACGCAGCGTTCGCCGAGCAGGTGTGGTTCCACGTCACCCTCGCCGGCCGCACGCGTGCCGAGCTCGGGGTCCCCGAGGACATCGACGACAGCTTCCGCCTGGCTCCTGACGACACCATCGACTCGATCAGCCGGCGGTTCCGCGAGGTGTGCGCGGAGTCCGACCGGATCGCCTTCGACCACGACCTCGACGACGTCGGCGCGCACGCCCGCCGCGGTCCGGTCAGCGTGCGGTGGATGTATGCCCACATGATCGAGGAGCTGGCCCGCCACGCGGGCCACGGCGACATCCTCCGCGAGCAGGTGCTGGCCGCGCGCGGCTGACCTGCTCGGTCCAGAGGTTGCGGGTAGGACATGGGGTCACCGTGCGGTACGGCCGAGCACGTAGCACCGCTCCGTGGTCTCGCCGCGGGCGGTGATCGGAGCGCGGCGGTACCACTCGACGTCGACCAGCCCCGCCCGCTCGAGGAGCAGCGCGACGGCACCGGGCTCCTGCAGCACGAAGTCGAGGTCGACGTCCGCACCGAACCACTCCTCGCGGCGCACCACGCCCGTGCCCGCGTGCCCCGCGTAGACCAGCCAGCCGCCGGGCCGGAGCGGCCGCACCAGCGAGGCGATCACGTCGGTCATCTCGCCCGGCGCCGTGTGCACCAGCGAGTACCACGCCAGCACCGCGCCCCACCCGTCCGCCGTCGCCGGACGCATCAGGCGGCGCAGGTCGCCGACGTCGTACGACGCCTGCGGGAAGCGCGCCCGCGCCTGCTCGACCATGCCGGCCGTCAGGTCGACGCCGGTCGCGATCGCGCCGCGGTCCGCGAGGTAGGCGGTCACGTGGCCGGGGCCGCAGCCCGCCTCGACGACCGGTGCGCCGCCCGCGAGCCTGACGACGCGGTCGAGCAGCCAGCGCTCGAACGGCTGGTCGTCGAGCTCGTCGACGAGCGCGTCGGCGTACGCGGGCGCGACGAGGTCGTACGCCGACCGCACCCTGTCGTCGCGGGTGGCGAGGTCGAGCTCGGGGCCCGCCACAGCGGCGACGGCGGGCTCGTCGGTCGGCGTCTCGCCGAGGAGGTGCACCCAGCGCGGGTCGCGCTCGCCGGCCCTGCGCGGGAGCGCCCGCACCAGCGGAGCCTCCTCGGCCGCCATCCGCTCCAGCGTCGCCTCGACGTCGGCACGGTCGGCGAACGCGTGCAGCCGCTCGGTGCGGGTGCGCAGCTCCCCGGCTGCCTGCGGACCCCGGAGCAGGAGCACGGTGAGCAGCGCGCGGGCGTCCTCGGCCAGGTCGAGCTGCTCGGCCAGCAGCTGGTGGTACTTCAGCGTGCGCGGCCCGCGATCGGCCCACACGATGCGGATCAGGCCGCGCTCCTTCAGGTCGCGGCACGCCTGCTGCACCAGGGGTTCGTCGTAGGAGACCACCGGCTCCCGGCTCGACGTCTGGTTGCAGGCGCTGCGCAGCGCGTTGAGCGTCATCGGGTAGGACCCCGGGACGGTGCGCTCCTTCTCGAGCAGGCAGCCGAGGATGCGTTGGTCGACGACGCTGAGGACGGGGAGGTCGGGCACGGGGCGAGCCTAGGCGGCGCCGCGGCGGCGTGCCCCGGGATAATCACGGCTGTGAGTCCCACGATCGTCGCGATCCACGTCGCCAAGGGGTCGCGGCTGCCCATGCAGGCCAAGGATCGCGTCGAGGCGGAGGCGGGCAAGGGCATCGTGGGCGACCGCTACCACGGCACCAAGCACCGCCACGTCACCGTGCAGAGCCGCGAGAGCCTCGACGAGGCCGCCGCGGTGTTCGGCGCCGAGGTGCGGTCGGAGCTGACCCGGCGCAACCTGACGATCAGCCACGGCGCGGTGCCGCGGGACCCCGGTGCCCGGTTGCGGATCGGGGACGTGGTGCTGGAGGCGGTGCGGGTGGCCGCGCCGTGCAAGCTGCTCGACGACACGATCGGGCGCGGTGCGCAGGAGGCGCTCCGGCGGCGGGCG
The DNA here is from genome assembly GCF_041321175.1 of Nocardioides candidus. Lineage (NCBI taxonomy): Bacteria > Bacillati > Actinomycetota > Actinomycetes > Propionibacteriales > Nocardioidaceae > Nocardioides > Nocardioides candidus. Next base: position 308,640 of record NZ_JBGGWC010000004.1, on the reverse strand, counting down.
GGCACGGTCTTCCGGGTGCTCGAGGGCGGCACGATCGGGATCGGCGACGTCGTCGTACCGGTTGGCGATCCTCCGGCTGGGTAGCGCTGACCGCGGAGCGCGTCAGCGGAGACGCGCGGAAGGGCGATCTGATGGCTCTCGGGACCTCGGCCGTGCTGCCGCTCGCGTCCGACACGCTGATCGACGCGAACGCCGTCGACTACCTCATCCTCGCGACCTACTTCGTGTTCGTCCTCGGCATCGGCTGGCTCGCCAAGCGCCAGGTCTCCGACTCCGTGGACTTCTTCCTGTCGGGTCGGTCGTTGCCGGCGTGGGTGACCGCGCTGGCCTTCATCTCGGCGAACCTCGGTGCGGTCGAGATCATGGGCATGTCGGCCAACGGCGCGGAGATCGGCCTGCCGACGGTGCACTACTTCTGGGTCGGCGCGATCCCCGCGATGCTGTTCCTCGGCCTCGTCATGATGCCGTTCTACTACGGGTCGAAGGTGCGATCGGTCCCGGAGTTCATGCTCCGCCGGTTCGGGCCGGGTGCCCACCTCGTCAACGCGATCTCCTTCGCCCTCGCCCAGCTGCTGATCGCGGGGGTCAACCTGTTCCTGCTCGGCGCGATCATCCGGGCGCTGCTCGGCTGGGACCTGTGGATCTCGCTCGTGGTGGCCGCAGCCGTCGTGCTGTCGTACATCACCCTCGGCGGCCTGTCCGCCGCCATCTACAACGAGGTCCTGCAGTTCTTCGTGATCGTCGCCGCGTTGCTGCCCCTCACGATCATCGGGCTCCACGAGGTCGGCGGCTGGAACGGCCTGATGGACAGCCTCAAGCCCACGGTCGCCGACGGTGCGACGACGGCCACCGTGGCCCAGCAGTCGGAGTCGTGGCCGGGGCAGGCGCTGTCGGGGTTTGACTCGTCCTGGTTGTCCGTCGTGGGCATCGTCTTCGGCCTCGGCTTCGTGCTCTCGTTCGGCTACTGGACGACGAACTTCGTCGAGGTGCAGCGCGCGATGGCGTCGAACTCGATCTCGGCGGCCCGCAAGACCCCGATCCTGGGGGCCTTCCCGAAGATGTTCGTCCCGTTCATCACGATCGTGCCGGGCATGATCGCGGCGGTCATGGTCTCCGAGATCGCCGACCTCAAGAGCGGGGGAGCGCCGAAGGGTGCCGCGACCGGCGACGCGGTCACCTACAACGACGCCCTCCTCTACCTGATGCGCGACCTCCTGCCCAACGGGCTGCTGGGTCTCGCGATCACCGGGCTGCTGGCGTCCTTCATGGCCGGCATGGCGGCCAACATCTCGGCCTTCAACACGGTCTTCAGCTACGACCTCTGGGGTGACTACGTGGCCAAGGACCGCCCGGACGCGTACTACATCCGGGTGGGCCGGATCGCGACCGTCGGTGCGACGTTCATCGCGATCCTCACCGCGCTCGTGGCGTCGAACTACTCCAACGTGATGGTCTACCTGCAGACCCTCTTCGGGTTCTTCAACGCCCCGCTGTTCGCGACGTTCATCCTCGGAATGTTCTGGCGCCGGATGACACCGACCGCCGGTTGGGTGGGCCTGGTCTCCGGCACGGCGGCGGCGGTCGTGGTCGCCTTCCTCAGCGAGGACGCGTTCGGCTCGTGGAGCACGGGTGTGATCGCCGTCAGCGGTCAGGGCGCGGCCTTCCTGAGCGCGTCGGCGGCCTTCGTCGTCGACATCGTGCTCAGCCTGGTGGTCTCCGCGGTCACCGCACCCAAGCCGGCGGACCAGCTGCGAGGGCTGGTCTACTCCGAGACCCCGCGCGACACCCTCACCGACCCCGACGAGGCGAGCTATCCCTGGTACCGCCGCACGGTCCCGCTCGCGAGCATCGCGCTCGTCATGGTCGTCGCCCTCAACGTGATCTTCTAGCAAGGAGCCCGTCATGGCAGACGCAGACCGCCACACCGCTGGCGCGTTCGACATCCGCAACGTGATCGGCGGACTTCTCGGTCTCTACGGGGTGGTCCTCCTCGTGACCGGCCTCGTCAGCGACGAGGCGCCCGACCGGACCGGTGACATCAACGCCAACATCTGGACCGGCCTCGGCCTCCTGGTGGCGGCGGCGGCGTTCCTGGTGTGGTCGCGGCTACGGCCGACGGTCGTCGACGAGAAGGCGGTCGCCGAGGAGCGCGAGAGCCGCGAGGCGCCGCCGAGCGGTCACTGAGCGGTCACTGAGCGGTCACTGGGCGAGCTTCTCCCGCAGGAAGGCGACGACCTTGTCGACGCCCTCCTGCTGACGGTGGCGGGTGACCGTCGCGTGCCTTCGCCCGGGGAAGTCCACGCGGATGAAGGCATCACCGAGCTCGCGCTCGAGCGTGTCGAAGCGGCGCCCGGTCATCGGGTCGCCGGCGTACTGCAGGCCGAGCACCTCGCAGCCGCCGGCCGCACGCTCCTTCACCACCGACAGGTCCGCGGGGGAGAGGTTGACGTCGCGGGCGCGGGAGGGCGTGACGGCGTACGGCACGGAGGGTTGGCACAGCACCGGCGCGGCGACCGCGGCGTCGACCATCATCCCGAGCGCGAAGCCGCCGGTGAAGCACATCCCGAGGGCACCCACGCCCGGCCCGCCGAGCTCGGCGTGGAGCTCGCGCGCCAGGCTGCGCAGCCAGCCCGCGACGGGAGAGGTGCGGCGGCGGGCCAGCGTCACGAACTCCTTGCGGACGCACACCGTGCCGAGCACCGAGGCGACCCTGCGGTTGCTGTAGGGCGCTCCGGGCTCGCCGAAGAGGTGCGGCAGCACGACCGTGAAACCCGCCGCGACCAGCTCCTCGGCGAACCCGACGAACTCCGGTGTCATGCCCGGGATCTCGTGGATGACGACCACCCCGGGCCCGCTGCCCTTGCGGTAGGTCGGGAACGTCAGGGAGCGTCCGTCCAGGGCGTCGGCGGTGTGCTCCCCGCAGGTCCAGGACTCCAGGAGGCCGGTCGGCGCGGTCATGCGGTGAAACCTAGCCCTCGCCGAGCCTGGTCTTCCGGGGGTGGTCGCCGACGGACGTACCCAAGTCCCGATCGGCCCGGGGCTCCACGCTCGGCTCGCCACGGTTTTCCGAGTTCGGTACGTCCGCCGGAGAGCCCGAGCACGGTAGCCTCTTGGTCCATGACGGACGGCGGGCCGACCAGCACGGTCGAGACGGCCCAGGTGCTGCTGCGGCCCTTCGAGTGGGCGGACGTCGCGGCGCGGTCGATGCTCGGGCAGGACGCTTCGATCGTGCGGATGTTCGGAGGGTCGCCGACCTGGGAGGGCAGGCGCTCGCTGCCCATCAAGGCCGCCGAGGCCTGGTACGACGCGGTGAGCGGTGAGGACAACCCGCACAGCTGGGCGGTGGAGGTCGACGGACGGTTCGTCGGCACGGCGCGCCTGCACGGCCTGGTCGAGCACGACCGCCGGGCGCACTACGCGGTCGGCATCCTGGACCCCGCGCTCCTGGGACAGGGGATCGGGCGCAAGGTCACCCGCATCGTCCTCGACCACGCGTTCGGCAAGCTCGACCTGCACCGGGTCGACCTCCGGGTGCTCGCCTTCAACACCCGCGCGATCCGTTGCTACCAGGCCTGCGGGTTCGTCGAGGAGGGTCGTGAGCGTCAGGCCGCGCTGGTGGACGGCGAGTGGCACGACGACGTGATCATGGGGATCCTCGCGTCGGAGCACCGGGCCTGAGGCTCAGCCTCCCCGGCGGCAGTCGCCATCGGCGTCCCGGACGAGCCGGCTAAGGGCCTCGAGCTCGTCCCTGACGCTCGCGGCTCGTCAGTCCTCGAGCGCGGCGTCCAGGGTGATCTCGACACCTGCGAGCGCCTTGCTCACCGGGCAGCCGGCCTTGGCGGTGTCGGCCGCCTCGGCGAAGCCCGCCTCGTCGAGCCCGCTGACCTCGGCACGCACCGGTGAGCTTGATGCCGGTCAGCTTGAAGCCACCCGCGGGGTCGGGTCCGAGGGTGACGTCGGCCGAGACGTCGAGCGACTCGGGAGTGCCGCCGGCCTGGGCGATCTCGTTGGACAACGACATCGCGTAGCAGGCCGAGTGGGCTGCGGCGATGAGCTCCTCAGGGCTGGTCGCGCCGTCGGCATCGTCGGCGGCGCGCTTGGGGAAGGACACGTCGAACGTCGCGAGCCCCGAGGAGGTCAGCTCGACCTGCCCCGAGCCGTCCTGGAGGCCGCCGTTCCATGCTGTGCGTGCAGTGCGAGTTGGCATGGTGACGACGGTAGCCACCACCGCAACCCCGCGCGAGGATCAGAGGGAGAGCACGCAGTCCGCGAGCACGGGCGAGCCGTCGCGATCGCCGCCCGCGATCGTCGCCGACGCGACCACCCGGTCGTCCTCGCGCCAGCCCGCGACCTGGATGGTCTCGCCCGGGAACACCACGCCTGCGAACCGTGCGGTGAACCCGCGGACGGCCGTCGCGTCCCCGCCGAGGACACCGTCGGTGAGCTCGCGCAGGACGATGCCGTAGGAGCAGAGGCCGTGCAGGATCGGCGCCGGGAAGCCGGCCGCCTTCGCGAAGTCGGGGTCGGCGTGCAGCGGGTTGCGGTCGCCGCAGAGCCGGTAGAGCAGCGCCTGCTGGGGCGTCACGGCGTACGACGACACGTGGTCGGCCTCGCGCTCGGGCAGGGCGACCGCCTCGGACGACCCGCGGTCGCCGCCCCAGCCACCCTCGCCGCGCACGAAGATCGACGAGCGGGTGCGCCACAGCTCCGTGCCCGCCTCGTCGCGAGCGACGCCCTCCTGCCAGATGACGGCCGCCTTGCCCTTGTCCCAGACGTCGGTCAGCGTCGTCGAGACGGTCGCCGTGCCGCTGGTCGGCAGCGGTCCCGACACGGAGATCGACTGCGAGCCGTGCACCACCTGGGCCAGGTTGATCTCGCAGCCCGGCAGGTCCAGGGGCGGCGGGTCGGTCATGTGGAAGGTCGGCACGACCACGCCGAAGGACGGCAGCACGTGCAGGGCCGGGTCGTCGAGGGTGTAGCGGAGGGCCGCCGGGGAGAGGTTGTCTCCCGGGCGGGACCCCGCGCCCACGCCGAGGTGGTAGAGCAGCACGTCGCTCTCGGTCCACGAGAAGGACGTGGAGCCGAGGTCGGCGCCGATCGCGACGGACGGGTCGATGGGCATCAGTGCGCCTCCTTGGCGATGTCCTCTGCGGCGAGGTAGCCGAAGACCAGCGCGGGGCCGATCGTGGCACCGGGACCGGCGTAGGTGTAGCCCATGACGGCTGACGAGACGTTGCCGGCGGCGTAGAGGCCAGGGATCACGGAGCCGTCGGGTCGCACGACCCGGGCGTGCTCGTCGGTGAGCAGACCGCCCTTGGTGCCGAGGTCGCCGGGGACGATCTTCACGGCGTAGTACGGCGCCTGGTCGATCACGTGCAGCGAGGGGTTGGGCTTCACGGTGGGGTCCGAGTAGTACTTGTCGTAGGCCGACTCGCCGCGGTGGAAGTCCTCGTCGACGCCGCTCACCGCGAAGCCGTTGAACCGCTCCAGGGTCGCCCTGAGGGCGTCCGCCGGCACGTCGATCTCGGCGGCGAGCTCCTCGATCGTGGCGCCCTTCTTGATCGTGCCGCTCTTGTACCAGCGGCCGGGGAAGGGCTGGCGCGGGCCGAGGCCGGCGAAGAGGTAGCGATTGCGGTAGCGCTGGTCGATGATCATCCAGCTCGGGACCGTGCGGACGCCTGCGTGCTCGACCTTGTACATCTCCTGCACGGCCTCGACGTAGGGCAGCGCCTCGTTCATGTAGCGCTCGCCTGCCTGGTTGACCATGATCGAGCCGGGCAGGTTGCGCTCGGCGAGGCAGAACCACGGGCCGTTGGGCAGCGGGATCGTCGGTCCCCACCACGCGTCGTCCATCACGTCGGTGGCCGCACCTGCGGCGATGCCGGCCTCGAGGCCGGCGCCGGTGTTGAACTGCGACCCCGTGCTCCACTCCTCGGAGGTCGGCTGCGGGAGGAACTTCGCGCGCAGCTCGGCGTTGCGCTCGAACCCGCCGCTGCCGAGGATCACGCCCCGCCGCGCGCGGATCTCGTGGCGCACGCCGTCGTGCTCGACGGCGACGCCCACGACCCGACCGCCCTCGAGCAGCAGGTCGGTGAGCTCCTGCTCGTAGTGGACAGGTACGCCGGCGTCCATGAGCCCCTTGCGCAGGCCGATGGCGATCGCGTTGCCCATCGCGTACATCTTGCGGCCGAGCAGCATGCTCACGAGTCGTCGGAAGACCACCAGGAACATGGTGACCGGGCCCTTGATCGTGCGCAGGCCGAGACTGATCCTGCGGTACATCGCCTGGGTGACGATGAGGTTGGCCGGCGCCTTGGTGTACGGCGGGTGCAGCCTCTCGAGCTCGTCGCCCAGGAAGCGCGCGTCGATCGGGACCGGTTCGACCGTGCGCCCGCGCGGCCGCCCGCCGGGGGCCTCGGGGTGGTAGTCGGCGTACTCCGGCACCCAGGTGAAGCGCACCGGGGTGTTCTCCTTGAGGAAGTCCATCACCTCGGCGCCGCGCTCCACATAGGTGTCGCGGCGCACCTTCGACACCGCGGCGCCCACGATGGAGTCGAGGTAGAGCTTGGAGCTGGCCAGGTCGTCGTCCTCGCCGGCCGCCTTGAGGGCGTAGTTGCCGGGGATCCAGACGCCGCCCCCGCTGCGGGCGGTCGAGCCGCCGAAGTAGGCGCTCTTCTCGAGCAGGATCGTGTCGAGGCCGCGGCGTCCCGCCGCGAGCGCGGCGCTCATCCCGGCACCGCCGGCGCCCACCACGACGACGTCGACCTCAGCTGGAAGCGTGGCCGGAGCGTCCGGCGTACCACCCGTCATGGCACAAAACTGTAACAGGTTCTAGTATTGCTCTCGTGACCTCCCAGGACGCGATCTCGGCAGCTGTCGAGCGCCTCGCCGACGCCCAGCGCACCAGGGTGCCGTGCGCGCCCGTCCGCGACCTGATCGGTGCCGACGACCTGCCGGCGGCGTACGCCGTGCAGCAGGGCCTGGTGCAGGCGCGGATCGCTGCCGGGGCGGCGGTCGTCGGCCGCAAGATCGGCGCCACGTCGAAGGCGGTCCAGGACCAGCTCGGCGTGGACCAGCCGGACTTCGGCTACCTCCTGGACGACATGGACGTCAGCCACGGCGCCCGCGGCGAGCCGGTGTCGATGCGCACCCTCGTGCAGCCGCGCGTGGAGGCCGAGGTCGCCTTCCGGCTGGCGACGGACATCGCACCCGACGACGAGGCCGACATCACGATCGAGGCGGTGCGTGCCGCGGTGGACGTCGCGCTGCCCGCGCTGGAGATCGTCGACTCGCGCATCGCCGACTGGAAGATCGGCTTCACCGACACGGTCGCCGACAACGCCTCCAGCGGCCTGTTCGTGGTGGGGGAGGACGGCAAGGCGTTGGCCGAGCTGGAGCCCCGCGACGTCGAGATGTCGCTGACCGTCAACGGCGAGGAGCGGTCGGCCGGCAACGGCGCGGCCTGCCTGGGCGACCCGCTCGAGGCGTTGCGCTGGCTGGCCGTGCAGGCGCACCGCTTCGGTGACCCGTTGCGCGCCGGGCAGGTGGTGCTCTCCGGCGCACTGGGGCCGTTCGTGCCGTTCGCCCCGGGCGACAGGGTGGTCGCCTCCATCAGCGGCTTCGCACCGCTGACCGTGGACTTCGAGGAGTAGGAGTAGTCGTGAGCAAGGTGACAGCCGCCATCGTCGGCCCCGGCAACATCGGGACCGACCTGATGTACAAGCTGCTGCGGTCCGACGTGATCGAGCCGCGGTGGATGATCGGCGTCGACCCGTCCAGCGAGGGCCTGAAGCTCGCCCGCGACAAGGGCCTGGAGTCGTCCCACGAGGGGGTCGACTGGCTGCTGAAGCAGGACGAGCTCCCGGACCTGCTCTTCGAGGCCACGTCGGCCTACGTGCACAAGGAGTACGCACCGCGCTACGCCGAGGCGGGCATCCGCGCGATCGACCTGACGCCCGCCGCCGTCGGTCCGGCCGTCATCCCGCCGGTCAACGGCCAGGAGCACGTCGGCGCGATGAACGTCAACATGATCACCTGCGGCGGCCAGGCCACGATCCCGATGGTCGCGGCGGTCTCGCGGGTCACCCCGGTGTCGTACGCCGAGATCGTCGCCTCCGTCTCCAGTGTGAGCGCCGGGCCGGGCACCCGCGCGAACATCGACGAGTTCACCCGTACGACGGCGGCAGGGGTCGAGACGATCGGCGGCGCCGAGCGGGGCAAGGCGATCATCATCCTCAACCCGGCCGAGCCGCCGATGATCATGCGCGACACGATCTTCTGCGCGGTCGACCCCGACGCCGACACCGATGCGATCGCGGAGTCGGTCCACGCGATGGAGCGTGCGGTCCAGGAGTACGTGCCGGGCTACCGCCTGCTCCAGGAGCCCCAGTTCGACGGACCCTCCGACTTCACCCAGGGCATGCGCCGGGTCTCGGTCTTCGTGGAGGTGGAAGGCGCAGGGGACTACCTGCCGCCGTACTCGGGGAACCTCGACATCATGACCGCGGCGGCGACGCAGGTCGGTCAGCACATCGCCCGTTCGATCCTCGGCCAGAACTGAAGACGGAGCACTGAGATGACCACCTTCGCCGACCTCAACGCGCTCGGCCGGACCTGGAGCGGGACCCACGGTGACGAGCCCTTCGGAAAGCTCGACCTGCGCCTGACCGACACCTGCCTCCGCGACGGCTCGCACCACAAGCGCCACCAGTTCACCGCGCAGGAGGTGCACGACATCGTCGAGGCCCTCGACGAGTCCGGCATCCCGGTCATCGAGGTGACCCACGGCGACGGCCTCGGCGGCAGCAGCTTCAACTACGGCTTCTCCCGGACCCCGGAGCAGGAGCTCATCAGGATCGCCGCCGAGACGGCGAAGCGGGCCAAGATCGCCTTCCTGATGCTCCCCGGCGTCGGCACCAAGGACGACATCCGCGCCGCGCAGGACAACGGCGGACAGATCTGCCGGATCGCCACCCACTGCACCGAGGCCGACGTCTCGATCCAGCACTTCGGCCTGGCGCGCGAGCTCGGGCTGGAGACCGTCGGCTTCCTGATGATGAGCCACACCCAGTCGCCCGAGGTGCTCGCGCAGCAGGCCCGGATCATGGTCGACGCCGGGTGCCAGTGCGTCTACGTCGTCGACTCCGCCGGCGCGCTGATCATGGAGCAGACCTCCGACCGCGTCGCGGCGGTCGTCGCCGAGATCGGCGGCCAGGCCGACGTGGGCTTCCACGGCCACGAGAACCTGGGCCTGGGCGTCGCCAACACCGTCGCCGCCGCCCGGGCCGGCGCCACCCAGATCGACGGCTCGGTGCGCCGCTTCGGCGCGGGCGCCGGCAACACGCCGCTCGAGGCGTTCATCGGGGTCTGCGACAAGCTCGGCTGGACCACGGGGGTCGACTTCCTCAAGATCGTCGACGCCTCCGAGGACGTCATCAAGCCGGCCATGCCGGAGGAGTGCCAGCTGGACCGGATGACGCTGATGATGGGGTACGCCGGCGTCTACTCGAGCTTCCTCAAGCACGCCGGCAACGCCGCCGAGCGCTACGGCGTCTCGGGTGCGCAGATCCTGCTCGAGGCCGGCAACCGCAAGCTGATCGGCGGCCAGGAGGACCAGCTCATCGACATCGCCCTGATGCTCAAGGCCAAACAGGACGCGAACGCGTGACAGAAAACTAGAACGTGTTCTAGTATTGCTGACATCAGTACATCCGACAGGAGCTCCCACATGAACCGCAGCCCCGAGGTGCAGACCGTCCTCGACGGCATCCGCGACCTGCTTCCGACCTTCCGCGAGCGCGGCGACGAGGCCGAGCGGTTGCGCGTCGTCCCCGAGGCGTCGATCAAGGAGCTCGAGGAGACCGGCTTCTTCCGGCTGCTCCAGCCGAAGCGCTACGGCGGCTTCGAGGCCGATCCCGTGGACTTCTACACCGCCGTGCGCGACATCGCGTCCGCGGACGGGTCGACCGGCTGGGTGTCCAGCGTCGTGGGCGTGCACCCCTGGCAGGTCGCGCTCTTCGCCGACGAGGCGCAGCAGGCCGTGTGGGGCGAGGACCAGAGCGTGCGGTTGAGCTCGTCGTACGCTCCGACCGGCAAGGCGGTCCTCACCGAGGGCGGCTTCACGCTGTCCGGCAGGTGGAGCTTCTCCTCCGGCTGCGACCACTGCTCCTGGGTGCTCCTCGGTGGCCTGGTGTTCAACGAGGAGGGCCAGGTCGTCGACTTCCGCACGTTCATGGTGCCGCGGGAGAAGTACCAGATCGTCGACGTGTGGAACGTCGTGGGCCTGCGCGGCACCGGCTCCAACGACATCGTGGTCGAGGAGACCTTCATCCCCGAGGCGTTCACCTTGTCGATGGGGGAGACGGGTCAGTGCAAGGGTCCGGGGCAGGCCGTGAACACCAGCGACCTCTACAAGCTGCCCTTCCACTCGATCTTCACCTCGACGATCGCCACGCCGCTCCTCGGCATCGCGAAGGGCGCCTACGCCGAGCACGTGGAGATGCAGCAGAAGCGCGTGCGCGCCGCGTACCTCGGCGAGAAGGCGTCGCTCGACCCGTTCGCCGCGGTCCGGATCGCGCGGGCCTCCTCGGAGATCGACGCCGGCTGGGCGCTGCTCATGGCCAACATCCGCGAGGAGCAGGACCTGGTCGCGCGCGGCGAGCAGATCCCCCTCGAGCTGCGGCTGCGGGTGCGGCGCGACCAGGTGCTCGGCACCGCGCGCGCCATCGAGGCGATCGACGCGCTGTTCGAGGCCTCCGGTGGACGGGCGCTCGCCGAGGGCACCTACCTGCAGCGGGCGTGGCGCGACGCGCACGCCGGCCGGGTGCACGCGGCCAACGACCCCGAGCGCGCCCTCCAGATGTACGGCGCGCAGCAGTTCGGCCACAAGGTCGACCCCGGGATGTACTGATGGCCCTGCCGTCGTACGAGAAGGAGGCTGTCCGCCGGTCCGCGAAGGCCGGTGACATCACCCTGAACTACTACGAGGCCGGCCCGGACGACGGGGGCGCCGGTCTTCCGTTCGTGCTGCTGCACGGCGGGGGACCGGGTGCGTCGGCCTGGAGCAACTTCGGCTCCGCACTGCCGCGCTTCGCGCCGCGCTTCCGCACCCTGCTGGTCGACCAGCCCGGCTTCGGGCAGTCGGACAAGCCCGAGGTGAAGGCCAACTACTTCCGGCACTCGGCCGACTACCTCGTCAGGTTCCTCGACGAGCTGCAGATCGAGAAGGTCCACCTGCTCGGCAACTCCCTCGGCGGCGGCACGGCGACCCGTTTCGCGCTGTCCTACCCCGACCGGGTCGGCCGGCTCGTGCTCATGGGCCCCGGCGGGCTCTCGCTCAACCTCTTCCACGCCGACCCGACCGAGGGCGTCCAGCGGCTGATGGACTTCAGCATGGACCCGACCCGGGAGCGGCTGCGGGCGTTCATCTCGAGCATGGTGGTGGATCAGTCGCTGGTCACCGACGAGCTCGTCGAGGAGCGCTTCGCCGACGCGACGGCGCCGGGCTCGATGGAGGCGATGCGGTCGATGGGGGCGTCCTTCTGGAACCCGGAGTGGGCCGAGGACGGCATGCTCTGGCGCGAGGTGCACGCCATCCGCAAGCCGACCCTGCTGACCTGGGGTCGCGAGGACCGGGTCAACCCGCTCGACGGCGCACTGGTGGCGCTCAAGCAGATCCCGCGTGCGCAGCTGCACGTGTTCCCCAACTGCGGGCACTGGGCGCAGATCGAGGCGGCCGAGGAGTTCGCGCAGGTCTGCACGACCTTCCTCGCGGCCCACGTCGAAAGGGCGAAGGCATGATCGACATCAAGTCCATGGGCTACGTCCGCGTGGCCAGCACCGACCTCGACGCGTGGAAGACCTTCGCGGGCAAGGTCCTGGGGCTGGCCGAGGGTCGCGGTCCCGACCCCGCGCACCAGTACTGGCGCTTCGACGAGGTCTCCGCGCGCATCGTCGTCTTCCCCTCCGACGTCGACGAGCTCGCCTGCTCCGGCTGGGAGCTCGCCGACCACCAGGCCCTGCAGGCCGCCCGCGAGCACCTGCAGAAGGCCGGCGTCGAGTTCGAGGAGGGCACGAAGGAGGAGCTCGCCGAGCGCCGCGTCCAGGAGCTCGTGCGCTTCAGGGACCCCTGGGACAACGTGTTCGAGCTGTTCCACGGCATCACCTACGAGTCGCGACCGGTCGTGACGCCGTACGCCGCTCGGTTCGTCACCGCCGACCAAGGCATGGGGCACATCGTCCTGCCCGTCCTCGACGACGTCGAGGCGCTGCGGTTCTACACCGAGGTGCTGGGCTTCCGGCTCCGCGACTCGATGAGCATGCCGGGGGAGTTCGTCGGCAAGGAGCCCGGGAGCAAGGTGTGGCTCCGGTTCCTCGGGGTCAACCCGCGCCACCACTCGCTCGCGTTCCTCCCGATGCCGAACCCGTCGAAGTGCGTCCACATCATGCTGGAGGTCGACGAGCTCGACCACGTCGGACGCGCGCTCGAGCGGGTCAAGAAGCACGGCGCCAAGCTGTCGGCGACCCTTGGGCGGCACATGAACGACGAGATGGTCTCGTTCTACGTGAGGTCGCCCGGCGGCTTCGACGTGGAGTTCGGCACCGAGGGACTGCGCGTCGACGACCACAAGTGGGTCGCACGCGAGTCCACCGCCGTCTCGTACTGGGGTCACGACTTCGGTGGCGGGAGCTGAGGTCGCTACCGTGGCGAGCATGCCGGCCGAGTCCCATCCCTCCCGCGGGCGCGTGCCCGAGGGGGACATCCCCGACGGCATGAGCCCCGACGCGCGGGAGACCTGGCCGCACCCGGCCCTGATCGACTCGTGGCTCGGCGACGCCGACATCGACTTCGAGTTCCGGCCGGGCGAGGACGTCGCCGTCCACGACGACCCCGAGGCCCGCGCGGCCGCGCGGCGCTTCCGCGACGTGCTCGGCACCTTCGCCTCCGGCATCACCGTGATCACCACGATCAGCGGTGGCGAGCCGGTCGGCATGACCTGCCAGTCCTTCTCGAGCGTCTCCCTCGACCCCCCGCTGGTGCTGTTCGTGCCGGCGAAGTCGTCGCGGGCGTGGCCCGTCATCCACCGGACCGGCCGGTTCTGCGTCAACATCCTGGCTGCTGACCAGGAGCACGTCTCCCAGCAGATGGCGACCAAGGGCGTCGACAAGTTCGCCGACGTCGACTGGCACCCGGCGGAGGTGACCGGCTCGCCGGTGATCCGTGGGACGCTGGCCCACCTCGACTGCACGATCCAGACGGTCCACGAGAGCGGTGACCACTACGTCGTCATCGGCCGCGTGGAGCACTTGGAGACGGCCGAGGACGAGGCGAAGGACCCGCTGCTGTACTTCCGTGGTCGCTACCGATCGACCGACTGACCCGTGACTCGTGCGCGCCGCCGCAGTTTGCTTCCTATGAGGTCCCTCCGAGCGGTTTCCGCCGTCGCGTCGGCCGTGGTCGTAGCAGCCACCGTGAGCGCAGCCCCGACACCGGCCGACGCCAGGTCAGGTGCTCGTACGGCGGCCGTCCCCGCCCGCCACGCAGTGGTGACCGAGGCGCCCACGGCTGCCGGCACCGCCCGGGAGATCAGCAGCTACTGGACGTCCGCCCGGATGCGCGCGGCGCTGCCGATCGAGCAGCTCGTCGACGGGCTGACCCGCTCCCTCGGTCCGGGTCGGTCAGCCGAGCACGCGGCGCGGGCGCGCACCCGGCCTCGCCAGGTCCGCGCCCCGCGGTCGACGGGCAAGCTGTTCTTCCGCGTGGACGGCGCCGACGCGGTATGCACCGCGTCGGCGATCAACACCAAGAAGCGCAACCAGGTCATCACGGCCGGTCACTGCGTCCACACCGGACCCGACGTCGGGCTGCTCCAGCAGCCGCACTTCTACAGCGACTGGGTCTACGTGCCGCGCTACCGCAACGGGCACGCGCCCTACGGCAAGTGGGTGGCCAACAACGCCTACGCCTTCAACGGCTGGATCGAGCACGAGGCGTTCCGCTTCGACCAGGCGATCATCTCGTTCAAGCGGCACGGGCGGCACCGCCTCGTCGACGTGACCGGTGGCAACGACGTCGTGTGGGGCAAGCCGCAGCGCGAGTGGGGCGTGCGGATCTGGGGCTGGCCGGCCGAGGACCCCTTCGACGGCGAGACGGCGAAGCGCTGCGACGGTCGGACCGTGCCCTTCCACGACTCGGCGGACGCGTCGATGCACGCCTGCGCGCTGACCGGCGGGGCGAGCGGCGGGCCGTGGTTCCTCCCGCGCGGGAGGACGGCCAACAGCGGCCGGATCTGGGCTGTCACGTCGCGGCGGGTGCTGGAGCGGCCGGTGCTCCTCGCGCGACCGATCCCGAGTGAGATCCGTCGCATGATCCGCGCGGCCAACCGCTGAGGAAGCGGCGCAGGGGCGGTCGACTGGCACCATCGGTGGGTCATGCGCAGCCTGGATCCCACCGAAGACGTCGCCCTGCAGCTGGTCCGACGGTTCCTCGTGCTCTGCGAGCACCCGCGGACCCGCGCCCGGATGCTGCGGCTGGTGGCGCGCAGCAGCCGGCCTGACGACGCCCCCCGCGTGCTTCGGTGGCTGAAGCGGGCGCTGCTGATGCCGCAGATGCGCCGCGGCACCCGCCCGGTCTCGGCGATGAAGTGGGAGCTGGTCGCCTCGCAGCTCTTCGGCATGGCGACGATGCGCTACCTCCACGAGCTCGAGCCGATCGCCTCGGCCGACCGGGACACCGTGGTGGCGATGATGGCGCCGGGCGTGCTGGCGGTCCTGCGCGGGCCGGACGAGGTCTTCACCGCTCTGGTCGTCGACGACGACGAGGACCTCTCGGACCTCGGTGAGCTCGCCGACCTCGAGGACGCGGTCCGTCCGGAGCCCGCACGCGATCGGGCGATGCCCGCTGGAGGGGCGGCGCTGCGCCGGGTCCAGCACGGCCGCAGCTGAGCTACTTCCGCTTCTTGCCGTGACCCTTGCCGTGGTGCCCGTGGCCCTTGCCGTGCTTGTGGTGCGCCTTGTGCGCGTGGTGGTGCCGGTGGTGCCGGTGGTGCCGGTGCGGCTTCGCGTGGTGGTGCGGGCGGTGCCGTACGACCGGGGCCGAGGCCGTCGCCTCCGCAGGCGCCGCGCTGATCGAGGGGGCCACGCCTCTCGGCTTGCTGCCGAGATCCTTCCTGGCGGTCGGAGCGTCGGCCGCAGCGGCTGACGGCGCGGGCGCGGAGCCGTCGACGACGTGGGCGACCCCGGCCGAGAGCAGGAGGAGGACGGCGGCCGCGGCGGCGGCCAGGGCCGAACGCCGGTACCAGATCGAGGTCGCTCCGCTCTCGACCTGGCGGCGTGCGGGCGCGGCCCCGCCCACGAGACCGGTGGTCTGCAGGCTCAGCACCGCGCCGGCTGCGCTGTCGCTGGCGTCGCCCGCCGCGAGGGCGGTGAGCCGCCCGGCGCACTCGGCGGCGGTCGGGCGCTCGGTCGGTTCGGTGGCCGTCATCTGGTCGAGCAGGTGGACCCAGCCGGCGCCGAGCGACACCGGGATGAGGGGGCGGCGGTGGAGGCGGGCGAGGGCCGCCTCGGTCGGTGTGCCGGCGTACGCCCGCTGGCCGGTGAGGCACTCCAGGAGCACGAGACCGAGCGAGTAGATGTCGCTCGCCCCGGTGACCGGGGTGCCCTTGACCTGCTCGGGCGAGAGGTACGACGCCGTACCGATCGTGCTGCCCGTGGCGGTCAGGCCCGAGCCTTCGTTGGCCGCCCGGGCGATGCCAAAGTCCGCCAGCTTCGCCTCGCCGCTCGCCGTCAGCAAGATGTTGGCCGGCTTGACGTCGCGGTGGACGATGCCGTTGGCATGGACGTGGGCGAGGCCGGCGGCGACGCCGGCGCCGATCGCCGCGACCTCCGTGGCCGGCAGGGGGCCGCCGCCCAGGCGTTGCGCGAGGGACGGGCCGCCGACCAGCTCCATGACGAGCCACGGGGACGGGTCGACGGAGTCCGCCTCGGCCCCCGCGTCGAGCAGCATGACGAGATTCGGGTGGTTCAGCGTGGCCAGGAGCCGCATCTCCGACAGGAAGCGCTGGTGGTCGACGTCGTTGTCCAGCGAGGCGTGCATCACCTTGATCGCGACATCCCGGCTCAGGTTGTGGTCGTAGCCGCGGTGGACCGCGGCCATGCCGCCCCGGCCGACGAGCTCCTTCAGCTCGTACCGGTTGTTCAACATCCGCGCGTCGATGGTCCTGCTCCTCCGGCTCGGGCCGGCTCCTGTCCGGTCGCTACTGAGGGCTGGTACCCCTCGGTCGCGCCAGGCAACCGGACGAGTGACGAAAATCGCGGCCGAACCGCGGTGATTGACAGATAGAGACCGATTGGTTTCTATATCGCCATGGCCTACGACGTCGTCCTCAACAACGGTCTCCTCCTCGACGGGACCGGCGCGCCGCCGAACGTCCGCAACGTCGGGATCCGCGACGGCCGGGTGGCCGCGGTCAGCGCCGATCCGCTCGACGTGACCGGGTGCTCCCGGGTGGTCGACGCCACCGGCCAGTGGGTGATGCCGGGGATGATCGACATCCACACCCACTACGACGTCGAGGTGCTCAACGAGCCGGCCCTCGCGGAGTCGGTGCGCCACGGGGTGACGACCGTGCTGCTCGGCTCGTGCTCGCTGTCGACGGTCCACGTCGACGCGACCGACGCGGGCGACCTGTTCGGGCGGGTGGAGGCGATCCCGCGGGCGCACGTCATCGATGCCGTCGAGACGTCGAAGACCTGGTCGAGCGCGGCCGACTACGTGGCCGCGCTGGAGGCCCTTCCCCTCGGTCCGAACCTGGCGGCCTTCATCGGCCACTCCGACCTCCGGGCCGCCGCCATGGGGCTCGACCGGGCCACCCGCAGCGGGGTCCGCGCGTCTGCTGCGGAGCGGGCGACGATGGAGCGCTGGCTCACCGAGGCACTCGACGCCGGCTTCGTCGGCATGTCCGCCCAGCAGCTGATGTTCGACAAGCTGGACGGCGAGACCTGCCGCTCGCGCACCCTGCCGTCGACGTACGCCAAGGCGCGCGAGCGTCGTCGGCTCAACGCGATCCTGCGCCGACGCCGGCGCGTGCTCCAGGGCGGTCCGGACATCAAGAGCCCGCGCAGCATCCTCGCGATGACGCTCAGCACCCTCGGCATCTTCCGCAAGCCGCTGAAGACGAGCCTGCTCTCGGCCGCCGACATCAAGGCCAACCGGGCGCTGATGGCGATCATGCCGCCGAGCGCGCGGCTGCTCAACGCTCTCGGCGGCGACTTCCGGTGGCAGCACCTGCCGGTGCCGTTCGAGGTGTACGCCGACGGCATCGACCTGGTCATCTTCGAGGAGTTCGGGTCCGGGGCGGCCGCGCTGCACCTCGCGGAGCAGGTCGAGCGGGACGCCCTGCTCCAGGACGAGGACTACCGACGCTGGTTCCGCAAGGACTACGACGCCAAGTTCGGGCTGCGCGTGTGGCACCGCGACTTCTTCGACGCCGAGATCGTCGACTGCCCCGACGCCGAGGTGATCGGCAAGTCCTTCGGGCAGGTCGGCCTCGAGCGCGGTGGGGTGCACCCCGTCGACGCCTTCCTCGACCTGGTCGTCGAGCACGGCACGAAGGTCCGCTGGCGCACGACGATCTCCAACGACCGACCCGAGGTGCTCGACCGGCTCGCGACCAGCCCCGGCGTGCAGCTCGGGTTCTCCGACGCAGGCGCCCACCTGCGCAACATGGCGTTCTACAACTTCGGCCTGCGGCTGCTGCGCCGGGTCCGCGACGCCGAGGAGGCCGGACGGCCGTTCATGACGGTGGAGCACGCCGTGCACCGGCTCACCGGTGAGCTCGCCGACTGGTACGGCCTCGACGCCGGGCACCTGCGCGTCGGCGACCGGGCCGATGTCGTCGTGGTGGACCCGACCGCGCTCGACGAGCGCCTGGACGAGTACGCCGAGAGCCCGGTCGTCTCCTACGGCAACCTGTCCCGCATGGTCAACCGCAACGACGACGCCGTCGTCGCCGTCCTCGTCAACGGCGAGCACGTCTTCGGCCTCGGCGAGGCCGCGGAGGTGCTCGGCACCCGTCGTACGGGCCGGTTCCTCCGCGCGGGGCGATGAGCGCCGCTCCCGGGCGGCGCACGCAGGAGCAGCGCCGGGCCGAGACGATCGGGAAGCTGGTCGAGGCGACCATCGAGTCGATCGAGCAGGTCGGCTACCACCGCACCTCCCTCGGCGAGGTCTGCGCGCGCTCGGGGGTGTCTAAGGGCGGGTTGTTCCGTCACTTCGACTCGCGTCTCGACCTGATCATCGCTGCGGCCGAGGAGGTGGCACGGCGGCACATGGTCGCCTTCGACGAACTGCGGCCCCGAGGCGCGCCGGCGCTCACCATCGAGGAGGTCGTCGCGTTCGCACGCCAGCGGATCCGGCACGAGACCAACGTCGTGTGGTTCGAGGTGATGGTGGCCGCGCGCACCGAACCGGACCTGCGTGAGCGGCTCGCGCCGATCACGAAGCACCTCTACGACGCCATCGAGGAGCGCGCCGTCGAGAACTTCGAGGGCCTGGACGTCCCCGAGGAGGTGGTCCGGCTCGCCGTCACGTCCGCGGTGCACATGTTCGACGGCGAGGCGATCGTCGGCTACAGCTACCCCAGGCCCGAGGTCGACGCCGCCCGGGCCGACGCCGCCGTCCGGTTGCTCCGCACGTTGGGCGCAGCGCTCGGCGGGCCGGCTCGCTAGCCTGACCCGGTGACGGACGCGCGCATCGACGACCTGCTGGCCGACTACCCCGTCCGCGTGGAGATCCCCGTCGCCTGGGGCGACATGGACGCCATGGGGCACGTCAACAACACCGTCTACTTCCGCTACTTCGAGACCGCGCGGATCCGCTGCTTCGAGGAGCTCGCCCGCGACCCGGCCGGCGACCTCGGTGGCGTCGGTCCGATCGTGCACACGGCGAGCTGCCGCTTCCGGATCCCGCTGACCTATCCCGACACCGTCACCGTCGGTGCCGGGATCGGCGACATCGAGGACGACCGCTACGTGATGCGCCACCGCGCGGTCAGCCACCGGCACGGCGCGGTCGCGGCGGAGGGGGACACCCTCGTTGTGGCGTTCGACTACGCCGCCGGCACCAAGGCGCCCATCCCGGAGGCGCTCCGCGCGCAGCTCGACGCGCTGCGTGACGTCAGAGCGTGATCCTCGCCCGCTGCTCGTGGGGGGCGCCGAACAGCTGACCGAGCGCGTGGGCGCGCTTGAAGACCAGGTGGGCGTCGTGCTCCCAGGTGATCGCGATGCCGCCGTGGAGCTGGATGCACTCGCCGGCGAGGTGGGTCGCGGTCTCGAGGCAGTACGACGCAGCCGTCCGGGTCAGCTGCTCGGCGTCGGGTGCGTGCGTGGCGAGGGCGTACGACGCTGCCCACGACGCCGACCGGGCGATCTCCAGCCTCGCGAGCATGTCGGCCATCCGGTGCTTGAGCGCCTGGAACGAGCCGATCGGACGACCGAACTGCACCCGTTCCTTGCTGTAGTCGACCGTCATCTGAAGTGCGCGGGCGCTCAGCCCGACGGCGAGCGCGGCGGCGGAGGCGGCCGCGACGAGGTCGGCGCGAGCGCGGGCGACACCTCCCTCGCCGATCGCGACCGGCTCCTCGGCCCAGATGGTCGCGAGGCGGATCGTCTGGTCCATCGTCTCGAGCGGCTCCACCCTCGACGGCGCGAGCTCGACGAGCTGCGGCCCGACCGTCGCCAGGACGATCGCCGCGTCGGCCCCGTCGAGCACGGGTCCGGGGTCGAGCGCGAACGTGGCGATCTCACCGGCGGCGATCCGGGGGAGGAGCCGCGCCTTCGCCTCGTCGGTGCCTCCGGCCAGCAGCGCCTCGGTCGCGATGACGGTCGCCAGCAGCGGGGAGGGGGCGAGCGAGCGCCCGAGCTCCTCGAGCACGACCGCGGTCTCGAAGAAGGTCGCGCCGAAACCGTCGTGCTCCTCGGGGACGCCGAGGGCCGCGACGCCGACCTGCTCGCACAGCGTTGACCAGAGCGCGGCGTCGTAGCCGGCTTCCGACGCCACTGCGGCGCGCACGGCGGCGCTGTCGGCCTGCTTCGCCAGCACCGCCCGCACGGTCGACGCGAGCTCGGCCTGCTCCTCGCTGAGTGCGAACTCCACCTCAGGCCCCCACGAGCGAGTCGAGGATCCGGCCCCGGTGGAAGGCGTGCGTGCCCCAGGCGGTGACCAGCGCGCGGATCTTGGTGATCCAGATGCTCAGGTCGAACTCCTGGGTGTAGCCGATCGCGCCGTGGACCTGGAGCCCGGTGCGCGAGGCGAGGTAGGCGGCGTCGCCGCACATCACCTTCGCGGCCGAGACCGCGCGCGGGGTGGGATCGAGCGCTGCCCCCAGGACGAGCGGGCGGGCGAAGTCGAGCGCGATCCGCACGTCGGCGAGCTGGTGCTTGATCGCCTGGTAGCTCCCGATCTCGCGCCCGAACTGCCGTCGCTGCTTGACGTAGGTCACCGAGTCGGCCAGGACCCGCTCGCCCGCGCCGAGGAGCTGGGCGGCGGTCGCGAGGACGGCGAGCTCGAACGCGCTGTCGTCCGGGGCAGGACCGGTCGCGGTCACCGAGAAGAGGTGGCGGGCCCGGTCGACCGACCTGTGCCGCTCGCCGGGCTGTGCCTCGGTCAGACCGTCGGCACCGGCGAGGAAGACCGAGTCCGCGACGTCCGCGTCGAGGGCGTACGGCGTGTGCGGCGGCACCGCGACCGTCGCGATCCCCTCGACCTCGTGGCCCAGCGCGAGCGGCAGGTAGGCGGCCGACTCGACCCAAGGACCCGGCACGGCGTGCCGGCCGAGAGCCTCGAAGGCGAGGCAGACCTCGACCGGGGTCGCCTCCGTCGCCAGCATGGTGAGGCCCTGCTCGGCGAGCCGGTCCCAGAGCTTGAGGCCGGGGGCGTGGTCGCCGTCGGCCCAGGCGCGGGCGATGCTCGCGGTGTCGGCGGAGGCCAGCAGTGCCTCGAGCGACGCGGCGAAGTCGCGTTGGTCTGAGGTGAGCTCGAACTTCATCGTCGGGACCCCTTGGGCTCGCGGGGGAGGCCGAGGATCCGCTCGGCGATGATGTTGCGCTGGATCTCGTTGGTGCCGGCGTAGATCGGACCCGAGAGGGCGAACGTGTAGCCGTCGAGCCAGCGGGACTCCAGCTCGGCCTCCGGGCCGAGGAGGTCCAGCGCGGTCTCGTGCAGGGAGATGTCGAGCTCGCTCCACCACACCTTGTTGACCGACCCGGCGGCGCCCATCTCCCCGCCGTCGGCGAGGCGGGTGACGGTGCCCCACGTGTAGAGCCGGTAGGCCTCCGCCTTCAGCCACGCTTCGACGACGCCGTCGGCCACCCGGGTGTCGGGGCGCTGGCGGTAGAGCTCCACGAGCCGGTCGGCGGCGGCACAGAACCGCCCGGGGGAGCGCAGCGAGAGGCCGCGCTCGTTGCCCGCCGTACTCATGGCGACGCGCCAGCCGTCACCGGGCGCACCGAGCACGTCGGCGTCCGGCACGAAGACGTCGTCGAAGAACACCTCGGCGAAGCCCGCCTCTCCGTCGAGCTGGGCGATCGGACGCACGGTGACGCCGTCGGCGTCCATCGGGAAGAGGAAGTAGGTCAGTCCGTTGTGCCGGGCCGCCTCGGGGTCGGAGCGGAACAGCCCGAAGCCCCAGTGGGCGTAGGTCGCCCGCGACGACCAGGTCTTCTGGCCGTTGAGCACCCACCCGCCGCGCTCGTCGTCGCGCCGCGCGGTCGACTTCAGGGAGGCGAGGTCGGAGCCGGCCTCGGGCTCGGACCAGCACTGCGCCCAGATCTTCTCGCCCGACGCCATCGTGGGCAGGAAGCGGTCCTGCTGCTCCTGGGTGCCGTGGTCGAAGATGATCGGCGCGAGCAGGAAGATCCCGTTCTGCGAGACGCGGCCGGGTGCGCCCGCGCGGTAGTACTCCTCCTCGAAGATCACCCACTCGATCAGCGACGCCTCGCGGCCGTGGTAGGCCCGCGGCCACGACACGACCGACCACCGGTCGGCGGTGAGCCGGGCCTCCCACTCCTGGTGGAGCCGCCAGCCCTCCTCGGTGTCCATCGACGGCAGCGGCTCGCTCGGCACGTTGGCCGCCAGCCACGCGCGCGCCTCCGCCTGGAAGGCGAGCTCGCTCTCAGTCAGTTCGAGATCCACGTGCTTCTCTCTTTCGGTCCCTGAGGAGGTCGCGCTAGCGACCGTCTCGAAGGGTGTTCTTCAGGACCTTGCCGGACAGGTTGCGGGGGAGCGCGTCGACGTGCTCGACGAGACGCGGCACCTTGAAGTTGGCCAGCCGCTCCTTGGCGAACGCGATGACGTCCTCGCTGGAGGCGGACCCCACGACGTACGCCTTGCCGACCTCGCCCATGCGCTCGTCGGGCACGCCGACGACGGCGACGTCGTCGATCCCCTCCATCCGGAGCAGGGCCTGCTCGACCTCGGCGGGATAGACGTTGAAGCCGCCGGAGATGTACATGTCCTTGAGCCGGTCGGTAATCCGCAGGTTGCCCTGCTCGTCGAGCTCGCCGATGTCGCCGGTGTGCAGCCAGCCGTCCTCGTCGATCGCCTCGGCGGTGGCCGCGGGGTCGTCGAGGTAGCCCAGCATCACGTAGTCGCCCCGGACGAGGAGCTCGCCGCCCTCGCCGATCCGGGTCTCCATGCCGGGGATGGCGCGGCCGTTCGTCGTCGCGACCGTCGCGGCCGAGTCGCCCTCGCGGCACATCGTGACGACGACGGCCTCGGTCATGCCGAACGCGGTGACGACGTGGTCGATCCCGAGCTCCTCGCGCATCCGCTCGATGAGCACGACGGGGACAACGGCCGCACCCGTCACCGCGAGCCGCAGCGAGGAGAGGTCGCGCTCGTCGCGGCCCGGCGCGGTCAGCAGGGACTGGTAGATCGTCGGCGCACCCGGCAGCAGCGTGATCCGCTCGGACTCGATGATCCGCATGGTCTCGTCGAGGTCGAACGTCGCGACGGGGTAGAGGGTGGCGCCGGTCAGCAGGCCGACCAGGATGCCGATCTTGTAGCCGAACGAGTGGAAGAAGGGGTTGATGACCAGGTAGCGGTCGTCGGGTGAGACGCCGCCGAGCTCCGCCCAGGCGCGGGCGACGCCGATGCTCTGGCGGTGCGCGCTCATCGCGCCCTTCGGCCGCCCGGTCGTGCCGGAGGTGAAGAGGATGTCGGCGACGTCGTCGGGGGTCACCGCGTCGGCCCGTGCCTCGACCTCCTCGACGCTCGCCTCGCGGACGTGCCGCTCCTCCCCGCGATGGTCGAGGGAGAGCTTCGCCAGGTTGCCGAGCACCCGCACGGAGGCGATCTCGCTCGCGGCGCGCAGTTCCTCGAGCTGCTTGCGGCCCAGGAACCCGTCGGCGACCATCACGGTCGTCGCGCCCGTGCGGTCCACCAGTTCGGCGACCTCGTGCCCGGTGTAGCGGGAGTTGGCGGGCACCAGGGTCGCGCCGGCATAGGTGGTGGCGAGAGCCGCGACGACCCACTCGATGCTGTTGGGACCCCAGACGACCACGCGCTCGCCCGCACCCAGGCCGTGCCCGACGTAGCGTCGAGCCAGCTCGCGTACCTGCTCGAGGAGCTGGGAGTACGTCAGCGTGCGGTCGCCCTCGACGTAGGCCGGCCGGTCGCCGTACCTCTCCGCTGCTGCACGCAGGATCGCCGGAATCGTGTCCACCGCCCTGCCTTTCGTTGGTTGAGGAGCCGCCGAGGAACGAAGCGGCGTCTCCAAGCCTACCAAGCATTTGCTTGGTAGGGTGGGGGCATGGACCTTTCCGAGAGCGCCGAGGACCGCGCCTTCCGCGAGGAGGTGCGCACCTGGCTCGCCGACCACCTCGTCGGTGAGTGGCGTGGGCTCAAGGGGCTCGGGGGTCCGGGTCGCGACCACGAGGGCTTCGAGGAACGGCTCGCGTGGAACCGGTTGCTGGCCGAGCACCGGTGGACCTGTGTCGGCTGGCCCGAGGAGCACGGTGGCCGTGGCCTCTCGCTGTGGCAGCAGGTGATCTTCCACGAGGAGTACGCCCGCTCCGAGGCGCCCCACGACGTCAACCACCTCGGCGAGACCCTGCTCGGCCCGACCCTGATCGCGTTCGGCACCGATGCGCAGAAGCAGCGCTTCCTGCCGCCGATCCGCGAGGTCACCGAGCTCTGGGCGCAGGGCTACTCCGAGCCGGACGCCGGGTCCGACCTCGCCAACGTGCAGACCAAGGCCGGCCTCGACGAGTCGTCGGGCGAGTGGGTCATCGACGGACAGAAGGTGTGGACGTCGAACGCCCACCTCTCCGACTGGTGCTTCGTCATCGCCCGCACCGAGGCCGGGTCACGTCGTCATCATGGTCTCTCCTTCCTCCTCGTCCCGCTGGAGCAGGATGGCGTGGAGGTCCGACCCATCGAGCAGCTGACGAGCGGCTCGGAGTTCAACGAGGTCTTCTTCACCGGCGCGCGCACCGCGGCCGACCTGGTGGTCGGCGAGCCCGGCCAGGGCTGGGGCGTCGCGATGGGGCTGCTCGGGTTCGAGCGCGGTGTGTCGACCCTCGGCCAGACCGTCGGCTTCGCGCGCGAGCTGGACACCGTGATCGAGCGCGCCAAGGGCAACGGGCGGATCGACGACCCGGTCGTGCGTGACCGGCTCGCCGGCCTGAAGACCGAGCTGAGCGCGATCCGCAGCTTCGCGCTGCGAGCGCTCGCGCTCGTCGAGGGCGGCCAGGACTCGGCCGCCGGAGGCGGAGCCGGCTCGATCTTCAAGCTGGCCTGGGCCAACTGGCACCGTCGTCTCGGCGAGGTCGCGATGGACGTGGCGGGCGCCGAGGGGCTGCTGACACGCGGGACGGCCACGCCCTACGAGCTCGACGAGCACCAACGGCTCTTCCTCTTCTCCCGCTCCGACACGATCTACGGCGGCAGCGACGAGGTCCAGAAGAACATCCTCGCCGAGCGTGTGCTCGGCCTGCCGCGCGAACCCAAGGGAGCCTGAATGACCACCACCCGGATCGAGCAGCCGACCCCCGACTACGTGCCGGGGCACGGCCTGCTGACCGACAAGGTCGTCGTGGTCACGGCTGCGGCCGGCGCCGGCATCGGCGCGTCCGTCGTACGCCGGGCGCTGGAGGAGGGGGCGAAGGCGGTCGTCTTCAGCGACACCCACGAGCGCCGGCTGAGGGAGGCCGAGGAGGCGCTCGGCGCGGAGTTCGGCGCCGACCGGGTCGCCCAGCTGGTCTGCGACGTGACCGACGAGGCGCAGGTCGGGGCACTGCTCGACCTCGCCGAGGAGTACGGCGGCGTGGACGTCATGATCAACAACGCCGGCCTGGGCGGGACCGCCAGCGTGCTCGAGATGACCGACGAGCAGTGGTCGAAGGTCCTCGACATCACGCTGACCGGCACCTTCCGGTGCGTGCGCGCGGCCGGCCAGCGCATGGTCGCCGCCGGCAAGCGGGGCGTTGTCATCAACAACGCCTCGGTCATCGGGTGGCGCGCGCAGGAGGGGCAGGCCCACTACGCGGCCGCCAAGGCCGGGGTGATGGCGCTGACCCGGTGCTCCGCGATCGACCTGGCGCCGCACGGCATCCGCGTCAACGCGGTCTCGCCGAGCCTGGCCATGCACCCGTTCCTGGAGAAGGTGACCTCGCCGGAGCTGCTCGAGGAGCTCAAGCAGCGGGAGGCGTTCGGCCGCGCCGCCGCGCCGTGGGAGGTTGCCAACGTGATGGTGTTCCTCGCGAGCGGCTACTCGTCGTACCTGACCGGTGAGGTGATCAGTGTCAGCAGCCAGCACGCCTGACGCGGGCGGGTCGCGCCGCGAGCAGCTGCTCGCGATCGCCGCCCGGCTCTTCGCCGAGAAGGGCTTCACGAACACGACGGTGCGCGACATCGCCGACGCCGCGGGCATCCTGTCCGGCAGCCTCTACCACCACTTCGACTCCAAGGAGTCGATGGTCGACGAGATCCTGTCGACGTTCCAGGAGGGGCTCTTCGCGCGTTACGACGAGATCCTCGCCAGCGATGCCGACGCTCGCACCAAGCTCGAGCAGGCCGTCCGCGTCTCGTTCGAGGCGATCGAGGAGCACGGCCCCGAGGTCGCGATCTTCCAGAACGACGCCGACCACCTCGTCACGTTCGAGCGGTTCGCCTACCTCGCCGAGCGCAACGCCCAGTCCCGTCAGGTCTGGGTCACCCTCCTCGAGGAGGGTGTGCGCACCGGCGTACTCAGGGCGGACCTCGACGTGACGCTCACCTACCGCTTCATCCGCGACACCGTGTGGGTCGCCGTCCGCTGGTACCGACCCGGCGGGCGACACACGCACACGGAGGTCGCCGACCAGTACATCCGCATCCTCCTCGACGGGATCAGCTCATGACCGCCAGCAGCACCGCCTTCATCATCGACGCCGTCCGCACGCCGGTCGGCAAGCGCGGCGGAGCCCTCGCCGGCGTGCACTCCGCCGACCTCGCGGCCCACTCGATCACCGCGCTGGTCGACCGCACCGGCGTCGACCCGGGCGCGGTCGACGACGTGATCCTCGGCTGCTGCGACACCATCGGGTCGCAGGCCGGCGACGTCGCACGTACGGCGTGGCTGGTGGCCGGACTGCCGGACCACGTGCCGGGCGTGACGATCGACCGCCAGTGCGGGTCGTCGCAGCAGGCGGTGCACTTCGCCGCCCAGGGCATCATGTCCGGCACCCAGGACCTCGTCGTGGCCGGCGGCGTGCAGAACATGAGCGCCATCCCGATCTCGGCGGCGATGATCGTCGGCCAGCAGTACGGCTTCACCACCCCCTTCGCCGAGTCGCCCGGGTGGCTCAAGCGCTACGGCGACCAGGAGGTCAGCCAGTTCCGCTCCGCCGAGATGATCGCGGAGAAGTGGGACATCTCGCGCGAGGACATGGAGGCCTACGCGCTGGCCTCGCACGAGCGGGCCCGTGCGGCGATCGCCGAGGGGCGCTTCGCCGGCGAGATCGTGCCGATCAGTGTCGCCGGCGAGGACTTCACCACCGACCAGTGCCCGCGGGAGACCTCGCTGGAGAAGATGGCCGGGCTGGAGCCGCTCGCGCCCGGCGGTCGCATCACCGCGGCCGTCGCGTCCCAGATCTGTGACGCCTCCTCCGCGCTGCTCCTCGCGTCGGAGTCGGCCGTCGAGACGCACGGACTGCAGCCGCGCGCCCGCATCCACCACCTGTCCGTGCGCGGGGACGACCCGGTGTGGATGCTCACCGGCCCGATCCGGGCCACGAGGCACGCCCTCGAGAAGACCGGCATGTCGATCGACGACATCGACGTCTTCGAGTGCAACGAAGCCTTCGCCTCCGTCGTCCTCGCGTGGATGAAGGAGACCGGCGCCCCGCACGAGAAGGTCAACGTCAACGGCGGCGGCATCGCACTCGGCCACCCGATCGGCGCGACCGGCGCCCGGCTGATGACGACCATGCTCAACGAGCTCGAGCGCACCGGCGGACGCTACGGCCTCCAGACGATGTGCGAGGGCGGCGGCCAGGCCAACGTCACCATCATCGAGCGGCTGGGCTGACCCGCCCGCTCGCGGTCGTGTGCCTGTGACCGACCTATAGGGAGTCCTCAGGCACACGACTCCTGCTCCGCGCTGGGTCGCCGCCCGCCCACTCGGGGTCGTGTGCCTGTGACCGACCTGGGGGGAGTCCTCAGGCACACGACTCCTGCTCCGCGCTGGCCGCCGCTCGCCCACTCGCGGTCGTGTGCCTGTGACCGACCTATAGGGAGTCCTCAGGCACACGACTCCTGCTCCGCGCTGGGTCCCCGCTCGCCCACTCGCGGTCGTGTGCCTGTGACCGACCTGGGGGGAGTCCTCAGGCACACGACTCCCGCTTCGCGCTGGCCGCTCGCGGTCGTGTGCCTGTGACCGACCTGGGGGTCGTCGTGAGGCACACGACTCCCGCTCCGCGCTGGCTGGCCGCCCCGCGGGCTGGCTGGCCCGCTGGCGGCCCGCTCAGTCGCTGTGCGGCAGGATCTCCTGGGCCTTCACCTTGAGGCCCTCCTTGATCACGCCCCACCTGCTCGGGTCGCCCTTGATGAGGGCCTGCGCGGTGGCCTTCATCTGCTCGAGGTCCGCGTGCGGCGGGATCGGCGGCACGTCGGGGTCGCAGTGCACGTCGAGCACGTAGGGGCGGTCCGCCGTGAGCGCGGTCCTCCACGCCCCGGCGAGCTCCTCGGGATCGGTGACGGTGATCGCGCCCAGGCCGATGCTCGCGGCGAACTCCGCGTAGGAGACCTCGGGCAGCGCCTGCGACTCCACGAACTCGGGGGTGCCGCCCATCGCGCGCAGCTCCCAGGTGACCTGGTTGAGGTCGTTGTTGTGGAGCACGGCGACCACGCACCGCGGGTCGGCCCACTCCCGCCAGTAGCGGGAGATGGTCAGCAGCTCCGCCATGCCGTTCATCTGCATGGCCCCGTCGCCCTCGAACGCGATCGCCGGCCGGTCGGGATGGGCGAACTTGGCGCCGATCATGTAGGGCACGGCCGGTCCCATCGTCGCCAGGGTGCCCGACAAGGTGCCGCGCATCGCGCCGCGCATCCGCACGTGGCGCGCGTACCAGTCCGCCGCCGAGCCGCTGTCGGCGGCGATCATCGCGTCGTCGGGGGCCTGCGCCGAGAACTCGTGGAAGATGCGCATCGGGTTGACGGGGTCGGCCGAGACGTGGGCCTCGCTGTCCATGACCTGCCACCAGCGCTCGACGTCGGCGCAGATGCCGTCGCGCCAGGCGCGGTCCTCCTTGCGCTCCAGCAGCGGGATCAGGGCACGGAGCGTCGTCGCGGCGTCGCCGACGAGGTTGAGCTCGTAGGGGTACCGCATGCCGATGAGGCCACCGTCGGCGTCGATCTGGACGCCGCGTGCCCCACCCGGCTCGGGCAGGAACTGCGAGTAGGGGAAGTTCGAGCCGACGGTCAGCAACGTGTCGCAGTCGCGCATCATCTCGTAGCTCGGCTTCGTGCCGAGGAGGCCGATGGAGCCGGTGACCCACGGCAGCTCGTCGCTGAGCACGTCCTTGCCGAGCAGCGCCTTGGCGACACCCGCGCCGAGCAGGTCGGCGACCTCGGTCACCTCGGCCGCGGCGCCCCGGGCACCCTGGCCGACCAGCATCGCGACCTTCTTGCCGGCGTTGAGCAGGTCGGCGGCCCGCCGTACGGCGATGTCGTTCGGCTGCACCTCGGGCCAGGACATCCCCAGGCTGGAGGGGACCATCTTGAACTCGTGGGTCGGGCCGGCGTACTCCAGCTCCTGGACGTCGCTCGGGATGATGATCGCGGTCGGGGCGCGGCGGGCCATGGCGATCCGGATGGCGCGGTCGAGCACGTTGGGCAGCTGCTCCGGGACCGTCACGACCTGCACGTAGTCGCTGGCGACGTCCTTGAAGAGGCTCAGCAGGTCCACCTCCTGCTGGTAGCTGCCGCCCATGGCCGTGCGTGCGGTCTGCCCGACGATCGCCACGACGGGCACGTGGTCGAGCTTGGCGTCGTACAGGCCGTTGAGCAGGTGGATCGCGCCCGGACCGCTGGTCGCCAGGCAGACGCCGGGCTTGCCGCTGAACTTGGCGTAGCCCACGGCCGCCAGCGCGCTCATCTCCTCGTGCCGCGACTGGAGGAACCGCGGCTGGTCGTCGGCGCGGGAGAAGGCGCCGAGGATCCCGTTGATCCCGTCACCCGGGTAGCCGAACACCTGGTCGACGCCCCATTCCCGCAAGCGGGTCAGGAGCTGGTCGGCGACGGTGGTGGTCATGGGGTGCTCCCCTCGGAGGGCGGGACGTCTGTGGCCTGGGGTGACCCGCCTAGTCCTCCCACGGAGCGGTGTCACCCATCTTCTCGTAGTACTTGGCGAGGTGGCTCTTCACTCGGTCGACGTCCTTCCCCGGGAGGTCGACGCCGCCGCGGGAGCCCTGCATGATGCCGCCGGCGGCCATCACGCCGCGGGGGACCGCCTTCAGGCGGCCGTCGACGACGTCGGCGATCAGCAGCTTGTACGCGGTGAAGTTGCCCTTCTTGTCCGCGTCGTACCAGACATGGGCGTCGCGGTACTTCTCGTTCGGCTCGTCCTCCGCCCCGGCCCACGTGCGCACGCGCTTGTCGGCGGCGTCGCCGTCCCACTCGCGGTCGCGGTCGGCCAGGGGGAGGTCCTGGAACGCGGTGACTGCCATGGCCCGGCGGTACCCCCGGCCTGGGATGATCAGACGTGCCCTGGTCGATCACGTCGGACGTCCGCGAGCTCCTCGCGAGCGCGGGGGAGTTCCTCGCGGCCAGCCCTGTCGAGCACACGCCCCTGCTCACCGAGGCCGCCTACTTGGCGCGCCGACCCAGGCCCGACGAGGACCAGTCCTACGGGTGGTGGACCGACTCGGGCGGGGCCGTCGCCGGCGCCTTCGTGCGCGCTCCGCACCACCCACCGGTCCTGACCCCGATGCCGGACGCCGCGGTCGACGGGCTGGTCGCCGTGCTCGACGTCGACGGGGGAGTGGGCTGCGACGTGACGACCGTCGATCGCGTCGAGGAGGTCTGGGCCCGGGAGGGTGTCAGCCTGCGGCCGCGGCAGCGCTTGGTGATCCACCGGCTGGGGACCTTCCGCGCGCCGGCGCCGACGGCGGGGATGTCGCGCACCGCCGACCGGGACGACCGAGCGCTGCTGCACCGATGGTTCGACGAGCTGATGGCGGCCCACCCCGGCGACCCCAGCGACCGGGAGTACGTCGTCGACGACCCGCTCGACGACGGCCGGATCGTGCTCTGGGAGGTCGAGGGGGTGCCGGTGGCGATGGCCGGACACACCCGCCCCCTCCACGGGATGACACGCGTGGGCGCCGTCCACGTGTCGAGCGGCGACCCGCGCGTGGAGACGGCCGTGCTCGCGGCGGCGTGCGTGAAGGCGGCCGAGGTGGCCGACCAGGTGCTCGTGCTCGCCGGGACCACCGACCGCGAGGGCACCGCGAGGCTCGCCGCCCTCGGCTACCGAGCGGTCCGCGAGCGGGTGCTGCTCGCGCCCGTCACCTGACGCGGGCGCTCAGCGGAGGACGACCCACCAGATCCCGCCCACGAGCGGGACCAGGCCGGTGAGCATCCACCAGGTCAGGATCGGCTTGCGGTTGATCGCCCGCACGGCCGCGACGCCGACCACGTAGAACGCGACGCCCACCACGATCAGGCCGAGCTGCGCGTCGAGCCGGTCGTCGGCGACGAGCTCGGCGGCGAGGATCAGGCCGACGGTCAGGTGGATGAGGGTGGTGATGAGCAGCACCGACACGACCCTGCGCTGCACCCGGGCGAGGCGCTCGAGGTCCTGGGGGTCGGCGACCTTGCGGGGTGCGTCGGGGTCCATCAGGTGCCGACGGCGGGGCGCGGGCGTCTGCTGGCTCACGCCTCCAGCCTACGGAGCCCGAAACCCAGTGGCGAAGCGGGATCCAGAAGAGTTTCCTTGACCGTCATGGACATCACACAGTTCGGCCCCGACGACGTCGCCGCGCTCGAGCAGTGGCTCGACTTCTCGCGCGCGGTGCAGCACGCCGACTCGCCGTGGGAGGCCGAGCCCACGCTGCTGCGCGTAGAGGCACGCTTCCGGGTCGGCTGGGACGGCGAGCCCTCGACGCCGTACCTCGCGACCGTCGACGGCACCGTCGTCGGCGGTGGTGCGCTGGCGATGAGCGAGTACGACAACCTGCACCTCTCGTGGGCCGGGGTGATGATCCACCCCGACCATCGCCGTCACGGCTACGGCAGCGAGATCCTGTCCTTCCTCGAGGACGAGGCGCGTCGTCACGGCCGCACCAGCATGGGCATCGGCGGGTGGGAGTCCGAGGCGACGCGGGGCTTCGCCGCGCGGCACGGGTTCGAGAAGAAGCACCAGGCGATCAACCGCCGGCAGTACCTCGCCGACGTCGACCGCGCCGAGCTGCAGAAGCGGTACGACGAGGCGCTGGAGGCTGCGGCCGACTACGTGCTCGAACGGCGGTTGTTCCCGACGCCCGACGAGGAGCTGGCCGAGATCGCCGAGATGGCCGCTGCCATCAACGACGCGCCGACCGACGACCTCGACATCGAGGACGAGGTGTTCAACGCCGACCGGATGCGCGCCTACGAGGAGGCGTGCGCGTTCCGCAAGGAACGGGCCTACCGCGTCGTCGCGCGGCACGTCCCGTCAGGGCAGCTCGCCGGGCAGACGGTCGTCGTGGTCGACTCGCTGGCGCCGACATACGGCGACCAGCACGACACGTCGGTCGTCAAGGCCCACCGCGGCCACCGGCTCGGCCTGCTCCTCAAGGCCGAGATGATCCGGTGGCTCGACGAGGTCGAGCCGCAGGTCGAGCACATCGACACGTTCAACGCGGAGTCCAACGACCACATGATCGGGGTCAACGAGCTGCTCGGCTACCGGATCATGGGTCGTGAGCTGGCGTTCCAGAAGTCCCTCTGACCCCACGAGCTGCCAGTAGCCTGGAGGAGTGTCCGCCGGGCAGTCGCGCGTCAACCAGGAGCTGCGGTTCTGCCGCGCGGACGACGGCGTCCGGCTGGCGTGGGCCCGGCACGGCTCGGGACCGCCGCTGGTGATCGCCGCCTGCTGGCTCAGCCACCTGCAGCACGACTGGCAGAGCCCCGTGTGGCGGCACTTCCTCGACGACCTCGGCCGGATCGCCACGGTCTACCGCTACGACGAGCGCGGGTTCGGGCTGTCGGACTGGGACGTCGACGACTTCTCCCTCGAACGCCGCCTGCGCGACCTGGAGACGCTCGTCGATGCTGCCGGCCTCGACCGGTTCGTGATCATGGGGATGTCCGGCCAGGCACCGGTGGCACTGGCCTACGCGGCCGAGCATCCCGAGCGGGTCACCCAGCTGATCACCTACGGCGCCTCGGCCGGCGGTGCGCTCGGAGGCGACGACCCGGAGTCCGACGCCGCGTTCAACGCGATGATCCGGGCCGGCTGGGCCCGCCCCGACCACCTGTTCCGGCGGGTCTTCACCACGGCGTTCATCCCCGGGGCGAACGAGCAGCAGATGTGCTGGATGGACGAGCTGATGCGCACCTCGACCAGCACCGACAACGCCCTGGCGAGCAGGAGCGCGCGACGCGAAACCGACGTCAGCGACCTGCTGCCCCGGATCACGGCACCGACGCTGGTGCTCGTCGCGCGCGACGACCACACGATGGAGCCCGACGAAGGGGCTGAGATGGCGGCCGCCATCCCGGACGCGCGGCTGGTGGTGCTGGAGTCCGCCAACCACATCCTCCTGGCCGACGAGCCGGCGTGGCCGGTCTTCATCCAGGAGATCGCGGGCTTCCTCGGCGAGCAGCGCGCCCGGCCGTCGGCGGCCGGGTTGTCGGACCGGGAGCACGAGCTCCTCCTCCTCGCGGCGGACGGGCTCGACAACACCGAGATCGCCGAGCGGCTCACGCTCAGTGTCCGCACGGTCGAGCGCCACTTCCAGAACGTCTACCTCAAGCTCGGCGTCTCCGGCCGGACCGCCCGGGCTGCGGCCGTCGCCCGCGTGCTCGCCTGACCGCTACGCGTCCACCGCCACCGCGTCCCCCGGAGGGCCCCCGACCTGCGCGTCGGCGCGGATGCCGGCGAGCCCCTCCGGTTCCTACCGTCGAGCCGTCCGGCCGCACGGCCGGCGCGGACGAAGGAGAACGCGATGTCGAACAAGGCGGTCATCAGTCTCGCCACCGGCATGGAGGACCCCGAGAAGGTCACCGTCGCCTACCTCGTCGCGCTCGGCGCGGCCGAGCACGGCAGACCGACGTTGATGTTCCTGACGAAGGAGGCGGTGCGTCTCGCGGTAGCGGGCGTGGCCGTCGGTACGGCGTGTGCCGGCTGTCCCTCCCTGCCCGAGCTGCAGGAGCGGTTCCTCGCCGCGGGCGGGAGCTACCTCGTGTGCCCGCTCTGCTTCAACGCCAAGGCGCTCGACGAGGACGACCTGGTGAAGGGCGCGGAGCTCGGGGGAACCATTTCCCTCTGGGAGTGGATCGGCGGGGACAGCGGGGACGAGGGCGCGACGACCTTCAGCTATTGAGATCGTGCGGTCGGCCGCCGAGGGGCCGGAAACCTTCCGAGCGACGCAAGAACGTGCATTGCATGTTTCTGAGTCCAACTGCCGTTGACGCAGTCTTTGCGCCAGCGCGACAGTTCGCAAGGTTCGTCTCTCGGGCAACACCCCCGCCCTTGTCGTCGGGCCACCCCCCACCCAGGGCTCAACCGCGAGCCCGGCCTCAAGGAGTGTCAATGAAACGACCTGTCGTAGCGGGCTTCGCCGCAGCCCTCGTCTCGACCCTGGCGTTGGTCTCGGTCTCCACGACCGAGGCAACAGCCAGGACGAGTGATCCCCACGTCAAGCCCGTGCACCGCCACGGGGACGCCAAGGCGGAGGCGGCCGACACCGCCCAGAAGCTGGTGGCCTCGCCGCCGGCCCTCCTCCGCGCGTCCGCGCACGACACGTTCCGTGCCCACCCGGTGGTGTCCTCCCACGGTCTGCAGTACGTGCCCTACGAGCGCTCCTACCGCGGACTCCCGGTCATCGGCGGCGACTTCGTCGTCGTCACCGACGCCGCCGGACGGCTGCTGGACACCAGCGTCGCCCAGACCCGGCCCGTGTCCCTCTCGTCGATCACCCCGCGCGTCGCCCGTGACGCAGCGCGGCACGCGGCACTGCGGCAGGTCCGCCACGGCAGGTACGACGGCCGGACCCGGCTCGTCGTCCTGCAGCGCATCCACTCCGCGCTGGCCTGGGAGACCACGGTGGTCGGTCGGCGCGCCGGCGAGGCGAGCCGCCTCAGCGTCTACGTCAGCGCACGGTCGGGGAAGGTCCTGAAGACCGTCGAGCACGTTGCCGAGGGCACCGGCAACGGCGGCTGGGAGGGCTCGGTCACCATTCCGACGTCGGGCTCCGGGACGTCGTACTCCATGACGAACTCCAACGCCACCACGATGAAGTGCCAGAACGCGAGCGGGAACGCCACCTTCACCGGCACCGATGACGTCTGGGGCAACGGTGACCCGACCAACCGGGAGACCGGCTGCGTCGACGCCTTCTACTCCGCGGAGAAGGAGCGCCAGATGTTGTCGGGCTGGCTGGGCCGCAACGGCATGGACGGCTCGGGCGGCTGGGTGCCGATCCGCGTCGGTCTCGCTGACGTGAACGCCTACTACGACGGCACCCAGGTGCAGGTCGGCCACACCCAGACCGGCAGCAAGTGGATCGGCTCCATCGACGTCGTCGCCCACGAGTTCGGGCACGGCATCGACGACCACACGCCGGGCGGCATCTCCGGCGGCGGCACCCAGGAGTTCGTCGCCGACACCTTCGGCGCGACTACCGAGT
Organism: Nocardioides candidus; assembly: GCF_041321175.1. Classification (NCBI taxonomy): domain Bacteria; kingdom Bacillati; phylum Actinomycetota; class Actinomycetes; order Propionibacteriales; family Nocardioidaceae; genus Nocardioides; species Nocardioides candidus. The sequence goes on along the minus strand of NZ_JBGGWC010000004.1, from coordinate 273,270 downwards.
GGTACGCCAACAACCCGGCCGACGCCCCCGACTTCACCGTCGGGGAGGAGGTCAACCTGGTCGGCGCGGGCCCGATCCGCTACATGTACAACCCGTCGCTGGCCGGTGACGCCAACTGCTACTCCTCCTCCACCCCGAGCTCCGAGGTCCACTCGGCGGCGGGGCCCGGCAACCACTGGTTCTACCTGCTCGCCGAGGGCACCAACCCGTCCGACGGCCAGCCGACCAGCCCGACGTGCAACAGCACGTCGATCACCGGCCTCGGCATCCAGAAGGCCATCACGATCATGTACAACGCGATGCTGATGAAGACCTCGTCGTCGTCGTACCTGAAGTACCGCACCTGGACGCTCACCGCGGCGAAGAACCTCTATCCGGGTTCGTGCGCCGAGTTCAACGTGGTGAAGGCGGCGTGGAACGCCGTCAGCGTGCCTGCCCAGACGGGTGAGCCGACCTGCTCCACCGGCGGCAACACCGTCACGGTGACCAACCCGGGCAACCAGACCGGCACGGTCGGTACCGCGAAGAGCCTGCAGGTGTCGGCCAGCGACTCGGCCTCCGGCCAGACGCTGACCTACTCGGCGGCCGGTCTTCCGGCAGGCCTGACCATCAACGCCTCCAGCGGCCTGATCTCCGGTACGCCGACCACCGCGGCCACCTACAGCACGACCGTGACCGCGAAGGACACCACCGGTGCAACGGGGTCGGCCACGTTCACGTGGACGATCTCCGGGTCCGGCGGCGGGGGCACCTGCTCCGGCCAGAAGATCGCCAACCCGGGCTTCGAGTCGGGCGCTGCCTCGTGGAGCTCGACCTCGGGCGTGATCACGACCGACACCGGCGAGGCCGCCCACGCGGGCAGCTGGAAGGCGTGGCTCGACGGCTACGGCACGACCCACACCGACACGCTGAGCCAGTCGGTCACCATCCCGGCCGGGTGCACGGCGACGCTGTCGTTCTACCTGCACATCGACTCTGCGGAGACGACCGGCACGACGGCGTACGACAAGCTCACCGTGAAGGCGGGCTCGACGACGCTGGCGACGTACTCGAACCTCAACAAGGCCTCGGGCTACGCGCTGAAGTCGTTCAACGTGTCCTCGCTGGCTGGCCAGACGGTCACGATCAGCTTCTCGGGGACGGAGGACAGCTCGCTGGAGACCAGCTTCGTCGTCGACGACACCGCGTTGACGCTGAGCTGATCAGCTAGTCAGGAAGGACGTACGCCGCCGCCCGGCTCAGCTGGGCGGCGGCTTGCGTCACCACGCGGTCGATGAGCTCCTCGCAGGTGGGCAGGTCGTCGATGACGCCGACCACCTGGCCACTGGCGAGCACCCCGGCGCCCGGGTCGCCCTCGACCAGCCCGGCCTTGAGCATCATCGGCGTGTTGGCCGCGAGGACGAGCTGGGTCCAGGTGCGGTCCTGTCCGTGCTTCATGGCCTGGCCGTCCTTGACCAGCTCGCGCCACGACATCCCGCTCATCTTCTTGAAGGCGATCGTGCGGCGCGTCGTGGGGCCGAGACGCTTGAGGAGGCTGGACTCCTCGACGGAGTCGACGAGGTCGGTGCGGAGCATCCGGTGCGGCATCCCGTCGACCTTCGCGGTGACGACGGTGCCGTTGAGGTCGGCCTCGAGGTAGCGCTGCTTGACCGCGTCCGGCACGCGGCTGTCCTGAGTGAGCAGGAAACGGGTGCCCATGCCGACGCCGGCGGCGCCGTAGGAGAGCGCCGCGGCCAGGCCGCGTCCGTCGAAGAAGCCGCCGGCGGCGATCACCGGGATGTCGACCGCGTCGAGCACCGTCGGGAGCAGCAGCGTCGTCGGGACGTTGCCGGTGTGGCCGCCGCCCTCACCTCCCTGGATCATCACCGCGTCGGCGCCCCAGGAGGCGACCTTCTTGGCGTGCTTGGGGGCGCCGATGCTCGGGATGACGACGATGTCGTGCTCCTTCAGCTTCGCGATGAGCTCCGGCTTCGGTGCGAGCGCGAACGACGCGACCTTCACGCCGTGGTCGATGAGCACCTGGCAGCGGTCCGGGGCGTCGCCGGCGTCGGCGCGCAGGTTGACGCCGAACGGCTCGTCGGTGCGGCCCTTGACCTCGACGACCGCCTTCTCCAGCTCGTCGAGCGTCATCGTCGCCGAGGCGAGGATGCCGAGGCCGCCGGCGTTGGCCGTGCCCGACACCAGACGCGGGCCGGCGACCCAACCCATGCCGGTCTGGACGACGGGGTGCCGGATGCCGGTGAGCTCGGTGAGCGGTGTCCTGAGCAGCTGGTCGATCACTTCGCAGCCTCCACGGGCGGGACCTCGCGGTCGCGCAGGTTCTTGGGGTCGAGCACGTTGCGGATGATCATCAGCTCCGACTCGGTGGGCTCGCGGGTGGTCGGCACGTCGTCGGAGATCTCGAGGGCGAATCCCGTGGCCGCGACCACGTCGTCGACGCTCACCCCGGGGTGGGTGCTGAGCAGGCGCACGGTGTCGTCGGCGCCTCTGACGTCGAAGACGCCGAGGTTGGTGACGATCCGGTGGATGTCGTTGTACTTGGCCGCGCCGGGACCGGCCGCCTTCGCCCGGGCGGGACCGACGCCGGAGACGACGTCGACCTGCTCGACGAAGACCTTGGGGGAGTGGCGAGGCACCCAGTACGACGTCCGGTTGTTCACCGTGTTGCCGGGTGCGCCGCGCGAGCCGAGCAGCTGTCGGGTCGGACGGGCGAAGTCGCCGATCGCGGAGATGTTCTGGTTGCCGTGCCGGTCGACCTGGGTGGCGCCCATCATCACGTGGCGCTTGCCGTACGCGACGACGTCGAAGACCCGTCGGAACGGGATCCAGCCCTCGACCACGTCGGCCTTGGCGAAGAGCGGCGGCACGCCGCCGAGGAAGAGCGACTCCCCGTCGGAGATGACCAGGTCGGGGTTGGACGTCAGCTTCGCGAGCCGCACACCCAGCATCGGCAGCATGCCCATCGGCGAGGCGAAGATCTCGCCGTCGTCCTTGAACGCGTCGGCGATGGCGGCGGCGCAGACCTCTGCGCGTGAGTGGTCGGTCATGCCTGCTCCTCGGCGAACGCGGCGACGGCCGCCTGGTAGGAGGCCTCGTCGCCCTCGAGGAACCGGGCCGAGAACGCGGCCCAGTCCTCGTCGGACCCGCCGGCCGCGGCGGCGTACGCCTTCTGGAAGCGTTCGTCCCGTTCGTAGTCGGGCGTGCACGTCGTGAAGTGCGCACCGTTCGGCGTCTCAACGACGCCGGTCACGCTCATGCGGCTGATCAGCAGCCGTTGGACGGCGGCGTCGACGGTGAGGCCGGCGGTGTCGACGACCTGCTCGCAGCTCACGAACGCCCGGTCGGCCGCCTGCACGAACAGGTCGTCGAAGTAGGGGTCCGGACCGAGGTAGACGGCGTTGCCGTGGGCATCGGCGCGGTTGAGGTGGACCAGCGCGACGTCGAGGTGGAGGGCCGGCACGGCGGTCAGCTCCTCGAAGTCGCCGGCGGCGTCGGCGTACGGCGACGTTACGGTCCTGATCCAGTCGTTGTTGACGAGCACGTCGGACCCCAGCCCGGCGCGCATCGGCAGGAACGGGAGTCGCTGCGCGGCGGCGTAGAGGCCGGTCTGGAACATGCCCTCGTCGAGCTCGACCACCTCGGGGATCGTGCCTCCCTGGCGGGCCCGCTGGAAGTTGGGCTCGAGCGGGATCGAGTCGAGGGACACGAACGCGTAGACCAGCTTCCTGATCTTTCCGGCACGGGCGAGCAGGCCGACGTCGGCGCCGCCCCAGCTCACGATCGTGAGGTCCTTCAGGTCCGAGCGCAGGATCGCGCGCACCAGCGCCATCGGCTTGCGCCGCGGCCCCCAGCCGCCGATCCCGATGGTCATCCCGTCGGAGAGCTGGCCGACCACCTCGTCGATGGTCATCTGCTTGTCGCGAGGCTTGGTCACTTCTTGCTCTTCTCCGTTCCCGCGAACTCGTCGCGGAGCTCGTCGGACACACCGGCGAGGTTGAGCTCGAAGGTGAACCCCTGCTCGAACCGGTAGCTCTTGTTGACGTCGACCGGCTCGATGCCGTTGAGTGCCTCCTTGGCGGCGCGGATGACCCGGGTGTCCTTGTCGGCGATGCTGCTGGCCACCTCGAGGGCGACGTCGAGCAGCTGCTCGCGCGGCGCCAGCCGGTAGACCGACCCGAAGCGGTGCAGCTCGGTCGCCGGGATCGTGGCCGCGGTGAAGTAGAGCGCGCGCATCATCTGCTGGGGGACGAGCCGGGCCATGTGGGTGGCCGCGCCGAGGGCGCCCTGCTTGACCTCGGGGACTCCGAAGTAGGCGTCCTCGCTCGCGACGACGATGTCAGCGTTCCCGGCCAGGCCGACGCCGCCGCCGACGCAGAAGCCGTTGACCGCGGCGATGACGGGGACCGCGCACTCGTAGACGGCCTTGAACGCGGCATAGCAGCCCTTGTTGGCGCCGATCAGCGCGTCGAAGCCCTCGGTGTGCTGCATCTCCTTGATGTCGACGCCGGCGTTGAACCCCTTCCCCTCGGCACGCAGGACCACGACCTTCGTCGCGAGGTCGGCGCCTGCTTCCTCGAGGGCGGCGGCGACGTCGTACCAACCCTGGACCGTGAGGGCGTTGACGGGGGGAGCGTCCATGGTGATCACGTGGATCCCCGCGTGCGCCCCATCGAGCAGCTCGCTGGTGACTGTCATGAACGCACCCTACCAAGCAAATGCTTGGTAGGGTGGTGGCATGGCTCTCACGATCGACCTCGCCGGGCGCGTCGCCCTCGTCACGGGCGGCGCACGGGGCATCGGTCGCGGCATCTCCGAGGTGCTTCTCGAGGCCGGTGCGACCGTCGTGACCTGCGGCCGCTCCGAGGCGACTCCACCCGAGGGCGCGACCCACCGGCTCTGCGACGTCCGCGACGCCGATTCCGTCGAGGCCCTCGTCGCCGGCGTCGTGGCCGACCACGGGCGTCTCGACCTGGTCGTGAACAACGCGGGCGGGGCGCCGTACGCCATGGCGGCCACCGCCTCGCCGCGCTTCCACGACAAGATCGTGGGCCTCAACCTGACCGCGGCACTGCTCGTCAGCCAGGTGGCTAACCGGGTGATGCAGGCGCAGGACGGCGGGGGCTCGATCGTCAACATCTCCTCGGTCTCCTCGAAGCGGGCGTCGCCCGGCACGGCGGCGTACGGCGCCGCGAAGGCCGGCCTCGACGCGCTGACCACCTCGCTGGCCCAGGAGTGGGGGCCGCGGGTGCGGGTCAACGCCGTCGACGTCGGCCTCGTGCGCACGCCGGACTCCGCCGACCACTACGGCGGCGACGACACCGTCGCCGCGATCGAACGGACCATCCCGGCCGGCCGGATGGCCGACGTCCGGGAGATCGGGCAGGTGGTCGCCTTCCTGGCGAGCGACCTGTCGTCGTACGTCTCGGGTGCCCACGTCGCCTGCCACGGCGGCGGGGAGCAGCCCGTCTTCCTCTACATCGCCCAGCACCAAAGCCCGCAAGGAGAGCAGAAGTGACCAAGCTGTTGGAGGGTCGCATCGCGATCGTGACCGGTGCGGGCCGAGGCATCGGCCGTGCGCACGCCCTGGAGCTCGCCCGGCACGGCGCCAAGGTCGTCGTGAACGACTACGGCGTCTCCAACAACGGCGAGAAGACCGACTCGCCCGCGCACGAGGTCGTCGCCGAGATCGAGGCGATCGGCGGTGAGGCGGTGGTCAACGGCGCCGACGTCGCCGACTTCGAGCAGGCCGCGGCGATGGTGCAGCAGGCGATCGACACCTTCGGCGGCCTGGACATCCTCGTCAACAACGCCGGCTTCGTGCGCGACCGGATGCTCGTCAACGCGACGGAGGAGGAGTTCGACGCCGTGATGCGCGTGCACCTCAAGGGCCACTTCGCCCCGCTGCGCCACGCCGCCGCCTACTGGCGCGCGGAGTCCAAGGAGGGACGCCAGCGCGTCGCCCGTGTCATCAACACCACCTCCGGAGCCGGCCTGCAGGGCTCCATCGGCCAGGTCGTCTACTCCGCCGCGAAGGGCGGCATCGCGACCATGACGCTGGTGGCCGCTGCCGAGCTCGGTCGGGTCGGGGTCACCGTCAACGCGATCGCGCCCGTGGCCAAGACCCGGATGACCGAGGGCGCCTTCGACACCTCCCAGATGGCCCTCCCGGAGGACAACTCACCGCTCGTGGCCTGGCTCGCCTCCGAGGAGGCCGGCGACGTGACCGGTCGGGTCATCGAGGTCGACGGCCCCGTGATGACCGTCGAGAACGCCTGGTCCCACGGTCCCTCCGCCCGTGCGGACGGTCGCTGGGCTGCCGCCGACGTCGGCCCGGCACTCCGCAAGCTCATCTCCGACGCGCCCGGGCCTGAGCCGGTTTACGGCGCGTAGGGCGCGACAGTTTCACCGTCCGGACGGTGAAACTGTTGCTGGGACGCTGCAATTGCGTCGTCCCAGCGACAGATTCATCGTCCCAGCTCGGCACTCGCGAGCCTCAGGCAGCCTGAGCGAACATCCGACGGATTCGGGCGGCCGTGGCCTCGGGGTGCTCGAGGTCGGCCCAGACCAGTCGGATCATCAGCCAACCGGTCAGTTCCCGCAGCCGGTCTTCGCGCGCCTTCTCGCGCAGCACGGTCTGCTCGATCGTCTCGCCGGCGCGTCGGAGGCGCAGATACTTCTGCATGCCGTCGAACTCCAGCATCGTGCGGCGGTCGGGCCAGGCGAAGTCGACGCGGCCTGCCAGCCGACCCGACGGGTGGAAGATCTCGAATTGCGGCACGGGTGCGGGGAGCCCTTGCGACCTGCAGAGCAGTCGCGTGCGGGTCTCTCCTACGGACTCGGCCTTTCCGTCCGACAGTTGGAGGATGCGGAGGAGGCCGAGCGTGTCGGGCCACAGCTTCATGGCCGTCAGGACGATCTCGAGCTCCTCTCTCGTCGCCAGGCCGCGTCGTTGGTAGTCGTCGAGCACAGCGACCCCTGCGGCCCGCGGAGCGATGCTCGCTGTGTCCATGGCCGTGCGCGCAGGGGACGTGATCCAGCGACCATCCATCCGGCTGAGGTCGTTGACTCGGCATGTTCCGCGGTGATGGATGACCTTCGCGCTCGACCGGTCGCCGGTCTCGTTCAGATGGGTCAGGTGCACCGCGCTGAGGTCGAGCCCCCAGGAGGGTCCGCCCTGTTCGATGTTGGCGCTCGTGTGCGACAGGGCGACGGGCGATGCAGGGTCGTCGTAGAGCTGGAGGACGGCGGAGGTCAGAGCCCGGTACCTGGCCAGCCGGTCGAGCTGGTTCCACACCGCGCTCAGGACGTAGGCACCCTGACGGATGCGCACCAACCGTCCGACCTGGACCGCGCGCCGGAGCGCGGCGTCGTCGATGCCGCTTGCGACCACGTCGCGCCTCAGCAGGATGCCTTGCGAATCGGCCAGGAGCTCGAACATGACGAGCAGCGTGCCTCGTACGCCGGCTCGACGCATCCATGCTCGACGCTGCCTGTGGATAACAGTCGAGTGCGCCCGCGGGGGCCTCGAGCTGGGACGATGAAACTGTCGCTGGGACGACGCAATTGCAGCGTCCCAGCGACAGATTCACCGTCCGGACGGTGAAACTGTCACCGCTCTCAGATCCGCTCGATGACCGTCCCGGTCGCCATGGCACCACCGGCGCACATGGAGATGAGGGCGGTGGAGGCGTCGCGGCGCTCGAGCTCGTGCAGGGCGGTCGTGATGAGGCGTACGCCGGTGGCGCCGACCGGGTGGCCGAGGGCGATCGCGCCGCCGTTCACGTTCACCTTGTCCATGTCGACCTTGTGGACGCCGGCCCAGGAGAGGACGACGGAGGCGAAGGCCTCGTTGACCTCGAAGAGGTCGAAGTCGCTGATCGCCATGCCGGTCTTCTGCAGGACCCGGTGGGTGGCGTCGATGGGGCCGTCGAGGTGGTAGTACGGGTTGGACCCGACGAGGCAGTGGAACTTGATCCGCGCCCGGGGGGTCAGGCCGAGCTCCCGGGCGCGGTCCTCGTCCATGATGAGCAGCGCCGCGGCGCCGTCGGTGATCTGTGAGGAGGTGCCGGCGGTGTGGAAGCCGTCCGGCATCACGGTCTTGAGGTTCGCGAGGCCCTCCAAGGTGGTCTCGCGCAGGCCCTGGTCGGTGTCGACGACCCGGGTCTCGCCCGTCGGCTTGCCCTCCTCGTCGAGGACGGGCGCGGTGATCGGTGCGATCTCGCGCTTGAAGCGGCCCTCGTCGGCCGCGACGCGGGCCTTCTGCTGCGAGGCGAGCCCGAAGGCCTCGAGGTCGGCGCGGGTGATGCCGTGGTCCCGCGCGATCCGGTCGGCGCCCTCGAACTGGTTGGGCATGTCGATCGACCAGTCGTCGGGTCGCGGGTCGCCGAGACCCGGGGGCACGTTGCCGCCGAGCGGGATCCGCGACATGGCTTCGACGCCGCAGCCGATGCCGACGTCGATGCTCCCGGCGGCGACCATGTCGTTGACCACGTGGGCGGCCTGCTGGCCCGAGCCGCACTGCGCGTCGAGGATCGTGCCACCGGTGTGCTGGGGGAGTCCCTGGTAGAGCCAGGCGCGGCGCACCATGTCGTTGGACTGCTCGCCCGCCTGGGTGACACAGCCGCCGACGACCTGCTCGACGAGCTCGGGGTCGACGCCGGCCCGACGGAGTACCTCGGCCTGCACGAACCCGAGCATCTGCGCGGGATGCAGGCCGGCCAGCCAGCCCTTGCGCTTGCCGAGGGGAGTGCGGACGGCGTCGATGATCACGGGGTTGCCCATGACGCCATGATAGCGGAAACTAGAACACGTTCTCATTGTGTGGCGCAGGCCGCAGAATCGCCGAAACGAAAGCCTTTCGTATTTGGCCGATGGTCTGTAGTGTGCGACTAGAACGTGTTCCAGCCGAGCGCCCTCGTGCTCGAGCAACTGAAAGGTTCCCCCGACGTGACCGCTGTCGACCTCATCCCGGCCGGGTTCGACCCGACGGACCCCGACATCAACGCCGTGGCGTTGCCGCACGAGGAGTTCAAGGCGCTCCGCACCACGGAGCCGATCCGCTGGATCGAGCAGCCGCCGGAGAACCGCGCCGGCTTCCTCGACACCGGCTACTGGGCCTGCACCCGCCACCAGGAGGTGCGGGAGGTCTCCAAGGACAACGAGCACTGGTCGACCGCCGAGAACGGCGTCATCATCCGCTTCGCTCCCGACATGACCCGCGACCAGGTCGAGGTGCAGCGCGCGCTGCTCATCCACCACGACCCGCCGGACCACACCAAGATGCGCGGCATCGTCTCCCGCGGGTTCACCCCGCGCGCGATCGCCTCGCTGAAGGAGAACCTGAAGGACCGCGCGTACACGATCGTCGAGGAGGCTGCCGCCCGCGGCACCGGCGACTTCGTCGAGGACCTCGCCGCCGAGCTGCCGCTGCAGGCGATCGCCGACTTCCTCGGCGTCCCGCAGCAGGACCGCAAGAAGCTCTTCGAGTGGTCCAACCAGATGATGGCGTACGACGACCCCGACTTCGACGTCGATCCCGCCATCGCCTCCATGGAGCTGCTCGCCTACTTCGACGGCCTCGCCAACGAGCGCCGGGAGACGCCGCAGGACGACATCGTCACCAAGCTGATCAGCGCGGGCGAGGACGGCCACGGCTCCCTCACCAACGACGAGTTCGGGTTCTTCGTGATCCTGCTGGCCGTCGCCGGCAACGAGACGACGCGCAACGCGATCAGCCACGGCATGCACGCCTTCTTCCAGAACCCCGAGCAGTGGGAGATCTGGAAGAACGAGCGCCCCGAGACCATGGTCGACGAGGTCATCCGCTGGGCGACCCCGGTCACCGTCTTCCAGCGCACGGCGATCAAGGACACGGTCCTGGCCGGCCAGGAGGTCAAGAAGGGTGCTCGTGTCGGTCTCTTCTACGCCTCCGCGAACTTCGACGAGACCGTCTTCGACGACCCGTTCACGTTCGACATCCGCCGCGACCCCAACCCGCACGTCGCCTTCGGCGGCCACGGCGCCCACTACTGCATCGGCGCCAACCTGGCCCGCATGGAGATCAAGCTGATCTTCGAGGCCCTCGCCGACCTGGTGCCCGACATCAGCCTGGCCAGCGAGCCCACGCGCCTGCGCAGCGGATGGCTCAACGCCATCAAGGAGATGCAGGTCAACTACAAGTAGAACCGCGGAGGACGAGCGTGACCGCTGACCAGACCCAGACCTGGCAGTTCGACTTCACCGACCCGGACATCAACTGGTCGGCGGTTCCGCACGACCAGTTCCGCGAGCTCCGGGGCCGCGGGCCGATCACGTGGGTGCAGCAGCAACCCGGGGCGTACGACGGCTTCGCCGAGGAGTCCGGCACCGGCTACTGGGCGCTGACCCGCCACGCCGACGTGGCGGCGGTGTCGAAGGACAGCAAGCGCTTCTCCAACGCGGAGAACGGGGCGATCATCCGGTTCCCCGAGGGCATGGACCGCGAGAGCCTCGAGCTCCAGCGCGTGATGATCCTCAACCAGGACCCGCCCGAGCACACCGCCATGCGGCACATCGTGTCGCGCGCCTTCACGCCGCGGTCGATCACCGGCCTCGAGGAGATCATGCGCGACCGCGCGCAGCGGATCGTCCGCGAGGCGGTCGAGCGGGGCGAGGGTGACTTCGTGCAGGAGGTGGCGGCCGAGCTCCCGTTGCAGGCGATCGCCGACCTGCTCGGCGTGCCGATGGACGACCGGCACAAGCTCTTCCACTGGTCCAACCAGATGCTGGCCAACGAGGACCCCGACTACGGCGAGGTCGACGGTCAGGAGGCTGCGGCCGAGGTCCTGATGTACGCGATGGGCATGGCGGCCGAGCGCAAGGCCTCGCCGCGCGACGACATCGTCACCCGACTTCTCGAAGCCGACAAGGACGGCCGGGGTCTCAACGACGACGAGTTCGGCTACTTCGTCATCATCCTCGCCGTCGCCGGCAACGAGACGACCCGCAACGCCATAACGCACGGCATGAACGCCTTCTTCGACAACCCCGACCAGTGGGAGCTCTGGAAGCGCGAGCGGCCCGACACCATGATCGACGAGGTCGTCCGGTGGGCGACGCCGGTCACGGTCTTCCAGCGCACCGCCCTCACCGACGTCGAGGTGGGCGGTGTCGAGGTGTCGAAGGGCCAGCGGGTCGGACTGTTCTACGCGTCGGCGAACTTCGACGAGGAGGTCTTCGACGACCCCTTCCGCTTCGACATCACCCGGGACCCCAACCCGCACGTCGCGTTCGGCGGCCACGGCGCGCACTACTGCCTCGGCGCCAACCTGGCGCGCCAGGAGATCCGGCTGATCTTCGACGCCCTCGCCGACGTCGCGCCCGACATCACCAAGCTGGCCGAGCCCCGACGCCTGCGCCACGGCTGGATCAACGGCATCAAGGAGCTCCGGGTCAGCTACCGGTAGTCCCGCGGATCGCCTGACGCGCCGCTGCCGCTCACCTAGTGTGCGCGGCATGAGCAGAGGCGACCGCACGCCGCGTGCGCGGGGCATCCGGCAGCGGGCGGTACGCAAGGCGCAACGGCGGGCGCGCCGGACGGCGGCGAGGTCTGTGGGAGCTGCGGCCGCGGCCGCGTCGCTGACCTTCACCGGGTTGCCCGCGGCCGACGCGGACCACTACCCGTCGCCGAGACCCCCGCACGGGATCGAGCTCCTGCGCGACATCCGCCCAGGAGACGGCACCAGCTTCCCTGCCGACCCCACCAACGTGAGGGGGACCCTCTACTTCGCCGCGGTCGACCCCCGGCTCGGACGCGAGCTCTGGAAGTCCGACGGGACGACTGCAGGCACGAAGATCGTCAAGGACATCTGGCCGGGCAAGAAGGGCGGCAACCCCTACGAGCTGACCGCTGTGGGCGACGAGCTGTTCTTCGCCGCCGACGACGGGACCCACGGCCTGCAGCTCTGGAAGTCCGACGGCACCACGGCTGGCACGGTCAGGGTGCGCGACATCTACCCGGGCGCGACCGGCTACTACGCGTCGAACCTGACCAACGTCGACGGCACGCTCTTCTTCACTGCCGAGGACGGAGTCCACGGGCGCGCGCTGTGGAAGTCCGACGGCACCCGCCGCGGCACGAAGCTCGTCAAGGACGTCAACCCCGCCGATCCGCCCCAGGACGGGTCGTACGTCTTCAGCTACCTCGCCGCCGCGGGAGGGACGTTGTTCTTCGCCGCGAACGACGGCACGCATGGTCTCGAGCTCTGGAAGTCCGACGGCACCACCGACGGGACCGTCCTCCTCCAAGACATCAGGCCGGGTGCGGGCTCGAGCGCGCCGAGACGGATGACGGCTGTCGGAGACACCATGTTCTTCAGCGCAGCGGACGACGAGCACGGTCGGGAGCTGTGGACCTCGGACGGTACGACCAGCGGAACCGTGATGGTCGGGGACATGGCGAGTCCGGGCGACCGCGACGGCTCGCCCTACCCCCTCGGGAGGCTCGGTGATCGGCTGGTGTTCGAAGGAAAGGACGGTTCCGTCGGCTCAGGTGTGTGGATCTCCGACGGGACCACCGAGGGCACCCAGTTCCTGCACAGGCTCAACGCCAACCTGCCTGGTGCCGTGCTGGGCCGCGGCGAGCGCGCGGAGCTCTACTTCCTGACGGACTACGACGGCCTCTGGAAGACCGACGGCACTCCCGAGGGGACCGTCGCTGTGACCGACCTCGCGACCGACAGCGGATGCCACTCACCGGGATATTGCGAGATCGCCAGCCAGCTCGCGGCGAAGGGCCACTCCCTCTACTTCGTCGCCAACGACAAAGGCATCGGAACCGAGGTCTGGGTCTCGAACGGCACCCCGGAAGGGACCGGACCCGTCGAGGACATCTACCACGGCACCGCCTACGGCGACGGCGGCGCCTACCCGGGCTACCTGACCGTGTCGGGCGGGACGCTGTTCTTCATCGCTCGCGACGACCGCCACGGGGAGGAGATCTTCCGCGTCGGGGGTCCGCAGCCACGGGTACCGCGGTGCGACGGGCTCGAGCCCACGATCGTCGGGTTCGACGACATCGTCGGCACGCCCGGCGACGACGTCATCGTCGGGAGCGGGGGCACCGACACCATCGACGGGCTCGGCGGTCATGACGTGATCTGCGGAGGCGGCGGCTGGGACACGATCGACGGGGGAGCCGGCGCCGACGTGGAGATCGGAGGCGGTGGCGACGACACCTTCCTGGCAGGCAGCTCAGGGGACGGCTCCGACGAGATCCGTGGGGGCCGTGGCGATGACACCATCGACTACGCCGCACGCACGACGCCGTTGCACGTGACGCTCGACTCGAGCGTGACTGCCGACGACGGCGTCGTGGGCGAGCACGACGACCTGCGTGCCGTCGAGGTGGTCGAGGCCGGCTCTGCTGACGACGTACTGATCGGGGGACCAGGCGACGAGACGTTTGACGGCGGTGGCGGTGCAGACACCATCACGGGCGGCGCCGGCGACGACCGCGAGTACGGCGGCGGCGGGGACGACACGTTCCTCGCCGGCAGCGTGAGTGACGGGGGCGACGTGCTCGAGGGGCAGGACGGCCTCGACCTCGTCGACTACTCCGCGCGGCGGCGCGCTGTCGTGGTGGACCAGGACGACTTCGATGGGCCCGGCGGCGGCGACGGTGAGACCGGGGAGGGGGACGACGTCCGCTCCACGACCGAGGCAGTGCGCGGTGGCGAGGGTGACGACACCCTGGTGGGCAACGACTTCGGCAACATGATCTGGGGCGGTCCGGGCAACGACCACCTCGTCGGTCGGCGCGGTTACGACACGCTGGACGGTGGAGCCGGGGACGACGCCCTCGACACCCACGACGACGACGCGAGCAGGGACTACGCGTCCGGCGGGCCTGGCACCGACACGGCCGTCTTCGACCCCGAGGACGTCATCACCGAGGTGCCCTGATTCCGCTACCGTTGTGGCATGAGCAACACGGAAAACCGCGAGCAGTTCTCCGGCTTCTCGGAGAACGGGTACCAGCACAACATGCACACGCTGGCGTGGATCTCGTTGTGGCTGATCATCGGCATCGGCGTGGCGTTCGGCGTCTTCGGCTTCATCCACGGCCTGGCTGACTGAGGCCGGAACCCCTGATCAGTCGCGGGCGGTGAGCACCACCGGGTCGCCCGACGTGATGGCGACCGTGTGCTCGACGTGCGCGCCGCGGGAGCCGTCGGCGCTGCGGATCGTCCAGCCGTCGGGGTCGAAGCGGATCTCGCCCGTCGTGTGGAGGAACCACGGCTCGATGGCGATGACCAGCCCGGGACGCAGCTTCAGGCCGCGCCCGGCCTGACCGTCGTTGGGCACGTGCGGGTCGCCGTGCATCGTGCGGCCGACGCCGTGGCCGCCGAACTGGAGGTTGACCTGCAGGCCCTCGGCATGGGCGACCGAGCCGATGGCGAAGGAGATGTCGCCGAGCCGGTTGCCCGAGCGGGCGGCGCCGATGCCGGCGTCGAGCGCCCGTTGCGCGGTGTCGATGAGGCGTAGGTCCTCCTCGCGGGGAGTGCCGACGACGACCGACAGCGCCGAGTCCGAGACCCAGCCGTCGACGGATGCGGCGAAGTCGACCGACAGCAGGTCGCCGTCCTGCAGCGTGTAGTCGTGCGGCAGCCCGTGCAGCACGGCGTCGTTGACCGACGTGCAGAGCACCTTGCCGAAGGGCATCGCGCCGAACGACGGGTGGTAGTCGATGTAGCAGGAGGTCGCGCCGGCGTCCTTGATCATGCGGTGGGCCAGCTCGTCGAGCTCGAGCAGGTTGACCCCGACGTCCGCCTTGTCGGCGAGGGCGCTGATCACCGAGGCGACGAAGCGCCCGGCGGGGCGCATCTGCTCGATCTGGGTCGGGGTGCGGAGCTCGATCACGAGGCCAGCCTACGGGGTCTCGTGACGCCACAACCGCGAGGTGAAGCCTCCGAAGGCTGGGGCCTCCGCGACCACCGATCGTCAGTCTCGGAAGACTGGATCTCGTTTCTCCTTGCGGGCCACGACCGCCTCCTCGAAGTTCCGCGTGAGGAGCCGGACGAGCAGCTGACCGACGCCCTCGGCGTGCATGTGCTGCTCGAAGCTGGCGGCGTCCAGGCCGTCCACCAGCGTGCGCTTGGTGAGCTCGACCCCGGGCCGGCTCCACCGGGTGATGTCGGCGGCGGTCTCGAGTGCGCTCTCCATCAGCCGGTCGTCGGGCACCACCCGCGACACCAGACCGATCGCGGCTGCCTCGGCGGCGTCGACGTCGCGCCCGGTCAGCATGATCTCGGCAGCGCGGGAGGAGCCGATGGCCCGCGGCAGCAGGTAGCTGAGCCCGAGCTCGCTGGCCGTGAGGCCGTTGTTGATCCCGGCGGCGCGGAAGTACGCCGACTCGCTCGCCACCCGCACGTCGCAAGCCAGGGCGAGGCACAGCCCGCCACCGATGGCGGGCCCGTTGACGGCGGCGATCACCGGCTGGTGCAGCCGCCGGAGCGTCACGATGATGTCGTCGAGCAGCTCCATCGCCCGCAGCGCGACGGTGACGCCGGTGAGCCCTGAGGTGTTGGGCATCCCGCCCTTCTCGCCGCTCTGGTCGGCTCCGGAGCAGAAGCCCCGCCCGGCGCCGGTGAGCACGACCACCCGCACCTCGTTGTCGTCGCCGAGCCGGCGCAGCTCGTCACGGAAGGGCACCATGACGTCGAACGCCATGGAGTTCATCCGCTCCGGCCGGTTGAGCGTCACCACGGCCACCTCGGGACGGGGCCGGGTGACCTCGACGAACGACATCGGCGTCCCTCAGTTCTGGGGCTTGTCGGCGCCGACGACCCACATCGCGAAGAACTGCGACCCGCCGCCGTACGCGTGGCCGAGCGCGCGCCGCGCACCGTCGACCTGGTGCTCGCCCGCGGCGCCGCGGACCTGCAGGGCCGCCTCGCCGAAGCGCAGCATCCCGGAAGCGCCGATCGGGTTCGACGACAGCACGCCGCCGGAGCAGTTGACCGGGATCCTGCCGTCCATGGCGGTCTCGCCGGCCTCGGTGAGCTTCCAGCCGGAGCCCTCCTCGGCGAAGCCGAGGTTCTCGAGCCACATGGGCTCGAACCACGAGAACGGCACATAGATCTCGGCCGCGTCGATCTCCTCGAGCGGGTTGGTGATGCCGGTCTGCTTCCAGAGCGCGGCGGCCGCGTCGCGACCCGCCTGCGGGTTGACCTGGTCGCGCTCGGCTGCCGAGGTGGCCTCCGACCGCATCACGGTGCCGTGGATCCACGCCGGGTTGGGCGAGGACTTCGCGGTGTCCTCGTCGACGATCACCAAGGCGCACGCGCCGTCGCTCGACGGGCAGGTCTCGTCGTAGCGGATCGGGTCCCACAGCATCTGGGATGCCAGCACCGACTCCACCGTGGTGCCCTCGTTGTGCAGGTGGGCGTAGGGGTTCTTGAGCGCGTTGTTGCGGTCCTTGGCCGCCACGATGGCACCGATGTGGGTCGGCGCCTCCGAGCGACGGATGTAGGAGCGGACGTGCGGCGCGAAGTAGCCACCGGCGCCTGCGTGCACCGGCATGTTGAACGGCAGGGGCACCGACAGCGCCCACATGGCGTTGGACTCCGACTGCTTCTCGTAGGCCACGGTCAGCACCCGCTTGTGCACGCCGGCCTGCACCAGCGAGGAGGCGACGATCGCGGTGGACCCGCCGACCGATCCGGCGGTGTGCACGCGCAGCAGCGGCTTGCCCGCCGCGCCGAGCGCGTCGGCCAGGAACAGCTCGGGCATCATCACGCCCTCGAACAGGTCGGGTGCCTTGCCGACCACGATCGCGTCGATGTCGTCGAGCGTCAGGTTGGCGTCGAGGAGCGCGCGGTCGATCGCCTCCCGGCACAGACCCGCCATGGAGACGTCCTTGCGCTGGGCGCGGTGGTGCGTCTGGCCGACGCCGATGATCGCTGCAGGCTGCTTGCCCATCAGTTTCCCGCTCCTTCGTTGACGGCGCCGAGGGTGCACACCAGGTTCTGCTGGAGGGCCGGACCGCTGGTGGCGTGCGCCAGCGCCTTGTCGGCCTCGCCGGACCAGATCTTCTTCGCGGCCTCGCCGACCCGGATGCCGCCGCCGGAGAACATCGGGTTGCTCGCGAGAGCGCCGCCGGACGGGTTGATCGCGACGTCGTCGGCAAGTCCGAGCTCGCGGCGCAGGATCAGCTCCTGGTGGCTGAACGGCGCGTGCAGCTCGGCGACCTCGACCCCGTCGAGGTCGAGCGCCGCACCCGCGCGCTGCGCGGAGGGCGACCTGGTCAGGTCGCGCACGCCCATCCCCATCGGGTCGATGAAGTGGGAGATGCCGGTGAGCCAGGCCGGGCGCTCGCGGACGTCGCGGGCGCGGTCGCCGGCGGCGAGCACGATGGCAGCCGCCCCGTCGGTGACGGGGGCGCAGTCGTGCTTGCGCAGAGGGTCTGCGTACATCGGACGCGCGAGCAGCTCCTCGACCGACGAGCCTCCCTTGCGGATGGCGTGGTCGTTCTTCTCCGCGTCGGTCAGCGACCGGTTGACGACCTCCGCCATCACGCGCTCGTCCCACAGTCCGGCGTCGATGCCCGCGCGGGCCTGCAGACCCGCGAGCGACACGGTGTCCGGCCACAACGGCGTCATCGTGTAGGGCTCGAGCTGGAGGGCGAGGGTACGGCGGAGCACGCCGGCCGAGCTCTTGCCGAAGGCGTAGACCAGGGCGGTGTCGACCTCGCCGGTCTGGATCTTCAGCCAGGCCTCGTACATGGCCCAGGCCAGGTCCATCTCGACGTGCGACTCGTTGACCGGCGGGATGACGCCGATCGCGTCGACCGCCTGCACGAAGGAGAACGACCGTCCGGCCAGGTAGTCGGAGGAGCCGGAGCACCAGAACCCCACGTCCTTGCGGGTCCAGCCGGTCTGCTCGTAGCACTCCTTGAAGACCGGCACGAGGAGCTCGACACAGGTCGGCGACCCGTCGAACTCGGGCATCTGTCGCTGGGCGAACCCGACGACGGCGACGTCACGCATCTGACTCTCCCTCTCAGAGGTGGTGCTTGTAGGTGTCGTAGTCGGCGTCCGGCTCGCCGGTGGGCTCGAAGTGGTCGATGTTCTCCAGCGAGAACGTCCACTCGTCCTTCGGCTTCCACACCGCCTTGACGCGCATGCCCATCCGGACCTCGTCGGCGGGGACGCCGAGGATCAGGTGCAGCACCGCGATGTCGGCACCGTCGAGGAGCACGTAGGCGGAGACGTACGGCGGCGTGATCTTCTGCCCGAGGAAGGGCACGTTGACGATGCAGAAAGTCGTGATGGTGCCGGTCTGCGAGAGCTCGACCTCCTCCGCGGTCGGCGTGCCGTCGGCCGGGCAGGCGCTGCGCGGAGGCACGTAGACCTTCTGGCAGGTGGGGCAGCGCTGGCCCATGATGCGGCCCTCGTTGAGGCCGCGGTAGAACAACGACTCCTCGGGGGACGCGGCGTAGTCGTAGTCGAGGGACACGGGGACCACCACGCCGGTGACCGGGTCGCCGTTGGTGGGTACGTCGCCGGATCTCGACTGCTCCGTCGCAGCCTCGTCCCTCGGCTGCGGTCGCGCTCGATCTTCGCCCGCGACGCTCCGCTCTCCTTCGTCGAGCGAAGCTGCGGGCTCGAAGCAGGCGATGTCGGTGATCGCCCCGGTGCGCTCGGCGGCCCAGCGGATCCGCACGCGCATGCCGGTGCTGACCTCGTCGGGGGAAGCGACGTCGAGGGCGTGCAGCAGGGGAGCGTCGGCGCCGTCGAGGGTGACCAGGGCGAACGCGAACGGCCGGTCGAAGGGCTGCGCCTTCACCGGTTCGGGCACCCAGGTCCACGAGGAGACCGTCCCGACCGAGGAGACCTCGACGAAGTCGGTCGTCGGCTCGTGGGTGACCGGGTCGAACTCCAGCGGGGGTACGACGACTTCGCCGGCCGCCGTACGACCGCCGACGACGACGCCGTCTCGCAGGCCGGTGAGGAAGCGCCCGACGACGGGGCCGGTCGAGCGGGTGTAGTCGAAGGCCACCGTGACCGGCGCCTGCAAGGTGCGGCTGCTCATGGCCGAAAGTGAAACACGTTCTAGTTTCTGCTTCAAGTAGGGCATGCTGTGTCTCATGAAGCTTGGACTCCAGCTGGGTTACTGGGGGGCGCAGCCCCCGCAGGGTGTCGGGGAGCTCGTCGCGGCTGCCGAGGACGCCGGTTTCGACGCGATCTTCACCGCGGAGGCATGGGGGAGCGACGCCTTCACGCCGCTGGCCTGGTGGGGCAAGGACACCTCGCGGGTCCGGCTCGGCACGTCCATCGTGCAGATGTCCGGCCGCGCGCCGACGTCGATCGCGATGCACGCGTTGACCCTCGACCACCTGACCGGTGGCCGGCTCATCCTCGGCATGGGCGTCAGCGGCCCGCAGGTCGTCGAGGGCTGGTACGGCCAGCCCTTCGCCAAGCCGCTCGCCCGCACTCGCGAGGTCGTCGACATCATCCGGAAGGTGCTGGCCAGGGAGGCGCCGGTCAGCAACGACGGGCCCCACTACCCGCTGCCGTTCAACGGCCCCGGCTCGGTCGGGCTCGGGAAGCCGCTCAAGCCGATCGTCCACCCGCTCCGCGCCGACATCCCGATCTGGCTGGGCGCGGAAGGACCGAAGAACGTCGCGCAGACCGCGGAGATCGCCGACGGCTGGATCCCCATCTTCTACACGCCGAAGAGCGCGGGGATGTACCAGCCGTGGCTCGACGAGGGCTTCGCGCGGGAGGGGGCGCGCCGGACGCGGGCGGACTTCGAGATCGCCGCGACCTGCCACCTGCAGGTGACCCGGAGCGAGGAGGAGCGGCGGGCCGTCATCGACGGCATCAAGCCCGTCGTCGCGCTCTACATGGGCGGCATGGGCGCGAAGGACCAGAACTTCCACAAGAACGTCTTCGAGCGGATGGGCTACGGGTCGATCACCGACCAGGTCCAGGAGCTCTTCCTCGCCCAGAAGCGCGAGGAGGCGACCGCGCTGATCCCCGACGACCTGGTCGAGGACATGCACATCGTCGGCGACGCGTCCTACGTCAAGGAGCGCGTCGCGCAGTGGGAGGAGACGGGCGTGACCACCTTGCTCCTCAGCTGCCGCAGCGCCGACGAGGTGCGCCAGGTCGCCGAGCTGCTCGCCTGAGCCTCCGCCGCCCGAGGGACTGACGGCTGTCGGCCCCAGGGGTTAGCGTGCGGGCATGCTGCGGCCCCCGCACGAGAACGTCGCCACCGTCCTGGTGGACCCGCGCGTGCTCGAAGACCTGGAGATCGAGCTGATGGAGCTCGACCTGCGGCTCTGGCCGGTCGCGACCGCGCCGATCTCGGTCGACGGGCCGCGCCAGGCCTTCCAGATCCGGCGCGCCCTCCTCGAGCGCCATCGCGGCGCCTGGGACCTCGCCGCCGACTGGACCCCGGTGTGGATCAGCTTCGGGGAGCAGTGGCGCTTCGGTGACGAGCCGCTGCCGTGGGCCGCGCACCAGACGCTGTGGCGCACGCTCGAGCAGCACGGCGACCACGTCCGCTACCTCCGACGCCTCGGCGGTGTGCGCCCGTTGCAGGTGCCGCTGGAGGCGACGGGGTAGGAGCGCTACCCCTCGACCACGGCCACGACCTGCTCGGCGTCGACCCACGGCCCCTCGTCGCAGGTCTCGGTCCCGTCGTGGCACAGGTGGAAGCGGGAGTCGGCGGAGGCCTGGCGGTTGTCGCCGAGGACGAACATCGTGCCGTCCGGCACGGGGCCGAGCCGCCAGTCGCACGGACCCGTGGCCGTGCCCGCTGGGAGCAGCTCCCACCCGGCGAGCTCGGCGGCGCAGCGGCCGTGCCTGGCGAGGAGGTAGTCCGACTCGTCCAGCTCGTCGCCGTCGACGAGCAGCCAGCCGCCGTCGGTGCAACACTCGATGACGTCGCCCTCGCGTCCGATCACCCGCTTGACGAGCTTGCCCGGCTTGCCGTGGTCGTCGCCGGCGAGCCACCCGCCGGGATCCTCGAAGACGACGACGTCGCCGCGCTGCGGGTCGTAGTCGTCGACAAGGGTGGCCTCGAACCTCTCGCCGGCCGTGAGGCCCGGCTCCATCGATCCGGCCGGCATCACGTAGTGCGTGGTGTCGGAGCACGCTGTCAGCGCCAGGCACGCGACCGCGAGCGTCGCGAGGATGGGCGCCCCGGCCGCCGTACGTCCCCTCCGCATGGCGGGACGGTATCGGTGACGGAGGTTGTCCGTGACTAGAACACGTTCTATATTCCAGATGCACGCACGTTCCTCGCGTGCTCCTCGATAACCGGAAGGCTCGCATGACGGACGACACCCTGCGGATCGGTGCCCACAACGGCCACCTGATGGTCGCGGCTCTCAAGCGGCACAAGGATCGCCCGGTGATCCACCTCGGCGACGTCACCCTCACGGGTGGTCAGGTTGCCGACCGGATCAGCCAGTACGTGCAGGCCTTCGAGTCGCTCGGTGCGGGCACCGGCTCGCCCGGTGCGCTCCTGGCCCTCAACCGTCCTGAGGTCCTCTTCATCCTCGGCGCCGGACAGACCCAGGGCTACCAGCGGACCTCGCTCCACCCGCTCGGCTCGGCCGACGACCACGCCTACGTGATCAACGACGCCGGCATCAACACCCTCATCATCGACCCCTACTTCGAGACCCGGGCGCTCGAGCTGCTCGACAAGTGCCCCGGTCTCAAGCAGGTCCTGACGATCGGAGCGGTGCCCGAGTCCCTTTCCGCCGTCGGCTCCGACCTCACCGAGGTCGCGGCGACCTTCGACCCGGTGCCGCTGCAGGCCAAGCTCCTGCCGCCGGACCACATCGTCTCCCTCGTCTACACCGGCGGCACGACGGGCAAGCCCAAAGGCGTCATCGGCACCGTGCAGGCGATGAACACGATGAGCCAGGTGCAGCTCGCGGAGTGGGAGTGGCCGGAGAACCCGCGCTTCCTGATGTGCACCCCGCTGTCCCACGCGGGCGCGGCCTTCTTCGTGCCGACCGTGATCAAGGGCGGCACCCTCTACGTCTCCGCCCGCTTCGACCCCGCCGAGGTGCTGGCCACGATCGAGGAGAAGCGGATCAACTCGCTCATGGTCGTCCCGACCATGCTCTACGCGCTGATGGACCACCCGGACTCGCGCACCCGCGACCTGTCGTCGCTCGAGACCGTCTACTACGGCGCCTCGGCGATCAACCCGGTCCGGCTGAAGGAGGCGATCGAGCGCTTCGGGCCGATCTTCGCGCAGTACTACGGCCAGTCCGAGGCGCCGATGGTCATCACCTACTTCCCGAAGGGCGACCACGTCGACGCCGACGGCAAGCCGTACGAGTCGAGGCTCACCTCGTGCGGGCGGCCCGCGGCGTTCCTGCGCACGGCGCTTCTCGGGGAGGACGGCGAGCCCGTCAAGCAGGGCGAGCCGGGGGAGATCTGCGTGGCGGGCCCGCTGCTGGCCGGTGGCTACTGGCAGCTGCCCGAGCAGACGGCCGAGACCTTCCGGGACGGCTGGATGCACACCGGCGACGTGGCCCGCGAGGACGAGGACGGCTTCTGGTACATCGTCGACCGCACCAAGGACATGATCGTCACCGGTGGCTTCAACGTGTTCCCGCGTGAGGTCGAGGACGTCGTGGCCGAGCACCCGATGGTGGCGCAGGTCGGTGTCATCGGCACGCCCCACGAGAAGTTCGGCGAGGCGGTCACGGCGATCGTCGTGCTCCGCTCGGACGCCCCGACCGACGACGAGTCGGTGGAGCGGATGGCCGAGGAGATCAAGGCCGCCGTCAAGGAGCGGAAGGGCTCGGTGCACGTCCCGAAGGACGTGATCGTCGCGGAGTCACTGCCGCTGACCGCGCTCGGCAAGCCGGACAAGAAGGCGTTGCGGGCGCGCTACTGGGAAGGCAAGGGCCGCACCGTCGGCTGACGATGCGGCCCGGGTCCCGTGGCGAGAGGGCTCAGACGCCTTCCTGCACCGGGTAGATCTCGTCCGCCACCAGGCCGTGGGCCTCGCGGTGCACGGTGTTGGCCGCCTCGGCGTCGGGCGCGTCGACCAGGCAGAAGATCTTGCCGGCCGCCTCGTCCACCCAGTAGCGCAGGTACTGCACGTCGTGCCCGCCCTGGGTGGCCAGGTCGGCCTGGTGCGCCTTGACGACGTCGTCGATGTTCACGCCGCCGTCGATGTGGTGGACGTCCATGAAGAGTGCCATCGGACTTCTCCTTCGGGGAGTTGTTGTGGAGCTGACATCCCTGAAGCTAGGCGCCGGCGGCATCCCCGCGGATCGGTGGCGACTGCCCAGATTGGTGGCCGGGCTGCCTAGGTTGCGGACAACAGGTCGGCCGCCCGGCGTGCGGCGTCGGCCCGGTTGCCCACGCCGAGCTTGGCGAGCACCGCGCTGACGTGGTGGTCGACGGTCCGTGTCGAGAGGACGAGGCGCTCCGCGATCTCGGCGTTGGTCATGCCCTGGGCGAGGAGCTGCAGCACCTCCGCCTCCCGCGCGGTCAGACCGGCGGGGTGCGCTCTGGTCGAGCGCCGCGGACCGCGGGGCGACGGGGTCCCGGTCAGGTCGCGCAGCAGCCGGCGCGCCTTCTCCGCGGCGGGCTCGCAGCCGAGGCGGTCGAAGGCCTGGCTCGCCTCCTCGACGAGGCCCGCGTCGCCCGAGCAGGCAAGCACGACCGCAGCCTCGTAGGGACACCCGCGACCGCGCCACGCCTCGGCGGCTGCGCGGTGGTCGCCCCGCAGCTCCTCGGCGTACGGCGACGGGGCATCGACCGGCGGGACGTCGAGGAGTCCCAGCCTGGCCAGGCCGACGGCCAGGTCGGCGTGCAGCCACGGGCTGGCGGGCGCGGGGT
Organism: Nocardioides candidus; assembly: GCF_041321175.1. Classification (NCBI taxonomy): domain Bacteria; kingdom Bacillati; phylum Actinomycetota; class Actinomycetes; order Propionibacteriales; family Nocardioidaceae; genus Nocardioides; species Nocardioides candidus. The sequence goes on along the minus strand of NZ_JBGGWC010000004.1, from coordinate 249,409 downwards.
CGGTGTGCGCTCGCCGTACCTCCTCCAGGCCCGCCGGGTCGTCGCTGAGCCATGCGAGCTCGCACCGCGCGCTGCCGATGGGGAGCAGCCGCGAGCGGTCCCCGGCCCGTTCGGCGAGGGTCCACGCGTCGCGCAGCTCCGCGGCGGCACCGTCGTTGCCGCGCCGCACCCTGCTCGTCAGGTACGGGATGCGCAGACGCGCCCGGTTCTCCTCCGACGCGGGCTGTGCGAGCAGGCGGCCGGCCAGCAACATCGCCTCCCCGTGGCGGCCGCGGCGCAGCAGCACCTGGGCGCGGGTGGCGGACAGGCACAGGCTCCAGGTGCGCAGCTCGTGCTCCTCGCACCACCGGGTGCCCTCGGCCCAGGCCCACTCGTGCTCATCGAGGCGCAGGCGGGTGACCCCGAGCTCGTAGAGGATCGCGAACGCCCGGCCGGCCTGGGCGTCGGCCCCGGTGCCGCGCGAGATCCGCAGCGCCCGCTCGACGTCGGCGACGCCGTCCTCGCCGATCTGCTCACGGATCATCCCTCGGGTCAGCATCGCGTGCGTGACGACCTCGGCGACGCGTAGCTCGGTGCCGATGCGGACGGCCTCGTCGAGCTCGGCGATCCGGTCCGGCGGAGGGGTGTCGGCCACGAACGCGTGGTAGGCGAGCGCCCAGGCGCGTGCTTCGGACTCGGGCTCCGACTGCGACAGCGCGAGCAGCTCCTCGGCAGCGGCCACGGCGGAGCGCGGCTGGCCCAGCCGCCACAGGCACTGGGCCCGGTGCCGCAGGGTCCGCGCCAGCGCGTCGTCGTCGGCCTGCCGTCGGCGGATCCGCAACGCGTCGGTGGTGGCCTCCAGCGCTGCGTCCCAGTGGTCGGTCAGCCCGTGGAGCGACGCGATCTCGTCGAGGAGGTCGGCGCGCACGTCGTCCTCGACGTCGATCCGGTCGGCGGCGCCGAGCGCCCGTCGGAGCTGGGCGATCCCCTCGCGCAGGGAGGAGAAGCGCATCGCCTCGGCCGCGGCGGCACGCGCGTGCTCGAAGGTCGCCCGCGGGTCGTCGCACCGCTCGGCGTGGTGCGCAAGGGCGGCGGCATCGCCGCCCTCCCGGCTGAGCAGCGTGTACGCCGCCTGGTGCAGCTCGGTCGCCAGGTGGGCCGGCAGCGCCCGTTCGACGGCCCGGCGGGTGAGCTCGTGGTCGAAGGCGTACCGCCCCTCGTCCTCGACGAGCGCGCCCTGGGCGACGCACTCGTCGAGGACGGTCAGGTCCACGGCGGCGATGCGCGCCAGCAGGTGTGCCGTCGCGGGACGGCCGACCACGGCGGCCGAGGCCAGGAGTCGCTGCGCAGGCGCGGAGTGCCGGGCGACGCGTGCGCGCACGACGTCCGCGACGGAGGTGGGCACCTCGCGCTCGGGGTCGGCGAGCACCTCCCGGACGTAGAACGGGTTGCCGCCGCTGACGTCGAAGAGCCGGTCGGGGTCGAGGCCGGCGCCGGCGGCGAGCCGCCCGGTCGCCGCGGCCGACAGCGGCGGCAGCGAGATCCGCCGCGTGGAACCGTGCGAGGCCATCCCGCCGATCACTGCGGTCAGCACGGGGTCGGCGGCCGCCTCGATCGACCGGTAGCTGACGATGACCAGTGCGCGGGTGCGCCCGACCCGGCGCGCCAGGTAGGAGAGCCAGTCGAGGGTGGCCTCGTCTGCCCAGTGGAGATCCTCGACCACCATCACGACCGGCAGGTCGGGCCGCTCGAGGGCCCGCACGGAGGCGGCGAAGAGCTGGTTGCGCTCGGCACCGACCCCCGCGAGGTCGGCGAGCTCGCCACCGGCGTCGGCGGCGATCTCGAAGAGCGGTCCGAGCGGCCGCGGGGTGAAGCTGGCGTCGCAGGCTCCCCACAGCCAGCTCACGTCCGGGTGCCGCTCCCGGAACGCATCGACCAGGCTCGTCTTCCCGATGCCGGCGTCGCCGGCGAGCAGCACCAGCCGCCCGCGCCCCGTGGCGGCGGAGTCGACGTACTCGTCGAGGGCGACGAGGTGAGCGTCGCGCTCCAGGAGCTCCACAGCGGGAGCGTACGGCGACCGGGAGCCCTGGGGGAGCACACTCGAGCGGATTCGTCCGGTCGGAGGACGGCCGAATGCCGAATCGCTCGGCGCGGGCGCCCCCGCGCCCTTAACCTTGCGTCCAGCCTCGCCGGGCGGGCCGGCCGGGGGACGAAGGGGGAAGCGTGGCTTTCTGCGGGAATTGCGGGTCCCAGCTCGCGGCAGGAGATCGGTTCTGCGTCGAGTGCGGGGCCGTCGCGCACCAGGGCGGTGAGCGCCCGGCAGCGGCCGCACCGCCGGTGCCGCCGACGGGGCCGACGATGGCACCACCTCCGATGCCGCCCCCCATGCCACCCCCGATGGTCGCGCCGACCACCGCGATGCCGACGTCCGTGCCGCCCCCGATGCCGCCGCCGGCGTACCCGCCGTCCCAGCAGACCGGCCTGCCGCCGCTGAAGCTCGACATGACCCGGCTGCTGGCCGGCAACTGGCTCGGCTCGCTCGGCGTCGCCGCGATCATGCTCGTGACCGCCACGGTGCTCGGGGCCGCGCTCGCCCTGATGGCCAAGCCCGAGGACTTCGGCATCGACAACACGCTGACCAGCGTGATGATGATCGTCGGCGCGGTCTTCGGCGCCGACTCGTTCCTCGACGGCACCTTCAGCTCCGACGACGTCGACGTGTCCACCGTGACCAGCACCTATCCGCTGACGGTCACGATCATCACGTTCCTCGTCGGCGTGGTCGCCTTCCGGCGGATGGTGCGCGGCTACCCCTCCGTGCTGCCCGCGCTCGGCGACGTGTTCCGCGTGGCACTGTTCGTGGCATCGCCCCTGATGGTGGGCGCGCTCGTGTTCCGCTCGGACCTCGACGACCTCGGCGGCGGCTGGATCGCGGAGGCCGAGGACGAGCTGGGACGGGGCGACGACGGGACATGGGGGCTGAGTGCCGTCTCGGCGTTCTTCGTGCCGTTCGGCCTGGTGGTCCTGGTGCTCCTCCTCGCCTGCGTGGCCCGGCGGGAGTGGTGGCCGGGACGGTCGCGCGGCGTGGCAGAGGTCGTCGCGCCCGCTGTGCAGGGCCTCGCCCTGATGGCGGTCGTGCTCCCCGTGATCGGCGTGATCGGCATCGGCCTGCTCGGATTCGGACCGGACAACGACGTCGACCTGCACGACACGTCGTCCGATGAGCGCTGGGCCGCGATCGCGGTCATCGCCGGAGGTGTCGGGAACGGCGGGGAGGCCCTGCTCGGCCTGGGTGCCGGCGCCGAGCTGGGTGCGGCAGGTGAGTACGAGGGTGACGGCGAGTTCGACGACGACGGCAGCGAGGAGGAGTTCCACCGCCTCGCCTGGTACGCCGGCGACGAGGGCGACGAGCCCGGCCTCTGGGCCGCGCCGGTCATCCTGCTCGCCGTGCTCGCCGGCTGCGCCGCGTGGGTCGCGAGCCGCAGCCGCGACGTCGCCCACGTCGCCCGCAACCTGGCGGTGTGGTGCGGACTGCTCCTCCTGGCGGTGCCCTGGCTGATCCGGGTCGCGAACCTGCACGGCAGCGGCAGCTACGAGTACGACGGCGACGAGGCGAGCTTCAGCGGCTACATCGGCCTCGCGGGCGGGGAGGCGACGTTCTACACGTTCCTGATCGCCGTGGTCGTCTCCCTCCTGGTCGCACTGGTCTGGGGTGGGCTGCGCACCGAGCACCTTCGCTCGGCGCTCGGGCGGCTGCAGGTCAACCCGGCGCAGCCGGCGCCGGCGCCGTACCCCCCGAGCTATCCGCCCAGCTACCCACCGAGCTTCCCGCCGGCCTCGCCGCCGTCCTCGTCGTCAGGATGAGCGCGCCGCACGTGTCATGATGAGCGCCGCTCGCCGACTCAGGGGGAAACGTGCGACCAGCTCTTCTCGGGATGTTCACCGGCGCGCTCGCAGGAGCGCTGATCGTCGGGGGTGTCGCGCCCGCTCGAGCAGGGGGTGACGACCCTGTGCTCGCGGGCTCGGTCCGGGCGCACCAGGTCGCCCTGTTCGACGTGACGCGGTCCGACGGCACGTCGTTCGCGGCGCGCATCCACGCCGACGGCACCGGGCTGCGCCGACTGACGCGTCCGAGCACCACCTTCACCTCGTCGACCCTGTCGCCGGATCGCACGATGGTGGCGCTGCGGGACTACCCGGCCGTGATCGACGTGGCCGACCCGACCGGAGCAGGCCGCCACAACGTCTTCACCTCCACGGAGAACCAGTTCTCCTACGAGCCGGTCTGGTCGCCCGACTCGCGCACCCTGCTGATGACCGCCGACCGCGGGAGCGGTCCGGAGCTGCTCGCGGTGCCGGTCGACGGCGGCGCCGCCGTCCACCTGGCGTACGCCGGCGCGACGGCCGCCTCCAACGTCGCGCCGGCCGGGTGGTCGCCCGACGGCTCCGTGGCGTTGTTCCTCGGCACGAGCAGCGCGGACGGCACCGAGCGGCCGGCGTACCTGAAGGTGAGCGGTGCCGGTGGCACCCTCCGCGACCTCCCGGGCTGGGAGGCCTACGCGGCGCGGCCACGCGCTCGGACGGGCATCGCGGTCGTCCGCACCTCGGCCGGTGCCGACATCGTGCAGGTCGGCGCGCGGCTGGCCGTGCGGCGCACCCTGATGTCGGTCGGACCGGCCGAGCAGGTGCCCGAGCTGGTCTGGTCGGCCGACGGACGCCGGTTCGCGGTGCTCCACGGCGACCCCGGTCACCAGCGGGTGGAGGTGCTGAGTGCGCGCGGCCGCGTGGTGCAGCGGATCCGCCCACGACAGCCGCGTGGTGGCGAGGGACTCATCGCCGTGCTCGGCCTCTCCTCGGGAGGCAGCATCGTGAGCTGGAGCTACGCCAACTACGTCGGCGCGGCCTTCACCCGGGCCGAGGGTCTCTTCGTGCGCGACATCGCTCGTCGGCGTACCTGCCGGAAGGCACCGCCGGGCGCCCACGTGCCGTGGGCCGCGCTCACCTACGCCCCCGACGACCGCTACGCCGTGGTCGAGCGCGACGGCGGGGGAGTGCGGGGCCTGCTCGGCCTGGGCCGTCCGTCGCGCATCGAGCGCGTGCGCTGGAGCGGCGAGGGGACGACGGCGAGCAACGTGCAGTTCCTGCACCTGGCCAAGGCCACGGTCGCGACGCGCCCCTGTCGCTGACGCGGTGGCCGGTCCCTCGTCCCGACCGGGCGAAGCGATGTCAGGAACGGCCGCCCCCGCCGCGACGGTGCCTTAACCTTTCGGCGAGGTCCGATCAGCTCCGCCGGCCCGGCGGGTGAGGGAGGCGGCGTCGTGGCGCTGTGTGGCAACTGTGCGTCGGAGCTGAGTCCTGGCGCGAGCTTCTGCATCGAATGCGGAGCGCCCGTGGGCTCTCCGGCCCCGCTCGGGCCCCCTCCGACACTCCCGCCGCCGAGCGGGAACCTCGGTGTGCCGGCGCGACCCCAGCAGCTCAACGTCGCTCACGTCCTCCGGGGCAACTGGCTCGGCTCGCTGGCGGTCGCGCTCGTCACCCTGGCCGCCGCGTTGCTGGTGAGCGCGGCCGCAGCGGTCGCCACTGCCGTGGCCGGCACCGACATCGACTCTCGATGGGACCTGCAGCCCCGGCAGATCGTGACCGACACCGCATCGATGCTGGTGCGCAGCTTGGGCGGTGAGGTCGCTGTCACCAGCTCCGACACGGACTACAGCCTTCACGCCGCCAACCTGACGATCACCCTCGTGACCCTGGGTGTGCTCGTCCTGTCCTTCCGCCGCATGGTGCGGGGGTACCCCCGGTGGACCGCAGCCATCGGCGAGGTGGTCCGCGTCTCGGCCTTCCTCTCACTCGCTCTGGTGGTGCTGGCGCTCACGACCCGTGCGTCCCTCGAGAACGTGCAGACCGTGACCGTCGGCGCACCGTTCGACCCCGGCTCCGACGATCGATGGGGGCCGGGGGCGGTGAGCGCCGGCCTCGTCGGGTTCTTCGTGCCGTGCTTCGTGCTCCTGCTCGCGGGCCTCCGGTCGGAGTGGTGGGACGGCCGTGGTCGCGCGGTGGTGCGGGTCATCGGCGCGGCCGTGCGGGGTGTCGCCGTCATCGCCGTCCTGCTCCCGGTCTGCGGGATCGTGGCCATCGTCCTGCGAGAGGTGTCCGAGGACGAGTTCCGCTACGCGGACATGGACCCAGGCGTGCGGACCGTCGCCATCGTCGACGACGTGCTCTCCCTGCCCAACCAGGGCTGGAACCTGATCGCGCTCGGATCCGGTGCCGAGGTAGGGATCCGCACCAGCTTCGGGGACGACGAGGAGTCCGAGATGCACCGGCTGGACTGGTACGTCTCCGAGGGAGACCTGCCCTACCAGATCGCCTATCCCGTCGACGACGGCCACCCATGGCTAGCGGCGGCCCCCGCCGTGCTCGCGCTCGTGCTCGTGGCGGGTGCGGTCGTCGCCGGCCGGACGTCGCGAGGCACGGCACCCCTCTGGGTGCGGCTGGGCGGCTGGGCGGTGGCCGTCGGTGTCGGTACGCCACTCCTGACTCTCCTCAGCGCATCGCGCTCCAGCTCCGAGGACTCGGTCGACCGGGACGGGTTCACCTTCTTCCAAGGGGCGGACGTCCTGCAGACCTTCCTCTTCGTCACGGGCGCCGCACTCGTCGTCGGCGCGCTCGGCGCGCTGCTGTTCGGCCGACGGGACCTCCCGCTCGGGCCTGCCTGGCAGTCGATGAGGTCGCTCCAGCAGAACCCGTCGAGGCCGCCGGGCTCGGAGTGACCGTGGCGGCGGACTGCCGTCCAGGCGGCGGCGAGACTAGCCCGTCGTGCGCCAGGCACCGGGCGGCACCAGGCCAAGGATCTGGTCCATCAGCGCGAGACGCTCCTCGATCTCCTCGGGTGGCCGGCGCAGGACGCGCGGGCTGAGCATCAGGATCGAGTCGCCGTCGAGGCGCCAGCCGTTGTCGCAGTGGGCCAGCACCAGGGCGACGACGTCGCGGTTGAGCACCGCGCGTGCGAACGCGGGGGACGGCGACCGAACAGAGAACCCCTCGTCGAGCTCGGCGTTGCCGATCGGCACGTCGCGGTCGCTGATCCCGGCCAGGAGTCGGCCGAGCACGCCCTTCGGGCCGACCGACAGGTCCGGGACCGTGGTGCCGAGGTTCAGCGCGGCCACCGAGTACCAGACGATGGCGCCTGCGCCGTGCCCAGCGATCGACGTGGTGGTGTCGACCTGGAGGTCGAAGGCGACGAAGGGGCGGCCGCCGTACTGGCCGAGCAGGACGTTCTCCGCCTTGTTGCCGTGGCCGTAGGTGAACGGCGGGCCGTGGAACCGGTCGAGGAGCGTCGGGTCGGACGCGCGGTACTCCCACTCGCGGCGCCGCGCGTAGTCGGCCACCTCGACGCGGCGGCGCTTCTTCCAGCGGGCGATCAGGACCCACGGGACGATCGCGGCGACCACGAGGATCGTCACCAGGACGATCAGCAGGACCAGCGCCGCGGGCATGCAGCGAGTATGCGCGCGGTGGCGGGCAGCAGGGGAGTGTCAGCGACCCTCGAACTCGGGCTTGCGCTTCTCCAGGAAGGCCCGCGGGCCCTCCTTGGCGTCGTCGCTGGAGAAGACGGCGGCGCCGACCTTGGCGTCGTCGGCCCAGCAGTCCTCCTCGTGCTTGCCCTCGGAGTCGCGCATCGTCTTGAGGATCGCCTGGACGGCGAGCGGGCCGTTGGCGGCGATCATGTCGGCGAGCTCGTGCGCCTTCGCGAGCGCCTGTCCGTCGGGCACGACGTGCCCGATGAGCCCGAGCTCCTTCGCCTCGGGCGCGAGCAGGGTGCGCCCGGTCAGCAACAGCTCCGCCGCGACGGTGTAGGGGATCTGGCGGGGGAGCCGGACGGCCGAGCCCCCCATCGGGTAGAGGCTCCAGCGCGCCTCGGCGACGCCGAACTTCGCGGACTCACCGGCGACCCGGATGTCGGTGCCCTGCAGGATCTCGGTGCCGCCCGCGATCGCAGGTCCCTCGACCGCCGCGATCAGCGGCTTGGTGAGCCGGAAGCCCTTGAGCAGGCCCTTGATCACCGAGGGGTCGAACTCGCCGGACTCGAAGCTCTCCGAGGGCGGCTTCTCGTCCGCAGCCTTGAGGTCCATGCCCGCGCAGAAGTAGCCGCCGGCGCCGGTGAGGATGCACACCCGGATCTCCGGGTCCTCGTTGACGCGGTCCCATGCGGACTCCATGATCCGCAGCATCTCGGAGGACAGCGCGTTGCGCCGCTCGGGACGGTTCATGGTGACGACCAGCTTGTGGCCGTCCTGCTCGACGAGGCAATCACTCACGCGGACCACGCTAGCGAAAAACTGGAACGTGTTCTAGTCTGAGACGTGTGGCCCTGAACATCGCTGACCTCTTCGAGCATGCCGTCGACGCCGTCCCCGAGAAGCCCGCCGTGCAGGTCGGGGACAGGGTGATCACCTTCGGCGAGCTCGAGTCCGAGTCCAACAAGCTCGCCCACTTCCTGGCCGGTCGCGGCATCGGACCCGGCGACCACGTCGGCCTCTACGCCAAGAACAGCATCGAGCACGTCATCGCGCTGCTGGCGGTCCTCAAGGTCCGCGCCGTGGCCGTGAACGTCAACTACCGCTACGTTGCCGGCGAGCTCGACTACATCTTCGACAACGCCGACCTCAAGGGTCTGGTGTTCGACCGCGTGTACGCCGACCTGGTGGCCGAGGTCTCCCCGAAGCACCAGCTCCTGCAGACCTTCGTCGGGCTACCGGACCCCATCGACGTCGACGACGCCTCGGACGTCGAGCGGTTCGGCGGCGTCATGCTCGCCGACGCGGTGGCCGACCAGAGCGACGCGCGCGACTTCGGCGAGCGCAGCCCCGACGACCTCCACATCATCTACACCGGCGGCACCACGGGCTACCCGAAGGGCGTCATGTGGCGCCACGAGGACTTCTGGCGCGTGCTCGGCGGCGGCATCGACTTCATGACCGGCGAGCCGCTCGAGGAGTACGACCAGTCGAAGAAGGCGCTCCAGGACAGCCTGGTGACCCTGCCGCTGAGCCCGCTGATGCACGGCGGCGCACAGGCGTCGCTCCTCATGCACCTGTTCGCCGGCCAGAACACCATCCTCGAGCCGAAGTTCGACCCCGTGCGGACCTGGGAGATCGTCGACAAGTACGGCGTCCAGATGCTCTTCATGACCGGCGACGCGATGGCGCGCCCACTCATCGAGGCCTACGAGGAGGGCGGCTACGACGGGCAGACGCTCTTCGCGATCGCCTCCAGCGCCGCGATCTTCTCGAAGGCCATCAAGGAGCGCTGGATGGCGAAGTTCCCCAACGCCGTCTTCACCGACTCCGTGGGCTCCTCCGAGACCGGCTTCCAGGGCACCGGTCTCCAGGACGCCAGCGCGCTGTCGACCGACGGTCCCGTCGTGTCGATCCCCGCGACGACGGTGATCATCGGCGACGACAACGTGCTGCTCGACCCCGCGAAGGACGTCGGCAAGGTCGGCCGCACGGCGCGCTCGGGCAACGTCCCGGTCGGCTACTACAAGGACCCGGAGAAGTCCGCGAAGACGTTCGTCGACATCGACGGCGTGCGCTACTCGATCCCCGGCGACTACGCGCGGATCGAGGAGGGCAACCGGATCACCCTGCTGGGACGCGGCTCCAACTGCGTCAACACCGGCGGCGAGAAGGTCTTCCCCGAAGAGGTCGAGATGGCCATCAAGGGTCACCCGGCGGTGTACGACGTGCTGGTGGTCGGCCTGCCCGACGAGAAGTACGGCCAGACGGTCGCCGCCGTCGTACAACCTCGTGAGGGGCAGAAGGTCGAGCTCGAGGAGCTCCGCACCTTCCTGCGCACCCAGCTGTCCGGCTACAAGCTGCCGCGCGTGCTGACGCTGGTCGACGAGATCCCACGCAACGCCACCGGCAAGGCGCAGTACCCCGCGGCCAAGGACCTCGCGCTGAGTGCGCAGCAGGCCGGGACCGCGCAGACCACCGACGGCCGGACCACGAACGGAGCCAACGCCTGATGCGCACCCACCTCTGCGACGCCTTCGGCATCGACTACCCGATCTTCGCCTTCACCCCGTCCGAGCACGTCGCGGCGGCGGTGTCGCGCGCGGGCGGCCTGGGCGTCCTCGGCTGCGTGCGGTTCAACGACGCCGAGGAGCTCGACAAGACGCTGGACTGGATGGACGCGAACACCGACGGCAAGCCGTACGGCGTCGACGTGGTCATGCCCATGAAGATCCCGACCGAGGGCACCTCGACCGACCTGTCGACGTACATCCCCGACGACCACAAGAAGTGGGTCGACGAGACCCTGCTCAAGCTGGGCGTCCCGCCCCTGCCGGAGGGCGAGGGCCGCGAGGGCGTGCTCGGCTGGCTGCACTCGATGGCGCGCTCGCACGTCGACGTCGCGCTGCAGCACCGGCCGGTGCTCATCGCCAACGCGCTCGGCACGCCGCCCAACGACGTGATCGAGCAGTGCCAGGCGGCCGGCCTCAAGGTGGCGGCGCTCGCCGGCGCCCCGAAACACGCGGTGTCGCACGTGTCCAACGGCGTGGACATCATCATCGCCCAGGGCTACGAGGCGGGCGGCCACACGGGTGAGATCGCCTCGATGGTGCTGACCCCCGACATCGTCGACGCCGTCGGCCCCGACGTGCCGGTGCTCGGCGCCGGGGGCATCGGCTCCGGCCGGCAGATCGCCGCGTCGCTCGCGCTCGGCGCCGCCGGCGTGTGGACGGGCTCGATCTGGCTCGGCACCGAGGAGTACCGCAACCTCGCCAGCAACACGGGGTGGGAGACGGCGTTCCTGCGAGCGTCCTCCTCCGACACGGTCCGCACCCGCATCTACACGGGCAAGCCGGCCCGCCTGCTCAAGACCAAGTGGACCGAGGCCTGGGCGGAGGAGGGCGCTCCGGCGCCGCTGCCGATGCCCCTGCAGAACCTGCTGGTCTCCGACGCGCACAACCGGATCAACGCCTCCGGCGACCCCGACGTGATCTCGATGCCCGTCGGCCAGATCGTCGGCCGGATGAACGAGGTGCGCCCGGTGGCCGAGGTGATGGCCGACCTGGTCGCCGAATTCGAGACGACCGTGAAGCGGCTGGACGGCATCGCCGGCATCTGATTGCCTTCGGGGATGCAGGGGGAGCAAGCGCGGCCGAGCCCGTGGCGCCGGATGCTGGTGACCGGTGTCGCGGTCGGTGCCGTCGTCGCGGGTGCACTCGCCGCTGAGGCCTACGAGCACGAGCCGCCTGCCGCGCGGGCGGTGCCGGAGGCGAAGTGCGGTCCCGGCTCGCGCCCGGAGACCGACATCCAGGGCCGCGTGCCGAAGGCCGACTACGAGTCGGGCCGAGCGGCGCGGGGCTACCTCTGCAACACCCGCCAGGTCGGGCACTACGGCAAGTCCGGTGGCTTCAAGACCCTGCGCTACGTCGACCGCTCGGGCCGGGTCTGCGCCTACTACGACTCCGACCCGATCGCGCCCCACGACATCCTCGGCGGGATCCTCGCCGACGGCCTCGGCGTGGTGGCGCTCGACATGAGCGACCCGCGCAAGCCCCGCCGCACGGCCAACCTGATGACGCCCGCGATGATCGCTCCGCACGAGTCGCTCCTCGTCCACCAGCGCCGCGGCCTCCTGGTCGCCGTGATGGGCACCGCCGCCACCGCGCCTGGCTTCGTCGACGTCTACAGCGTCAAGCGCGACTGCCGGCACCCGCAGCTGCTGTCGACCTTCCCCTCGGCGTCCTTCGGCCACGAGAGCGGGCTGTCGCCGGACGGGAAGACGTTCTGGGCGGCAGGCGCGGCCGGCGGCAACCTCACCGCGCTCGACATCTCCGACCCGCGGCACCCCACCAAGATCTTCAACGTCAACGGGTTCGTCTACCACGGCCTCCGCTTCTCCGCCGACGGCCGGACGATGTACGTCGCCAACATCGGGTCACCCGGCACCGGCGGCATCCTGAGCGGCGGTGGGATGCGGATCTACGACGTCTCGGAGGTCAACGCGCACCAGGACGACCCGCAGATCCACCTGCTGTCGGACATCACCTGGCCCGAGGTGTCGATCCCGCAGTCGGCCGAGCCGTTCACCGTCCACGGGCACGACTACGTGCTCGAGACCGACGAGTTCATCGACCTCTTCACCTTCCAGTCGATCGGCCGCTTCCGCACCGCGCCCGTCGGCGCCGCGCGGATCATCGACGTCGAGGACCCGCGCCACCCCGAGGTCGTCTCCGACATCAGGCTCGCCGTGCACCAGCCGTCCCACCGCGACGGCGACCTCTTCCGCGACCCGGGCAACGTGTCGCCCGCCCAGGGCTATGCGGCCCACTACTGCTCGGTCCCGCGCCGCGACGACCCCGGTCTGGCTGCCTGCTCGATGATCCTGTCGGGACTCCGCGTCTTCGACATCCGCGATCCCGAGCACCCGCGCGAGGTCGCCTACTTCAACAAGCCCGAGCTGCCCCACGCCGGCGTCACGCCCGAGGCCGGCTCCTACGCGATGTCACGACCCGCCTGGGACATCGCCCACCGCCAGATCTGGTACACCGACGTGCACACCGGCTTCTACGCGGTCAGGCTCACCAACGGTGTCGGCAGGCTCCTTCGCCCCTGACCGGGCCGTGCGTCACGACGCCCGCCGGCGGCTGCAGCTCTCGCCTCTCCGACCGCTGTCGACGCATGCCGCGCGCTGGGCATCCGACGAGCCGGACGCCGCCCGGACGTACCCAACCTCCGGATCCGGTGTCGCTGCCCGCGGGGGCATCGTCGTCCGACCGAGTTGGGTACGTCGGTGCGCGCGGTGCCTGGCGCGAAATCGACCGTCCTTGACCCTGTTCCGCCTTTCGGCACCGACGACCTCCGGCGAGGATCGTCCTCGTGATGGAGCTCCGGCCGAACTGTGAGTGTTGTGGCAAGGACCTGCCGCCGCACGCGACCGACGCGAACATCTGCACCTACGAGTGCACGTTCTGCGATGCGTGCGTCACGGACCGGTTGGGCGGCGTCTGCCCCAACTGTGGCGGGAACCTGGAGCGCCGACCGATCCGGACGGCGCTCCAGCTCGCTCGGCACCCGGCGTCGACCGAGCGTGTCGTGAGGGCGCAGTGTCCCTGACCTGCAGCAGGTGGCTCAGAACGCGCTGATGCTCGACGGCGCCCGCTGGGGCCTGCTGAGCCCGCGGACCACGGCGGTCTGCCCGTGGCGGCGGATGGCCACCCCGGTGAGGAGGCGCAGCACCTCGGCGACGACGTCGTCGGGGAATTCGGGGGTGTCGAGGCCGACGCTGGCTGCCAGGTCGTCGGAGTGGACGACGATCTCCATCGCCCGGGTCGCCAGGAAGTCGCCGGTCGTGAGCGACCACCCCTGCCAGGGGATCCGAACCTGGTCGGGGACCCGGTGGTCCCGGAGAGCCGGAGCGAGCCGGTCGAGCGCCGCGGCAGACTGGGAGAGCACCAGGTCGGCGCCCTGGCCGGCGGCGGCGTCGGCGTCGTCGCGGATCGAGACGTTGGCCTCGTCCTCCGGAGCGCTGCTCACCCACGCGGCGCGGGCATAGTGCTCCAGGAGCGGGATCGGCGCCTCGGCGACCGGTTCCATGCCGAGCAGGCGGACCGTGTTGACGGCCTGGTGCACGAGGTGGTGCGCGAGCCCGCCGACGGTCATGCCCGCACAGGCGCTCTCGTCGTCCCAGGCGGCCCGGACCTCCGGGGTGGAGGCCAGCTCGTGGGCGGTGGTCGCGGCGGTGACGAAGGAGTCGCGGTGCACGCGGCGAGCGTACGTCGGCCGGCCGAGCCCGATCAGGCGCGGCGCAGGGTGGCGGCGATGAGACCCCGGGTCTCGGCCGGGTCGATCACGTCGTCGATCTCGAAGACCCGCGCGGCGTTGAGCGCCTTGGCGTGCTCGCGGTAGGTGGCGGTGAGCTCCGCGACGGCCGGCTCGCGCTCCGCCTCGGGCAGGGCCGCGAGCTCCTTCGCCATCGCCAGACGTACGGCGCCCTCCAACCCCATCGGACCCAGGTGGGCCCCGGGCCAGGCGACCGTCAGCAGCGGACGGTGCGTGCTGCCGCCCAGCATCGCCTGCGCGCCGAGCCCGTAGCCGCGGCGCAGCACCACCCCGACCAGCGGCACCGACAGTCGCGAGCCCGCGGTGACGAGCCGGGACGCCTGGCGCACCAGGCCGGTGCGCTCGGCCTCCGGGCCGACCATGAAGCCGGGGGTGTCGACGAGGGAGACGACCGGGATGCGCCACCGTTCGCACAGCTCGAGGAAGTCCGCTCCCTTGACCGACGCGTCCGTGGTGATCGCCCCGGCCAGCCGCGTCGACTGGTTGGCGACGAACCCGACCGGCCTGCCCTCCACACGCGCGAGCGCCGTGACGAGCTCCGGCGCGAACGCCTCGCGCAACCAGAGCACCGAGTCCTCGTCGGCGATGCCCTCGACGACGGGCCGCACGTCGAACGCCTCGCGGTCGTTCTCCGGGAGCGCGTCGCGCAGGTCGACCTCGGGCGCCTCCCCGGGAGCGGCCGGCCCCCGCAGCAGGCCGAGGAGTCGTCGTACGACCTCCACGGCGTGCTCCTCGTCGTCGGCGACCACGTCGACCACGCCGTTGGCCGCCTGCTCGGCGACGGGGCCGATCTCCTCCGGTGCGAAGTCGCCCAGCCCGCCGCCGGCGATCATGGCCGGGCCCGCCATGCCGAGGTTGGCGTCGGGGGTGGCCACGCGCAGGTCCGCGCAGCCCGCGATCACGGCGTTGCCGGCGAAGCAGCGGCCGGACACCACGGCGATCTTGGGCACGTCCAGCTCTCCCCAGAGGCCGAAGAGGTCCAGGTCCAGCGCGGAGACGAGCGGGATGTCGGTGTCACCCGGGCGCCCGCCGCCGCCCTCCGTGAAGAACACGGCCGGCAGTCGCATCCGGCGCGCGACCTCGACCAGCCGGTCGGTCTTGCGGTGCCCGCGCATGCCCTGGGTCCCCGCGAGGACCAGGTAGTCGTAGGACATCACTGCGCAGGGCTGCCCGCCGACCTCGGCCGTGCCGCCGACGATGCCGTCGGCCGGGGTCTCGACGACCAGGTCGGCGAGATCGCGCCTGCTCTCCTGGGCAGCGGTCACGAAGCGCCCGTACTCCACGAACGAGCCGGGGTCCACGAGGTCGGCGAGGTTCTCCCGAGCAGTACGACGACCCCGTCCGTGCCACCGCTCGATCTTCTCCGGCCGCGCCGCATCGGTGGTGAGGAAGCGGCGGGCGAGGAGCTCGGTGAGCCCGTCGGCGGGGTCCTGTGCGTCGGTCACGGACCCAAGGGTGCCCGAACCCGCTCAGGCGGTGGCGAACGACCTGCCGATCGCGAGCGCCTGGTCGGTGCTGCTGCCGAAGAGGAACTCGAAGCGCTTCGCCGTCGTGAAGTAGCGGTGCGCCTCGCCGTCGAGGTCGATGCCGACCCCGCCGTGGACGTGGACGGTCGTGTGCGCGAGCTTGTGGCCGGCGTCCGCCGCCCACAGCTTGGCCACGGCCACCTCGGTCGCGGCGGGCAGGCCCTCCTGCAGCCGCCACACCGCCTGCCACAGGGTGAGCCGCTGGGCGAGGACGTCGATGAACCCGTCCGCGAGCCGCTGGGAGACCGCCTGGAAGGTCCCGATCGGTCGCCCGAACTGCTCGCGCGTCTTCGCGTACGACGACGTCAGCGCCAGTGCTCCCTCAGTGACCCCGAGCTGCTCGGCGGCAGCGGTCACCGTGAGCAGCTGGTGCAGCCGGCGCACGGGGGAGTCCTGTCCTGACCCGCCCTCGATCACGACACGGGTCCCGGGTGCGTGGTCGAGGGTGATCAGCGCAGCGGCGTCGCCGTCGCTGGTGCGCTGGGCCTGCCGGTCGACGCCCGAGGCCGTCGGGTCCACGAGGTGGACGGTGGGTCCGTCGGGGCCGGTCGCGGTGACGAGCAGCGCGTCGGCGGACATGCCGGCGCGGACGAGCGTCTTGGTGCCGGTGAGGCGGCCGTCGGCGTCGGCGGTCACCTGCGGTGACTCCGGCAGGTGGGACCGCTCCTCGGCGACGGCAGCCGCGTAGAGGGCGGCGTCCGTCGGCAGGCCGGCAGCCTTCAGGAAGGTGAGGCAGGCGGCGTGGACCGCGAGCGGCACGGGAGCGACCTTGCGGCCGACCTCGACCAGCACCCGGGCCAGCTCCATCAGGTCGAGCTCGGTCCAGTCGAACGCGTCGCCGAGCGTCGCCCACAGCTCACGGTCGAAGCGGTCGCCCGAGGCCTCGACGGCCTTCATCCGCTCGTTGGTCGCCTTGTCGGTGAGGATCTCGGCCGTGAGGGCCGCCGCCTCGTCCTGCTCGGGGGTGAAGAGGAAGTCCATGATGTCTGCTTTCGTCTTGCGGGGTCTCGCGACGGTCGCTGCGCGACCTCCTCGACCAGCGGGGGTAGCGGGGGCTTGCGGGTTCTCGGGGTACTCGACCAGCGGGGGTAGCGGGGGCTTGCGGGTTCTCGGGCTGTTCGACGAGCGGGGGCTTGCGGTTCTCGGGCTGCTCGACCAGGGGGGTGGCTAGCGCTTGGCGGCGGGGAGGCCGAGGCCGACGTAGCCGATGATGTCGCGCTGGATCTCGTTGGTGCCGCCGCCGAAGGTCATGACGAGCGATGACCGGTAGAACCGCTCGAGCCGGCCGGCGAGCACCGCGCCGGGGGAGCCCGCGGCGACACCGGCGTTGGGGCCGACGACCTCCATCAGCGACCGGTACACCTCGGTCGCCAGCTCGGAGCCGTAGACCTTCGTCGCGGAGGCCTCCGCGGGGGAGAGGGCGACGCCGTGGTCGGCGTCGGCGGCGAGCTTCCAGTTGATGAGGGAGAGCGCCTCGACGCGGGCGTGGGCCCGGCCCAGGGCGATCTGCACCCACTCGGAGTCGATCACCCGCCGACCGTCGGGGTCCACGGTCTCCGTCGCCCAGTCCCTCACCATCCCCAGGGACTGGATGAGCGGCGCGGCCGAGGTGAGCGCGACCCGCTCGTGGTTGAGCTGGTTGGTCATCAGAGCCCAGCCGCCGCCGCGTTCGCTGATCAGGTTCGAGGCCGGCACCCGGACGTCCTGGTAGTAGGTCGCGGACGTGCCGACCCCGGCGACGGTGTGCACCGGGGTGTAGGAGAAGCCATCGACGCCGGCCGGGACCAGGATCATCGACAGCCCCTTGTGCCGCGACTGGTCGGGCTCGGTGCGGCAGGCCAGCCAGATCCAGTCCGCGTACTGGATGAGCGAGGTCCACATCTTCTGGCCGTTGATCACCCACTCGCCGGCCGCCTCGTCGAGCACCGCCTTGGTCTGCAGCGACGCGAGGTCGGTGCCGGAGCCGGGCTCGGAGTAGCCGATCGAGAAGTGCAGCTCGCCCGCGAGGATCTTGGGGAGGAAGTACTCCTTCTGCTCCTCGGTGCCGAAGCGCATGATCGTCGGCCCGACCGTGTTGAGGGTCAGGTAGGGGATCGGCACGCCGAAGTTCGCCGCGACGTCGGTGAAGATCAGCTGCTCGATCATCGAGCGGTCCTGGCCGCCGTACTCCTTGGGCCAGCCGATGCCCAGCCAGCCGTCCTTGCCGATCTGGCGGATCACGCTCTTGTAGACGTTGGCGTCACCGAACTCGCCGCCGACCTCCTCGCCGAACTCGTTGGTGGCGGCGGAGAGCCCGGCCTTGATCTCGGGCGTGACCAGCTGGGCGAAGTACGCGCGCAGCTCCTCGCGCAGCGCGGTCTGCTGCGGCTCCAACTCGACGTGCACGACGCCTCCCATTTCCAACGCTGTGGCGTAGATCAAGCCCCGTTGAGCCGGGGTCTTCGTTGTCAGACTACCCGCAAAACTGTAACGTGTTCTACATGAGTGACACCCGCATGCTGGACCAGGGCACGACGCCGATCCGCTTCGCTCGCGGCTGGCACTGCCTGGGGCTGGCCAGCGACTTCGCCGACGGCAAGCCGCACGCCATCCACGGCTTCGGCACCAAGCTCGTCGTCTGGCAGGACAGCAAGGGCGAGCTCAACGTGCTCGACGGCTTCTGCCGCCACATGGGCGGCGACCTCACCCAGGGCGAGGTCAAGGGCGACAACATCGCCTGCCCCTTCCACGACTGGCGGTGGGGTGGCGACGGCAAGTGCAAGGAGATCCCGTACGCGCGGCGGGTGCCCCTCCGGGCCCGCACGCACCGCTACGAGACGGCCATCGTCAACGGCCAGCTGATGATCTGGAACGACCCGGAGGGCTCGCCGGCCGACCGCGACATCCTCCCGCCCGAGCTGCACGACGTGATGACGGACAAGTACACCGACTGGTCCTGGCACACCAAGGAGATCAACGGCTCGCACTGCCGCGAGCTCATCGACAACGTCGCGGACATGGCGCACTTCTACTACGTGCACTTCGCGTTCCCGACGAGCTTCCGCAACATCTTCGAGGGACACACCGCCACGCAGTTCATGGAGTCGAAGGGGCGGCCCGACAAGTCGGAGGGCGGCTACAGCGGGGAGGACTCGACGCTGAAGTCGGAGGCGACCTACTACGGGCCGTCGTACATGATCAACTGGCTCACGGTCGACTACAAGGGCTTCGTCACCGAGGTCGTCCTCATCAACTGCCACATCCCGACGGGGCCGGACTCGTTCACGCTGCAGTACGGCATCGCCGTCCAGAAGCCCGAGGGCCTCGACGACAAGACCGTCGACTACATCGCGCAGCGCTACACCGAGTCGTTCGGCGACGGGTTCCTCCAGGACGTGCACATCTGGGAGAACAAGGTCGCCGTGCAGAACCCCCTCCTCTGCGAGGAGGACGGGCCGGTCTACCAGCTGCGCCGCTGGTACGAGCAGTTCTACACCGACGTCGCCGACATCAAGCCGGAGATGACCGACCGCTTCGAGTTCGAGGTCGACACCACCAAGGCCAACGAGTTCTGGCACGCCGAGGTGGCCGAGAACCTGGCCAAGCGCGCGGCGGGGGAGTCGGCCGAGGAGTCGGCCGAGGACCCGGCACAGGCGCCCGTGAGCCACTGATGGCCTCCTTCGTCCCCCGGGACCCCGCGACGCTGGAGGAGCAACGGCTCTACACCAGCGCGCGGATGGTTGAGGTGGAGTGCCTCGACTGCCTGGCGCGGGTGCGGGCGAAGAAGAACAGCGAGCACCACACGTCGATCCAGTGGAGCGCCGAGGCCCGCAAGGCATGTCCCGAGCTGTGTCGTAGGACACGAACCGATGGTCGGGACAGCCACCAGGCCTGCCCCCGCATGACGGCTAGCATCGACGCCGCCGTCCGATCGGGAGAGATCCCGGTCGGGGCCGAAGACGGCTACTAGAAAGAGTTCTGCGTGGACATCGAGTCCTTCCTGCTGACCGTGGTCGACGTCGTCGACGAGACCGCCGACGCCCGCTCGGTCAGCTTCGAAGTGCCTGCCGACGCCCCTGAGAAGTTCGTCTACAAGCCCGGCCAGTTCCTGACCGTCGCGGTGCCCAGCGACCAGACCGGCATCGCCGCGCGGTGCTACTCGCTCTCGAGCAGCCCGCACGACGGCGGACCGCTGACGGTGACGGTCAAGCGCACGGCCGAGGGCTACGCGTCCAACTGGATCTGCGAGAACCTCGAGGTCGGCGACACCCTGCGGGTGCTGCCGCCCTCGGGCATCTTCACGCCGGCCTCGCTCGACGCCGACCTGCTGCTCTTCGCCGGCGGCAGCGGCGTCACGCCGATCATGTCGATCACGCGCACCGCCCTCGAGGAGGGCACGGGCCGGATCGTGCTGTTCTACGCCAACCGCGACGAGAGGTCGGTCATCTTCGCCGAGGAGCTCACCCGGCTCTCCGCCGAACACCCCGACCGGCTCCAGGTGGTGCACTGGCTCGAGTCGGTGCAGGGACTCCCGAGCCCCGAGCAGATCAAGGCGTTCGTCGAGCCCTACGTGGACTACGACGCGTTCGTGTGCGGGCCCGCGCCCTACATGAAGATGGTCACGACGGTGCTGCGCGAGCTGGAGTTCCCGCGCCAGCGACGCCACCAGGAGAAGTTCGTCTCCCTGGGCGGCAACCCGTTCGGCGACATCGCGGAGCTGGAGCTCGCCGAGAGCGAGATCGCCGCGGCCGAGTCGGACGACGAGGGCCCGACCGCGGACGAGACCCCGGAGCCGGCGGTCGCCGGCCCGGTGAAGCTCGAGGTCGAGCTCGACGGCGAGGACCACACCTTCGACGACTGGGACCCGAAGGTGAAGCTGCTGGACTTCCTCGAGAGCAAGGGCGTCAAGGCGCCGTACTCCTGCCGGGAGGGGGAGTGCTCGGCCTGCGCGATCCGGTTGCTCGAGGGCGAGGTGCAGATGGTGCACAACGACGTCCTCGACAGCGAGGACCTCGCGGACGGTATCCGCCTGGGCTGCCAGTCGCTGCCCGCGACGGACACCGTCCGCGTCACGTACTCCTAGGGGCTCAGGAGCCCTGGGCGGCCATGCAGGCGTCGAGCCGCTCGGTCGCCTTCGCGAGGCGCACCTGCTGAGCGGTCTTCTCCTTGGCGACGTGCTCCTTCTTCGCCTTGGCCTGGGCCAGCTCGGCCCGGGCCGCACGGCGCTCCGCCCGGTTGTCGGCGTGACGGAGGTCGGCGCGGGCGTGCCGGACGTGCGCCTTCTGGCGCGCGAAGACGGCCTGGACCCGAGCCAGCGCGGCGGTCGCGTCGTCGACCTGTGCCTGCTGCGTGGCGCAGGGGGCCGGGGCCGGGTCGGTGTCGTCGGCGTGCGCCGTCATCGAGACGGCGGGGACCGAGAGGGCGGCTGCGGCGACGATGCCGAGTGCGCGGACGGTCAGCTTCATGGTTGCTCCCCAGGTGTTCGGGCGGCCACGACCGTGCGGTCGGGGCCCACTGCTTCTACTTTCCACCCCTACCTGTCGCGAGACAGGTCCGGCGTTACATCGGCCCCCGAACCGGGACTGAAGTCCCGGGTCGAGACGCCGAGAAGTGCTTAGTCGATGTGAAGTAGTTTGACGACGTGACCGCCGAGACCCTTCCGCCGTCCCGCAAGCGCACCTCGGCCGACAGCCCCCGCTACCGGTGGGTGGCGCTGTCGAACACGACCCTCGGCATCCTGATCAGCACGATCAACTCCTCGATCGTGCTGATCTCGCTGCCGGCGATCTTCAAGGGCATCCACGTCGACCCGCTCGGCGAGGGCAACGTCACCTACCTGCTGTGGATGATCATGGGGTTCCTCGTGGTCTCCGCGGTCCTGGTCGTCGTGCTCGGCCGGCTCGGCGACATCTTCGGGCGCGTCAAGATCTACAACCTGGGCTTCGTCATCTTCACGATCGCCTCCGTCGCGCTGTCGCTCGATCCCTTCCAGGGGGATGCCGGGGCGCTGTGGTTGATCATCGGCCGGATGGTCCAGGGCGTGGGCGGGTCGATGCTGTTCGCCAACTCGACCGCGATCCTCACCGACGCGTTCCCGGCGGAGAAGCGCGGGATGGCGCTCGGCATCAACAACGTCGCGGCCGTGGCGGGCTCGTTCCTGGGCCTGGTGATCGGCGGCGTGCTCTCCGAGATCGACTGGCGCCTGGTCTTCTGGGTGTCGGTGCCGATCGGGATCGTCGGCACCGTCTGGTCCTACCTGTCGCTGCACGAGACGGGGGAGCGGCGGCCGGGCGGTCTCGACCCGTGGGGCAACCTGACCTTCGCCGTCGGCCTCACCTCGATCCTGGTGGCGATCACCTACGGCATCCAGCCGTACGGCGACAGCACGATGGGGTGGACGAGTCCCTGGGTCCTGCTCGGGCTGATCGGCGGCTCGGCCGTGCTGGGCCTGTTCTGCTGGATCGAGACCCGCGTCACGGACCCGATGTTCGCCATGAGCCTCTTCCGGATCAGGCCGTTCTGGGCCGGCAACCTGGCCTCGCTGCTCGCGTCCGTGGCGCGCGGTGGCATGCAGTTCATGCTGATCATCTGGCTGCAGGGGATCTGGCTGCCGATCCACGGCTACTCCTACGAGTCGACGCCGCTGTGGGCCGGCATCTACATGCTGCCGCTGACGGTCGGCTTCCTCATCGCGGGCCCGATCTCCGGCGTGCTGTCCGACCGCTTCGGCGCGCGCATCTTCGCGACGGCCGGGTGCCTGCTCGTGGGCGCGACGTTCGTGGGGTTCCTGCTGATCCCCGTCGACTTCCCCTACTGGCTCTTCGCCGTGATCCTGCTGGTCAACGGACTCGCCTCCGGGCTGTTCGCCGCCCCCAACGCCTCCGCGATCATGAACTCCGTCCCGGCGCACCAGCGCGGCGCGGCGTCGGGCATGCGCGGCACCTTCTTCAACGCCGGCTCCTCGCTCTCGATCGGCGTGTTCTTCTCGCTGATGATCGCCGGCCTCGCCGCGCGGCTCCCCAGCACGCTCACCGGCGGCCTGCAGGACCACGGCGTCACGCCGCAGGCGGCCGATGCCGCCGGCCAGCTGCCGCCGGTCGCGTCGCTCTTCGCGTCCTTCCTCGGCTTCAACCCGATCGCCACGATCCTCGGCCAGATCGACAGGCTCGGGGTCCCGGTCGGGATCACGCTGGGCGACTCCGACCCGCGCTACGCCAAGCTGACCGACCAGCACTTCTTCCCGCAGCTGATGTCCGACCCCTTCCACCACGGCCTGGTCGTCGTCTTCGCCGCGGCCGCCGTCATGTGCGTGCTCGCTGCCGTCGCGTCGTGGTTCGCGGGCGGCAAGTACGTCCACGTCGACGAGCCCGTGATCGGCGAGGCGGCGACCAACGCGGCGCTGCCCGAGGAGGGGTGATGGGCGACCACGCGACCGACCTCTACGTCGCGCTCGTCCGTCTCGTCCGCGGGCTGCGCAGGGACGCCCCGGCCGGGAGCGTGGCGGCCGGCGGCCTCTCGGCGCTGTTCACGCTCGCCCGCAGCGGCCCTCTCCGCGCGACCGTGCTCGCCGAGGTCGAGGGCGTCTCCGCGGCGTCGATGACCCGGATCGTGGACCGGCTCTGCGAGGATGGCCTGACCGAGCGCAGCCCCGACCCCGCCGACGGCCGGGCCCAGCTCGTCGACCTGACGGCCGCGGGCCGGAGCCTCGTGGAGGAGGGTCGGGCTGCGCGGGTCGAGGCCCTCCGTCGCCGGATCGAGGCGCTCGGCTCCGAGGACAGGCAGCGTCTCGACGACGCGATCGAGGTGCTGCGCGGTCTCGGCGTCAGCTGAACTCCACGACCCCGTCGTCGACCTTGCTCGAGCGCAGGAACTTCTTGTCGAAGTACCAGTTCTGCTTGAGCCGCCACGGGTCCCGGTCGCCGGCCGAGGGCAGCTTCCCGGCGGCGCGCTGGATGTAGCCCGACGTGAGGTCGAGCACCGGCTCCGGGTGCATGCCCTCGGCGATCCGCGGCACGACGACCCTTCGGCCGTGCTTGTCCATGTGCCTGAGCACCCGGACGACGTACTCGCACACGAGGTCTGCCTTCAGGGTCCAGGACGCGTTGGAGTAGCCGATGATGAACGCGAAGTTGGGCACGTCGCTGAGCATCAGCGCCTTGTAGGTGAACTTCTCGCCGAGGTCGACCTTCTCGCCGTCCACCACGAAGTCGGCGCCGCCCATGGCCACCACGTCGAGGCCGGTGGCCGTGACCACCACGTCGGCCTCGAGCTCCTCGCCCGACTTCAGCCGGATCCCGGTCGGGGTGAACTCCTCGATGTGGTCGGTCACCACGTCGACCTTGTGGCTGTGGATCGCGCGGAAGAGATCGGCGTTCGGGACGACGCAGAGGCGCTGGTCCCAGGGCGCGTACGGCGGCGTCAGGTGCGTGTCGTAGTCGAAGTCCTTCGGCAGGTGCATCTTGGCCCAGCGCTTGAGGAGGATCTTCGCGGCCGTCGGGTTGCGCCGGCAGAACTCGTAGAAGCCGATGGTGATCGCCGCGTAGCGGGCGTGGATGAGCTTGGCGCGCTGC
This sequence comes from Nocardioides candidus, assembly GCF_041321175.1. Classification (NCBI taxonomy): domain Bacteria; kingdom Bacillati; phylum Actinomycetota; class Actinomycetes; order Propionibacteriales; family Nocardioidaceae; genus Nocardioides; species Nocardioides candidus. The sequence continues at coordinate 225,496 of NZ_JBGGWC010000004.1, read as the reverse complement.
TTCTTCGGGGCGATCTTCTTGATCGTCTCGGCGATGGGGTCGATCTTCGGCTGGCTGACGATGTAGGTCGGGGTGCGCTGGAGCATCGTGATGTGGCCGGCCTTCTCGGCCATCGACGGGATCAGGGTGACGGCGGTCGCCCCGGACCCGATGACCACGACGCGCTTGCCCTCGTAGTCGAGGTCCTCGGGCCAGTGCTGCGGGTGCACGACCGTGCCCTGGAAGTCGGCGAAGCCGGGCCAGTCGGGCGTGTAGCCGGCGTCGTAGTTGTAGTACCCGCTGGTGCTGAACAGGAAGTCGCACGTGAGCGTCTCGGTCGCGCCGGTCTCCGTGTCGTCCACCGTGACGGTCCAGCGCTGGTCGTCGGACGACCACTCGTAGGTGGTGGCCTTCCGGTGGTAGCGGATGCGCTGGTCGACGCCGTACTCCTCGGCGGTGTCGCGGAGGTAGCGCAGGATGTCGGGACCGTCGGCGATCGCGTGCTTGCCGTCCCACGGCCGGAAGCCGAACCCGAGGGTGTACATGTCGGAGTCGGACCGGATGCCGGGGTATTTGAAGAGGCTCCAGGTGCCGCCGAGCTCGCCGCGCTGCTCCAGCAGCGCGTAGCTCTTGTCGGGGAAGGCCTTGCCGATGTGCACGGCCGCGTCGATGCCGGAGAGGCCCGCGCCGACGATGAGGACGTCGAGGTGGTCGGTGCTCATGCTCACTCCTGCGGGTCGACGGCGGCGGCCGGGTCGTGCTCGTTGGCGATGTTGCGCGCGCTCGTCGAGCGACCGAGCGCGGCCACCTCGGCGTCCATGCGCGGCAGGATGTCGGGGACGTGCGGGAGGACCGCGCGGCTGCCGGCGGCGGAGTTGACGACGTTGCGGTTGAGGCCGATGCCCCGCACCCAGCCGGGGCAGTAGACGTGGCGCTGCCGCTTCTCGATGCCCTTCACGAACGCCTTGACGCAGGCGTCGACCGAGGTGGTCCTCCCGAGGGGGTAGGGCAGCTTGCCGAGCAGCTCGTTGAACGACCCGAGGTCCTTCTTGGCGTCCTGCACGAGCGGGGTGTCGATCCACGACATGTGGGCGCAGCCGACCTTCACGCCCTGGTGGTGCATCTCGAGCCGCAGCGCGTTGGCGAAGTGCTCCGCTCCCGCCTTGCTCGCGTTGTAGGCCGCGAGGCCCGGCGCCGCCGCGAAGGCGGCCAGCGAGGAGACCACGAGGAAGTAGCCCTGGCTCTCGACGAGGGCGGGCAGCGCTGCCCGGGCGGTGTGGAAGACCCCGAGCACGTTGATGTCGAGCACCCGTTTGAAGGCGGCCGGGTCGGTGTACATCACCGACCCGTAGGAGGCGATGCCGGCATTGGCGACGGCCGCGTCGAGCCGGCCGAACCGGGCCAGGGCCGTCTGGACGGCGCCCTCCATGGAAGGCAGGTCGCACACGTCGGCGACCACTGCGTGGCACCGGTCCTCACCGATCTCGGCCGCGGTCGCGTCGAGGGCAGCACGGTCGAGGTCCGTGAGGACCAGCCGGGCGCCACGGGCGGCCAGGGCCTTGGCGGTCTCGGCGCCGATGCCGCGGGCACCGCCGGTGATCAGGACGACCTGGTCGCCGAGGGAAGGGGTCTGCCCGCTCACACTGTCTCCTTGATCCGTGCGGTCGTCGGTGCCTCGGGCTGCGAGGCGCGGTTGTAGCACCAGCCGTAGAAGAGGAGCAGGCCGATCCACGCGAGGAGCACCAGGGCGTAGCCCGCGGTCCAGCCCCAGGCCGGGACGTCGTCCTTCTTCTCCCGCTGCAGGAACTTGCTCTCGAGCACCGTCGTGACCGTCTGGCCGTTCTCGACCTTCACGACGCGGCCCTGCTCGCCCTTGATGGCGGGGTCGTCGGGCGCATAGACCGGGAAGGAGATCATCGTGCTCGGCAGCGTGTGCAGCCGGATGAGGGTCTTCCACGGGCCGTAGAGCGGGATCGGGTCCTTGGTGCGGTACTCGCCGGGGTTGCCGGTGGCGACCATCTCGGTGCGCACGATGCCCGGCACGTCGGCCGAGGGGTCGCGCGGCACCTCTCCGGTCGTGCCCTTCGGGTTGCCCTGCCAGGCCAGTGCGTAGAACCAGACGGCGTCGGGCACGGGGTCCTCGCCCTGGAACGTGACGGTCACCCGGGCCTCGCAGAGGTCGTCGGTGCCGGGGCAGGCGGCAGCGCCGCCGGTCACGTCGGAGAAGGTCAGCGTGGCGTCGTACGCATCGGGTGCCTTGGGTACGCCGAACGCGCCCATCAGGCCGACGAAGATCACCAGGCCCACCAGACCGAGGTAGCGCCGCGGGAGCGGGCCGGGCGGGGGCGGCGTGCTGCTGCCCGTGAGGCGGAGCCGGCTGACCATCCAGGCGGCCATCAGGCCACCGCCGACGGCGGCGACCGTCGCGACGCCGAGGAGGAACGGCAGCGCGTCCGCGTTGAACGGCTGCGGGAGCGGCATGAAGAACTTCGACCACAGCCACTCGCCGTACATCCCCAGCGAGCCGACCAGCAGGCCGGACACGACGACGAACGGGACCGTGCGGTCCTTCTTCCTCGGCTGGAGGACCAGGGCGACCAGCTCGATGAGGATCGCCGAGGGCCAGAGCAGCAGGAAGCGGGCCGTGAGGACGTCGGGCAGCAGCCAGATGCTGAACCAGAGGAAGCCGTGCGCGACCCAGAACGCAGCGGCGGTGAGGAGTGCGCCGCCCGGTCCGAGCCACAGGCGTACGGCGCAGCCGATCCACGCGGCCAGGAAGCCGAAGATGATGAACTGGGTGACGGCAGGGAACTGCGGCACGCCGAGGTCGAACTCCATCAGGAACGCGAACGGGATGCCGCACACCGTGATGGCGAGGGCGCCCAGGAAGCGCCCGATGACGCCGGACGTCCGCGGGGCACTGACCTGCGCGGCCTCGGCCAGCAGCAGCGGGATGCCGATCACGAAGGTGACGGCGCCGCCGATCATCATGACGTGGGTCGGGCCCCACTCGGTGACGTCCTGTCCGAAGAACCGGTGCCACATGTCGTCGGCGGGGAAGCCGACGAGCGCGATCAGTCCGGCACCGGTGATGATCGCGGAGCCCAGCGGCACCCGCCATCTCCTCGACAGCTTGATCGTGTGGCGCGGGAGCGGGTCGCGGGCGAGGCCCATGCTCAGCAGGCCCGCGTGGGTGAAGCCGAGGATGCCGAGGAAGATCGGGTAGTGGCTCGGGTTGGCCAGCGGACCGGAGTCGCGGCCACGCTGCATGTGGATCGGCACGTCCCACCACACGCCCCAGCCCGCGGCGAGCACGGAGACCAGCCCGAGCGCGGCCGGGAGGGCCACCCAGCGCGGCAGCTTCACCAGGTCGGCCGCCCAGTCGGCGAGCCGGCTGACGAACGTCGGCCGGTCCGCGCGCTCGCTGAGGATCACCCAGCCGAAGAAGAGGATGACGACGCCGGCGATCGCGGCGGCGATGAGGATCTCGTTGGTGGCCGCACCACCTGCTGGCGGGGTGGCCTGGGCTGCGGTGGTCATCGACAACGCTCCGTTCACTCGTGTGGCCACGAGGTCCGCGCCACGAGATCGCGTCACCCCACGGTCACGTCCCGCTCATTCGTCGTCAACGATTCGCAACGTAGGGGTCAGCGGTTCGCCCGGTCAAGGAACCTCGCCGTCGTCTGCGCCCGGCGCAGAAAGTACACGCTACAGCGCGTACGGGTTATCTGCGACGGGTCCGCCACGTGGCGACCATCACCCCGGCCGGAGGGCCGGTGCGGCACTACGATCGCCGCCATGGGCGTCGGTCATGGGCACGGGCACGGCCACGCCGGGGGACGGCACCGGTGGCGGCTGGCGGTCGCGTTCGGGCTGGTGGCGGCGTACTTCGGCGTGGAGCTCGGGGTCGGCCTCTGGTCCGGCTCGCTGGCCCTGCTCTCGGACGCCGGGCACATGGCCGCCGACGTCGTCGCGCTCGGCGCCGCCCTGGCCGCGACCCGGATCGCGACGATGCCCGACCGCACCGGCCGGAAGACGTTCGGCTCCTACCGCGCCGAGGTCTTCGCCTCGGGGCTGACGGTCCTGCTCATGCTCGCCGCTGGCGTCTACGTCGCGATCGAGGGCGTACGGCGCATCGGCGAGACCGTCACGCTCGACACCGGTGCCGTGGTGGTCGTGGGAGCGATCGGCCTGCTGGTGAACCTGGTCGCGCTCGCCCTCCTGCGCGGTGGCGCGGGCGAGAGCCTCAACGTCAAGGGCGCGTACCTCGAGGTGGTCGCCGACACGGTCGGCTCCGTCGGCGTGATCGCCGCCGGCGTGCTCGTGGCCACCACCGGCAGCGCCGGGTGGGACACCGCGATCGCGCTCGCGATCGGGCTCTTCGTCGTCGTACGTGCCCTGATGCTGGGCCGGGAGGTGCTCGCCGTCCTGGGGCAGCACGCGCCGGCGGGGATGGACCCCGCAGACGTGGAGACCGTGCTGACCGCCGTGGCCGGCGTCGCTGAGGTGCACGACCTGCACCTGTGGACGCTGACCTCGGGGATGAACGTCGCGACGGCACACCTCGTCGCGGTCCAGGGCGCCGACGCCGGCACGGTCCTCAGCGGCGCGCGGGCCGCCCTGCGCGAGGAGTACGGCGTCGAGCACGCCACGCTCCAGGTCGAGTCGGACGCGAGCGCCTGCGGCGAGATCTCCTGGTAGCCGGCCGCGGTCAGCGCTCGCGGCCGGTCAGCACCTCGACCACCCGCCACACGCCGTAGCCGACCATCGCCACGCCGATCAGGGCCAGGCCGAGCCCGGCGTAGGTCAGCATCGCCTTCCCGGCGCCGTCGTCGGGACCGGGGCGCAGCCACCAGGCGATCGCCAGTCCGGTCAGGGTCGTCAGGACGCCCCGGAGGAGGACCGAGAGCGGGCTCCACCGCTCGTCGGGGACGAAGAGGCCGCTGCCGTGCTCCTCGGGCCGGCTCACCAGCCGCGCTCGCGCCACTCGGCCAGGTGCGGCCGCTCGGCGCCGAGCGTGGAGTCGTCGCCGTGACCGGGGTAGAACCAGGTGTCGTCGGGCAGCGCTCCGAAGAGCTTGGTCTCGACGTCGTCGACGAGGGTGGCGAACGCGGCGCTGTCGCCGAACGTGTTGCCGACGCCGCCCGGGAAGAGCGAGTCGCCCGTGAAGAGGTGGCCGTGGCCCTCGGGGTCCCGGTAGAGCAGGCAGATCGAGCCCGGCGTGTGGCCGGTGACCCGGATGACCTCGAGCCGGCAGCTCCCCACCGCCACGGTGTCACCGTCACCGACCCGACGGCCGACCTCGACGCCGGTCTGCTCGGTGATCGCGTCGGCGTCGGGTCCGCCCGCGACGACCTCGGCCCCCGTCGCCGCGACGACGTCGGCGAGTGCGCGGTGGTGGTCCCAGTGCTGGTGGGTGGTGACGACGGAGGCGAGGCCGCCGTCGCCGACGAGGGGGAGCAGGGTGTCCGGCTCGGCGGCGGCGTCGATGAGCACCTGGTCGCCGGTGTCGCTGCAGCGCAGCAGGTAGGCGTTGTTGGACATCTGCTCGTCGACCGCCACCTTGGTGATCGTCAGGTGGGCGAGCTCGCGGACCTGGGGCCCGCCGCCCACCTTCACGCGGCCGTTGTAGTCGGTGTGGCTGGTCATCGTCCCTCCAGGGTGGGCAGTGTGCCGGTGGAGCTGGTCACGGTAGCGCCGGGGTCGCGACCGGTGGCGAGCCAGGCGATGCCCGCCGCCGGCCCGCTCAGCACGGGCGAGCCGGGCTCGACGCTGCCGAAGGACCAGTGCAGGCCGAGGTCCGTCGCGACCGCGGCGAACGGCGCGCCGGCGTACCGCCGGGAGTCGAGGTCGGCGAAGGCGATCGCGGTCGCCGCCGGCCAGTCGTCGTACCCGTAGCCGGCGTCGAGGTCGGCGTGGTGGATCTCCACCTCCCGGAGCCGCAACAGGGGGACCAGCGCCCCGGCCATCACCGCGCCGCCGGGCGTGCGCTCGAAGGTGGCACCCGGGGCGGCCGCGGCCAGCCGCGGCAGTGCGTCGGCGAACGCCACCGTCGACACCTGCAACCGCTCGCGTACGACGGCCGGCTGCTGCTGCGCGAGTTGCTCGATGTCGGCGTCCCGGACGGTGTCAGAGGGATACATGTTGGGCTGCTCGCCGGCGGCCAGGCCGCGAGCGACGCCGGCGAGGGCCTCCGCGTTGAGGGCGAGGTGGGCGAGCACGTGGGCGCGCGACCAGCCCAGGCAGGTGCTGGGGGCCGCCCAGTCGCCGTCGGCGAGACCGTGCACGGTGGTCAGGAGCCGCTCCGTCGCGGCCGAGATGAGGTCCGTCACGGGCCCCATCATCGTCCCTCGACAGGGCCGTTGTCGGTGGGGCGTGAGATCGTGCCGATGTCGTGGTGCGGCGCGCCGGCGGGTTGCCCTGCCGTCGTACTATGGCGAACACTTGTTCGAAGAGCCCCGACGGGCTCGTCCCGGCTCAGGAAACGGATCGTCAGTGGCGGACCAGCTCATCATCCGCGGTGCTCGTGAGCACAACCTCAAGGACGTGTCGCTCGATCTCCCGCGCGACGCGCTCATCGTGTTCACCGGCCTCTCGGGCTCCGGCAAGTCGAGCCTGGCCTTCGACACGATCTTCGCGGAGGGCCAGCGTCGCTACGTCGAGTCGCTGTCGGCGTACGCCCGGCAGTTCCTCGGCCAGATGGACAAGCCCGACGTCGACTTCATCGAGGGCCTCTCGCCGGCGGTGTCGATCGACCAGAAGTCCACGTCGAAGAACCCGCGCTCCACGGTCGGCACGATCACCGAGGTATACGACTACCTCCGTCTGCTCTACGCCCGCGCCGGCCGGCCGCACTGCCCGACCTGCGGTGCGCCGATCGAGCGGCAGACCCCGCAGCAGATCGTCGACCGGGTGCTCGCGCTCGAGGAGGGTCGCCGGTTCCAGGTCCTCGCACCTGTCGTGCGTGGTCGCAAGGGCGAGTTCGTCGACCTGTTCCGCCAGCTGCAGACGCAGGGCTTCAGCCGCGCGCGCGTCGACGGCACGACCTACGACCTCGCGGAGCCGCCCACGCTCGACAAGAAGTACAAGCACTCGATCGAGGTGGTCGTCGACCGGCTCGCGGTCAAGGCCTCGGCCAAGCGCCGGCTGACCGACTCCGTCGAGACGGCGCTGGGCCTCGCGAGCGGCCTGGTGGTGCTCGACTTCGTCGATCTCCCCGAGAAGGACGCGGGCCGCGAGATGCGGTTCAGCGAGAAGATGGCGTGCCCCAACGAGCACCCGATCGACACCGACGAGCTCGAGCCGCGGTCGTTCTCGTTCAACAGCCCGTTCGGCGCCTGCCCGACCTGCACCGGCCTCGGCACCCGGATGGAGGTCGACCCCGAGCTCGTCGTGCCCGACGAGACCGCGACCCTCGCCGAGGGCGCGCTGCAGCCCTGGAGCCACGCGCACGTCGCCGACTACTTCGGCAAGCTCGTCCAGGCGCTGGGCGAGGAGCTCGGCTTCGACATGGACACGCCGTGGGAGAAGCTCTCGGCCAAGGCCCGCAAGGCGATCCTCGACGGACATCCGACGAAGGTCCACGTCGTCACCCGCAACCGCTACGGACGGCAGCGGTCCTACTACGCCGACTTCGAGGGCGTCCGCTCCTACGTCGAGCGCCGCCACCGCGAGGCCGAGAGCGACGTGAGCCGCGAGCGGTTCGAGGGCTTCATGCGCGAGGTGCCCTGTCCGGTCTGTGCCGGGTCGCGGCTCAAGCCGGTCTCGATGGCCGTCACCCTCGGCGCGAAGACGGCGACGGACGGAGGGCGCGACGGCCTCAACATCGCGGAGGTCTGCGCGCTGCCGATCAACGAGGCGGCCGACTACCTGCGCAACCTCGACCTCTCCACGCGCGAGCGCCAGATCGGCGAGCGGGTGCTCAAGGAGATCCAGGAACGGCTGCAGTTCCTGCTCGACGTGGGCCTGGACTACCTCACCCTCGACCGGCCGTCCGGCTCGCTGTCCGGCGGCGAGGCGCAGCGGATCCGGCTCGCCACGCAGATCGGCGCGGGTCTCGTCGGCGTGCTCTACGTGCTCGACGAGCCGTCGATCGGCCTCCACCAGCGCGACAACCAGCGGCTGATCGAGACCCTGGTCCGGCTCAAGGAGCTGGGCAACACCCTGATCGTCGTCGAGCACGACGAGGACACGATCAAGGTCGCCGACTGGGTCGTCGACATCGGTCCGGGCGCCGGCGAGCACGGCGGCCAGGTCGTCCACTCGGGGCCGGTCAAGGCGCTGCTGGAGCACCCCGACTCGATGACGGGGGAGTACCTCTCCGGCCGTCGTGAGATCGGCGTGCCCGCCGTACGACGCCCGCGCACCGTCGGCCGCGAGCTGAAGGTGCACGGTGCGCGCGAGCACAACCTGCAGAACATCGACGTGAGCTTCCCGCTCGGCCTCTTCGTCGCGGTCACGGGCGTGTCCGGGTCCGGCAAGTCGACCCTGGTCAACGACATCCTCTACACCTCGCTGGCCAAGGAGCTGCACCGCGCGCGCTCGATCCCCGGGCGGCACCAGAAGATCACCGGCATCGACAACGTCGACAAGGTCATCCACGTCGACCAGGGCCCGATCGGCCGCACCCCGCGGTCCAACCCGGCGACCTACACCGGGGTGTTCGACCACATCCGCAAGCTCTTCGCGTCCACGCCCGAGGCGAAGATCCGGGGCTACCAGCAGGGTCGCTTCTCCTTCAACGTCAAGGGCGGTCGCTGCGAGGCGTGCGCCGGCGACGGCACGATCAAGATCGAGATGAACTTCCTGCCCGACGTCTACGTGCCGTGCGAGGTCTGCCACGGCGCCCGCTACAACCGGGAGACGCTCGAGGTCCACTACAAGGGCAAGACCATCGCCGAGGTCCTCGACATGCCGATCGAGGAGGCGCTGGAGTTCTTCGGGGCCGTCCCGGCCATCGCCCGGCACATGAAGACGCTGGTCGAGGTCGGCCTGGGCTACGTGCGGCTGGGCCAGCCGGCAACGACGCTGTCCGGCGGTGAGGCACAGCGGGTGAAGCTCTCGACCGAGCTGCAGAAGCGGTCGACCGGGCGCACCGTCTACGTCCTCGACGAGCCCACCACCGGCCTGCACTTCGAGGACATCCGCAAGCTGCTCGGCGTGCTGTCCTCGCTGGTCGACAAGGGCAACTCGGTGCTGGTGATCGAGCACAACCTCGACGTCATCAAGACCGCCGACTGGATCGTCGACATGGGTCCGGAGGGTGGGTCCCGCGGCGGCACGGTCGTGGCCGAGGGCACGCCCGAGCAGATCGCGGCGACGCCCGGCAGCTTCACCGGCGAGTTCCTCAAGCCGCTGCTCGAGGGGCGCGCCGCTGCTCAGCCGAAGCGCAGGCGCGCCTCGGCGGCGACGTCGCGCGCGAAGAAGGCGACGACCGCCAAGCGCTGAGCCAACCTGTGAGTCCTCTTAGAATCCCGGGCCGGTCTGAACCATCGGTCCGCTGCGTCCGTTAGTGGGGTCATGACGGTCAACAGATCTGCCATCGGCAGGAGACGTGTGCTCTCGGGAGCCGCCACCGCCGGGATCGGCGTGCCGCTGCTCGCCGCCTGCGGTGACGACGGCTCGGACTCCTCGGCCTCCGAGGCCAGGAGCACCACGCCGGCGTCGTCCGCGCCGGCGCCGGCCAGCACGTCCCAGGGCGCCGACCCGGGCGGGTCGTCGTCCGCACCAGGAGGCGGAGGCATCTCGACCGCCGACGTTCCCGTCGGCGGCGGCATCATCGACGGCGAGACGGTCATCACCCAGCCGACCAAGGGCGACTTCAAGGCGTTCTCGGCCACCTGCACCCACCAGGGGTGCCTGGTCACGTCGGTGTCCGACGGTTTCATCATCTGCCCGTGCCACGGCAGCCACTTCGCCATCGACACCGGTGCGCCGACGTCCGACAGCGAGGCCACCGCACCGCTCGGCACGGTCGACATCTCCGTCGCCGGCGGAGAGATCACCGTCGGATGACCGTCGACCGAGTGGCCGACGTCCGGGCCAGTCGCCGGATCGTCTTCCAGGGACTCGGCGCCCTCGGCGTCGCGGTGGCGCTCGCCGGCTGCGCCGGGGGAGAGGGCGGCTCCGACAAGGAGGTCGCCGCGGGCACCGTGCTGACCACGACGGACCAGGTGCCGGTCGGTGGAGGCGTGGTGCTCGTCGACGCGAAGGTCGTCGTCACCCAGCCCACCGAGGGCGACTTCAAGGCCTTCACCGCGATCTGCACGCACCAGGGGTTGCTGGTGGGTGAGGTCGAGAACGGCGTCATCCACTGCGACAACCACGGCAGCGAGTTCGACTACGCCACCGGTCAGGTCACCCAGGGGCCGGCCAGCCAGCCGCTCGCCACGGTCGACATCGAGGTGAAGGGCGACAAGATCCTCAAGGCCTGACCGCCGTCGCCCGCCACCGCTCGTCGCGGGCGGAGGGACGGCGGTCGAGGCGGCGGTCGAGGACCATCCGGGCGTCGTCGTACCGCCCGGCGCGGAGCAGGGCGGCGATCCGGATCTCCTCGACGATCTCCCGCTGCGCGTCGGAGCCGCCGAGCCGCCAGACGACGGGCGCGAGGTCCGCCAGCCGGTCGGCGGCCTCGGACGCGCGGCCGGCGCCGAGCGCGCAGAGGGCGTCGACGAGCGGGGCCACGACCTCGCGCTGCGCCGGGTGCGGGTGGCTGCCGCACCGGTGGCCGAGGCGCTGCAGGCCGTCGAGGTCACCGAGCGCGAGCAGGGTCACCGCCGCGTGGAGGCCGAGGAACGGTGTCGCCGGCGACTCGAGCACGCCACGGCCGGTGACCCGCGCGACGTCCTCGAGGTCGGGCACCTCCTCGGCCTCGGGCGTCAGCGCCCACCGGAAGAGCAGCGAGCCGGTGTCGACGAGCGCCCGGCACCCGACGGCGTGGCGCGGCTGGAGCTGGGCGAGGTAGCGCCGGCGTACGGCCTCGAGGTCGCCCAGTGAGAGCTCGTGGAGCGCCGCGTGCCAGGAGAAGTGGGTGAGGCTCTCGCTGTGCGCGCCCGCACCGACCACCCAGGCGTCCATCCACGCCAGCCCCTCGACGTGGTCGCCCGTCTCGTAGTGCGCGTGGGCGCGGGCGTGCGCCGCGTGACCGGACGCCGGGTCCGCCGCGAGTGCTCTGCAGGACAGGGCCATCGCCTCGTCGAAGCGGCGCTGTTCCTGACGGACGAAGGCGAGGAGGCCGAGGTACCACGGGTCGTCGCCGTACGACGGCCCTGCGTCCTCCACGATCGCCCACGCGTGCGCGGGCACCTCGGTGACCCCGGCGAAGGCGATCGTGGGCATGGCGACGGACAGGAGCACCGCGTCGCGGGGGTAGGTCCTGAGGTGCGTGAGCAGGGGAGCGTGGTCTCCCTGGAGGTGCCGGTCGACCGCGTGCACGTGGCTGCGCTCGCGGTCACTGGCGCGCGCGGCGAGCCGGCGCGCGTCGTCGAGCCGGGAGGCGATGTCCACGTCGACGCACATCTCGTGGCCGAGCAGCGCGAGGTCGGCGTGCGCGATCGCGAAGGTGGGGTCGTGAGCGAGCGCCGCCGCGATCCGGACGTGGGCGTCACGGCGCAGCCGGAGCAGGTCGCGGACGCCGTCGACGTACGCCTCGGCCGCCGCGGCGCTCGTCGTGAGCCGATAGCCGTAGTCGTCGCGACAGCCGTCCGGACCCTCCATGCCGGCCAGTCTCTCCCCGCGGAGCCGTTCGTTCACGGATTCGGTGCATGAGTCTGCCGATCACGATGTCAGGCCCGTGGCGGGCCCGCATGGTCGGCGCCGGTCCGTAGGGTTGGGACCGTGCCCGACCCCCTGAGCTACCGCCCCAAGCCGGGCGAGATCCCCACCGAGCCAGGGGTCTACCGCTTCCGCGACAAGAACCGGCGGGTCATCTACGTCGGGAAGGCGAAGAACCTGCGGGCGCGGTTGTCGTCGTACTTCCAGGACATCTCCAACCTGCACCAACGCACGGCCTCGATGGTGACGACGGCTGCGTCGGTCGAGTGGACCGTGGTGAAGACCGAGGTCGAGGCGCTGCAGCTGGAGTACTCCTGGATCAAGGAGTTCGACCCCCGCTTCAACGTGAAGTACCGCGACGACAAGTCCTACCCGTGGCTCGCGGTCACGGTCGGCGAGGAGTTTCCGCGGGTCATGGTCGGCCGTGGCGCCAAGCGCAGGGGCACCCGCTACTTCGGCCCCTACAGCCACGCGTGGGCGATCCGCGAGACCGTCGACATCCTGCTGCGCGTCTTCCCGATGCGCTCGTGCAGCAACGGCGTCTTCAAGCGCTCCCAGCAGATCGGCCGACCGTGCCTGCTGGGCTACATCGACAAGTGCGCGGCGCCGTGCGTCGGCAACGTCAGCGCCGAGGAGCACCGCGCGATCGTCGACGACTTCTGCGAGTTCATGGCCGGCCGCACGAGGCCCTTCATCAGGCGCATCGAGCAGGAGATGTACGCCGCGAGCGACGCCCTCGACTTCGAGAAGGCCGCCCGGCTGCGCGACGACCTCGGCGCGATGCAGAAGGCGTTGGAGAAGCAGGCGGTCGTGCTCGGCGACGGCGCCGACGCCGACGTGATCGCCCTGGCGGAGGACCCGCTGGAGGTCGCGGTCCAGGTCTTCTACGTCCGCGGCGGCCGGATCCGTGGCCAGCGCGGGTGGGTCGCCGACCGCACCGACGAGGGCGGCACCGCGGAGCTCGTCGAGGACTTCCTCCTCCAGCTCTACGCCGGCGGCAGCCCCGAGGACGGGGCCGATGCCGTGCCCAAGGAGATCCTGGTGCCGGAGCTCCCGCCCGACCAGGCGACCTTCGAGCAGCTGCTCAGCGACCTCCGGGGCTCGCGGGTGGCGATCCGGGTGCCGCAGCGGGGCGACAAGAAGTCGTTGCAGGAGAACGTCGCGCGCAACGCCGCCGAGTCGCTGGCCCTGCACAAGACGAAGCGCGCGAGCGACCTGACCACCCGCAACCTGGCCCTGGCCGAGATCGCCGAGGCGCTCGACCTGGAGGAGGCGCCGCTGCGCATCGAGTGCTACGACGTCTCGCACACCCAGGGCACCGAGATCGTCGCCTCGATGGTGGTCTTCGAGGACGGGCTGGCCCGCAAGAGCGAGTACCGCCGGTTCGTCATCCGCGACCAGGAGGGGTCGGACGACGTCGCGGCGATGCACGAGGTGATCACCCGGCGCTTCCGCCGGCTGCTCGACGAGGGTTTCGAGACGCCGTCGGTCGTCCCTGGCGAGGGCTCCTCGACCACCGACGCCTCCGAGCCCTCGGAGCCTGGTCGGCCGATGCTCGTCGACCCGGACACCGGCCGGGCGCGGAAGTTCGCCTACGCGCCGGGCCTCGTCGTGGTCGACGGCGGGGCGCCCCAGGTCGCGGCCGCCCAGCGCGCCCTCGACGAGCTCGGCATCGAGGGCATCCCGATCTGTGGCCTGGCGAAGCGGCTCGAGGAGGTGTGGCTGCCCGGTGAGGAGGACCCGGTGATCCTGCGGCGCACCTCGGAGGGGCTCTACCTCCTGCAGCGGGTGCGCGACGAGGCGCACCGCTTCGCGATCGCCCACCACCGCGGCCGGCGCTCCAAGTCGATGGTCGAGAGCCTGCTCGACGACGTGCCCGGGCTCGGCGAGGTGCGCCGCAAGACGTTGCTGCGCCACTTCGGGTCGCTGAAGAAGCTGCGCGAGGCGGAGGTCGAGGCGATCGCGGAGGTGCCCGGCATCGGTCCGCGCACCGCTTCCGCGATCAAGGAGGCCATCGCGGCGAGTGACGCGACACGAGGGCAGAAGTCCGGGAAGACTGCAGCGTCATGAGCGAGATGGAGGAGGACGGCCAGGTCGGCATCGGCGAGCTCGTCGTCATCACGGGCATGACCGGCGCAGGCCGCAGCACCGCGGCCAAGGAGCTGGAGGACCTGGGCTTCTTCGTCATCGACAACCTGCCGCCGAGCATGCTGGCGGAGGCCGTGCGCATCGTCGACGCCGGCCAGGGTCGCAGCCAGCGCATCGGCGTGGTCGTCGACGTGCGGTCCGGCTCCTTCTTCCAGGGCCTGCGCAGCGCGTTGGCCCATGGCGTGCGGGGGCGCAACACGACCCTGGTGTTCCTCGATGCGACCGACGACGTGCTCGTCCGACGGCAGGAGGCCGCGCGCCGGCCCCACCCCCTGCAGGAGGGCGGTCGGCTGCTCGACGGGCTGCAGCGCGAGCGCTTCGTCCTGGCCGACCTGCGCAGCGACGCCGACCTCGTCATCGACACCACCAACCTCAACGTCCACCAGCTGACCGATCGGATCGCCGAGGCGTTCGGCACCCTGGCCACGACCCAGCTGAGGGTCACCACGATCAGCTTCGGCTTCAAGTACGGCATCCCGGTCGACGCCGACTACGTCGCTGACATGCGCTTCCTGCCCAACCCGCACTGGGTGCCCGAGCTCCGCTCGCACACCGGTCGCGACCGCGACGTGTCCGACTACGTCCTGAGCCGGCCGGGAGCCCAGGAGTTCCTCGACAAGTACGTCGACCTGCTGACCGGTGTCGCGGAGGGCTACCTGCGCGAGGGCAAGCGCTTCATGCGCGTCGCGATCGGCTGCACGGGCGGCAAGCACCGCAGCGTCGCGATGAGCGAGGAGATCGCGAGCCGGATGCAGGAGCTCGGCTACCTCGCGCGCGCCATCCACCGTGACCTGGGGCGCGAGTGAGGGCCCAGCAGCGGGCTCAGGCCGTCGTCGCGCTCGGCGGGGGTCACGGGCTCCACACCTCCCTGACCGCCCTCCGGATGCTGGTCGACGACCTGACCGTCGACGAGCTGACCGCGGTCGTGACGGTCGCCGACAACGGCGGCTCGTCCGGGCGGCTCCGCGGCGAGTTCGGGGTGCTGCCGCCGGGCGACCTCCGCATGGCGCTGGCGGCCCTCTGCGGGGACGACGCGTGGGGCGACACCTGGGCACGGGTGCTGCAGCACCGGTTCCAGGGCGACGGGGAGATGCGCGGCCACGTGGTCGGCAACCTGCTCATCGTCGGGCTGTGGGAGCTGTTGGGCGACGACGTGGACGCGCTCGACTGGGTCGGTCGGCTGCTCGGCGCGAAGGGCCGGGTGCTGCCGATGGCGATGACCCCCATGGACATCACCGCCGAGGTGCGCGGCATCGGGACGCACGACGACGAGCTGGTCACCGTGCGCGGCCAGGTCGAGGTCGCGACGACCGACGGCACCATCGCGTCGGTCGCGCTCGAGCCGCCCGACCCGGCAGTGAGCCCCATCGTGCTGGACAAGATCGGGGAGGCCGACTGGGCGGTGCTCGGGCCCGGGTCGTGGTTCACCTCGGTGATCCCGCACCTGCTGGTGCCCCAGCTCCGCGAGGCGCTGGTGAAGACCGACGCCCGGCTGATCGTCGTGCTCAACCTCGAGGAGCAGCAGGGGGAGACCCACGGCTTCGGCCCTGCCGACCACCTGGCCGTGCTCGCGGAGCACGCGCCCGACCTGCAGGTGCACACCGTGCTGGCCGACCGGGCCAGCCTCGGCGACGATGCCGACCAGCTCGACGAGCTCACGGCGACGGCTGCCGCGCTCGGCGCGCGACTGGTCATCGACGACGTCGCGATGGCCGACGGGAGCCCCCGCCACGACCCGGCTCTGCTCGCCGCCGCCTACGCCGAGATCATGCAGTCCGGCTGACCGGATTCGGTGCGAGGGTTGTTGACCTCCGTGGCAGGATCAGCCCTATGGCGATGACGGCTCAGGTCAAGGCGGAACTGGCCAGCACACCGGTCACCAAGGCGTGTTGTCGCAAGGCCGAGGTCGCTTCGACGCTGCGGTTCGCGGGCGGGCTGCACATCGTCGCCGGCCGCATCGTGGTGGAGGCCGAGCTCGACACCGGCGCCGCCGCGCGGCGGCTCCGACGCGACATCGCGGAGATGTACGGACAGTCCAGCGACGTGGTCATGGTGCAGGGCAACGGCATCCGCAAGGGCAGCCGCTACATCGTGCGCGTGGTCAAGGACGGCGAGGCGCTCGCGCGCCAGACCGGCCTGCTCGACCAGCGCGGCCGACCGGTGCGGGGCCTGCCGCCGGCCGTGGTGTCGGGTGGCGGCTGCGACGCGGTCGCCGCGTGGCGGGGAGCCTTCCTGGCGCACGGCTCGCTGACCGAGCCCGGCCGCTCGTCGTCCCTCGAGGTGACCTGCCCCGGCTCCGAGGCCGCCCTCGCCCTGGTGGGCGTCGCGCGGCGGCTCGGCATCCAGGCCAAGGCCCGCGAGGTCCGGGGCGTCGACCGGGTCGTGATCCGCGACGGTGACGCGATCGGCCAGCTGCTGACCCGGTTGGGTGCGCACGAGACGCTGATGGCCTGGGAGGAGCGCCGGATGCGGCGCGAGGTCCGCGCCACCGCCAACCGGCTCGCCAACTTCGACGACGCCAACCTGCGTCGCTCCGCCCGCGCGGCCGTCACGGCGGGCGCTCGCGTCGACCGGGCGATGGAGATCCTCGGCGACGAGGTGCCCGACCACCTCAAGATGGCCGGCGAGCTGCGGCTCGAGCACAAGCAGGCCTCCCTGGAGGAGCTCGGGCAGCTGCACGAGCCGGTGCTCACCAAGGACGCGATCGCCGGTCGCATCCGCCGGCTGCTGGCGATGGCCGACAAGCGCGCCGAGGAGCTCGGCATCCCCGACACCGAGGCGTCGCTGACGCCGGAGATGCTGGCCGGGGAGTCCTGAGCGGATCCGCCGCGCGGTCGTCGAGGCCCTGCCGTCGTACGACGGGACGGGCCCTCGCGCCTCGGAGCACGGGCGGTAGGGTCGTGATGTGGGTGACTGAACGCCCGCACCCTTCCGTCAAGGCGGGCGACCGAACGCCCACCACCGAGACAAGGAGCTCCGAGTGACCGTACGAGTAGGCATCAACGGATTCGGCCGCATCGGCCGCAACTTCTTCCGCGCGGTGCGCGCCAGTGGTCTCGACATCGAGATCGTGGGCGTCAACGACCTCACCGACAACGCGACCCTCGCCCACCTGCTGAAGTACGACTCGATCCTCGGTCGGCTCGACGCCGACGTGAGCTCGACGTCCGACGCGATCGTCGTCGGCGACACCGAGATCAAGGCGTTCGCCGAGCGCGACCCCGCGATGCTGAAGTGGGCCGACCTGGGTGTCGACGTCGTGGTGGAGTCCACCGGCTTCTTCACCGACGCGACCAAGGCCCGCGCGCACGTCGACGGTGGCGGCGCCAAGAAGGTCATCATCTCCGCGCCCGCGTCCAACGAGGACATCACGATCGTGATGGGTGTCAACGACGGCCTCTACGACGCCGACCAGCACACGGTCATCTCCAACGCGTCCTGCACCACCAACTGCCTCGGCCCGATGGCGAAGGCGCTCAACGACGCCATCGGCATCAACAAGGGCCTGATGACGACCATCCACGCCTACACGGCCGACCAGAACCTGCACGACAACATCCACAAGGACCCGCGTCGTGCCCGGGCCGCCGCCCTCAACATCGTGCCGACCTCGACCGGTGCGGCGAAGGCCATCGGCCTGGTCCTGCCCGAGCTCAAGGGCAAGCTCGACGGCTACGCGCTGCGCGTCCCGACCCCGACCGGCTCGCTGACCGACCTCTCCTTCGAGGCGTCGCGCGAGACCAGCGTCGAGGAGGTCAACGAGGCCGTGAAGGCCGCCGCCGACGGCAAGATCCTGAAGTACTCGACCGACCCGATCGTGTCCTCCGACATCGTCACCGACTCCGCTTCGTGCATCTTCGACGCGCCGCTGACCAAGGTCATCGGCAACCAGGTCAAGGTGGCGGGCTGGTACGACAACGAGTGGGGCTACTCCAACCGCCTCGCGGACCTGATCGTCCACGTCGGCGCCACCCTCTGAGGATGGCGGAGTTCACGGGACTGGGTGAGGTCGCCGGCAAGCGGGTCCTCGTCCGGTCGGACCTCAACGTGCCCCTCGAGCGCAACGAGGGGAGGACGACGATCACCGACGACGGCCGGATCCGCGCAAGCGTGCCGACCATCGAGGCGCTGGCCGATGCCGGCGCGCGGGTGGTGGTGATGGCGCACCTGGGTCGGCCCAAGGGGGAGCCCGATCCGGCGTACTCCTTGGAGCCCGTGGCCGCGCGCCTCGGGGAGCTGATCGGCCAGGACGTCGCGTTCGCGACCGACACCGTCGGCGACTCCGCGAAGGAGACCGTCGGTGCGCTGCAGGACGGGCAGGTCGCCGTGCTGGAGAACGTCCGGTTCAACGCCGGGGAGACCAGCAAGGACGAGACCGAGCGCGGTGCGTTCGCCGACCAGCTGGTGGCGCTCGTCGGGCCCGACGGCGCGTTCGTCTCCGACGGCTTCGGCGTGGTCCACCGCAAGCAGGCGTCCGTGTACGACGTCGCGCAGCGCCTCCCTCACGCGATGGGCGGCCTGGTGGCCGCCGAGGTCGACGTGCTGCGGCGGCTGACGGTCGACCCGGAGCGGCCCTACGTGGTCGTGCTCGGCGGGTCGAAGGTCTCGGACAAGCTCGGCGTCATCGACAACCTGCTCGGCAAGGCCGACAAGCTGCTCATCGGCGGCGGCATGGTCTTCACCTTCCTCGCGGCCCAGGGGCACGAGGTCGGCAAGAGCCTGCTCGAGTCCGACCAGCTGGACACCTGCCGCGAGTACCTGTCACGGGCGAAGGACGCCGGCGTCGAGCTCGTGCTGCCGGCCGATGTGGTGGTCGACACCGCGTTCCCGTCCGGTGACCGCGAGCCCACACCGACCGTCGTGCCCGCCTCGGAGATCCCGGCCGACGCGTTGGGTCTCGACATCGGCCCGGAGGCGTCAGCGGCCTACGCCGACGCCCTCGCCGACGCGAGGACGGTCTTCTGGAACGGCCCGATGGGCGTGTTCGAGGTCGACGCCTTCGCCGCCGGCACCCGGGCGGTCGCCGAGGCGCTGACGAAGGTCACCGCCGCCGGGGGACTGACCGTGGTCGGGGGCGGCGACTCCGCCGCAGCCGTCCGCACGCTCGGCTTCGACGAGGCGGCGTTCGGCCACATCTCCACCGGCGGCGGCGCCAGCCTCGAGTACCTCGAGGGCAAGGAACTCCCCGGCATCACCGTCCTGGAAGAGAGCTGACATGGCATCCGCGTCATCGGGCCGCACGCCGATCATGGCGGGCAACTGGAAGATGAACCTGAACCACCAGGAAGCGGTGGTGCTGGTCCAGAAGCTCGCCTGGACGCTGGCGGACAAGCGGCACGACTACGGCAAGGTGGAGGTCGCGGTGCTGCCGCCCTTCACCGACATCCGGTCCGTGCAGACGCTGGTCGACGGCGACCGGCTCTCGATCAAGTACGGCGCCCAGGACATCTCCGTCCACGAGTCGGGCGCCTACACGGGCGAGATCTCCGCGGCGATGCTGGCGAAGCTCGGCTGCTCCTACGTGACGGTCGGCCACTCCGAGCGCCGGCAGTACCACGCCGAGACCGACGCTCTCGTGGCGGCGAAGGCGAAGGCCGCGCTGGCCGCGAAGATCACCCCGATCGTCTGCGTCGGCGAGGGCCTGGAGATCCGCCAGGAGGGCACCCACGTGCCCTACAACACCGCCCAGGTGGTCGGCTCGCTCGCCGGTCTGACGGCGAAGCAGGTCGCGAGCCTCGTGATCGCCTACGAGCCGGTCTGGGCGATCGGCACCGGCGAGGTCGCCACCCCGGACGATGCGCAGGAGGTCTGTGCTGCCATCCGCGGGCAGGTGAAGGAGTCGTTCGGTCCCGACGTCGCCGACGCCGTACGCATCCAGTACGGCGGTTCGGTGAAGGCGGCCAACGTCGCCGGCATCATGGCGCAGCCCGACATCGACGGCTGTCTCGTCGGCGGAGCGAGCCTGCAGGCCGACGAGTTCGGCGGCATCTGCCGGTTCTACGACATGCCGACCTTGTGATGATTGTCCGCAACGCCCTGCCCGGTTCGGGCTCGGCCCACCGCTGACGTAGGATTCCTGCCGTGCTGGAAACTCTGTTCACCGTCATCCTCATGCTCGCGAGCGTGATCCTCATCCTCCTCGTGCTCCTGCACAAGGGGCGTGGCGGCGGTCTGTCCGACATGTTCGGCGGCGGCGTTTCCAGCTCCCTGGGCGGCTCGTCCGTCGCGGAGCGCAACCTGGACCGGTTCACGATCGGCATCGGCGTGATCTGGTTCGCCACAGTGATCGCCCTCGGCCTCCTGCTGGCCTACCAGTAGCAGTCACCGAAAGATCGTCCCCCCGAGATCGAACGACTGAGTCCGGTAGCTCCACCGGACCGAAGCTGAGGAGAGTGTCCGTTGGCTGGTGGTGGCAACGCGATTCGCGGTAGCCGAGTCGGAGCAGGCCCGATGGGCGAGGCCGAGCGTGGCGAGGCCGCGCCCCGTCAGGCAGTGACGTACTTCTGCGCTCACGGACACCGCTCCGTGATCGCCTTCGCCGTCGAGGCGGTCGTCCCCGACTCGTGGGACTGCCCCAAGTGCGGCCTTCCCGCCGGTCTCGACTCGGAGAACGCCCCTCCGGCCCCGAAGATCGAGCCCTACAAGACCCACCTCGCCTACGTGAAGGAGCGTCGCTCCGACAAGGAGGCCGAGGTCATCCTCGACGAGGCGATCCAGCTGCTCCGCTCTCGGCGCAAGTCCGGCGAGATCATCTTCTGAGGATCGCGCGACCGCGGCGGCGCGGCGCTACAACCTGCTCGCGGCGGCGTGGTCGAGGAAGAACGTCGTCTCCTGCATGCCCTTGACGCCACGCGCCGGGGTGGCGTGGAGGTCGCCGTCGTCGGCGAGGGCCCGGGCGACGGCGTCGGCCTTCTCCTCGCCGGAGGCGACGAACCAGACGACGTGGGAGCGCTCGAACGCCTCATAGGTCAGGGAGACGCGGTCCGGGGGCGGCTTGGGGGAGTCGTGGACGGCGATCGCGATCGCGTCCTCCGCGTCCAGGCCGGGGTGGTGGGGGAAGAGCGAGGCGATGTGCCCGTCCGGCCCGACGCCGAACATGACGATGTCGAACGCGCCGGCGCCGGACGCCCGGATCTCCGACGAGTACGACGACGCCGACTCCTCCGCCGACGGCACCTGGTCGGCGGCCGGGACCTCGTGCACGCGCGTCGCCCCGACGGCGTCGAGGAAGGCCTCACGCGCCTGGACAGCGTTGCGGTCGGGGGAGTCGCTGGCGACGTACCGCTCGTCGCCGAACCAGAAGACGACCGCACCCCAGTCGACGCCCGACTCGGGCGCCATCCTGGCCACCTCGCGGTGGATCCGGTCGGCGATCGTGCCGCCGGTCAGCCCGATGTGGGGGACGTTTCCGGCGGCCTGCGCGTCGGCGATGCGGTTGAGGAGCTCGCCGGCGACGACGGTGGCGAGGGAAGCGGGGTCGTCGTGGACCTCGATGAGGGGTGCGGGCCGGTCGGCGAGATCCATCAGCGGCGGTGCTTCCGGTAGTAGTCGATGAGGCCTCGGGTCGAGGCGTCCTGCTGCTCGAGCGCGTGGTCGTCACCGGTCACGGCCGGCGCGATCTGGAGGGCGAGCTGCTTGCCGAGCTCCACCCCCCACTGGTCGAAGCTGTCGATGCCCCACACGACGCCCTGGGTGAAGGTGATGTGCTCGTAGAGGGCGATCAGCTGGCCGAGCACCGACGGCGACAGCTCCGGCGCCATGATCGAGGTCGTCGGCCGGTTGCCGGTGAAGACCCGCGCCGGGACCACCGCCTCCTTGGTGCCCTCGGCGCGCACCTCGTCCTCGGTCTTGCCGAACGCCAGTGCCTTGGTCTGGGCGAAGAAGTTGGCGAGGAACAGCTCGTGCACGTCGACGGTCTCGCCGTCGTGCTCGTCCCTCAGCGGGTGCGACGGGTTGGCCACCGCGATGAAGTCGGCGGGGATGAGCCGCGTGCCCTGGTGGATGAGCTGGTAGAACGCGTGCTGCCCGTTGGTGCCCGGCTCGCCCCAGAAGATCTCCCCGGTGTCGGTCGTCACCGGCGTCCCGTCCCACCGCACGCCCTTGCCGTTGGACTCCATCGTCAGCTGCTGGAGGTAGGCCGGGAAACGGTGCAACGACTGGGCGTAGGGGAGGACGGCGTGGGACTGCGCGCCGAGGAAGTTGACGTACCAGACGTTGAGGAGACCCATCAGCGCGGGGACGTTGCTCTCGAGCGGCGTGGTGCGGAAGTGCTCGTCGAGGGCGTGGAAGCCCGCGAGGAGCTCGGCGAAGCGCTCGGGGCCCACGGCGATCGCGAGCGACGTGCCGATGGCGGAGTCGACCGAGTAGCGGCCGCCGACCCAGTCCCAGAAGCCGAAGGCGTTGGCCGGGTCGATGCCGAAGGCCTCCACCTTGTCGAGCGCCGTCGAGACCGCGACGAAGTGCCGGGCGACCGCGCCCTCGGGCTCGTCGAGACCGAAGAGCCCGTCGAGCAGCCAGGTCCGGCACAGGCGGGCGTTGGTCAGCGTCTCGAGGGTGCCGAAGGTCTTGCTCGCCACGATGAACAGCGTCGTCTCGGGGTCGAGCCCCGCGAGCTTCTCCGCCGCGTCGGTGGGGTCGATGTTGCTGATGAAGCGGCACTCGATGCGCTCGTGCCGGTAGGGCTTGAGCGCCTCGTAGGCCATCACGGGGCCCAGGTCGGAACCGCCGATGCCGATGTTGACCACCGTCTCGATCGCACGACCGGTCGCCCCGGTCCACGCCCCCGAGCGCACCTGGTCGGCGAACGCGTAGACCCGCTCGAGGACGTCGTGGACGTCGGCGACGACGTCCTGGCCGTCGACCTCGAGCCGGGTCCCGGACGGCTGTCGCAACGCCGTGTGGAGCACGGCGCGGTCCTCGGTCACGTTGATGTGCGCACCGGTGAACATCGCCTCGCGCCGCTCCTCGAGGCCGACCTCGCGAGCGAGGTCGACCAGCGCGGCGACCACGTCGTCGCGCACCAGGTTCTTCGACAGGTCGACGTGGAGGTCGGCCGCGGTGAAGGTCATCCGCCCGACCCGGGTCGGGTCGTCGGCGAACTCAGCGCGGAGGTCGGGGGTGCCCGCCGCGGCGAGCTCGGTCAGGCGGCCCCAGGCAGGGGTCGTCGTGGGGTCAACCGGGGACTGCTCGCTCACCACGCGCTCCTCGCCTCGTCGACCTTCAGCCCATCTGTCCCTTCACCGTGTCGACCAGCTCGACCCAGGAGGCCTTGAACTTGTCGACCCCCTCGGTCTCGAGGGTGAGGAACACGTCGTCGACGTCGATCCCGACCTCGGCCAGCTGGTCGAAGAGCTGCTGGGCCTCGTCCGCGCGGCCGGTGACCTGGTCGCCGGTCACCTCGCCGTGGTCGGCGAAGGCGTCGAGCGTCTTCTCCGGCATGGTGTTGACGGTGTCGGCGACCACGAGGTCGGACACGTAGAGCGTGTCGGGGTAGGCCGGGTTCTTCACGCCGGTCGAGGCCCACAGCGGACGCTGCACGTTGGCGCCGGAGTCGGCCAGCGCCTGCCACCGCTCGGACCCGAAGACCTCCTGGAAGGCGCCGTAGGCGATGCGCGCGTTGGCGACGGCGGCCTTGCCCCGCAGGGCCAGCGCCTCGTCGCTGCCGATCTTCTCCAGGCGCCCGTCCACCTCCGTGTCGACACGGGACACGAAGAACGAGGCGACGGAGCGGATGCCGGCCAGGTCGACGCCGTTCTCCTTGGCCTGCTCGAGCCCGGCGAGGTAGGCGTCCATCACCTCGCGGTAGCGCTCGGTGGAGAAGATGAGGGTGACGTTGACGCTGATCCCCTCGGCGATCGCCGCCGTGATGGCCGGCAGGCCTTCGAGCGTGGCCGGGATCTTGATGAGGACGTTGGGACGGTCGACCGCGGCCCACAGTGCCTTCGCCGACGCGATCGTGGCGTCGGTGTCGTTGGCGAGGGTGGGCTCGACCTCGATGGAGACCCGCCCGTCGTCGGCGGTGCGCTGCGCTACCTCGGCGAGGACGTCGCACGCGTTGCGCACGTCGTCGGTGGTGAGCTCGAAGATGACCTTGTCGACGTCGGCGCCCTCCTTCACCAGCGAGGTGACCTGCTCGTCGTAGCGCTCCCCGTCGGAGATCGCCGAGGCGAAGATCGTCGGGTTGGTCGTCACCCCGACCACCGACTTCTCCGCGACGAGCTCGGCCAGGTTTCCGGTCTCGATCCGCTCACGCGACAGGTCGTCGAGCCAGATGGACACACCGGCGTCGGCCAGTGCCTTCAGACGATCGCTCATTCCGGGTTCTCCTTCGTGCGTTCGTTGAGCTGGGTGCGCCGCCGCCTGCTAGTGGGTCTTGGCGGCTGCCTCGATGCTGTCCTTGGCGGCCTGGGCCACCGCTTCTGCAGTGATACCCACTTCTCGGTAGATGCGCTGGTAGTCCGCAGAGGCGCCGAAGTGCTCCAGGCTCACCATGCGGCCGGTGTCGCCGACGTACTCCCTCCAGCCCTGGCGGATGCCGGCCTCGACGCTGACGCGGGCCTTCACGCCCGGCGGGAGCACCTGGTCGCGGTAGGCCTGGGTCTGCTGCTCGAACCACTCGATCGACGGCATCGACACCACGCGGGCGCGGATGCCGTCAGCGGCGAGCTGCTCGCGCGCCTGCACGGCGAGCTGGACCTCGGAGCCCGTGCCGATGAGCAGCACGTCAGGCTCGCCCCCGTCGGCCTCGACGAGGACGTAGCCGCCCTTGCCGACGTCCTCGGTCGTGGCGAAGCCTTCCTCGCCCCGGGGGAAGACCGGCACGTTCTGGCGGGTGAGGATCAGACCGGCGGGGCGGTCGGAGTTCTTCAGGATCTGCAGCCACGCCGCGGTGGTCTCGTTGGCGTCGGCGGGACGCACGATGTCGAGGCCGGGGATCGCCCGCAGCGCCCAGAGGTGCTCGACCGGCTGGTGGGTGGGGCCGTCCTCGCCGAGGCCGATCGAGTCATGGGTCCAGATGTAGATGACCGGAGCCTTCATCAGGGCTCCGACACGGACGGCGCCCCGCATGTAGTCGGAGAACGTGAGGAAGGTGCCGCCGAAGACGCGGGTGCCTCCGTGGACGGCGATGCCGTTCATGATCGCGCCCATGCCGTGCTCGCGGATGCCGAAGTGCAGCACCCGGCCGTGCAGCGGGTCGGCCGGCCACTCCTCGACCGAGCGGTCCTTCGGCAGGAACGACGGGACGTCCTTGATCGTGGTGTTGTTGGACCCGGCGAGGTCGGCCGAGCCGCCCCACAGCTCGGGCATGAGCGGCGCGATCGCGTTGATCACCTTGCCGGAGGCGGCGCGGGTGGCCACCCCCTTCTCGTCAGCGGGGAACGAGGGGAGCGCGTCCTCGAGGCCCTCGGGCAGCGCGCGCCCCTTCATCCGGTGCAGCAGCGCGGCGCGCTCGGGGTTGGCGGCCGCCCACTCGTCGTAGCGGAGGTCCCACTCGGCGCCCCAGGCCTTGCCGCGCTCGAGCAGCGACCGGGTGTGGGTGAGCACGTCGTCGGGCACCGCGAACTTCTTCTCCGGGTCGAAGCCCAGGATCTCCTTGGTGGCCGCGACTTCGTCGTCGCCGAGGGCCGACCCGTGCGCGGCCTCGGTGTTCTGGGCGCTCGGAGCCGGCCACGCGATGATCGTGCGGAGCACGATGAGCGAGGGCTGGTCGGTGACCGCCTCGGCCGCCCGGATCGCTTCGTAGAGGGCCGGGACGTCCTCGTGGTAGTCCTTGCCGTTGGTGTGGTCCTGGTCCTTGGTCCAGTCGACGACCTGGACGTGCCAGCCGTAGGCCTCGTAGCGCTTCGCGACGTCCTCGTTGAAGGCGATGTCGGTGTCGCCCTCGATCGAGATCCGGTTGGCGTCGTAGATGACCGTCAGGTTGCCGAGCTCCTGGGTGCCGGCGATCGAGGACGCCTCGCTGCTCACGCCCTCCTCGAGGTCGCCGTCGGACGCGATGGCGTAGACGTGGTGGTCGAAGAGCGACTCGCCGGCGGCGGCCTCGGGGTCGAACAACCCGCGCTCGCGACGGGCGGCCATCGCCATGCCGACCGCGTTGCCGACGCCCTGGCCCAGGGGACCGGTGGTCACCTCGACGCCCGAGGTGTGGCCGTACTCCGGGTGGCCCGGGGTCTTCGAACCCCAGGTGCGCAACGACTCGAGGTCCTCGATCTCGAGCCCGAAGCCACCGAGGTAGAGCTGGGTGTAGAGGGTGATCGAGCTGTGGCCGGCGCTCAGCACGAACCGGTCGCGGGCGATCCAGTCGGGGTCGGCGGGGTCGTGGCGCATGACCTTCTGGAACAGCAGGTAGGCCGCCGGTGCGAGCGACATCGCCGTGCCCGGGTGGCCGTTGCCGACCTTCTGCACGGCGTCCATCGCGAGCACCCGTGCGGTGTCGACGGCCTTGCGGTCGAGGTCGGTCCATTCCAGCTCCGGGATCATGGCTCCGAGCCTACTCAGCGCTGGAGACGCTCCCGCACGCAGCCTGCGAGGGTGGCGCGAGTGGGCCGGATGGCGGAAGGAGCCCGTGCGACCGATACACTCGCAGTCGCTCTGACCGCTCGCTGTGAGGTACTCCGTGACGACTGTCGACCCTGATCGCCCAGCCCCCGGGCTGGTCGTCGGAGTGAACGGCGTCGTCGAGCCTGGGGCGCCCCGGGAGCGGGCCACGGCCCGCGACGTCGTGATGGCGTACGTCGGCCTCACCAAGCCGCGCGTGATCGAGCTGCTGCTCCTCACCACCGTCCCGGTGATGTTCTTCGCCGCCCGGGGTGTGCCCGGTCTCGGACTCGTCGTCGCGACGGTCGTCGGCGGGGCGTTCTCGGCGGGCTCCGCGTCGGTCTTCAACTGCGTCTACGACCGCGACATCGACGAGCAGATGCGCCGCACCCGACGCCGGGCGCTGCCGCGCCACATCGTCACGCCGCGGGCGGCGCTGGTCTTCGGCGTGGTCCTCGGCGTGCTGTCGACCGTGGTCCTGTGGGCGTGGGTCAACCCGCTGTCTGCCGCCCTCTCGGTGGGCGCCAACGCGTTCTACGTCTTCGGCTACACGATGCTGCTGAAGCGCCGTACGACCCAGAACATCGTGTGGGGCGGCATCGCCGGCTGCTTCCCGGCGCTCATCGGCTGGACCGCGGTCACCGGTGAGCTCGCCTGGGCGCCTGTCGTGCTGTTCGGTGTGGTGTTCTTCTGGACCCCGCCGCACACGTGGGCGCTCGCGCTGCGCTACCGCGACGACTACAAGCAGGTCGACGTGCCGATGCTGCCCGTGGTGCGCTCGGCGCACAACGTCGCGGTGCAGATCGTCGTCTACAGCTGGGTGATGGTCGCCACGAGCCTGGTGCTCTGGCCCGTCGCCGGCACCGGACCGGTCTACCCGGTCGCCGCCGCCGTCCTGGGCGCCGTGTTCCTCCTCCAGGCCCACCAGCTCGAACGCCGTGCCAAGGGCACCGAGGACCTCTCGGTGATCCGCCCGATGCACCTGTTCCACAGCAGCAACCTCTACCTCTCGCTGCTGTTCGTCGCAGTGGCGATCGACCCGCTCCTGCACTGATCGCTCTCGGTCCCTCCGCTCGACGAGCGGGAGGGCTCGGACTGCTCGACGAGCGGTGGGGGAGACGGCCGAGTGCTCAGGCGGACGCGGCGCCGCGGCGGGCCCGTGTCGTCAGCACGAGCCAGGCGAGCGAGGCGGCCGTCAGGGCGGCGCCGAGCATGTGGAGCAGCACGAGGGCGACGGGCAGGTCGAGGAAGTACTGCGTGAAGCCGACGGCTCCCTGGACGAGCTCGACCGCGACCAGGGCGGTGGCGGCGGTGCGCAGCGGCACGTTGCCGTCGCGTCGCGCGAGGACCAGGGTCAGCACCGTCGCCGCGACGAGCCCGTAGACGACCCAGGCGTGGACGTGCGAGAGCACCCGGGGGTCCAGCCCGGTGCGCCGCGAGTCGAGGTCGCCGGAGTGCGGACCGGAGCCGGTCACGATCGTGCCGAGGTAGATCACCGCGATGCCCAGCACCAGGGTGAGGATGGCCGCGCGGCGGGCGCGGAGCGACGCCCAGGCGCGCGGCCGGCCGACGAGGTGGTCGACCAGGATCACGCAGACGCCGATGATGCCCATCGAGAGCAGCAGGTGGAGCGAGACGACCCACGGGTTGAGGTCGGTGCGCACCGTCACGCCGCCGAGGAGCGCTTGGGCGGGGATGCCGAGCGCGACGATCGTCGCCAGCTGCCGGGGCCGCCGGTCGGCCTGCGGGCCGCCGGCCGTGACCGCGCGGTGGGCGGCGACCCAGCAGGCGATCGCGATGACCGCGAGCACGAAGGTGAGGGTGCGGTTGGTGAACTCGATGGCGCCGTTGATCCCGAGCTCGCGGTGCGGGACGTAGGACCCTTCGGAGCAGTGCGGCCACGTCGGGCAGCCGAGCCCCGAGCCGGTCAGGCGCACCGCCCCGCCGGTCACGACGATGAGGACGTTGGCGACCAGGTTGGCCCACGCCAGATGCACCAGCGTGCGGGAGGGCGCCTGCGTCACGGGCTGCTCGGTCATGGTCACTCCCACTTGAACCACCGCGCCGCGGCCGCGCCGCCGCCGACCGCCCACGCCGCGAGAACCAGCAGCTCGCGGCCCGGGATCGAGCCCTCGCACGCCTCGCGCATGCCCTCGCCCAGGGCACCCGAGGGAAGCCAGGAGACGACATCGCCCAGGCCGCCGTACGCATCGGCAGGGAGTACGACGGCACCGCCCGCCATCAGCAGGAGGTAGACCAGGTTCGCGGCGGCCAGGGTGGCCTCGGCGCGAAGGGTGCCGGCGAGCAGCATGCCGAGCCCGGCGAAGGCCGCCGTGCCGAGCAGGACGACCGGGACGAGCCCGACGACGGAGATCGAGGGCGACCAGCCGAGCAGCAGCCCGGCGGTGCCGATCACGGCGAACTGCAGAACCTCCACGCACAGCAGCGCGCCGATCTTGCCGCCGAGCAGGGCGCCGCGGCCCAGGGGAGCGGTGCCGAGCCGCTTGAGCACGCCGTAGCGCCGCTCGAACCCGGTGGCGATCGCCAGCGAGGTGAACGCGGTCGACATGACGGCGAGCGCCAGCACGCCGGGGGTGAGCACGTCGACCGAGGTGTGCTGCGACTCGAGGTCGAGCCGGGAGGCGCCCTTCACCGCGCCGACGAGCACGATCAGGGGGATCACGACGGCCAGCAGCAGCTGCTCGCCGTTGCGCAGCATCAGCTTCGCCTCCATCGCCGTCTGGGCGAGGACCTGGCGGGGGAGCGGTGCGGCGCCGGGGGCCGGCGTGAAGGTGCCGCTCGTCGTGGTCACGCGTCGACCCCCTTCTCGCGGGCGGTGAGCTCGAGGAAGACGTCCTCCAGGTTGCGCTGGCCGAGGGTCAGCGACTCGGGGAGGACATCGTTGTCCTCGCACCAGCGCGACACCACGGCGAGCGTGGACCCGTCGGCCGGGCCGGACACCTGCAGGCTGAGCTCGTCGAGCACGATCAGCTCCGTCGCCGTGCCGAGGGCGCTCGCGAGGGACTGGGGCGCGCCGGGCGGGAACGGCTTGGTCACCACGAGCCGGATCGTCGCCACGGAGCCGCCGCGGGTCAGCTCGAGCGGCGAGCCGCTCGCGACCAGGCGGCCCTTGTCGAGGATGTGCACCTGGTCGGCGAGGCGCTCGGCCTCCTCCAGGTAGTGGGTGGTCAGCACCACGGTGACGCCGTCGGCGCGCAGCTCCTCGAGCAGCTCCCACACGGTGCGTCGCACCTGGGGGTCGAGGCCCGCGGTCGGCTCGTCGACGAAGACCAGCTCGGGTCGCCCGACCAGGGCCATCGCGAGCCCGAGGCGCTGCTGCTGGCCGCCGGAGAGCCGCCGGTACGGCGTCCGGCCGCACTCGTGCAGCGCCAGCCGCTCGACCAGGAGGTCGGGGTCGAGCGGGTGTGCGTGCAGGCGCGCGACGTGGCGCAGCATCTCGTCGGCGCGCACCCCGCTCCACGCGCCGCCGGCCTGCAGCATGACGCCGATGCGCGGCATCAGCGCCTTGCGGTCGGCGAACGGGTCGAGGCCGAGCACCCGGACGGTGCCCTCGTGCGGGCGGCGGTAGCCCTCGCAGGTCTCCAGCGTGGTGGTCTTGCCGGCCCCGTTGGGGCCGAGGACGGCCGTGATCGTGTGGCTGGCCACCTCGAGCGAGAGGCCGTCGACAGCCGACTTCCCGCCGTAGGACATGCGGAGATCGGCGATCTCGACAGCGGGCGGCACGCCCCTCAGTCTACGGAGCGGCGCGCCGCGTCCTTGAGCCGGGCACCGAACCCGAGACCGCGGCGGCGATCGGCGCGGGGCGACCTGAGGACGGCGTCGAGACGGTCGCGCTCGCGCCGGTCCCACGAGGACCGCACGCGCTCGAGCGAGCTGGCCTTGACGTCCTCGGCCAGGAAGGCCCGGGCGCCGTCCGCCATCGCCGGGTGGCGGGACCCGGCGACGTCCACCGCCGTGCGCACGGTCGCCGACCGGGTCGCCGCGAAACGACCCCGGAGGGCCGCGCGCACGCCCGCGGCGGTCCACTCGCCGGCGGCCTCGGCCACGGCGTCGACCGTCGCGGTGTCCGCCGCGTCGAGGAGGCAGTGGGCCAGCTGAGGCGCCACGGCGGGGCCCCACGTCTCCAGGCTCGCCAGGAGCGGCCGGAGCGTGGTGTTGTCGGCGGCGTCGACGCCGGCCCGTGCCGCCTCGATCCGCTCGTGGACGGTGGCGTAGTCCATCACCAGGACCGCCAGCTCCTCGTCGGGGAAGTCGTCGCCGTCGTACTCCGCGTGCAGGAGGGCGACGAGCAGGTCGTCGTAACCGGCGTCGCAGGCTGCGGGCGTGTGCGCCATCGCGGTGAGGGACCGCCGCAGGAGCGCGGCGAGCGAGGCGTCGACGCCCTGGTGGCGCAACCAGGCGGCCACGAGCGAGGTGTCGCGCGGCAGGGTCGGCCGGCCGATGGCGACCGGCCAGGTCGCGGCATCGAGGGCGCGCGTCGTCAGCGCCTCGACGCGCTGCTCGCGCGGGAGCCGGCCCACGCCCGCGGCGTCGAGCCAGGGCTGCAGGCCGGTCGCGTCGGGATCGTCGCGCAGGTCGTCCCACGTGCCGTGGAGGACCGCGAACTCGGCGGCACGGTCGCCGGCCGCGAGCGCGGCGAGCAGGTCGTCGGCCGTCGCGTGCGCGTCGTCGGTCGTGGTGGTGTCGGTCATGGCTCCCCCGGGGTGCAGCAGCAGTGCCGGGGCATTGTCGCGCAGATCACCGTCCCGGTCCCACTCACGGGCATCGCGTCGGGCCGCGGCGGGGCCATGACTACGCTGTGCGCCGTGAGTCCCTGGGTCCTCGGCGCCGTGCTGGTGCTGTGCGGGATCGCCGGGATCCTCCTGCTCGTGCACCTGGCGCGCGACCGTGTGGTCGACGACGGCATGTTCCTCCTGCTCGGCGTCATCGAGCTGGCGCTGATCGGACAGCTGGTCGGCGGCTGCGTCGCGCTCGCCCACACCGACCGCGACGTGTCGGGTGTGCTCTTCGCGAGCTATCTGGTCGGCAACATCCTCGCCCTCCCCGTCGGCGCGTTCTGGTCGCTGGCCGAGCGCAACCGGTCCGGCACCGCGGTGCTCCTCCTGGCGGTGCTGACCGTGGCCGCGCTCGAGGTGCGGCTGGACGCGATCTGGGGCGGAGCAGCATGAGCGGCGTCGGGGTCGACCGCGAGGGCGCCCTCGCGGTGGGCTGGGGCCGCGCGCTCGTCTTCGTGTACGGCGTCTTCGCCGTCGCCGCCACCGGCCGGTCGATCCTCCAGATCAGCACGGAGTTCGACAACGCCCCGCTGGCGTACTGCCTCTCCCTGCTCGCGGCCGTCGTCTACCTGGTCGCGACGACGTCGCTGCTGCTCGGTGGCCGCACCGGTTGGCGTGTCGCTGCGCTCGCCGTCTGCGTGGAGCTCGTCGGGGTGCTCGCGGTCGGCACCCTCAGCTACGTCGCGACCGACCTGTTCCCCGACAAGACCGTCTGGTCGCACTTCGGTCAGGGCTACGGGTACTTCCCGCTCGTGCTGCCGTTCGCCGGGCTCGCCTGGCTGCGCCACACGCGCCCCTGACGGCACTTAGGGTGACCTTCCTTGAAGCGGGGGAAGCATTAACGTCACACTGATGTTGTGGAAAACGTGGACAGCCACAACCCGGACCTCGACCAGCCGACGCGGCAGCGCGTCGTGCGGTCGATCCTGGTCAACGGCCCGTCCACGGCAGCGGCTCTCGCCGAGCGGCTCGACCTGACCCCGGCCGCCGTACGACGCCACCTCGAGCACCTCGTCGAGGAGGGCGTCGTGGAGGCGCGCGACCCGCGGGCCGTCGGCACGCGCGGGCGCGGGCGACCGGCCAAGGCGTTCGCCCTGACCGAGCAGGGGCGCGACGGCTTCGACCAGCAGTACGACGACCTGGCCAGCGAGGCGCTGCGGTTCCTCGCCGAGACGGCTGGTCCCGACGCGGTGAAGGCGTTCGCCGAGCGGCGCGCGAGCTTCATCGAGCACCGGTTCCCGGTCGTGGCCGCGGCTCACCCCGAGGCGACCCCCGCCGAGGTGCTGGCCCTGGTGTTCTCCGACGAGGGCTACGCGGCGACGGTCCGCGAGCTGCCCGTCGTAGGGCAGCAGCTGTGCCAGCAGCACTGCCCGGTTTCCCACGTGGCCCACGAGTTCCCCCAGCTGTGCGAGGCCGAGACCGAGGCGATCAGCCGCGTGCTCGGCACCCATGTCCAACGGCTGGCGACGATCGCCCACGGCGACGGCGTCTGCACGACGTGCATCCCCGAGAAGAAGGAGAAGGTCAGCTCATGACCTCGATCGAAGACCTCAACCCGGAGCTCAAGGGCATCGGACGCTACGAGTTCGGCTGGGCCGACACCGACGTCGCCGGTGCTGCTGCGAAGCGTGGGCTCAACGAGGACGTCGTGCGCGACATCTCGGCGAAGAAGAGCGAGCCCCAGTGGATGCTCGACCTGCGGCTGAAGGGGCTCAAGCTCTTCGGTCGCAAGCCCATGCCCACGTGGGGCTCGGACCTGTCGGCGATCGACTTCGACAACATCAAGTACTTCGTGCGGTCCTCCGAGAAGCAGGCTGCGACGTGGGACGACCTGCCCGAGGACATCAAGAACACCTACGACAAGCTCGGCATCCCCGAGGCGGAGAAGCAGCGCCTGGTCTCCGGCGTCGCCGCGCAGTACGAGTCCGAGGTCGTCTACCACTCGATCCGTGAGGACCTCGAGGCGCAGGGCGTCCTGTTCCTCGACACCGACACCGCGCTCAAGGAGCAGCCCGAGCTCTTCCAGGAGTACTTCGGCACGGTGATCCCGGTGGGTGACAACAAGTTCGCCGCGCTGAACACCTCGGTGTGGTCGGGTGGCTCGTTCATCTACGTGCCGAAGGGCGTGCACGTCGACATCCCGCTCCAGGCCTACTTCCGGATCAACACCGAGAACATGGGCCAGTTCGAGCGGACGCTGATCATCGTCGACGAGGACGCCTACGTGCACTACGTCGAGGGCTGCACCGCGCCGATCTACAGCTCGGACTCGCTGCACTCCGCGGTCGTCGAGATCATCGTGAAGAAGGGCGGCCGCTGCCGCTACACGACGATCCAGAACTGGTCCAACAACGTCTACAACCTCGTCACCAAGCGTGCGGTCTGCGAGGCCGGCGCCACCATGGAGTGGGTCGACGGCAACATCGGCTCCAAGGTGACGATGAAGTACCCGGCCGTCTACCTGATGGGCGAGCACGCCAAGGGCGAGACGCTGTCCATCGCGTTCGCGGGCGAGGGCCAGCACCAGGACGCCGGCGCCAAGATGGTGCACGCCGCGCCGCACACCTCGAGCTCGATCCTGAGCAAGTCGGTGGCGCGCGGGGGCGGCCGGACGTCGTACCGCGGGCTCATCCAGGTCAACGAGGGCGCCTACGGCTCGAAGTCCAACGTGCTGTGCGACGCGCTGCTGGTCGACCAGATCAGCCGCTCCGACACCTACCCCTACGTCGACATCCGCGAGGACGACGTGTCCATGGGCCACGAGGCGTCCGTCTCGAAGGTCTCCGACGACCAGCTCTTCTACCTGATGTCGCGCGGCATGGCCGAGGACGAGGCGATGGCGATGATCGTGCGCGGCTTCGTCGAGCCGATCGCCAAGGAGCTGCCGATGGAGTACGCCCTCGAGCTCAACCGGCTCATCGAGCTGCAGATGGAAGGAGCCGTCGGCTGATGTCGGCTGTCGCACAGCACCTCGAGGAGGCCCTCGAGGTGGAGAAGGTCGAGTCCCACCTGCACCCGGAGGGTTCGTTCGACGTCGACGACCACCCGGTGCCCACCGGCCGCGAGGAGATCTGGCGGTTCACCCCGCTCAAGCGCCTCAAGGGCCTGCACCAGGACGCCGCGCTGACCGGCACGTCGTACTCGCCGGCCTTCGACGCGCCCGAGGGCGTCGTCATCGAGCGCGTGGAGGACGGGTCGCTCAAGGGTGTCAGCGGCCTCGTGCCGTGGGACCGGATCTCCGCACGCGCGTTCGCGGAGGCGACGAGCACGCTGGCGGTGACGATCCCCGCCGAGACCGAGCTCGACCGCCCGGTGTTCGTGACCCTCAAGGGCACCGGCACCGACGAGGCCACCGCGACCCACGCCGTCATCCGCGCGGGGCGCTTCAGCTCCGGCGTGGTGGTCATCAGGTTCGAGGGCTCGATGACCCTGGCCGACAACGTCGAGGTCGTCGTCGAGGACGGTGCGAGGCTGACCGTCGTCTCCATCGACGACTGGGCCGACGACGCCGTCCACGTGGGCCACCGGCACATCCGGGTCGGTCGCGACGCCGAGTTCAAGCACGTCGACGTGACCTTCGGCGGCGACGTCGTGCGCCACGACACGACCGCCGACTACTCCGGTCCCGGTGGCTCGGTCGAGATGCTCGGGCTCTACTTCGCCGACGCCGGCCAGCACATCGAGCACCGTCTCTTCGTCGACCACACCGCTCCGAAGACCAAGAGCCACGTCGTCTACAAGGGTGCGCTGCAGGGCGAGAAGGCGCACACCGTGTGGATCGGCAACGTCTTGATCCGCAAGGTCGCCGAGGGCATCGAGACCTACGAGGAGAACCGCAACCTCGTGCTCACCGACGGCTGCCAGGCCGACTCCGTGCCCAACCTGGAGATCGAGACCGGCGAGATCGAGGGCGCGGGCCACGCGTCCGCGACCGCCCGGTTCGACGACGAGCACCTCTTCTACCTGCGCTCGCGCGGCATCTCCGAGAAGGAGGCGCAGCGACTCGTCGTGCACGGCTTCTTCAACGACCTGATCCGCAAGATCGGCGTGCCGGAGCTCGAGGGGCAGCTCGCGTCGACGGTCGAGGCCGAGCTGGCCAAGAACGTCCTGAAGATCGCTGCCGACGAGGGCGACGCATGAGCTTCGAACGCGCCTGCGCGCTGACCGACGTGCCCGAGGACGAGGCGCTCGCCGTGAAGATCGGTGAGTACGACGTCGCGGTTGCCCGCGACGGCGACGAGTTCTTCGCGCTGCAGGACCAGTGCTCGCACGCCGCGGTCTCGCTCTCCGAGGGCGAGGTCGCCGACGGCACCGTCGAGTGCTGGCTGCACGGCTCCTGCTTCGAGCTGCGCACCGGCAAGCCGACCCACTTCCCGGCGACCGAGCCTGTCGCCACCTTCCCCGTCGCCATCAAAGAAGACAGTCGTGGAGTCATGTCCGTCTTCGTCGACATCACCACCACCCTGAACGGAGTCAAGCCGGCATGAGCACGCTTGAGATCAAGGACCTGCGCGTCCAGGTCAACACCGAGGACGGCCCCAAGGAGATCCTCAAGGGCGTCACGCTGACCATCAACGACGGCGAGACCCACGCCATCATGGGCCCCAACGGCTCGGGCAAGTCGACGCTGGCGTACTCCATCGCCGGCCACCCGCGCTACGAGATCACCGGCGGCACGGTGACCCTCGACGGCGAGGACGTGCTGGCGATGACGGTGGACGAGCGGGCGCGTGCCGGCCTGTTCCTGGCGATGCAGTACCCCGTCGAGGTGCCCGGCGTCTCGGTCGCCAACTTCCTGCGCACGGCCAAGACCGCCATCGACGGCGAGGCCCCCAAGCTCCGCACCTGGGTCAAGGACGTCAACGCGGTCATGGACCGGATGAACCTCGACGCGTCGTTCTCGCAGCGCTCCGTCAACGAGGGCTTCTCCGGTGGCGAGAAGAAGCGCCACGAGATCGCCCAGCTCGACCTGCTCGACCCCAAGGTCGCGGTGCTCGACGAGACCGACTCCGGCCTCGACATCGACGCGCTCAAGGTGGTCTCCGAGGGCGTCAACCGGTTCCGTGAGCGTGAGGGCAAGGGCGTCCTGCTGATCACGCACTACACCCGCATCCTGCGCTACATCAAGCCGGACTTCGTCCACGTGTTCGTCGACGGCCGCGTCGCGGACGAGGGTGGCGCCGAGCTCGCCGACGAGCTGGAGGCCAACGGCTACGAGAAGTACGTCGGGACGAAGGTCTGACGATGAGCGCGCTCGCCCTCCCCGGTCTGCTGCCCGAGCTCGAGGTGGTCCGCAAGGACTTCCCGATCCTCGAGCGAGTCCTGGCGGGAGGGATGCCGCTGGTCTACCTCGACAGCGCCAACACCTCGCAGAAGCCGCAGGTGGTGATCGACGCGATGGTCGACCACCTCGAGCGGCACAACGCCAACATCGCTCGCGCCATGCACCAGCTCGGTGCGGAGTCGACCGAGGCGTTCGAGGCGGCGCGCGACAAGGTCGCCAGGTTCATCGGCGCCCCGGGTCGCGACGAGGTCATCTTCACCAAGAACGCCTCCGAGGCGCTCAACCTCGCCGCCAGCACCCTCGCCTGGGCAGGGGAGCGGCAGGTCGGCCCGGGTGACGAGGTGGTCATCACGGAGATGGAGCACCACTCCAACATCGTGCCGTGGCAGCTGCTCACCCAGCGCACGGGTGCGACGCTGCGGTGGTTCGGCATCGCCGACGACGGCCAGCTCGACCTGAGCGCCATCGACGACCTGATCACCGAGCGCACCAAGGTCGTCTCCCTGACCTGGGTGTCCAACATGCTCGGCACCATCAACCCGATCGCCGAGATCGCCCGTCGCGCACACCAGGTGGGCGCCCTCGTGGTGGTCGACGCCTCGCAGGCCGCGCCGCAGCTGCCGATCGACCTCGCCGGCATGCCGGACGAGGAACGACCCGACCTGGTGGCGTTCACCGGCCACAAGGTCGTGGGCCCGACCGGCATCGGCGTCCTCTGGGGGCGCCGCGAGGTGCTCGAGGCGCTGCCGCCGTTCCTCGGTGGCGGCGAGATGATCGAGACCGTGCGGATGGAGGCGTCGACGTACGCCGGCATCCCGCACAAGTTCGAGGCCGGCACCCCGCCGATCGTCGAGGCCATCGGCCTCGGAGCCGCCGTCGACTACCTCGGCCACCTCGGGATGGACGCGGTCCACGCCCACGAGCAGGCGATCACCGCCTATGCGCTCGACGGCCTGGCGACCGTGCCCGGTCTGACGATCCTCGGCCCGACCGACGCGGCGCTGCGCGGGGGAGCGATCTCCTTCGAGCTCGACGGCGTGCACCCGCACGACATCGCCCAGGTGCTCGACTCGCGGGGGGTCGCCGTACGCGCCGGCCACCACTGCGCGAAGCCCGCGCACGCGCGCTTCGGCGTGCAGAGCTCGACGCGCATGTCGTCGTACCTGTACACGACGCCGGCCGAGATCGACGCCCTCGTCGAGGGCCTGGAATACACCCGCTCCTACTTCAAGTTGGACGGATGATGAGCAGCGCACAGGATCTCGATGCTCTCTACCAGGAGATCATCCTCGACCACTACAAGAACCCCCACGGCAAGGGA
The DNA here is from genome assembly GCF_041321175.1 of Nocardioides candidus. Taxonomy (NCBI): domain Bacteria; kingdom Bacillati; phylum Actinomycetota; class Actinomycetes; order Propionibacteriales; family Nocardioidaceae; genus Nocardioides; species Nocardioides candidus. The sequence continues at coordinate 187,659 of NZ_JBGGWC010000004.1, read as the reverse complement.
CTCCGCGAGGAGTTCGAGGCCGAGGTGCACCACGTCAACCCTACGTGTGGCGACGAGGTGACCCTGCGGGTCCACGTCAGCGACGGGGTGGTCGAGGACGTGTCGTACGACGCCCTGGGGTGCTCGATCTCGCAGGCGTCGGCCTCGGTGCTCTACGACCTCGTGGTCGGCAAGCCGGTCGACGACGCGATGGCGATCCACGAGGAGTTCCTCGCCCTCATGCAGGGCAAGGGCAACGTCGAGCCCGACGAGGACGTGCTCGAGGACGGCATCGCCTTCGCCGGCGTGGCCAAGTTCCCGGCGCGCGTGAAGTGCGCACTGTTGTCGTGGATGGCATGGAAAGACGCCACCGTTCAAGCCGGAGGAAGCAATGACTGAGCAGACCGAGCAGACGACCGTCGACCACGGCGACCTGCCCGACGTCCCCGAGGCCACAGGATCCGCCGGCGTCGGCACCTCGACCAGCGTCGACGACGTCACCGAGGCGATGAAGGACGTCGTCGACCCCGAGCTCGGCATCAACGTCGTCGACCTCGGCCTGGTCTACGGCGTCCACCTCGACGACGGCTCCAACGTCGTGCTCGACATGACGCTCACCTCGGCCGCGTGCCCGCTGACCGACGTGATCACCGACCAGACCGAGCAGGCCCTGGAGGGCCTGGTCAACGACGTCGCGATCAACTGGGTCTGGATGCCCCCGTGGGGCCCCGACAAGATCACGCCCGACGGCCGCGAGCAGCTGCGCGCCCTCGGCTTCAACGTCTGAGCGAGCCCGACCGGGCGTAGGTCTCGTCGGTGTAGCGGCGCAGCTTCGTCAGGAACCACCGGAAGGTCAGGTTCATGACCGGCTTGCCGAGCGGCACGAGGAACCGGGAGGGCCCGGCGACCTCGAGCGCGAGCGTCCAGGTGAGACGGCAGCCCTCGGCGGTGCGCACCACGTCGTAGCGCTCCGCGAAGGCCCGCACGGTCTTCTCCGACGAGGCGTTGAAGCGGAACGCCATCTGGGTCGGCGGTGCCCACACCAGGAACTCCTCGTCGCCGACCAGCCCGCCGCGCATGTCGACGGTGCGCCGGGTGCCGACGCCGCGCGGCTCGGGAGTGGTCCAGGTGACGTGGGTGATGACCTTCGCCCAGCGCGGCCAGGCGTCCGCGTCCCCGAGGACCTCGAAGAGCTGTTCAGGGGTGATCGCCAGGTCGACGCTGTTGGCGTAGCGGTGCTTCGCCGTGTCGGTGAAGTCGACGTCGACCAGGCGGCAGGGGTGGAGTTCGGTCACGGCCCGATATTAGAACAAGTTCTAGTTGGCGGGCTGCTCGTCCGTGAGACGGCGCAGGTGCCGGAGGAAGCTCGCGAGCAACCGGTCGATCGCCGGCCGGCTCGCCCGGACGGCGGGCCGCAGCACGGTCGGCACGTCGAGACCCACCGACCAGGTCATGAGGCACCCTCCGGGCACCGGCTCGACGTCGTACCGCTCCGAGAAGGCCGTCACCAGCCGGGTCGAGGTCGCGACGAACCGGAACGCGATCCGCCGCGGCTCGTCCCAGGTGAAGAACTCCTCGTCCCCGACGATCCCGCCGCGCAGGCGCACGGTGCGCGTCGTGCCCGGGCCGAAGGGCGTGGGGCTGGTCCACGTGACCTTCGCCAGCGCCTTGACCCACCGCGGCCACGCCTCGGCGTCGTGGAAGACCTCGAAGAGGTGCTCGGGGCTGACCGCGAGGACCACGCTGTTGGCGAAGGTGAACGGCGCGGTCTCGACGAAGTCCTCACCGACCTGCTGGAGTTCACGCATCCGCGGCACGGACCGAGCGTAGGGGAGCCACCGGTCGGTAGCGTCGACCCGTGACTGTCGTGCTGGTGCCGTCGGGCCGCGTGGAGCGCTGGGTGGCCAATTTCGAGGGCCGGCACGGCGAGGCCGCCCTCGCGGTGGCGGACGGAGCGCTGCGCGGCGAGGCTGCGGACGGGTCGTGGTTCGCAGCCAGGCTTCCCTTCGACCACGAGTACGACGGCCCGGCCGATGCCGCGTCCTTCGTCGCCGCCGCGGCGCCCCCGTCGCGGTGGGGGGTGCTGCTCGTCCGCAAGGGCGGCTTCGCGATCGCCCGTGTCGAGGGGGAGACCGTCGTCGAGTCGAAGGTCGGACAGCGCCACGTGCAGGGCCGCACGAAGGCGGGCGGCCAGTCGCAGCAGCGGTTCGCGCGCCGCAGGGGCAACCAGGCGCGCGAGGCCTACCAGGCGGCCGCCGACCACGCGGCACGGATCCTGGCGGGCACCGACGGTCCGCTGGTGACCGGCGGCGACCGCGTCGCGGTGGAGGCGGTGCTCGCCGACCCGCGACTGTCCGGTCTCCCGGTGGTCGGGCCGTGGCTCGCCGGACCCGACCCGCGGCGCGCGGTCCTGGACGCCGCCGTCGGCGACGCCCAGGCCGTGCGCTTCGAGGTGGTGAACGCCGAGCGGCGCTAGTTGGCCAGCGCCTTCGCCCACGCGGTCGCGGCGACGTCGACCGGGTTGGGCAGCGTCGAGGTGTCGGCACCGGTCGCGGACTGGAAGGTGGTCGTCAGGATCACCTGGTGGGCGATCGTGATGATCAGGACGCCGTCGTAGCCGTCGCCGCTGAAGGAGTAGGCCGTGCTGGTGCCGAGCCCGGACGGGTCGACGTCGGCGGTGACGTCCTGCGGGGCCTCGATCTTCACGGCGGACCCGTCGGGGAGGGTGCCGTCGCTGCAGGCGAGGCCGTTGGTGCCGAGCGTCAGTGCGTTGGCCGCGTCGTCGTCCGAGCCGTAGATCGAGATCTCCTCCTGCATGGCCGCCTGGCCGCTGGAGTGGTCGATCTCGACCCCGCCCTGGACGGTTGGGGGCACCTGCTGGTCGAGCGGCGTCGCGCTCGGGTCGCACGGCGGCGGGTCGTCGGAGTCGGCGTAGCTGCCGGCGACGAAGTCGGCGCCGACCTCCTCGGGCGTCAGCAGCGCGGCGTCGAGCTGGTCCTGGGTGACGTCGGCACCGTCGGTGGGGTCCATCGGGGAGACCGAGGTGTCGGTGGTGGGGCTGGTGGTCGTGGCCTCGGACGTCGCGGACGTCGACGGGGACTCGGTGACGACCGTGGTCTCGGGGTCGGAGGACTTCTTGTCGTCGTCGCCACCGCCGCAGCCGGCGAGGAAGGTCAGGGTCAGCAGGGCGGCCGAGGCCGCCGCCGTACGTGTGGAGCGCATGCGGCGAAACTACCGAGAAATGCGCCTCATGGGAGCCGTCTCGTGAAGAAGGCGCTGTGGGGGTCCTCGACGTAGCCCTCGAACGGGCCGCACGACGTGAAGCCGCGCGAGGCGTAGAGCGCCCGGGCCGGCGCGAAGAAGTCCTGCGTGCCGGTCTCCAGGCTGAGCCGGCCGTAGCCACGGGCGGTGGCCTCGCGGACGACGTGGTCGAGCAGCCGACCCGCCACCCCGCGCCGGCGAGCCCTGGCTGCCGTCCGCATCGACTTGATCTCGCCGTGCTCCGGGTCGATCTCCTTCAGCGCCGCCGTGCCGAGCACGGCGCCGCGCTCCCGCAGGGTCCAGAACGTGAGGCCCGGTGCCGTGAGCGCGGTCGCGTCGAGGGCGTGGACGCTCTCGGCGGGCGACGTCGCGTGCATGTCGCGCAGGTGCTCCTCGAGGAGCGCCACGACGTCGCCGCGCAAGGGGTCGTCCTGCCCGATCACCATGGACCGAAGCCTCCCATGCTGGGGCCCGGCCCTCGATACCGTCGACCCGTGACGACCGAGCGGGCGATCAGGATCAACGGGTTGGTCAAGAGCTTCGGGGCGTTCCGTGCCCTCGACGGCCTCGACCTCGACGTCGCGCCCGGAGAGGTGCACGGCTTCCTGGGGCCCAACGGCGCCGGGAAGTCGACGACGATCCGGGTGCTGCTGGGCCTGCTGCGCAAGGACGCGGGTGAGGTGTGCCTCCTCGGCGGCGACCCGTGGCGCGATGCGGCAGCCCTGCACGGCCGCCTCGCCTACGTGCCGGGCGACGTGAGCCTCTGGCCCAACCTCAGCGGCGGCGAGATCGTCGACCTGCTCATCCGGATGCGGCACGGCGATCCCGCTTCGTCGCGGCGCGACGAGCTGGTCGAGCGGTTCGCGCTCGACCCCACGAAGCGGGCCCGGGCCTACTCCAAGGGGAACCGCCAGAAGGTGGTGCTCGTCGCCGCGTTCGCCACCGATCCCGAGCTGCTCCTCCTCGACGAGCCGACCTCCGGGCTCGACCCGTTGATGGAGCAGGTGTTCAACGACTGCGTCGCCGAGCACACCGCGCGCGGCGCGACCGTGCTGCTGTCGAGCCACATCCTGAGCGAGGTGGAGCGGCTGGCCGACCGGGTCACGATCATCCGGGAGGGGCGGACCGTCGAGACCGGGACGCTGGCCTCGCTCCGCCACCTCCACCGGAGCAAGGTGGTCGCGACGGTGAGCGGCGAGCTGCCCGACCTGGCGGGCGTCGTGGGGGTCCACGACCTCGCCGTCGACGGTGCGCAGGTGAGCTGCACCGTCGACCCCGACGCCCTTCCCGAGGTCCTCGCCGCCCTGACCGCAGCCGGTGTGGTCGCGCTGACCAGCACGCCGCCTACCCTCGAGGAGCTCTTCCTCGACGCCTACCGCCAGCCGACCGGATCAGGCCGATGACCGACGAGCTGGCCGGCACCCGCCTGCTCGTCCGGCTCGCCCTCCGGCGTGACCGCCTCCTCGCCTCGGTGTCGATCGGCGCCCTGGTGCTCCTCTGCTACGCCTCCGCCGCGGCGACGGCGGGCCTCTACGGAGACGAGGCCGAGCGGGTCCGCGCGGCGGAGGCGATCAACCGCAGCCCGGCGATCGTCGCCCTCTACGGCCCGATCCTGGACGTGCGCAGCGAGGGCGAGCTGGCGATGACCAAGATGACGGTGCTCTACGCCGTCTTCGTCGCCGCGCTGTTCATCGTCCTGCTCCGACGTCACACCCGGGTCGAGGAGGAAGCGGGCCGCACGGAGCTGGTCGGAGCGGGTGCGGTCGGCCGGTCCGCGCCGTTGGCCGCCGCGGCGCTCGAGGCCGTGGCGCTCGCGGCGCTCCTCGGAGTGCTGGTCGCGGCGGCGAACACGGCCGGCGGGCTGGACGCGGCGGGATCGGTGGCCTTCGGGGCGGTGTGGGCCGGCACGGCGCTGGTCGCCGCCGGCGTGGCCGCCGTGGCGGCGCAGCTGTCGGCCAGTGCCCGGACCTGCGGTGCGGCGGCCGCCGGGGCGGTCGGCGCGTTCTTCGTCGTGCGGGCTGTCGGGGACACCGGGCCGGCGTGGCTGAGCTGGTGCCCGCCGCTCGGCTGGAACACCCAGACCCGGGCGTACGGCGACCCGCGCTGGTGGGTCCTCGTGCTCCACCCGCTGCTCGCGGCCGCCCTGCTCGTCGTCGCGGCAGCGCTCCAGCGGCGCCGCGACCTCGGCTCAGGCATCCTCTCCGCGCGCCCAGGACCGGCGCACGGCTCTCCGCGGCTGGCCGACGCGATCACCCTGGCGATCCAGGTGCACGGCGCGGCGGTGGTGCTGTGGACGGTCGCCGTCGGCGTCCTCGGTGTCGCCTTCGGCATGATCGCGCCCGGCGTCGGCGACCTGCTGGACTCCGGCACCGCCAAGGAGCTGATCGACAAGCTCGGCGGGCTCCTCGTCGCCGCCGTGCTGTCGATGATCGCGGTGGTCGTCAGCTACTTCGCCGTCTCCGTCGTCGCCCGGGCCGGCAGCGACGAGGGCTCGGGCCGCACCGAGCTGGTGCTCGCGACCGCCACGTCGCGGTCGCGCTGGCTGCTCGCCACGCTGCTCGTCGCACTTCTGGGCGCGGCCTGGTTGCTCCTCGTGACCGGCTTCGGCCTCGAGATCGGCTACGTCGCCGCGTCCGGCCCGGACATCGGCGACCTGGTGGTCGCGGCACTCGCCTGGGTGCCGGCCGTCTGGGTGGTGGCCGGGCTCGCGACGCTCGGGTTCGCGCTGCGACCGGGCTGGACCGTGGCGGGATGGGCGTGGCCGGCGCTCTTCCTCGTCCTCACCCTGGTCGCCGAGCTGCTCGAGCTGCCGTCGTGGGTGGGTGACCTGTCGCCGTACTCCCACGTGCCGCAGGTGCCCGCCGAGCGCTGGGACTGGGGCGCCGAGACCGGTCTGCTCGGCGTCGCCGCGGTCCTCGTCGCGGTGGCCTGGTGGCGCTTCCGCGGGCGCGATATCGGCTGAATCCGGCTTCCGGTCCGCTAGCGTCCCTGCCATGTGGCAGCCCGAGCCCGACTGGGTGGCGCTCCCCGGTGGCACCGGGACGTCGACCGTCGGCGTCTGGCGTACGGCACTCGGCGGCCGCCCGGTCGTCGTGAAGCGGCTCTCCGCGCCCCTGCCGGGCGACCCGGCCGCGCTCCAGGACCCGGCGCACGTCGGCTACTGGCGGCGCGAGGCCGACGTGATCGTCACGGGACTGACCGACGCGACGCCGGGACTCCGCGGCTCGCCGGCGTCCGCCGAGGAGGACGCCGACGGCATCACGATCGTGCGCGACTGGGTCGAGGACGCGTCGTCGAGCGGCTTGTTCGTGGCGCTCGCCCTCGGCCGGTTCGCCGCGGCGGACCTGCCCCGGCCGCGCTTCCTGGCCCGCCACGTGATGCGGGACCGGATGGAGCGGGTCGCCCGCAACGGCGGCTGGCCGACCCTCGACCGGACCACGGTCGCCGACGTCGCGGACCACCTCTGGCGCCGGCGGGAGCCCATGCTCGACCTGCTCGACGCGTTGCCGCAGGTGCCGCAGCACGGCGACCCCACGGCGAGGAACATCCCGGGACGGGAGGACGACGAGGCGATCGCGATCGATTGGGGGACCCTCGGCACCGGCCCGATCGGCGGCGACCTCGGCTACCTCTCGCTCTCGGCCCGGGAGGGGTTCGAGCCGCTGCTCGACGCCTACCTGCTCGGCCTGCCGGCGGCGGACCGCGACGACGTGGTGCTCGGCGCCCAGGTCGTGGCGGTCTACACCGCTCTCAGCCGCGCGGAGTGGGCGCTGGCCCGGGCGGCGCAGGGGGAGGGTGCGCTCGCCTCGAAGTACCGTCACCCCGCCGTCGCGCCGCACCTGCGCACGCTCCAGCGCCAGTTCCCGCACATGGAGGCACTGCTCCAGCTGTGACGTCCCGCCCAGGGTCGATCGGTAAGGTCAGACGCTCGGGATGTCGTCGACGTCCCGGTCCTTCTCCCACAGCTTCGCGCACTGGTCGAGGTCGCCGGACTTGTAGCCGACCATGAACCAGCCCTGCCGCTCGGCGGCCGAGCCGTGCGTCCACGACTCCTCGTCCACGGATCCCTGCGTCTCCTGCTGGATGCGGTCGTCGCCGACGGACTGGGCGGCGGCCATCGCGGTGTCGATGTCGTCCTGCGTCAGGTCGAGGATGAGCACCTCGCCGGCCGCGTCCTCGGTGGTCGTCGCGTGGTTGGCCCACATGCCGGCATAGCAGTCGGCCTGGAGCTCGAGCCGGACGCTGTCGCTGTTGGGGCCCTCCTGCGTCTTCACCTTCTTCATGAAGCCCAGGAGCTTCTGGATGTGGTGGCCGTACTCATGGGCGAGCACGTAGGGCTCGACGAACGCTCCGCTGGGCCCGCCGAGCTGTCCCTGCAGGACGTCCTTGTAGAAGGAGGTGTCGAGGTAGATGGTCTCGTCGGTCGGGCAGTAGAACGGGCCGACGTCGGCGGTCGCGTCGCCGCAGCCGGTCTGGATGTCGCCCGTGAAGGTGACGACACCCTCCTCGTACTCGAACTTCCCGCCGAGCTGGTCGCCCCAGTAGTCGGCGAGCGAGTTCTCGACAGCCACGCGTGCGCAGTCGGCGGAGCTGTTGGCGTCGTCGCCGGTCTTGCAGTCGTCGTAGCGGCCGGTGTCGCCGCCGGCCGAGCTCAGCCGGGCCGGGTCGTAGACGTTGCTGCCGACCGACGAGCCGCCGCCGAGCAGGTCGACCCCGAGGATCCGCCCGACGACGAAGAGCACGATGAGCAGCACGATGCCGCCGATCCCCTTGCCGCCGAGGCTGCTGGGGATCGGGAGGCGCATGCCCCCACCGCCGCCCAGACCTCCGCCACCGCCGCTGCCCCTGCCGGCGTCGCGGATGCGAGATCGATCGAGCCGAGCCTTCGGATTGAATCGCACCCGAGCACCCTAGGCGATCGGCCCGTTTGGGCTCGTGTGTCCGCTCCGTGGGAGACTCGGTCATGTCATGATCACCGTTCACCAGCTCGAGGTCAGAGCCGGTGCCCGGCTCCTGATGGAGGACGTCACCTTCCGGGTCGCTGCAGGCGACAAGGTCGGTCTGGTCGGGCGCAACGGCGCCGGCAAGACCACCCTCACCAAGATCCTCGCCGGCGAGGCACTGCCCGCCGGTGGGTCGGTCACGACCAGCGGCGAGGTGGGCTACCTCCCTCAGGACCCGCGCTCCGGCGATCCCGACCAGCTCGCCCGCGACCGCATCCTGTCGGCGCGCGGCCTCGACGACGTCGTACGACGGTTGCGGGCCGCCGAGATCGAGATGGGCAGCGACGACGTCGCCGTGCGCGAGAGGGCGATGCGACGCTACGAGCGCGCCGACGCCGAGCTGCACGCCGGTGGCGGCTACGCGGCGGAGTCGGAGGCCGCGACGATCGCGCACAGCCTCGGGATCACCGACCGGCTGCTCGGCCAGGAGCTGAAGACCCTCTCAGGTGGCCAGCGGCGCCGCGTCGAGCTGGCGCGGATCCTCTTCTCCGACGCCCAGACCCTGCTGCTCGACGAGCCGACCAACCACCTCGACGCCGACTCGATCGTGTGGCTGCGCGACTTCCTCAAGGCCTTCTCGGGCGGGCTCGTGGTCATCAGCCACGACACCGACCTGCTCGAGGCGACCGTCAACCGCGTGCTGCACCTCGATGCCAACCGGGCCGCGATCGACACCTACAACATCGGCTGGAAGGCCTACCTCCAGCAGCGCGAGACCGACGAGAAGCGGCGCAAGCGCGAGCGGGCCAACGCCGAGGCGAAGGCCAAGACGCTCACCGACCAGGCCAACAAGATGCGCGCCAAGGCCACGAAGGCGCAGGCCGCCCAGTCGATGCTCAAGCGCGCCGAGCGGATGCTCGCGGGCGTGGAGGCGGAGCGGCAGGACGACAAGGTCGCGCGGATCGCCTTCCCGAAGCCGGCGCCGTGCGGCAAGACCCCGCTCACGGCGGGCGGTCTCTCGAAGTCCTACGGCTCGCTCGAGGTCTTCACCGACGTCGACCTCGCCATCGACAAGGGGTCGCGGGTCGTCGTACTCGGGCTCAACGGTGCCGGGAAGACGACCCTCCTCCGGATCCTCGGCGGAGTCGACCGGGCCGACACGGGCGAGGTCGTCCCGGGCCACGGGCTCAAGCTCGGCTACTACGCCCAGGAGCACGAGACCCTCGACGTCGGGCGCACCGTGCTGGAGAACATGCAGTCGGCCGCGCCGCAGCTCACCGACACCGAGGCGCGCTCCGTGCTGGGGTCGTTCCTCTTCTCCGGGGAGGACGTGCACAAGCCCGCCGGCGTGCTGTCGGGCGGCGAGAAGACCCGGCTGGCGCTCGCGAGCCTCGTGGTCTCGCAGGCCAACGTGCTGCTCCTCGACGAGCCCACCAACAACCTCGACCCCGCCTCCCGCGAGGAGGTGCTCGCCGCGATCCGCTCCTACGAGGGCGCCATCGTGCTGGTCACGCACGACGAGGGCGCCGTGCACGCGCTCGAGCCCGACCGGGTGCTGATCCTCCCCGACGGCGTCGAGGACCTCTGGAACGTGGAGTACGCCGACCTCGTCTCGCTCGCCTGACGCGTTTCCCCTGACCTACGGGTCGAAAAATCGCGAATTCCCGACCGGTAGGTCAGGGGAAACGACTCACTCGCTCGCGATCGCCTCGAGGACGTTCATCCGGGCCGCCCGGGTCGAGGGGAGTACGGCGGCGAGCACCCCCACCACGATGGCGATCACCAGGAACACGACCAGCTGGGAGATCGGCAGGGCGAGCGTGGTGAGGTCGTCCTTCACCGTCTCGCGGATGAGGATGCCGATCACCAGACCCAGGGCGAGTCCGAGCACGGCGCCGAGCACCGCGATCGTCACCGACTCGAGGGTGATCATCCGTCGCAGCTTGCGTCGGCTCATGCCGATCGCTCGGAGGAGCCCGATCTCGCGGGTGCGCTCGAAGACGCTGAGGCCGAGCGTGTTCACGATGCCGAACACCGCGATGATGATCGCGAAGGCCAGCAGGCCGTAGATGAAGTAGAGCAGCTGGTCGACCTGGCCGCGGATGGAGTCGCTGAACTCCTGCTTGTCGCTCACGCCGACGATCGGCAGCGACTTCACCGCGTCGTCGAGGGCGTCGTGGACGGTCGACGCATCGGCACCGGGGGCGAGCTTGATGCTGATCGAGGTGTCCTGGCGGGCGACCCCGGCGTCCTCCAACGCACTGAGAGGCAGCGAGATCGACGCGGTGATGTCGTTGGACCGCACGACGCCGACGACCTTCGCGTCGAGCGTGTGACCGCCCTGGAACTTCATGTCCAGGCTGTCGCCGACCCCGACGTGGTGGTCCGAGGCGTAGTCGTCGGAGACGATCACCTCGTCGCCGGTGACGTGCTGGGTGCCGTGCACGACGTCGAGGGTGTAGATGTCGTCGAAGTGCTCGTCGTTGCCGGCGACGATCTCGGCCTTCCCGTCGACGGTCGCCGCGGCGTACTGCTGCCGGCTGAGCACGCCGACGCCGTCGACGTCCTCGAGCTGGTCGCCGACGGTCGTGGCGAAGGGCTGGAAGTTCACGGCGTTGACCAGGAAGTCGGCCGTGAACTGCTCGTCGACGGAGTCGTCGATGGACTTGTTCAGCGACGACGCCAGCACGCCGATCGTCGAGACGAGCGCGAGGCCGATCATCAGGGCCGACGCGGTCGCGCCGGTGCGGCGGGCGTCGCGCAGCGCGTTCTCACCGGCGAGCCGGCCCGGGGTGCCGAACAACCGGGCGAAGGCGCTGCGGCAGGCGATCAGCACCGGCTTGCCGATGACGGGGGAGAGCACCGCGACGGTGAGGATCCAGATGACCGAGCCGATGCCGACCCAGAGGGCGTCCGATCCCGGCGCTCCGAGCAGACCGACCACCGCGAAGCCGGCACCGACGACCAACGCGACGGCCCCGATCGCCATCCGGCGCAGCAGGGAGCGGCGCTCCGGCGCGACGTCGGCGCGCAGCGCCGCCATCGGTGAGACCCGGCCCGCACGACGCGAGGGAAGGAACGCGGCCAGGACGGTCACCAGGATGCCGACGGTGTAGCCCGTGACCACCGTGCCGCCGGTGAAGGTGAGCACGCTGCTCGAGATGTCGAGACCCACGGCGCGGAAGACGCCTGCGAGCCCGCGGGCCAGCAGCAGGCCGAGGACGAGCCCGAGCGTGGACGCGACGATCGAGAGGACGAACGCCTCCAGCAGCACCGACCGGGTCACCTGGCCGCGAGACGCGCCGAGCGCCCGCAGCAGGGCGAGCTCGCGGGTGCGCTGGGCGACGAGGATCGTGAAGGTGTTGACGATGATGAAGGCGCCGACGATGACCGCGATCACGGCGAAGACCAGCAGGAAGATGTTGATGACGTTGAGGAACGTCCCGAACGAGTCCTGCGCCTCCTTGGCCACCTTGTCGCCGGTGACGGCCTCGAAGCCCTCGGGCGCGACCTTCTGGGCGGCCTCGGCGAGCTCCTCCTGCGACACGCCCGGCGCCGCGGTGAGGCTGATCTGGTTGAAGACGTCCTTGCCGTCCAGGAAGAGCTCCTGGGCGCCGTCGGTGGAGAAGATGAGCAGGGTCGCGCCCGCCGTACCGCCGCCGTTGAACTCCGCCGTGCCGACGAGGGTCGCGGTGCGTTGCAGCTGGCCGCGCGGCGCGAGCAGCTTGACGTCGTCGCCGACCTGGTAGTCGCCGTTCTCGACGGCCTGCTTGTCCATCACGACCTCGCCGGGTCGCTCCGGCCACCGCCCGCTGTCGAGCCTCAGCACGTCACCGCCGGCCATGTTGGGTGCGCCGGTGTGGTTGAAGGCGAGCGTCGGCGCGCCCGTGCCGCCCACGAGCGTGCCGTCCTTCGCGAGCAGGTTCATGCCCAGGCCCTGCACCTCGCCGTCGGCGCGGGCGACCTCCGGGAGGGCGGACAGCTGGTCGACGACGTCGGGAGTCAGGGTGGCGGTGGTCTGGGTGATCGGGGCGTCCGCGCTGATGTCGGAGAGCGCCTCGGGCCGCACGACACCGTCGGGCGTGGAGCCGTAGACGATGTTGTCGAAGGTGGAGGACAGGCCGTGGCTGAAGACGAGCACACCGGAGAGGAAGGCGACCCCGAGCACGATCGACAACCCGCTCATGACGAGGCGGAGCTTGCGCGCCAGGAGGTTGCGCAGGGTGAGCTTGAGCATGGTCAGGCGGTCTCCGCCGTCGGCTCGCCCGGGCCTGCGACGCGTGCCTGCAGCGCCGTCATGTGCTCCAGGATCTGCTCGCGGTCGGGGGAGTGGATCTCGTCGACGACCTTGCCGTCGGCGAGGAACAGCACCCGGTCGCAGTACGACGCCGCGACGGCGTCGTGGGTGACCATCACCACGGTCTGGCCGAACTCGTCGACGCTGCGCCGCAGGAACGCGAGGACCTCGGCGCCGGAGGTGCTGTCGAGGTTGCCGGTCGGCTCGTCGGCGAAGACGATCGACGGCTTGCTCACCAGCGCCCGCGCGCACGCGACCCGCTGCTGCTGACCACCCGACATCTCGCTCGGGCGGTGGCCGAGCCGGTCGCGCAGCCCGACGGCGTCGATGACGGTGTCGTACCACTCCTGGTCGGGCTTCTTCCCCGCCAGGTTGAGCGGCAGCAGGATGTTCTCCCGCGCGGTGAGGGTCGGGATCAGGTTGAACGCCTGGAAGACGAACCCGATCCGCTCGCGACGCAGGGTGGTCAGCGCCTTGTCGTGGAGGCCGGCGAGCGACGTGCCGTCGACCTCGATGGTGCCGGACGTCGGGACGTCGAGGGCCGCGAGGCAGTGCATCAGCGTCGACTTGCCGGACCCCGAGGGCCCCATGATCGCGGTGAACCTGCCCGCCTCGAGGTCGACGCTGACACCGTCGAGCGCGCGGACGGCGGACAGTCCGGCGCCGTAGACCTTGTGCAGCTCATGGGCGCGGGCGGCAGCCCGCGGCGGCGCCGCCATGGGGGAGTCGGTCGTCATGGCCCCCACCCTGCCGGATCGTTGGTGAGACCCGCATCGGGATATCCCCTGAGGCGTCCCTGATCGGACGGTGCCGCCTGCGACCGAGCCGCGCGACCCCCGCGGTCTCGAGGCCTCAGCGCGGCAGCAGCAGGGCGGAGTCGCCGAACTCGTGCCACAGGTAGCGCGCCTCCGTGGCCGCGGCGTACGCCTGCTGGGTGAGCTCGCGGCCCGCGACGGCCTCGACGAGCAGCAGGTGGGAGGCCTCGGGGTCGTGCCAGCCGGTGACGAGCCCGTCGACCACCCGCGGCGGGTCCGCCGGGGTGACGACGCGCGAGGTCCAGCCGCGGGCCGGTACGACACGGGTCACGCCGCCCGACTCCTCGACCGCCGATTCCAGGGCACGGGTGGCGGTGGTGCCGACAGCGACGACGCGGCCGCCGGCCGCCTTGACCGCGTTGACCACCGCCGCCGTGGCGGCGCTGACCTCGAAACGCTCGTCCTGCGGCGCCTCGCCGGCCTCCTGCGACGACACCCCGGTGTGCAGGGTGATCGGAGCGACCATCACGCCCCCAGCGACCAGCCGGGTGACCAGGTCGGCCGTGAAGGGACGCCCGGCCGAGGGCATCTCGGCGCTACCGGGCCGGTGGCCGAAGACGGTCTGGTAGTCGCTGAGCGGGTACCGGTCGGCGAGGTAGCCGTAGGAGATCGGCCGACCGTAGCGGCGCGCCACCGCGGCGAGGTCGCCGCCCTGCGCGGTGGCCCGCCAGAGGCGGTTGCCCGAACCGGTCGGCGACGACGCGTGCTCCGGGTACGGCGACGTGAGCTCCAACCTCGCGAGGCCGGCCGCGACCTCGAGCCGGTCACCGGGCCGCGCGTCGAGCACGGCACGGTCGGCGTCGGGCGCTCGTCGTACCTCCACCACCCAGGTGCCGTCGGGCAGCGGCGCCGCGAGGTGGACGACCACCGGACCGAGCCGGTCGGAGGTGGCGTCGAGCTGGCCGGCGACGGTGGCGGAGTCGTTGACGACCACCAGGTCGCCCGCGCGGAGGTGCTCGGTGAGATGGGTGAAGCGGGTGTGGGTGAGCCCGCGCGCGCCGTCGGCGACGAGCAGGCGGACCCGGTCGCGGGCGACGCCGCGACGCTCGGGCGGCGCGGGCGCGAAGCCGGACTTGGGTGCGGAGAACGACGTGGAGGGGCGTTCGTCGAGCAGCGGCATGTCAGGCTCCCGTCCGCTCGACGGCCCGAAGGGCCGGGAAGTCGGCCGCGCGGTAGCGCCCCGACGGCGGCCGGGAGGCGAGGAGCGCGAGGAGGTGTGGCACCACCGCCTCGGGCAGGGGCCGGTCGGAGATGTCCTCGTCCGGGAACCAGTCCTGGTGCATCTGCGTGCGCATGTCGCCGGGGTCGACGGCGTAGGCGGTGATGGCGTCGTTCTCGGCCGCGAAGGTGAGGGTCACGTGGTCGAGGCCCGCCTTGGACGCGCTGTAGAGACCCCAGCCCGCGTAGTGCTCGACGGCGGCGTCGGAGGAGATCGACAGCAGCACGCCGCGCGAGGCCGCGAGCCGCGGCAGCAGCAGCGCGGTGAGCACCAGCGGTGCGCCGACGTTGTGCCGCCAGACGTGCTGGAGATCCTCGGGCGTGGTGTCGGCGAGCAGCCGGTAACGGGACTCGCCCGAGACCGGGCCGAGCGTGCTGGCGTTGTGGACGAGAAGGTCGAGGCCACCGAGCTCGTCGACGGCCGCGGCCAGCGCGTCGCGGTGCGCGGCATCGGTCACGTCGCCCGCGATGGCGGTGATCCGGTCGGCGTGGGGGAGGCGGCGCAGCTCGGTCAGGCGACCGGCGTCGCGTGCGTCGGTGACGACGTGCCAGCCGAGCTCCGAGAGCGCGGCGACGAGCGCGCGACCGAGCCCGGCACTTCCGCCGGTGACGAGGGCGGTCCTGGTCGTGGATTCGTAGGTCATGCCCTCCATCCTGGAACTTAAAGTTAACTTGAGGTCAAGTCCCGTGCGTCGAGAATCGCAAAAACATCCTGGAGAACGATGCGCGCGGGCTCACGGGGGGCGACGATCGGTGGATGCGCTCCTGGGCAAGGTGGGCCGCCGCGCTCACCACCACCGTCCTCCTCGCCGGTGCGACCCTGACCGGACCCGCGCCGAGCCCCGCCCTGGCCGGGCCGTCGCCGGCAGGCTCGTCTGCGCTCGCCCAGCCGGCGATGAAGATCCGGGTGGCTTTCGTCGCCGCGCCGGGCGACGTGCCGCCCGCGATCATCGGGAGTCCGACGGCGATCAGCGGCGCTGCCTACAAGGTGTACGACGACGCGGACACCCTCGTGCTGACCGGCACCGTGCAGAACGCCTCCCTCGCGGCCTCGGCCGACCGGGACGCCCACGAGGTGTGGTCGCACTACTACTCGGCGGCACTCAACCAGCTGACGCCCGGGCGCTACCAGGTGCGGGTCAACGGCGTCAGGTCGGCGTACTTCGACGTCACGACGACAGCGTGGGCCGACGTCCTCCAGACACTGCTGCCGGTCTTCCGCGCGAACGCCGACGGCACGGAGCCGGCCACGCCGTACCACGCGCCGAGCCACCTCAACGACGCCACGTCGAAGATCGCCAACGGCCCGCACGCGGGCACGGCGATCGACGTGCGCGGCGGGTGGATGGACGCGGGCGACCAGCTGAAGTTCACCCAGACCATCGCCTACGCCACCTCCATGTTCGAGCTCGCCGGGCGCAACGAGGCGGCGACCCGGTCCACGCTCTACGCCCGCGCCGCGATCGGCATCCGCTTCCTCCTCAAGGCCCACCCGTCCCCGGACGTGTTCGTGACCCAGGTCGGCAACGCGACGATCGACCACGACTACGGGTTCCGCGACCCGGCGACCGACGACGCGTCGGCGAACCAGGGCATCGCCCACCGCAAGACCTACGTCATCAACGGCGCCACGACCGGCGGGTCCGACGTCGCCGCGATGGCGGCCGCGGCCCTCGCGCTCGAGGCCGAGCACCGCAGCGGGACCTACCGCACGCAGCTCGTCACCGCGGCCGAGGAGTGGCTGGCCAAGGCGGAGTCGCTGAAGAAGGCGTGGGTCAACTGCTGCTACCAGCAGGACACCTGGCGCGACGACGTCGCGTTCGCCCACGCCGTGCTGTGGCGGGTGACCGGACAGACCAGCCACGCGCAGGCGGCGGTCGCGGCGCTCAACACCGTCACCAACAGCGGGGCCGACAGCTGGCGCATCACTGCCGACGGCTACGACGTAGCCGTGCTGCCGGCGGCCGAGCTGTGCGGATCACTCGGCGCGCCGGCCGCCCCGGCGGCGTACAAGAACCCGGCGTGCGCCGTGCTCGCCTCCGGCGGCGACAACATGGAGTGGGAGGTGGCGCACCGCACCGCCTTCGGCCGCGCCGGTCAGCCGCTCTGGGGCGCCGTGCGCAACGACCTCGCCGACGCGGTCACGCTGCAGCTCGCCGACCGCGCCGGACCGCACGACTACAGCCCGAGCATGCGACGGGCGACGGGCTGGTTCCTCGGCGTCAACCCGTGGGGCGTGCGGCTCCAGGTGGTCGGCAGGTCGGGCACCGGGACGGTGACGAACGGGGTGACCGGCCCCTACCACTGGACGACCGGGATCGGAGCGCCTCGCATCGCGGGCGCCGTGCCGGGAGGGCCTGACACCCAGGCCGACATCGACAGCCAGCGCGGCTACTGCTGCCCGCCGGTCGTGCTCACCAACCTCGACACGCCCGAGCAGGTCTACCACCGCGACGACCACCAGGACTACGTGATGAACGAGATCGGGCTGGCCTACAACGCGCCCGCCCTGCTGCTCTTCGCGCTGCTCTCGCCGGCCTGACCGCGCCGCACCGCGCGGACCATCGGGACGGGCGGGCGGATCTGGCAGGGTTGCCCCATGGCGGGATCGTTCGTGGGAGCCATCGACCAGGGCACGACCAGCACGCGCTTCATGGTGTTCGACCATGACGGCGCGGAGGTGGCGCGCCACCAGCTCGAGCACGAGCAGGTGCTGCCGCGCGCGGGCTGGGTCGAGCACAACCCCGTCGAGATCTGGGAGCGCACGTCAGCGGTCGTGAAGACGGCGCTGGGCAAGGCGGGACTGGATGCGGAGGACCTGGCCGCCGTCGGCATCACCAACCAGCGGGAGACCACCCTCGTGTGGGACCGGCGGACCGGGCGGCCGCTCCACAACGCGATCGTGTGGCAGGACACGCGCACCGACGCGATCGCCGCCGCCCTCGACCGGGACGGGCGCGGCGACCTGATCCGCCACCGCGCGGGACTGCCCCCGGCGACGTACTTCTCGGGCGGGAAGCTGCAGTGGATCCTCGACAACGTCGCGGGCGTGCGCGAGGCGGCCGAGCGGGGGGACGCGCTGTTCGGCACCCCCGACACCTGGGTGCTGTGGAACCTCACCGGCGGCCCCGACGGCGGCGTGCACGTCACCGACGTCACCAACGCCAGCCGCACCATGCTCATGGACCTCGAGACCCTGCAGTGGGACGACGAGCTGCTCGGGATCTTCGGCGTGCCGCGCGCGATGCTGCCGGAGATCAGGGAGTCCTCCGCATCGGCCGCGAAGGGTCCGTTCGGTACCACCCTTCGCAGCGGCCCGTTCGGTGGCGAGGTCCCGATCACCGGCATCCTCGGCGACCAGCAGGCGGCGACGGTGGGGCAGGTCTGCTTCGAGCCCGGCGAGGCCAAGAACACCTACGGCACGGGCAACTTCATGCTGCTCAACACCGGCACCGAGATCGTGCGCTCGCGGGCCGGCCTCCTGACGACGCCCGCCTACCGGTTCGGCGACGAGCCCTGCGTCTACGCGCTGGAGGGCTCGATCGCGGTGACCGGCTCGGCGGTGCAGTGGCTGCGCGACCAGCTCGGGATCATCAGTGGCGCGGCGGAGTCGGAGTCGCTGGCACGCCAGGTCGACGACAACGGCGGCGTCTACTTCGTCCCCGCGTTCTCCGGCCTGTTCGCGCCGTACTGGCGCTCCGACGCCCGCGGCGCGATCGTCGGGCTCTCGCGCTTCAACACCAACGCGCACCTGGCCCGGGCGACCCTCGAGGCGATCTGCTACCAGTCGCGCGACGTCGTCGAGGCGATGTGCAAGGACTCCGGGGTCGAGCTCGAGGTGCTCAAGGTCGATGGGGGAGTGACCTCCAACAGCCTGTGCATGCAGATCCAGGCCGACGTGCTCGGCGTCCCGGTGAGCCGGCCGGTGGTCCCCGAGACGACGGCGCTGGGCGCGGCCTACGCCGCGGGACTCTCGGTCGGCTTCTGGTCCAGCACCGACGAGCTGCGGCGCAACTGGCAGGAGGACACCCGCTGGGAGCCCACCTGGGACGAGGAGCGCCGCAGCGAGGGCTACGCACGCTGGCAGAAGGCCGTGCAACGCACGCTCGACTGGGTCGATGTGGACTGACTCGTGCTATAACGTGCTATAGCAAGGATATTTGCGCTATACGCGCTCGAACGTGCACCGGACCCTGAGATGCCAGGAAGGGCGGCCATGGCGGCGCGACAGGAGAACCCGTACCGACCGGGCTTCAACCAGCCGCCGGTCGTGTTCGCGGGCCGGAGGGACGTCCTCGACGGCGCCCGTGAGGCCCTCGAGATCGCGGCGTACGACGGCCGCACCCCTCGTCCGCTGATCCTGCTCGGGCCGCGCGGGGTCGGCAAGACGGTCACCCTGGGCGAGGTCTCGGAGCTGGCCGCGACCGAGCACTCCTGGCCGACCGTCCACGTCGAGGTGAACCTGCGTGGCGAGTTCCTCCCCGACCTGGTGACCGGGCTGGTCGCGGCGGGGCGGGTGCTGGACGGGGCGGACCCCCAGCAGCGGCGCCGGCGGATCGGCGTGACGGGCGGGCGGATCGAGGCGCACGCCTTCGGGGTCGGCGGCGAGCTGCAGTTCGAGGCGCCGGCGGGCGACGGCACTGCGCCCGACCTGCGCGGTGCGCTGTCGCGGACCCTCCAGGTGGCGACAGACCGCTCGGCCGGCCTCGTGCTCACCCTCGACGAGGTGCAGAACGCCGACCCAGGAGAGCTGTCGATCCTCTTCGCCGTGATCCAGGAGCACGTCCCGGACGGGTGGCCCCTGGTCATCGCCCTCGCGGCGCTGCCCGCGCTGCGCGAGTCTCGCGGCAGGCGGCGGCTGCCCACCTACCTCGAGCGCGCGGAGTGGCACGCGCTCGACACGCTCCCGCCCGACGAGTCCCGCGAGGCGCTGGCGGGTCCGGCGAAGCAGGCCGGCCGCCCGATGACCCCCGAGGCGGCCGACCTGCTGCTCGAGCAGTCGGGCGGCTACCCCTACGCCATCCAGGTCGCCGGCCACTTCGCGTGGCGGGCGTCGCACGGCAGCAGGGCCATCGGGCTGGAGCACGCGCGCGCCGCCGTACCCCGGATCGAGGCGGACCTCGCGCACCTGTTCCGGTCGCGCTGGGACGACGCCAGCCAGAAGGAGCAGGACTACCTGCGGGCCATGGCCGCGGTGGCCGGGCGGGGCGAGCTGCCCACGGGTGGGCTGGTCGCGGCCGAGCTGGCCGTGCCGGTGACCAGCGTGTCCTACCTGCGGGCGCGGCTCTTCCGCAAGGGCACCATCTACCGGGAGGCCGGCGGCGGCCTCCACTTCATCACCCCCGGCATGGGCGCGTGGATCCGCGCGCTCGACAGCGACTGAACACGGCCCCCAGGAGGCTTCGATGACGCCGGCAGCACTCTCGCCCCGCGCCCGCACCGCGGCGCTGAAACGGCTCGAGGCCCAGCAGCTCGACGTCCTCGTGATCGGCGGCGGCGTGGTCGGGTCGGGTTGTGCGCTCGACGCGGCGACCCGTGGTCTGAAGGTCGGGCTGGTCGAGGCGCGCGACTTCGCCTCGGGCACGTCGAGCCGCAGCTCGAAGCTGATCCACGGCGGCCTGCGCTACCTGGAGATGCTCGACTTCCGCCTCGTCGCCGAGGCGTTGAAGGAGCGCGGGCTGCTGATGCAGCGGCTCGCCCCGCACCTGGTCCGCCCGGTGCCGTTCCTCTACCCGCTGACCGGCCGTGGCTGGGAGCGGTGGTACGCCGGCTCGGGCGTCGCGCTCTACGACACGCTGTCCAAGGCCAGCGGCTACGGCCGCAGCACGCCGGTGCACCAGCACCTCACCCGCCACGGCGCGCGCAAGGCGTTCCCGTCGCTGCGCAAGGACGCGCTGGTGGGCGCCATCAAGTACTACGACGCCCAGGTCGACGACGCCCGCCACACGATGTTCCTGGCGCGTACGGCGGCCACCTACGGCGCCGCGGTCGCCAGCCGGACGCGCGTGCTCGGCCTGCTCAAGGAGAGCGAGCGGGTGGTGGGTGCGGAGGTGATCGACCTCGAGACCGGCCGCCGGTTCGAGATCCGGGCCGCGCAGGTCATCAACGCCACGGGGGTGTGGACCGACGAGACCCAGGCGATGGCGCGCGAGCGCGGCCAGTTCCACGTGCGGGCCAGCAAGGGCATCCACCTCGTCGTGCCGCGCGACCGGATCCGCGGCGAGACCGGCCTGATCCTGCGCACGGAGACGTCGGTGCTCTTCGTGATCCCCTGGAAGCGGCACTGGATCATCGGGACCACCGACACCGACTGGGAGCTGTCGAAGGACCACCCGGCGGCCAGCTCGAAGGACATCGACTACCTGCTCGAGCACGTCAACCGGGTGCTCGAGGTGCCGCTGTCACGCGACGACGTCGAGGGCGTGTACGCCGGACTGAGGCCCCTCCTTCGCGGGGAGGACGAGGCGACGTCGAAGCTGTCCCGCGAGCACGCGGTGGCGCACGCGGTGGCCGGCCTCGTGGTCGTCGCGGGCGGCAAGTACACGACCTACCGGGTGATGGCCGCCGACGCCGTCGACGAAGCCGTGCGCGGCCTGGAGAACGCCGAGGGCAGGACCGTCGGGCCCTGCGTCACCGAGGACGTGCCGCTCGTGGGCGCCGACGGGTTCCAGGCCCTCTGGAACCAGCGACGCACCCTCGCCGCGCAGTCGGGCCTCGCGATCAACCGCGTCGAGCACCTGCTCGAGCGCTACGGATCGCTCGTGCTCGAGGTGCTCGACCTGATCGCCGCCGAGCCCGACCTCGGGCTGCCGCTGCCAGGAGCCGAGGACTACCTCCAGGCGGAAGCGGTCTACGCCGTCACCCACGAGGGCGCCCGGCACCTCGACGACGTCCTCACCCGGCGGATGCGGATCTCGATCGAGACGTTCGACCGCGGCGTGGCTGCGGCGCCGTACGTCGCCGACCTGGCGCGCGGCCACCTCGGCTGGGACAGCGAGCAGCGCGAGCGCGAGGTCGAGCACTACGTGAAGCGGGTCGAGGCCGAGCGGGAGAGCCAGCGCCAGCCCGACGACCTCACGGCCGACGCTGCGCGCAAGGGCGCGCTCGACGTGGTGCCGGTCTCCCACACCGCCGAGTCGGTGGACTAGGGCAGCTGGAGGTCGCCCGGCAGCGCGGTGGTGGCGCCGAGCACCACCGCGACGGCGTCGGCGTCGCGGACCCGGGTCGAGGTGCGGCCGGGCGAGCCCGCGTCGTAGAAGCGTGCCGGGCCGCCGGTGCAGGCCGCCGGCACGACGAGCTGGTACGACGCCGTGCTGAGCCCGCCGAGGGAGAAGCTGCCGTCCGCGCCCGTCAGGGTGGTGCGGACCGCGAGCGTGCCGTCGGGCGCGCGCGCCTGGAGCCGGCAGCCGACGACGGGTGCGCCGGCGCCGTCGAGGACACGACCGGTGACGGTGCCGCCGGGGTCGAGGACCGCGCGGATCCCGGTGACGATGTCGCCGTCGACGGTGACCGGGCTCGCGGCGGCCAGGCCCGCGCCGTCGGTCTTGTTGCGCCACCACTCGGCTGCGAAGGCGGAGGAGGCCGTCTGGCGGTGGAAGCCGACGCGGTAGTCGCCCTGCGGCAGGTCACGGAACCGGTAGAAGCCCTCGGCGTCGGTGAGGCGGCTCGCCGCCACCCGTCCGCTGCGCGTGTAGAGGTCGACCCGGACCTGCTGGGAGGTGCCGGTCACCTGACCTCGGATCTCCCCGGCGCGATCGGTGGCGATGTCGACGCCGCCGGTGGTCTGGCCGGCGACGACGTCGACCGGCTCACCACCCTGGGGCGTCGGGCTGTCGCCGTTGCACGTCTCGGGGAAGGCCGGCACGAACTCGGGGTCCTCGTGGTGCACGCAGATCACGTAGCGGCCGGTCGGCAGCTGTCCGATCCGGTACTCCCAGTTGCTGCCGACCCCGGTCGGGTACGCGTCCCCGCTGGAGACCGCCTCCCACTGGCCGTCGCGCTCCGTCCACGCCACCGGCACCGGGTAGCCCTGGGCGCCGAGGTACATGTCCGGGAGGGTGCCCGCGACGAAGCCCGCGGGCCCCGGGGCCAGGTCCACGCCGGTCCGCGCCTGACCGGCGGCGAGCACGACGTCGGTCGCGTCGTCGGGACCGCTGCCCTGCTGCCAGCAGGTCGGCACCACGTCGTCGCCGCTGACGCAGACACGGTAGGTGTCGGCGTCCAGCCCCGAGATCCGGTAGCGGTCGTCCCCGTCGACCGCGGCGTAGGCGACCGCCTCCCAGCGGTCGTGGCGGTACCAGTAGGCGTTGACGTAGAGCGAGGAGGTCGAGCCCGACGGCCGGGTCACCGCACCCGAGATGCTGGCGCGCCGGGCGACCCGGAAGGCGATGGAGGGGGCGGCGCCCGGCCTGACCACCAGGTCGGTGGCGCCCGCGATCGCAGCGGCGTCGCGCCAGCACCCGGCGACGTACTCCCGCGCCACGTCGCTGAGGCAGAAGCGGTAGGTCCCGGGGTCGAGGTCGGTGATGGTGAAGGCGCCGGCGAGATCGGTGTGCGCGCCCTGGCGGTACTCCCAGGTGCCGTCGGGCGCGCGGCGGTACGGCGTCACGTAGGCGGGGACCACCACGCCGGCCGGTCCCGTGACCGTGCCGTGCACGGAGGACTCTGCAGGCAGCCGCGGCGTGATCGTCGTCGTGCCGCCGTCGGTGATCGTCACGTCGACCCCGTTGCGGATGTCGAACGCCCCCTGCCAGCAGCCGATCCCCGACGACTCGGCCCACTCGTAGGTGTTGTCGTAGGCCGTCTTGAAACAGGCCCGGTAGGTGCCGGCCGGGATGCCGGAGACCTCGAACACGCCGGGAGGCAGGGTGGAGCCGAAGCCGCCGAACGTGCGGGTGACAGCGAGGCCCCAGGTGTCGGCACCCGTCGACTGGTAGAGGTCGACGCGGAAGTACGACAACGGGCTGCCGTCCGAACCCTTCAAGGTGCCCTTCAGCGTGCCGCCGGCGGCGTGGGCCGGGGCTGCCACGAGGAGGGACAGGACCAGCGCGAGGACGAGCAGGACCCCGCGGAGCAGTGCGGGACGGGGGCGGGGGATCGTCGGCACTCTTCTCACGCTCTTCCTGTTCGACACGTCCGCGGCAGGAGCAGTGCCAGCAGCAGAGCGAAGCCCGAGCACGACGCCCGGCCGGCCCGGAGGCCGCGGGGCATGTAGGTGACCCTAACCCGTAACCTCGACCCATGGACCTGGATCTGCGCGATCGCGTCTACATCGTCACGGGCGGCACCCGCGGCCTGGGCCGTGCCACCGCGGAGGCGCTCGTCGCCGACGGCGCGCGGGTCGTCGTCTCCGGCCGCTCGCAGGAGCAGGTCGACGCCGCCGTCGCCGCGCTGTCGGTGGTCGACAGCGACCGGGTGGTCGGGGTGGCCGCCGACAACGCGTCGGCTGACACGCCGGCCCGGCTGATCGGCGCCGCTCAGGAGCGCTGGGGTCGCGTCGACGGCGCACTCGTCAGCGTCGGCGGTCCGCCGCCGGGGCGGCTGAGCACGATCACCGACGACCAGTGGTCGGCCGCCTTCGATGCCGTGTTCCTCGGCACCGTGCGGCTGGCGCGCGAGATCGGAGCGGTCCTCGAGGAGGACGGCGCGCTCGCCCTCGTCCTCTCGACCAGCGCGCGCGAGCCGGTCGACGGTCTCACCGTCTCCAACGGTCTGCGACCCGGACTCGCGATGGTCGCCAAGGACCTCGCCGACGAGCTCGGCCCGCGCGGGATCCGGGTCAACGGACTGCTCCCCGGCCGGGTCGGCACCGAGCGGGTGAGCGAGCTCGACGACGCCACGGGTGACGCCGAGGCCGCCCGCGAGCGCGCGATCGCGAAGATCCCGCTGGGCCGCTACGGCGCGCCCGCGGAGTTCGGGCGGGTCGCGGCCTTCCTGCTCTCGCCCGCGGCGTCCTTCGTCACCGGCACGATGGTGCCGGTCGACGGTGGGATGTCCCGCTCGCTCTGAGGCCCGCGTCCGGGCGCTCAGGCCACCGGAGCGTCGTCCGGCGCCGGCGCGGGCCGGTGCCGCTCGCCGCGCGGGCCGTGCTTGCGCTCGTCGTAGGCGAGGTAGCTGAAGCCGCCGAGGGCCAGCACGCCGAAGAACCACCACTGCAGACCGTAGAAGAAGTGCGGGCCCTCGCCGAGGTCGGGCGCCTCCGGCGGTTCGAGCGTGTCCGCCGGGGCGGGGTCCTCCGACAACAGCTCGACGAACCCGCCGTACACGGTCTTGTCGATCGCCTTGCCGACCGCCGTGCTGGAGATCGCCCGCATGCCGCCGTCGGAGACGTTCGTGCTGTCACCCTCGCCGTCGGCGCGCACCCAGGCGGTGATCGTCACCTCGCCCTCGGGGGGCGCCGGAGCGTCCTGGGCCGGGTCGAAGCGCGGGTCGTCGGTCTTGACCCACCCACGGTCCACGACGAGGACGGTGCCGTCGCCCGTGACGAGGGGTACGACGACGTCGGCCCCGGGTTCGCCGTCGCGGGTGCGGTAGCGGACGAGCAGGGAGTCGGCGACGTCGTAGGTGCCCGTGGCCTCGACGACGGTGTACTCCTCGGTCTTCGCGACCGGATCGCCCGGCGCGAGCACGTCGGCGACCGGCACCGGGTCCTGGTGCTCGTTGGCCTCGATGATCGCGTTGCTCTCGCGCCGGTCGTGCAGCCGGCCGAACTGCCACTCACCGAGCCACCAGGTCCCGTAGGCGAGCACGATGACCGTCAGGAAGAACAGGATCCAGCGGCGGCTGAACAGGAATCGCCATGAACTCAGCCACCCACGCACAGGCACCACGGTAGGACCTGGCCGGGTGTGTCCCCGACCCGGCCTATCCTGGTGGGATGGAGCCCCTCGTCGACCGCTACGGACGGGTCGCGACCGACCTGCGCGTCTCGCTGACCGATCGCTGCAACCTGCGCTGCTCCTACTGCATGCCCGCGGAGGGTCTGGACTGGCTGCCCGGCGAGGAGCAGCTGAGCGACGAGGAGGTCGTCCGGCTCATCGCCGTCGGCATCGAGCGGCTCGGCGTGCGCGAGGTCCGGTTCACCGGCGGGGAGCCGCTGGTGCGCCGCGGTCTCATCGACATCGTGCGCCGGACACGGGCGCTGGACCCCGAGGTCGAGCTGTCGATCACGACCAACGGGATCGGGCTGGCCCGGACCGCGGGTGCGCTGGCCGAGGCCGGCCTCGACCGCGTCAACGTCAGCCTGGACACCGTGCGCGCCGACACCTTCCTCGAGATCACCCGCCGCGACCGGTTCGACGACGTGGTCGCCGGGCTTGCCGCTGCCGAGGCAGCCGGACTGGGGCCGGTGAAGGTCAACGCCGTGCTGCTGAGGGGCGTCAACGACGACCAGGCGCCCGAGCTGCTCCGGTGGTGCGTCGACCGCGGCTACCAGCTGCGCTTCATCGAGCAGATGCCGCTCGACGCCCAGCACGGCTGGTCCCGCGAGGGCATGGTGACCGCCGACGAGATCTTCGCCCACCTGGCGGAGGAGTTCGTGCTCACCCCGGCGGCCGAGCCGCGCGGGAGCGCGCCGGCCGAGCTGTTCCTCGTCGACGGCGGTCCGGCGACGGTCGGGGTGATCGCCTCGGTGACCCGGCCTTTCTGCGGCGACTGCGACCGCGTGCGGCTCACCGCCGACGGTCAGGTGCGCAACTGCCTCTTCGCGCGCGAGGAGTCCGACCTGCGCAAGGCCATGCGGGCCGGGGCCTCCGACGACGACCTCGCCCGACGCTGGCTGGTCGCGATGGCGGGCAAGGCCGCGGGCCACGGCATCGATGACCCGACCTTCCTCCAGCCCGACCGGCCGATGTCTGCCATCGGCGGCTGACACCTTTCGCGCGGGTCGGGAGCGCCACCTCGCCCGCTCGGCCGTCGTGCTCCTCGCGGGCGTCTAGGAGTCCTGCCACCGCAGCTCGCTCGCGAAGGAGATGGAGTCGACGACCCGGAGTCGTCGTGGATCGTGAGTCGAGACGCCTGCGCCGGCAGTTGCGAATCTGACTCCGCCCCATCGGCACCGATACGGCAGGTGGGCTGACACCGTCCGGCCGTCCGCGCTGATCCTCACCGGCGTCCTTCGGCAGCGCGTGGTCGTCTTGTCGCGGCGCAGGACCTCCCACGACGCGAATCCCCGCCGCAGGACGATGGTGACCGTGCGCCGGTCGGCCCGCTTGTGGAGTGACAGCAGCTCGACGGTCGCGCCCCATCGCCCTCGGAATCCCTGAGCCATGGCACCTTCCACGACGACGGAGACCACTGCGGAACGGCGACCGGTCTGTCTCACGGACACGCGTCGCAGGTCCGATGCTCGCCGCTGGCGAGCCGTCGCCCCATCCTCGTAGAGGACACCCACCGGAGCCCGGGCGACGGTGGCCCTTGCCGTCGATCGCACGACCGTCGCCTTCTCCGCGGCGCCTGCTGACGACACGTCATAGCCGAGGAAGAGGCCGAGCAGGAGAGCGACGCACGCTGACTTCCACACGAGTCGGAACCCTACGCATCGCACCGACCCTGCGAGGCAAGTCCGCAAAGCGGCCTCCTGCTCGCTCCTCGACAGGAGCGCGTACCCAACCGCAGCAGCCGGCCTCCTCGCGGTCGCCGTGCTCCTGCATCAGGTGAACCGGATCGGCTCAGCGCGCGCACCGAGCGGCAGCAGACCGAATCGTCGACTTGGCCTTCCGCCGTATGCCGATCGCCGAATCCGCAACTGGGCCTCCCCTCCGGACCGACGGCACGGAGAAAACAGGTCGTCCGATTGCGCCCGATCGTCGGCATACGCGCGGACGCCGAGCGGCAGTTGCGTGCGGTCAGGATGGCTTGTGAGCAAGCCAGATGGCGCCCTTGGCTGGGTCGTCTGGACCGAGTGTCGTCGTGGCGTCCACGACGAGGCCAGCCGTTCGCAGCGCGGCTGCATACGCAAGTGCGCTCCGCCTCGTGAAGAGCACACGCATGGGCAAGCCGCCATAGCCCTCGGTCTTGACGTACGAGCCCTCACCGACGTGGCCCCCGAGCATGAGCGAACCTCCGGGAGCCGTGACCCGCGCGAGCTCGCTGACGACCTGCGCGAGATCGTGATCGGGGACGTGGTGCAGGACATACCAGCAGAACACTCCCGCGAAGGTGCCGGTCGCGAAGGGAAGGCTCGTGAGGGAAGCGACGGCCAGATGGAGGCGAGCGTCGACCATTCGCGCCAACTGCAACATGCGCGGGGACACGTCGATTGCCGTGACAGGGAGGCCACTCTCGACCAGTTCGCGGCTCAACACTCCTGGACCGCATCCGGCGTCGAGAACAGGCGCTTGGGCCGATGCGCGTACCTGCGATGTGAACAGGTCGAGGATCGCGCGCTCGAGAGGGAGTTCTTTAAAACCGTCGCGGACGAGTTCCGCGTAGGGGATGGCGACGCGGTCGTACGACTTGCTGGCGTCGTTGACCCACGAACGGTCTGGCACGCGAGCGAACATAGCTGTCGCGCCCCGACCAATCGGCATGAGCGCGCACGACGAGCGGCAGGTGCGTGCGACCGCTTAGCTGCGATCCTCGGGCTCCGACCAGTCAGCGAACCGGCTCGTGATCCGTCCCTCCCTGTCGTAGGTGACCCACTGACCGCCAGCGAAAGGCGGGCCAGGCGGTTCCTTGGACAAGGAGGCCGTGATGGACGGCTCCAGTCGGTACTGGGGGTAGACGGCGAAGCTCTCCCGGCTCTGCATCTCCAGCAGAGTCGCCTTGACGTCGGCGAGGGCAGAGTCGAAGTCGCCCCACATGACGCCCGCCATGTCGTCCCACTGGTCAGGGGTCATCACCATCACCACCCGACGGTTCGTGCCGTCCTGTCCGCTCAGCGCCACCTCGATGTGGCCTGGAGCGATCTCGACGGCAGAGGTCCAATCGTCCAAGGCCTCGATCAGGCGATTCCAGTCATCCCTGCTCATCCCTCGATCATGGACGACCACTGGTCTCCCGCGCGCTCTTTCGATCAGCACCGCCCACGCCGAGCGGCAGTAGCGTGCGACACCGCGCACGCCGAGCGGCAGTAGCGGACGGAGCGTTCGGCGCGAGAAGTGCGTGCGAGCGCGACTACGGTTGGTGCGTGATTCCCGACCAGGATTTCTTCCAGGAGCTATCAGCCGCCTTGGCGCCTGTCGGTCCGCACACACTGCTCGGAGCGGTGAGCATGGCCGCCGAGTCCGACTCTTCGTCAGCGGATCTTCTCGTACAGCGCGAGGGCTCGGGTCTTCCACTCGCCCTCTGGTTCGGCCCTGATCTTCCCGATTCACCAGATGCCGAGGGCTTCGCCCCCGAAGCCTTCGTGGCAGAGGCTTCAGACGGATCGATTGTCGCGTTTCTCGAGGAGCAGCGAGAAGACGCTGACGGCGAGGTCTACGAAATCGTACGCATCGTGGTCGGCTATCGCCCGGATGGGCTAGTGGTGACCGTCAATCGGTACGCGGACCCCAACATGCAGCCTGCTGAGGCGTCATGGTCATTCGAAGCGCTGCGCGCTGTTGTCTTGGATCCGCGCGTGCCCCGCCCGCCAGCATGAGCCAGGGAGCCTCAAACGCGTGGACGCGCGCGTCCGATCCCGAGCCAGATACCGAGCGCAACGTGAAATGCACGCTATTCGGCAGGATCGCGCGCGCAGAGCGGCAATAGCGGGCGCACTCGCCTACGTGAGGCCCAGCCATTCGTCCGTGACGCAGCCTTCCTCGTAGTGCCAGCGACCATCGGCCTCGCCTTGGTCCAGGCGTGCTTTCGCAGAGGCGATCGGAGCGTCGGGTCCGATGTCCAGCGCCACCATGTTGACGGGCGAGGCGATGCCCTCGCCCGTGACCCCGAGGTCGGCAAAGGCATCCAGGACAGACTGACGATCACCGCGCAGGGGCCCGTCCGGGCGCGGGATTACTCGAACGACAACGCGCCCGCCCCGTTCCAGAACGCGGACGAACCGCAGGATGCCGGTCCGGTCGGGCGTGGCTTCAACGAGGTCATCGGCGGCTACACCCCGGACGAACCACGGCGTGTTGTCGATGCGGAACGTGTTCGGTTCGACCGTCGCCGCCCACAGACCCTCGGACTCGGCTGGCGGCCAGCCCGAATCATCCTGATCGAGGTCGAACCGGATCTTGACCAAATCACTCATCGGCACATCCTCGCGGGTTGTGTCTGACCCGTCAGCAGACTGCCCGCTCCTCGGCATGAGCGCGCACGCACGGCGGCAGAGCGTGCGACACCTACCAGGGCTCGTCGTGGCGGTAGTACACGATCGCACTGGGTAACTCCGACCGGACCCGCTCGACGAGAAGCCGCCCTTCGGCCTCGAACGCAGCCTCTTCATCACGGGAAACGGCTCGGCTGTCGTGGGGGTCAGCCAGGTTCACCTTGCTGTCACCCCATTGCTGCCACGCACCGAGCCGCCCCACCAGTGACGACGAGAGACCAAGAGTCTCCGGTCGCGTGTTGTGATGAATGTCGTCCTCGTGCCGCTTAACCCATAGCGGCCAGCACCCGTAGTCGTGCATGACGCGAACCCGCATCTCCATCCGGCCAAGGTAGTCGCTTGTCTGACTGCTCAATGCCCGCTACTCGGCTAGTAGCGCGCGCATCGAAGGCGTGGTGCTCGGGTGTCATTTCCAAGTTGTGAGCTCGCCGAAGCGGACTCCGCAGGCGACATACAGGCCCCTGGTGGCGTCGACCTCGAGGGCTTGACCGTTCAAGGTGATTCGGATGTGGTGGTAGCGGGGTGCGTTGGCGATCGCTTGCTCACTGTCCGCGCACGCCACTGTTGTTTCGACGACGAGGGTGACCGTGTCGCCGGGGTCGACCGGACCTGGTGACCTGGAGGGGAAGTAGCTGCCTCTGGTCGCTGTGATCGGATCATGTCCGGCCTCCGTGACGACCACCAGAGACGGGTAGCCCTCAAGGAGGCATGTGCGATCGCTGACGTTGGCGAGGTCGACAAGGTTCGCGATGTGACTGCTGGCTCCATCGGTGTTGTGCCGCACAGTCGCGGATAGTTGGGTCGCATGACATGGGGGTGCGGATTGGCTTTGTGCGTAGTTTGGATCGTCGGGGCTGGTGCCGATCGCGCTCATGTCGATGTGCGGACATGAGACGTTGAGCGGGTCGTCGGTGTCGATCTGGACGACGAGGGGCGCGCCGGTGCCGAGATCGAGCCGGATGCGGCTATAGGTCGCTGCTCCCCGATATGGGCTGCAGACACCGGGTCCGGGAAGGTTCAGCTCGAACCCCGCTGGCTTGTCTGGGGGAAGGACTCGGACGGGTTCGATTCCCCATAGGGCTGATTCCACGATCTTGGTGGGGATGTGGTGCGCCCCATCGGAATCGACGCCACTGAGCTCGTGGGGTGCCCGTGAAGGTAGGGCGCAAGCCGAGCCGCTGGTGTTCACCAGGCCTATCCAGACGATTCGGCTTCCTGCTTGGACTCCTACGGTGCCCTTCCATGTCGCCTTGAGTTGTTCGGTCGTGCAGGTCTTGGCGGCCTGCGGGTCGGAGGGCGTGGTCGTCGGTGATGCGGATTGGCTCGAGGAGGTGTTGCTACTCGGAGGGGCCGGGACGCTGGGAGGGTCATCGAGGGCGAATCGGGAGACGCCTGCTGCGAGGACTGCGACTGCCGCAGCAGCCGCGAGGACGGTGTACACGGAGCGACGGCCGCGGCGCCGCCGTACCTCCCGCGTCACGAGGGCGAGCGTCGTTTCGTCCGCATGGAGGGCGCCGTCGGCTCGCCGCAGTGCAGCTACCCATCGCTCGTCTTCGCGGTTCATGAATCTCTCGTCTCGGCGTAGGCGCGGGCGTGTTCGCGCATCCGGGCCAGCCCGCGCGACAGGTGGGACCGGGCGGTCCCGGGCGAACACCCAAGGTGTTCGGCGATCTGCTGGTGGTCCAGGTCGGCGAGCACTCGCAGCACCACGGCCGCACGCTGCTGCGGGGTCAGCTCGGCGAGCCCAGCGACGAGCCACGGCTCGAGCTCCTCATGAACTTCGATCCGGATCGGACGGTCGGGCACGTGGGTCATGAGCCACTCACGTCGTGTGCGTCGACCGCGATCTACGTTGAGACGGACGAGAGTCGTCCGCGCGTAGCCGCCTGGATTCTGGCCGTCCAGCCGAGTCCACCGGACGCCCACTCGCACTAATGATTCCTGCACGAGATCCCAGGCGTCGTGGGGGTTGCCGGCGAGGGCGTACGCAAGCCCGAGGAGACGTGGCGTCTCGGTTGCCACAAAGTCCTCAAAGCCAACGGGCATGTTCCCTCCTGACCTTCCGAACCCTCAACGCCGAATGCCCGCAAAACGTTGAGTCATCATCCACGCCCGCGGAGCGCGAGTGTCCGACAACGAACGATTAGGTTGAGACGGTGCGGATTTCGGCAGTGAGACGGTCAACTCTCGCGCGCGCTGCGCTACCCCTCCTGTTGATCCTGCTGGGTGGTTGCGCGCACGAAGCGTCCTCGACGCCACGCTCTTCCGCTCCAACCCGTCTGGGCCAGAGTCCGCCACACAGCACCCTGGAACAGGGCGATGCGCGGCCGCCGGAATGGCAGGTCGTGCAGACCTGGTCGAGGACCGACCCGGATGCCTCCTTCGGATTGGCTGACAGCAAGTACGTTGCAGCCTTCACTTCGACCACCTCGGGAGGGCGGGTAGCTCTGACCTCCCGCGAAGGCCACGGCATCCTCGACCTCGCGGCCCCCGCCCACGGGTACGTTCAGGACGTTTGGCTCGGTACGTACGCGGTGATGGAGTTCATCGATGTTCAAGCGCGCGTGGTGACGCTTCGGGCTTATGGCTTGTCGGGTGAGACGGCATGGCCGGTCGATCTCTCCTCGGTGAACCGTTCGTCGCCCGGGCCGTCGGTGGCGTACTCCGAAGATCGCATCGCTTGGACGAAAGGATCGCCCGATGACGGCATGTGCGTGATGCTGACCGATTTAGAGAGTGGCGTCGATCGCGAGGTCGACTGCGCGCCAAAGAAAACAATCCTTGACGACATTGCGCTGGACGATCAGCGCGTCATGTTCACCCGCCTCACCCGCCCAGGATCGCCGACACATCGATGCAAGCGCGTTTCTGTCGTCGACCTAGACGGGCGTCACGACCGGCCCGTCGAACGAGCCATCGCTCGACAGTCCGACTGTCTGGCATGGGACGCGGTACCGATCGGTGGCGGCGTCGCCTGGGACACCGCAGACCCGAACGCGCTCGACGTTGCTCGCGGAGAGGGGTACTACGTCCGCAACGGGGTGGTGACGGAACTCGGAAACGTCGACACCGATTCCCTCGTCGCTTGCGGAGAGATGCTGTTTTGGACCAACCCGGTGCGCGAAGCGACCACACCCTTCGGATGGCAGCCAGGGTCGCAACAATCCAACAAGGTCTTGGAACTTCGCCACAGCCGTGACGAAAGTGCCACGGCCCTTCACTGCGCGAGCAATCGTTACCTCAGCACGCGCGCCGAGGAACTGTCGGGAACCGACGAACACCTGCGGTTGCTGGTCCTTGACACGATGGAGTTGAAGAACGGATCGGGTTAGGCACGGTCGCAGCTAAGCGGCGTGCTCAAACGATGACGCACTTCTGGTCTGACCTGGCGAGTGCAATCGACGCGACCGTGTGTGGCCGGCGACTCCAGTCAAACTCGAACACCCAGTTCCCGATGGGTCCAGCGCGCGCAACCAGTAGACCCGACTCGGGGCGGAAATCGGGGTACGCGGCTGCGACCTTGCCAACTACGTCTCCCGCGGCAACGCCGGCGGTCGTCTTCCCCCACGACTCGAGGTAAAGGAACTCGACGCCGCGGCGATCCAGTTGTCCGCGGACCGATACCCCGTGGATCGATGCCTTGAAAGCGGTGCATCCCGGCGGACCGGGTGCGAACCTAGCTCCGGCCGCCGCGAGCTCTTCCTTGCTGGCTCCGAGGTGCGCGGGGCCTACCCCGGGCGGTACGACCGTCATCAGCTGGCCGTCTCTGGACGCATCGTCAGCGCTACGGTCTCGGATCTCCCAGGTCTGACCGTCGCAGGGCTGCGAGTTGGTCGAGAATCGAGCCGCTCGCCGTGCTCGCAGTCAGCGGCAACCATTTGCAAGACCTTTCAGACGCAAACTGAACCGTCTTTCCGCGGTCGACCATTACGGTGTTCAAACCGTCGGCGCTGGTCAGTACTGCATCGCGCCCGCTGCGATTGACGATGATGAGGCGACTTGAGGTCGCGGCAGCATCTGACGCAGCAGCGTCGGCGAGGCCATCTACGTCGCTCGTGCCCACCGCCTGCCCCGTGTCGGGCGGGACAGTTTCCGCAGACAGTTGAGACCTTTCCGACGGTGCCGGAGAGGCCGAGCACCCAGCGACAACCGTCGAGATGAACCAGACGGCAAGCACTTGTCGCGCCCTCAATCGCTTGGCCAATGCGATGCCCACCTTCTGCGAAGCTCCGTGACTTTGGAGGACTCTTGAGTGAGTGTCGAATCATGCCCTGCAACCGTCACGCGACGCCATCGTGCAGCCCGGTCTTGCACCGTAGGCACGCCGAGCGGCAGAAGCCGGCCTGCGGCGTCATGGGCCAGTAGCGTCCCGCCGATGCGGACAAAAGCCTTAGCCGTTGCAGCCCTGCTGGCCCTCGGCGGTTGCAGTAGTGACACAACTCGTCCGGACCTGAAGGGTCCTCTGCACCTGACTCAACAACGCCATCGACGTCCGCGGCTCCGGTCGGCGCGAGCACCTTGGCGGCGAAAGCGTGTGCGAAGACATCGGAGGCACGCTCCGCCGCGCGGCCGATCTTCGCCGCGTTGGACCACGGCAAAGAGCCATCTGAAACGAGGATCGACCAGGTCGCGAACCTGATCCTTGAGGCTCAGCAATTCGCGCAGGAAGCCAGCATCGCGGACGACAAGTGGGCTGGACTTGAAAGCTTCACCCGTCTGCTCGGTGTCTATGACTCTCGAAGCGAGCGAGCGTTCGGCGTCGTGGCCAAGTTCTGCGACGCGGCCGGCCTGGGATGAACGACCGAAGTTGCTCAAGCGCCCAGTGCTCGGCACGAGCGCACACTTCGAGCGGCAGTAGCGTGCGGCAGGACGATTGCCAACTCAGTCGAAAACCATCCTCCCGGCACTTGCCCTTAGCGAGCGGCCATCGAAGGACCACCGAGTCAATGCGTCGTCCTCGTCCTCGCTCAACCAGATCATCTCGCCACCCGGCTCGACGAAAGGCGCAAGGACAGCCCAGAGAAGGGCCTCGTGACCTCTGTTCTGGCCAACGAACTCGACGCCATACAACTCGCCGTCTGGCTCAAGGCTTGGCTCGAAGCGAAAGGCTCTCAGCACGTCACCCAGGGTGCGTGCGGCCTGGATCTCGGCCGGGATGGTGAACGCCCAGTGCCGATGCCCGACTCCGTCGTCACTAGACCACCCAGACTTTAGGTCGTCACGGCGGTCCAGATCGCGCACCGCTGCAAGAGCGGCATTCGCACGCGACGCCGGGATGACGACCTCGCCCTTGATCAGACGCACCGAGTAACCCATGTGAGACATCCTGCCGGGATGGGCAGCCAATCGGCAGACCGTGCACGTCAAGAAGATGCTACGCACGCGCAGCGCAGTAGCGCGTGACACCGCGCACGTCGAGCGGCAGTAGCGGACGTTCAGTCGTTGCGGTTCTGCCCGTCCTGCCAGAGCAGGGTCCGCGCTTCCTTGGTGTCCAGTTTCTCTAGTCCGCGGCGCGCCCAGTCTCGGATGGATTCATCTTCGCTGCCCAGTTCCTGCGCCAGGATCGGCAGAGCGTCGGTTGATCGCGCTTCCCCGATGAGTTCCAGCAGCCAGCGCCGAAGCCCGGGATCCGGCTCCGCACGGTACTCCTCGACCAGCTGCGGCAGCACGTCAGACGCGACGGGCAGGAGCGTGTGAAACCCGTCCTCCTGCCCTTGCGGGTCGCGCTTCCGCATCAGGCGCATCGCCGCGCGGAAGGTGTCGGTCACTCCACGAGCCTATGCGCGCTTCTCGGCATAGGAGGGCGTGAGCAAGGGGGCCGGCTTCGAGATTCTGGGTGCTGAGCACCCGATTGGGGATCGCGCGATGCGACCCTGAGATGGGCGGGAGCTTCTCGACAGGTGCGGCTGGTCCGGCCCGATCCTCGTAGGGGTCCGCACATCGCCCACCTCAGGGGATGTTGACCTTCCGCTCACAGGTCGTGACGGTGTCCGTCCCGGCGCCGCCGTTGCAGGTGTCGGTGCCGGCGCCGCCGATCAGAGCGTCGTTGCCGTTGGCGCCGAGCAGGGTGTCGTCGCCGTTCCGGCCCTCGAGGCGGTTCGCGGCCCCGTTGCCGGTGAGGCGGTCGGCGCCCTGGCCGCCCCAGGCGCGCTCGAGCGCGCGCAGGGTGTCGGTGCCGGTCGAGGCTCCGGTGGCCTGCGGCGTGGCCGAGGCCAACGACACGGTGACGGGCGCGGTGGCGGCGACGTAGCTCGCCGTGTCGGTGCCCGCGCCGCCGTCGACCCAGTCGTCGCCCGGCCCGCCCTGGATCACGTCGTCCCCGCCGAGCCCGCAGATCGTGTCGTTGCCGCCGGCGGCGTTGATGGTGTCGTTGCCTGCGGTGCCGAGGATGACGTCGGCCCGTGCCGTCGGCGTCTGGGCCAGGTTGAGGTTGACCGTGACCGCGAGGCCGTTGCACTTGGGGCCGGGTGGCGGGGTCGTCGGGGGAGTGCCCCAGTCCGGGTCCTGCTTGAGGCCAGGGCCGGAGGTCACCGCGACCTGGTCGGTGCCGTCGACGTCGGCGCGCCAGATCTGCGAGCCGCCGTCGTCGGAGACGTAGGTCAGCTGGTCGCCGGTCGGCGAGAACGCGCTCTGGTAGGCGTTGCCCGCGACCTCGATGACGGCTGTCCCGTCGTCGGGTCCGGCCGTGCTGCTCGTGACGAAGACGTCGTACGGCGCGCTGTAGTCGAGGCTGGTCTTGCTGTAGGTGATCAAGCTGCCGTCCGGACTGACGTCGACGGCCTCGTCGACGGCGCCGTAGGTGACCTCCACGTCGCTCCCGCCGAGGGTCTTGGCGAAGATGTGCTGGCCGCCGAAGATCGCGTGGCTGTGGTAGATCCGACCGTCGGGGTGGATCGATGGGTCGTAGCCGGCGACCACCGCGGTGGGCGCGCCGCCGCCCGCGGGGATCCGGAGGATCTGGCTCCCTGCGTCGTTGGTGCGCACGTAGTAGATGAACGCGCCGTCAGGGGACCAGGCCGGCTTGCTCGCGCTCGTCCCGGCCGCGCTCGAGGTGAGCTTCACGGCGCCCGACCCGTCGGAGCCCATCACCCAGATGTTCGCCCCCGTGGCCCGGGTGCCGCGGGAGAAGGCGATCTTCGTGCTGTCGGGAGACCAGGCCGGGAACCCGTCAGGCGCGGGGTCGGTGGTCAGCGCGAGATCGTCGGTGCCGTCCGGCTTGATGCTGTGGATGTCGGCGTTGCCGCCGGCGGTGGTGCTGTAGACGATCCGACCGGTGGTCGTCGGCGGGGTCACCGGGTTCAGCTCGCGCACCAGGTCTACGAGCTGCGCACGGGCGGCGAGCAGGGAGCCTGCGCCGTGGCCGTCCTTGGTCCACTTGGCGTCGTACATCGTGGGGTAGAGGCCGTCGACGATCGCGTCCACCTCCGCGCTCTTGCCGTGCGTGCGCAGGTAGTGGATGTACTCCCAGTCCTCGTGCCCGTCGCGGACCCGCTTGAGCCGGATCGACTCGATCGGGATGTCGTGGACGCCGCCGATCTGGGCCGTGGTCCCCGGGTAGAAGAGTGTGCCGTCGC
Source organism: Nocardioides candidus (assembly GCF_041321175.1). NCBI lineage: Bacteria > Bacillati > Actinomycetota > Actinomycetes > Propionibacteriales > Nocardioidaceae > Nocardioides > Nocardioides candidus. The sequence continues at coordinate 150,316 of NZ_JBGGWC010000004.1, read as the reverse complement.
CGTTCATGCCGGACTCGTACTGGCCACCGGCCGTCCATGCGGTCGTGAGCCGCTGGTTGGCGGCCCAGCTGGCCTCGCCGTCCATGTCCCAGCGGTCGACGTACCACGACATCGCGCGGCTCTGGTTGGCCGGCGCATCGATGGCGTAGCCGGGAGAGCCGGTGTAGTTGGCGGGTGCGTACTCCCAGTTGACGTTGCCGCACGCGCCCGCGTTGCAGGCGGTGACGAGCCAGGCCTGGTGCCCGGGGTCGGAGGCGAGGAAGGCGTCGTACTGCCCGCGGGTGGACGAGGCGTTGGTCCGCGTGTTGTTCGGCACGATCTGGTCGAAGTACGGCGCGATCACGTCGATCTGCAGGGCCGGTCCGGTCGCCGTGGCGTCGCGGTGCCCGTTGACGTCGCCGCCGTTGGACGACCAGTTCTCCCACGACCCGGTGACCATCACGCGGCGGTTCCAGCCGGCCTCGGCCTCCGCGACCGTGCTCGCGCACTGGCTCCACTGGGGGTAGAGCGGGTTGCCGTGGCTGTCGACCGCGCCGTCGGCCTTGGCCTCGTCGCACCCGTACCAGACGAGGTTCGGCGCCCACGACTCGCCGGAGCCGACCTGCTCCCAGCCGTCGGCACAGGCGGTGCGGCAGGCGTACTGGTTGTCGGCCGGGTTGGTGGCGTAGGTGTAGGTGGAGACGACCGTCTGCCGCGCGCCGCCGAGGTGGAAGCCGGCACCGGGCGGGTACGGCGTCCCGCCCCTGAGGACCGGGCCCTCGATCTTGGTCTCGAACTCAGGGGCGGTGTAGACGTCGGTGGGCGCCTGGCCGTAGTCGAGGCCGAACCCGTTGCCGAGGCTGATCCGGTCCTCGACGGCCATGCGGGAGTAGAGGGAGCTCAGGAGCTGTCGCTGCTGGCGCTGCTCGGCTGCGGTGCCGGTGCATCCGTGCGCGACGCAGACCTTGCCTCCCGGCCCCTGCATCATGAAGACGGTGGGGAGTCCGGAGGTCGCCGGCATCGTCCAGTTGAGCACCTCGAGGTGGACGGGGAGCGTGGTGGTGGCGCCCTCGTTGTCGGTGAGCGTGACGCTGCCGTCGTGCGGGCCGGCCGTCGCGCCCGTCGGCACGAAGAAGTCGATCCAGACGACGCCGACCTCACCGGCCGCGACCGTCATCGGCAGCGCCGTGCGGTCCTCGCCGTAGACGAGGTCGCGCTCCGGCACGAGTGCGTCGAACCAGCGCCCCGCCGGGTTCCAGGTGCCGTTCGGTCCCCGGGCCTCGGTGTCCGTCGGCTGGCGGGTGCCACCGGGGTACTCGTAGTCGGCAGCGACCGTGTCGGCCGGGAAGTCGTCGACCACCGTGTAGGGACGCTCGGCGTAGACGTCGGCCTGTGCCCAGGGGCCGAGGGAGGTCGACACCTGGTCGATCCTGGTGGGGCCGCTGACGACCAACTGGACGGACTCGTACTCCCCGCGCGCTGCCACGAGGTCGATCGACGAGCCGAGACCCGTGGGCGTGATGGTCGGCCGGACCACTGTCATGGAGTCGGCCACCCCCACCGTGGGGCCGGCCGCCTCGGAGCTCGGCGCTGTCGCGAAGGCGGCGGCCACCGTCGTCGTCAGAAGCGCGAACGCGCCCATCGCGCGCACGAGCGGCGTACGTCGCATCGCCAGGCCCCCACAGGTCTCGAGCGTCTCGGCCCGAGCCGCTTGCCGAGACCCTAACTGCGATCAGGCGGAGGCGTGGGGGATTGAGTCCTTCAGGAAGCCGCGGGCGCCGAGGAAGGCCTCGAGCGACTCCTTGTGCTCGGCGCAGGCGAGCCACACCTTGCGGCGGTCGGGGGTGTGGATCCGCGGGTTGTTCCAGAGCAGCTGCCACGTGGCCTCGCTGCGACAGCCCTTCGCGGAGCAGAGGTCCGGGCCGGTGTCCGACGCCTCGCTCACTGGCCCAGCTGACGGTCGCTGCGACTGTTGCCCATCAGCGGCAGCTCGTCGGTGCGGGTCACGGCGGTGTTGGCCCCGACCACGGCGACGTAGGGGAGGACCAGCGCGGCGAGGATGAGGAACGGCCACAGCCAGGTGAGTCCGGCCATGCCGGCGATCGCGGCACCGATGAAGCACACGGTGCGGATCGACATCGAGATGATGTAGCGACGCTGCCGACGGGCCAGGTCGGCCTGCGCGGTCGACCCGGCGGTCGTGATCCGGATGGGGGCGTCGGACATACCTGCAGCCTACGCCGGGGTCGGGCAGGACAGCAGGACTAGGCTGGCCCCATGAGCAACCGCACCTATCGCGTCACCGAGATCGTCGGCACGTCGCCGGACGGCATCGACCAGGCCGTGCGCAACGGCATCGAGCGCGCCGGGCTCACCCTGCGCCACCTCGACTGGTTCGAGGTGATCGGGACCCGCGGTCAGATCAAGGACGGGCTCGTCGAGCACTTCCAGGTCACGATGAAGGTCGGCTTCCGGCTCGAGGACGACTGACAGGTCACACGGCGTCGGGGAAGTCGCGCAACGACCGGATCGGGCTGAGCCAGAGCACCAACGGCGACAGCACGCTGACGGCGGCGAAGACGAAGAGTGCCTCGCGCGCACCCAGCCAGGCGCCCAGCGCTCCGGCGAGCACACCGCCCACCGGGATGGCACCCCACGAAACGAACCGCACGGTCGCGAGCACCCGGGACAAGAGCTCGGGCGGGGTCGCGATCTGCCGGTAGGTGCGCGTGGTCGTGCTGAGCACGACGACGCCTCCGGCGAAGACGATGTTGCCGAGCGCGAAGGCGACGTACGCCGGCCAGCCCGTCCCGACCGGGATGAGGAACGCGCCGACGACCGACACCGCGCTGCCGGCGAGGCAGGCGCGCGCCGAGCCGATCCGCCGCACGATCGCGGGGCAGGCGGCGGCGCCGGCCAGCGAGCCGATGCCCTCCGCCGCGAGCAGCACGCCGACCAGGCCGGCGGGTGCGTCGAGCACCCGGACGAGGTAGACGGCGAACAGGGCGAGCTGGGCGCCGCACACGAAGTTGGTGGCCGTCGCGTCCCACATGCAGGGGTTCATCACAGGATGCCGGACGACGAAGCGCCAGCCCTCGCGGATCTGGTCGCGCATCGGTTGCGGGCGATCCTCGCGCGGCTGCTCCCGGGCGGGCAGACGCCCCAGGAGCGCCGCGGAGCCGAGGTAGCTCGCCGCGTCGACGAAGAGGGCCGGTGCCGCGCCGAGGAGCTGCACGAGCACGCCGCCGAGGGAGGGCCCGCCGAGCTGGGTGGCGGCGTGGGTGCCGCTCATCAGGCTGTTGCGCGCCTGCAGGTCCTCCCTGGCGACGACCTGGGGGAGGAAGGTCGCGTTGGCCACGAAGAAGAGGACGTCGGCGAAGGAGATCACCAGCGCGACGCCGAGCAGCTGGCCGATGGTCAGCACGTCGAGCCACCACGCGAGCGGCACGGTGGCGATCGCGGCCGCGCGGAGCAGGTCCGTGGTGATCTGGGTGCCGCGCAGCGGCAGCTGCCGGACGATCGCGCCTGCCGGAAGCCCGATGACGAGCCAGGCGACGTACGCCGCGGCCGCGAGCAACCCCATCTCGAACGTGCTCGCGTGGAGCACCAGGACCGCGGTCAGGGGGAGGGCGACCGCGGTGACCGCGCTGCCCAGGCCCGAGGTGGTCGAGGCTGCCCAGTAGGTCCAGAACTGGCGCACCCGCTGGTCGGTGCGGAGAGGGGTGTCGGTCGTCATCGTCTTCCCGAAGAGTAAGTTCCAAAGTGGAACCTACTACACTTCCCGACCATGAGGTACGACGACCTGCGCGACGCCGACTGCGGGATCGCCCAGGCTCTGGGAGTCGTGGGGGACTGGTGGTCCTGGCTGGTCGTCCGCGAGATCGCGGGCGGGGTCACCCGGTTCGACGCGATCCAGCAGACGCTGGGCATCAGCCGGCGCGCGCTCACCGAGCGGCTGACGCGGCTCGTCGAGAGCGGGGTGCTCGAGAAGTCGGCGTACTCGGACCGGCCCCCGCGCCACGACTACCTGCTCACCGATCGCGGCGAGGGCCTGCTGCCCGTGCTGGTCGCCCTCCAGGAGTTCGGCGACCGGCACCTGTTGGGGGACGGGTCGCTGACCGCCACGGCGACACCGGCCTCGCCGGAGGTGATGCGGGTCCACGGCCTCCTCGGCCGCACCGTCCCCGACGTCACGCTCGTCGCCCACGACGGGTCCGACGTCGTCGTGCGCCAGGGGTGGCGGGTGCTCTACCTCTTCCCGGGCGCGTTCGCCCCGGACGTTCAGGGCTATCCGGCGACGTGGGGGGAGATCCCCGGAGCGGCGGGCTGCACCTTGGAGTCCACCACCTACGCGCGGCGACACGAGGCCTTCGCCGGCCTCGGGTGCGAGGTGGTCGGGGTCAGCACCCAGCGGCCGGACCAGCAGGCGTCGTTCGCCGCCCACGCGTCGTTGCCGTTCCGGCTGGCCTCCGACCAGGACCACCGGCTCGCGGCCGGCTTGCGGCCACCGATGTTCCGGGCCGCCGGCGTCGACCGGTTCAAGCGCCAGACCCTCCTCATCGACCCCGACGGGGTTGTCCGGCATGTACAGATGCCGGTCACCGATCCCGCCGGCTCCGTCGAGGAGATGCTTGCCGTCGCCCGTGATCTTTGTGGGGAACCCACAAAGATCGACTGAGAAGTTGCTGGGCGCTGGAGGCGAAGGGCGCCGGGCGCAGCCACTACCGTCGAAGGCGTGAACTCCACCCCCTCCCCAGCCTCTGTCCCCGAGCCCCGCTCGGTCCTGATCACCGGCGGCAACCGCGGCATCGGCCGCGCGATCGCCGAGGCGTTCCTGGCGCAGGGCGACAAGGTCGCGGTGACCACGCGCAGCGGCGGTGCCCCCGAGGGCGCGCTGGAGATCAAGGCCGACATCACCGACCCGGCCGACGTCGACGCGGCCTTCAAGGCGGCCGAGGAGGCTCACGGCCCGGTCGAGGTGCTCGTCGCCAACGCCGGCATCACCGCCGACACCCTCCTCCTTCGCATGTCCGAGGAGGACTGGTCCTCGGTGATCGACACCAACCTGACCGGCTCCTTCCGGCTCGCCAAGCGGGCGGCGAAGGGCATGCTGCGGCTCAAGCGTGGGCGGATCATCTTCATCTCCAGCGTGGTCGGGCTGCTCGGCTCGCCCGGGCAGGTCAACTACGCGGCCTCGAAGGCCGGGCTGGTCGGCATGGCGCGCTCGCTGGCGCGCGAGCTCGGCTCGCGCTCGATCACGGCCAACGTCGTGACGCCCGGCTATGTCGAGACCGACATGACCGCGGTGCTCAGCGACGAGCAGAAGGAAGGCATCCGGGCACAGATCCCCCTCGGGCGTTACGCACGCCCCGAGGAGGTCGCCGCGGCGGTGACGTGGCTGGCGGCTCCGGCCGCGGGTTACGTCACCGGCGCCGTGATCCCGGTCGACGGCGGACTCGGAATGGGGCACTGACATGGGCATCCTGGACGGCAAGAACATCCTCGTCACGGGCGTCACGCACGACTCGTCGATCGCGTTCGCGGTCGCTCGGTTCGCGCAGGAGCAGGGCGCCACGGTGCTCATCTCCAACTTCGGGCGCGCCCTGCGCATCACCCAGCGCATCGCCCGGCGGCTGCCGACCCTGCCGCCGGTGCTCGAGCTCGACGTCACCGACCCGGCCCACCTCGAGGCGCTCCCGGCACTCGTGCGCGAGCACATCGGTGAGGGCGCCACCCTCGACGGCGTCGTCCACTCGATCGCCTACGGCAACCCCGAGACGCTGCTCGGCGGCAACTTCCTCGACGGCCCCTGGGAGGACGTCGCCCAGGCCGTGCAGGTCTCGGCCTACTCGCTGAAGTCGCTCGCCGTCGCTGCCCGCCCGCTGATGCCGGCGGGGGGCTCGATCGTCGGCCTCACCTTCGACGCGACGGTCGCCTGGCCGGCGTACGACTGGATGGGTGTGGCCAAGGCCGGTCTTGAGTCGACCTCGCGCTACCTCGCTCGGGACCTCGGACCCCAGGGCATCCGCGTCAACCTGGTGTCCGCCGGACCGCTGCGCACCCTGGCCGCCAAGGCGATCCCGGGCTTCGGCGACCTCGAGGACATGTGGAAGACCCGCGCGCCGCTCGGCTGGGACAACACCGACACCGAGCCCACCGCGCGCGCGGTCGGGGCGCTGCTGTCGGACCTGTTCCCCGCTACGACGGGTGAGATCGTCCACGTGGACGGTGGGTTCCACGCGATGGGCGCCTGAGCGCCGTCCGGGCGCCCCAGGTCATCGCCGCCCACGCCACGACGACCACGGCCACCTCCTCGACGACGTACCACGGCCACGGGCCGAACAGGTCGAGGATCGAGCCGTCCGGCTTGCGCTGGAGGTAGCCGTAGTTGGTGTCGGCGACCTCGTTGAAGCAGTACGTCGCGACCGCCCACGCCAGGGTCGTCGCGACCGCCGCCGCGTAGTCGCGCCAGCGCGGCACGAGGCCGAGCCCGATCACCAGGTAGACCGCCGCCCACACGATGAGCAGGTGCAGCGCCCAGAACGCGAAGTAGCGCGGCTCGGGGAAGTCCTCACCCAGTGACGGCGTGATGATGCCCTGAATGGTGAGGGTGAGCCCCCAGAAGTACGTCAGCGCCACCGGGAACGGCCGTTGCGTCCACAACGCCCACGTCGCGGCGATCCACGCGAGGTCGCACAGGTGGAGCGGGAGCGTCACGCCGATGTCGAAGTCGGTGGCGAGGTCGAGCAGCTGGAACGGCACCGTGACGGCCGGCACGAGCGTGGCCAGTGCCCTGCTGGAGGCCGTCGGGCCGTCGTGCTCACGGTGCCGGCGGCCGACCCACACCGCGGCCACCAGGCCCACGGCGAAGATCGCCAGCGGCACCAGGTGGCTCGGTCCGTACGACGGCACCTGCTCATCCTGACCCAGGACCCGTACCCTTCTCGGCGTGGACACCCCTCACCGGCTCGTCGTCGTGCGGCACGCGAAGGCCGAGGCCTTCGGCCCGACCGACTTCGAGCGCGAGCTGGCCGAGCGCGGCAAGGCCGACGCCGCCGCGGCGGGTGCCTGGCTCGCCGAGCAGGGCGTGAGCGCCGACGCCGCACTGGTGTCCGCCGCTAAGCGCACCCGCCAGACCTGGGAGCTGCTGTCGTCGGCGGCCGGGTGGTCGGTCGAGGCCGAGCTCGACCCGTCGCTCTACGGTGCCGACGAGGACGGCGTCCTCGACCTCGTGCGCATGACCGACGAGTCGGTCGGCACGCTCGTGGTGGTCGGGCACAACCCGACCGTCGGCATGCTCGCGCAGCTGCTCGACGACGGCGACGGTGAACCCGCGTCGGTCGACCAGCTGATGAAGGGCTACCCGACCAGCGCCACGGCGGTCTTCGAGCTGCCGGGCAACTGGGCCGACACGGCCATGGGCCGCTGCCGCCTCGTCCTCTACAACGTCGGGCGTGGCCAGGAGAGCGTCGACGCCTGACGTCGGCGAGACTGGGTCGGTGTACGGCGACCCGTGGCCCCGCGAGCCGAGGCTGGACCCGTTCCGCGACGCGGTGTGGGAGCTGAGCCTCGACGGCGAGGTCGTCGGCCATGTGCTGACGGCGGTCGGGCGGATGCGCTCCCTGCCGTGGTTCTGGGTCAAGCAGGAGTGGGTCTGGTGGCAGGTGCACTGGCTCGACGGCCGACCGACGAACCCGCAGGAGGACCACGGTCCCGGGTGGCTCGCCGTCGGCGAGCTCGAGCAGGGATGTCTCGTGCCCGACCTCGACGGCGTGCGCTACGACGCGCGCCCCGTGGGGGAGCCGGAGCGGACCCGGCTGTGGGAGAGGTACGGCGCGCCGTGACCCCTTCTCGGCGTGGTGGCACCGCGCCCGGGGCAGAGGCCGGAGGTACGGCGCCGCGTCTCGATACGCCGCCGCTCGTTCCTCGCGGCGGCTACTCGATGAGCGGGGCGGGCGGCGCGGCCGAGGTCAGATCGGGGGAGCGGGGGTGACGATGCCGTCCTCGGCGTCGGCGGCCTCGATGGCCTCGCGGCTGATGCCGAGGAGGTACATGATCGTGTCGAGGTAGGGGACGTTCACCGAGGTGTCGGCGGCCTCGCGCACGACAGGCCGGGCGTTGTAGGCGATGCCGAGCCCGGCGGCTTCCAGCATGTCGAGGTCGTTGGCGCCGTCGCCGATCGCGACGGTCGCGGCGGCGGCCACGCCCGCCCGAGCCGCGAACTCGCGCAGGGCCTGGGCCTTGCCGGCGCGGTCGACCACGTCGCCGACGAGCTCTCCGGTGAGCCGACCGTCGACGATCTCCAGCGTGTTGGCGCGCGAGAAGTGGATGCCGAGGTCGGCAGCCAGGCGGTTGGTGATCTGGCTGAAGCCGCCCGAGACGATCGCGAAGCGGTAGCCGAGGCGGCCGAGCGTGCGCACGAGGGTGCGGGCGCCGGGGTTGACCACGATCTCGCCGTACACCTTGTCGATGACCGCGGCGTCGAGCCCGGCGAGGAGCCGTACGCGCGCTCGCAGCGAGGTCTCGAAGTCCAGCTCGCCACGCATCGCCGACTCGGTGACGGCGGCGACCTCGGTCGCGACCTCGGGGCCGGCGTGCGCCGCGAGCATCTCGATGACCTCGCCCTGGATGAGCGTGGAGTCGACGTCCATGACGATCAGCCGGACGCCGTGGCGGAGGAGGGTGGCCGGCTGGACGGCGACGTCGACGGAGAGGTCGGCCGCCTCCCGGGCGAGCTGCCCGCGCAGTGCGAGCGGGTCCGCACCGGAGACGTCGAGCTCGATCGCGGTGACCGGGTAGCGCGCCATCCGCTCGATCCGGTCGATGTTGCCGCCGAGGTCGGCGATGCGCCCGGCGATCGCGGCCATGGCCGACGCCTTGAGGGGCGAGCCGATGACGGTCACGTGCGAGCGGCCGTCGCGGCGCGCCTTGTTGTCGCCGCTGCCCTGCTCGATCTCCACGGTCATGCCGAGGTCGCCGGCGACGCCCTCGACGGCGCGGCGCAGCCGCTTCACGTCGTGGGGTGCGGTGACGAGCACACCGAGCACCAGCCGGCGGCGGAGGAGGATCTGCTCGAGGTCGATGACGCTGACCCCGGCCTGGGCGAGGGCACCGAGGATCGCGGAGGTCACTCCGGGTCGGTCCTTGCCCGTGAGCGTGATCAGCAGCGTGTCAGCAGGTCTGGTCATGTCGCGTCGAGGCTAGCCGCTCCGCTCAGTCCTCGGGCCAACCGTCCGGTGAACAGGCGGCCGTCAGGGCGTGCCGCGCTGTCGTGCCGAGCGGCTGGAGCGCTGCGCGCCGTGCGGCGATCTCCCCGGCGCTGACCGCCCCGCCCTCGCTGTCGAGCGCCAGGTCCACGACCGCCATCAGGTGCAGGGCCCGCCGCGCGACGTCGACGGCCCGTGGGGGCACTCCCGGCGGAGCAGTGAGCGGTGCGCCCGCTCGCAGGTCGTGGAGTGCGTCGGCGACCTCGGGACGCCACGAGGCGACGTCGAGGCGGGCGAGGTCGTTGGCGGCGTCGAGCAGCGTGCGGCGCAGGGTGCGGTCGGCCTCACCGAGGTCAGGAGGCATCCGCCGGCGGGCGGGGTACGGCGTCCACTCGACCGCCTGCCCGACGGCGACCGGCACCCAGCCCGTGCCCGGCTCGGTGCGGACGCCGAGGGCGACCACGGCCTCGCCGGCGTCGGTGGCGGCCGTCGAGAAGGAGACCGGTCCCGCCAGCCCGACGGGGTCGCCCGGGGCCGGGAAGGCTGCACCGAACCCGGTCGCGCCGGCGCGGCGGACCTCCGCGGTGGCCTCGAGCAGGGAGTGCGGTCCCTCCGGCCCGCCGAAGACGTGGGCCGTGTCGTCGGCGAGCACGCCCTCGACGTACGCATCGGGGTCGACCCGACCGCGCAGGAAAGCGGTGCCCCACCACGCCCACCGCGCGGCCACCGGCATCTCGGTCGTCACGCCGCGCGACCCTATGCCACGCACTGCCCGCAGCGCAGGTGCGGCGCATGCCGACCTTCCGAGGTAAGGGCTGCCTCAGTTCTATAGGGTGATCGCATGTCCGCTGTCCTGGAGCTCGCCGAGGTGACCGTCCGCCGGGGCGACGCAGTCCTGCTCGACCGCGTGACCTGGGTCGTCAAGGACGGCGAGCGGTGGGTGGTGCTCGGCTCCAACGGGGCAGGCAAGACGACCCTGCTGCAGATCGCGGCCGCGCAGATGTACCCGACCTCGGGCGCCGTCGGCGTGCTCGGTGAGCTGATGGGCACGGTCGACGTCTTCGAGCTGCGACCGCGCATCGGCCTGACGAGCGCGGCGCTCGCCGAGCGGATCCCGCGCGACGAGAAGGTCAGCGACGTGGTGGTGTCGGCGTCGTACGCCGTCGTCGGCCGCTGGCGCGAGGTGTACGACGACCTCGACCACGACCGCGCGCGGTCCCTCCTGCGCGAGCTGCGCGCGGAGAAGCTCGCCGACCGCACGTTCGGCACGCTGAGCGAGGGCGAGCGCAAGCGGGTCCAGATCGCTCGCGCACTGATGTCCGACCCCGAGCTGCTGCTGCTCGACGAGCCGGCGGCCGGCCTCGACCTGGGCGGCCGTGAGGACCTGGTGTCGACGCTGTCGGTGCTCGCCTACGACCCGAGCTCGCCGGCGACCGTGCTCGTCTCGCACCACGTCGAGGAGATCCCGCCGGGCTTCACCCACGTGCTGATGCTGCGCGAGGGCCGGGTCGTCGCGGGCGGACCCATCGAGCACACGCTGACGCCCGAGGCGCTGTCGGCGACCTTCGGCATGCCGCTCGTGCTCGAGCACCACGAGGGTCGCTACTCAGCGCGGCGCCGCCTGCACCGCGGATGAGCCCCCTCGAGCTCGCCGCGATCCTGCTGGCCGGCGTGTGGGCCGGGATGATCAACACGGTCGTCGGATCGGGCACCCTCATCACCTTTCCGACGCTGCTGGCCCTCGGCGTGCCTCCCGTCACGGCCAACATCACCAACAACATCGGGCTGGTGCCCGGCTCGGTGGCCGGGGCGATCGGCTACCGGCGGGAGCTGGAGGGCCAGCGCAGCCGGACCCTGCGACTCCTCGTCGCCTCGGTGTCCGGCGGTGTCGTCGGGGCCTGCCTGCTGCTGGTGCTCCCGCCGGGCGCGTTCGAGGCCGTCGTGCCCGCCCTGATCCTGCTCGGCGTCGTCCTCGTCGTGCTGCAGCCGCGGCTCTCGAGGCTCGTGGCGGCGCGGGCGGAGGCGCGCGCGGAGGCCGGGGAGGCCGAGCGCCGCGACGTCCCGTGGTGGGCGTGGGTCGGCACCCTCCTCACCGGCGTCTACGGCGGCTACTTCGGCGCTGCGCAGGGCGTGCTGCTCATCTCGCTGCTCGGCATCGGCATCAACGACACGCTGCAGCGCCTCAACGGGCTCAAGAACATCCTCGCGGCCGCCGTCAACGGCGTCGCGACCGTCATCTTCGTCCTCGTCGCCGAGCTCGGCCTCTTCGGCAGCGACGCGGACATCGACTGGTTGGTGGCCGTGGTGCTCGGCATCGGCGCCGTCGTCGGGGGATTCCTCGGCGCGTCGATCGGCCGGAGGCTCCCGCCCGTCGCGCTGCGCGCGATCATCGTCGTCGTCGGTGTCGTGGCGGTGACCACGATGCTGCTCACCTGACCCGCAACGCCGGAGCCACTGACACAATGCGCGCCATGAGGGAGAGCCGATGACCATGCCACCGTGGGGCGAGGAGCCGCAGGAGCAGGCCCCGCCGCCCCCGCCGCCCCCGTCGTCGCCCTACGGACAGGGGTCGGCCCCCTACGGGCAGCCCGCGTCGCCGTACCAGCCCTACGGCGCGCCGTCGCCGTACTCCGGCTACCCCACCCCGCCGCAGACCAACGGGCTCGCGATCGCGTCGCTCATCGTCAGCATCGCGAGCATCCCGGTCTGCTGCGGCCTGGCCGGCATCGTCGGCGCGATCCTCGGCCACGTGGCGCGCAAGCAGATCCGCACCCAGCCCAACCAGACCGGTGAGGGCATGGCGCTCGGCGGCATCATCGTCGGCTGGATCGCGTTCGGCCTGTCCCTGGTCGGGATCGCGTTCTACGTCGTCGCGATCATCATCGGCATCTCAGCCAGCGACGACGCCGACAACTGCCACACCGACAGCGACGGCTACTACGTCTGCATCAACTGACGCGGTCAGCCGCGTGCGTCCTTGAGCGCCTGCGCGCCGGAGCCGACAGCACCGAGCGCGACGACCGTGAGCAGCACGCCGGCGAGCTTCGGGACGTCCTTGCGCACGAGGCCGATCGCACCGGTGGCGGCGTCGCCCCCGTCGACGGCCATCCCGGCCACGATCATGGTCTGACGCGCGGGGCCCTTCGCCATGAGGGTCAGCGTGCCGAGGGCGATCTCGCGCACCCCGAACATCCGCTCGAAGTAACCCAGGTGCGGGTTGGCCTGGGGCGAGAGCCCGAACAGCCGCGCGGTGAGCTTCGGCGAGACGATCGAGCCGATGCCGATGATGATGCGGCCGAAGGAGAGGCCGGTCACAGGATCCATGGGGCGACCCTAGAGGACGTATGCCGACAACCAGCGCTGGATCTCCGTGTAGGCGCGTTCGCGCGCCTCGGGCCGGGAGAGGACGACGTCGTGCTTCGCGCCGGGTACGGCGACCGACGTGACGTGGCTGCCCAGCGAGCTCGCCCACCGGCGGATCTGGGTGACGTCGAGCACGATGTCGGAGCTGTGGGCGCGCTCGTCGAGGGTCCGCGTGAAGGCCGTGCGGTCCGACGACAGCACCAGGATCGGGCACCGGACGTCGAGACCGCGGTGCACCTGGGCGTGGCCGGCGCGGATGGCGCGCAGCCAGCCGAACCGCACGGGGAAGGACTCCACCGGCTTCCAGGTCAGGTCGAAGGGCCACTCGCCGTCGTGGTCGAGGTGCAGGCTCTTGGCGTAGACGCCGCTCACCTCGCGGGTCAGGACCCGCATCGGCTGCAGGCGTCCCAGCTGGCCCAGCGCCAGGGTGGCCGCGGGGGAGCGCAGCCACGCCGGCCCCTGGAGGTCGAGCCACGGGGAGTTGAGCACCATGCCGGCCAGCGCCTCCGGCTGGCGGGCGTTGGCCCACAGCGCCACGACCAGGCCGCCCGTCGAGTGGGCGCTGATCACCACCTCGCTGTGACCGTCGCGCTCGGTGATCCGCTCCCAGGCAAGGTCGAGCTCGGCGAAGTAGTCCGCCAGGTCGGCCACGTAGGTGGGCGTCTGGTGCGGCCGGATGGAGCGTCCGTACTTGCGCAGGTCCAGGGCGTACATGTCGTGCTCGCGTTCGAGCCACCACTCGCCGTACGCGACATGGAAGAAGTAGTCCGCGAACCCGTGCACGTGGAGCACGGCGCGGGTCGTCGGCGCCTCGGCCGAGCGGCTGACGAGGGTCGCGACGACCTCGCCCTCCTCGTCCGGCGGCAGGGCGATGGTCTCGGCCTGCCAGGGCTCCCCGAGGACGTCGGTCGCGAGTGCCGCGACGGGCACGACGGTCTCGTCGGTCATGGGGAAAGTGTGCCCGATCGATCGCGGCTCACCATCGCCGGCGCATGCTGCGCACGGCCGCACGGATGCCGAGGCCGAGCAGGAAGAAGCGCAGCGAGTGGAAGCCGACCGCGCCGGCTTCGGGGACCACGCAGACGACGGCGAGGGCAGCCACCAGCAGCACGGTCACCACGTCCCAGCCCGTGACGAAGGTGCGGTGCCGCCGTCGCCACAGCTCGCGGAGCACGCCCGAGGGCAGGTGTCGGGCTACGGAGAAGGCGTAACCGCTGCAGCCCAGCAGGGTCACCGCGAGGATCGCGTACGTCGTGGGGCCGGTGCCGTGGGCGGACGGCTCATCCCCACCGACGGTGGTCACCACCACCGCGACGACCAGGCCGACCCCGAGAGCCAGCCAGACCCGGACGAACAGGGCCGGGAGGAAGGCATCGAGGTTGTCGTGGACCACCTGGCTCTGCGGGTCGGCCCGGAGAGCCGCGAGGAAGCCGCGGGTCTGTCTGCCGAGACGCAGACCGCCGTCGAGGACGGCCAGGTTGTTGCGAGCGGCGGAGTGGCCCGGGGCGAGCTCGAGGGCCCGGAGGTAGGCGGCGCGGGCGAGCTCGTCCTCGCCCTCCTTGGCGTGCACCAGGCCGAGGACGTTGTGCGCGTCGGGCTGGTCGGGTGCGAGCTCGACGGCACGCTGTGCGGCCTGGAGGGCGTCGTGCAGGTGACCGGCAGCGTCGACACCGGCCTGTGCGCGCTGCATGTGTGCCTGCCAGCTGAACGGCGCACGCCGGACCGCCTCGGCCGCGGCCGCGAGCGCCTCCTGCGGCCGGTCCGCTCGAACGAGCGCGATGGAGCGGAGCCGGTGGCCCCATTCGTCGTCGGGAGCGAGCTTCACCAGCCGGGAGGCCGCCGCCAGCGCGCCGGGTGCGTCGCCGAGCCCGAGCAGCGCGCGGGCGAGCAGTCCGTGCAGCTCAGCGGTGTCGGGGTCGCGGGCGATCGCGGCCTGCAGCTCGGACCGTGCGTCGGCGAAACGGCCGACCTCGAGCAGCCGGCTGATCCGCTCCGACGCTGCGTCCATCAGCGGTTCTGGCGCTGCACGTAGGTCGCGATGCTCACGATGATCAGCCCGAGGAACAGCGGACGCAGCATGTGGATCCCGAGCTCGCCGGCGCCGGGCACGACGCACACGGCGGCGACGGCGGCCACCAGGACAGCGGTCGCGACCATGTCCCACCACGCGAGGAAGCTGCGGCGCTGCCGCCGCCACAGCTCGCGGAGCACGCGCGAGGGCAGGTGCCGCACGAGCGAGGCGACGTAGCCGCCGCAGCCGAGCAGGAGCAGGGCGAGGATCGCGTACGACGCCGGGCCGGGGTCGGACTCGTCGGGAGAGTCCCCGTGGATCGTCACCAGCAGTGCGACGACCAGGCCCGCACCGAACGCCAGCCAGATGCGGAGGAACAGCGTCGGGAGGAAGATCTCGAGGTTCTGCTGGACGACCTGGCTCTGCGGGTCGGCGCGGAGCGCGGCGAGGAAGCCGCGGGTCTGCCTGCCGAGGCGCAGCCCCCCGTCGAGGACGGCCAGGTTGTTGCGGGCGGCGGCGTGGTCCGGGGCGAGCTGGAGCGTGCGGAGGTAGGCGGCGCGCGCGAGCTCGTCCTCGCGACGCTGCGCGTGCACCAGACCGAGGACGTGGTGGGCGTTGGGCTCGTTGGGCGCGAGCTCGACGGCGCGCTGGGCGGCGGAGAGGGCGTCGAGCAGACGGCCGTAGACGTCGAGGGCGGCGTTGGCGTACTGCAGGTGCGTCTGCCAGCTGGAGGGCGAGAGCCGGACCGCCTCGCCCGCCGCGGCGAGCGCCTCGTGCGGTCGGCCGGTCTGCTTGAGCGCGACCGAGCAGAGGCGGTGGCCCCAGTCGTCGTCGGGGTCGAGCTGCACCAACCGGGAGGCCGCCCGCAGCGCTCCCGGGGCATCGCCGAGCCCGAGCAGGGCGCGGGCGAGCAGCCCGTGCAGCTCGGCCGCGTCCGGGTCGCGGGCGATCGCGGCCTCCAGCTCGGACCGGGCCTCGGCGAAGCGGTCGACCTCGATGAGGTGGCGGACCCGCGCGAGGCTCGCGGCGCCCTCCGGGCTCACAGCTTGCGGTTCTTCCGGAGGTAGGCGGCGAGGTCGTCGTAGGTGCCGTCCTCGTTGGCGAAGAGAGCGACGTTGCGCGCGGTCTCGAACCACGCCGTCACCGACGGCCGGATGTCCCGCAGGGCGGTCTCGATGTCGAGCTGGGAGATCATGCGGGGCTCGTCGAGATCGATCGACTCCATCAGGGCCAGCTCCGAGGCGGAGTCGCACGCGTGCGCGATGTCGGCGCCGGAGTAGCCCTCGGTGAGCTTGGCGAGGCGCTTGAGGTCGATGCCGGCCACCGGCCGCTCGGAGAGGTGGTAGCGCCAGATCGCCACCCGGGCGTCCCTGTCGGGCGGCAGGACGAGCAGCGTGCGGTCGAGGCGTCCCGGACGGCGCAGCGCTGCGTCGACGTCCCACGGGTGGTTGGTCGCGGCGAGGACGAACAGCCCGGCGTTGTCGGAGGCGACGCTGTCCAGCTCGAGCAGCAGCTGGTTGACGGCGCTGCGCATGCCGTCGGAGCTGAGCCGGCTGCGCTTGTGGCCGATGGCGTCGACCTCGTCGAGGAAGAGCACGCAGGGTGCGCTCGCGCGAGCCACCTCGAAGAGCTCGTGGACGTTCTTCTCGCTGTTGCCGATCCACATGTCGAGGATCTGGGCCATCGAGACGGTCAGGAACTGGGCGCCGATCTCACCGGCGAGGGCGCGCGCGATGAAGGTCTTTCCGCAGCCGGGCGGGCCGTAGAGCATCAGGCCGCCCCGCAGCGACTTGCCGTACATCTTGCGCAGCTTCTCGTTGCGCATCGGGGCGAGGAACGCCGCGTTGAGGCGCTTCTTGACGTCGTCCATGCCACCGACGTCGGCCAGCGTGAGGGCGCTCTGCTCGACGTCGTACGCCGCCACCTCCGACTGTCCGGCGCTCGAGTCCGCGAACATCGGTGGCACCCGGTCGCCCAGGTCGCTCTCGGCCCGGCGCCAGTCGAACCCCGCGCCATCCCCGGCATGCTCGTCGGACGCGCCGTCCTCGGGCACCTGCTCGGGTGCGGGCGGCGCGGCAGGAACCCCCAGGGCGCGCGACATCAGCGCGCGGGCCGCGTCGGAGCCGGGGTCCTGGCTCAGGACCTGGGCCAGGTGCTCGACCGCGGCGCTCCCGTCTCCGGCGCCGACGAGCAGGGTCGCGAGGTGCAGCCGAAGCGTCGTGTCGTCGGGTGCGGCAGCCACCGCACGGCGCAGGCTCTCGATCAGCGGGTCCTCGGTCACCGGGTGAGCCTACGGCGCGCGCCCCCTCGGTCCGACGGGTTTCCAGGGCGCGCCTCTAGGGTGAGGGAGTGGACGAGGCATTCCTGAGCGGGCTGCGCGACCTGCTCCAGGAGCAGTGCCGGATACCGGACCTCCCGGACGGGTGGACCATCACGTCGGCGATGCTGGCCGCGCAGGGCTTCGAGTACGGCGGCGACTTCTTCGTGGCCGACCTGGTGCCCACCGAGACCGGTCGCGACCAGCTCACGATGGTGCTCGTCGACGTGTGCGGGAAGGGTGCCACGGCGCTCCCGGAGGCGGTGCAGTTCGCCGGGGCCCTGCGCGGCCTGCTGGGAGGACTGCCCGAGTCGGAGGTGCTGAGGGGCGCCAACGGCTACCTGCAGCGGCAGCCGTCCGACGAGTGCATCGCGACCGCGGCGCAGGTCTCCATCGACCTCGTCAACGGCCACTACCGGATCCGCAGCGCCGGCCACCCGCCCGTGCTGCGGTGGGTCGGCACCGACCGCGCCCTCGTCGTCGACAACGCGCGGGGGACCGCACTGGGTGTCGTGGAGGACCCCGAGCTCGGGATGAGCACGGGCGTCCTCGCTCCCGGCGACGCGTTGGTGTTCTACACCGACGGGGTGGTCGAGCGGCACGACTCCGACCTCGACACCGGCATCTCCTGGCTCCTCTACGCCGCCCGGACGGCGCTCACGACGGGACGCCTGGCCGACGTGCCGGGACGGATCATGACCCAGGTCTCCCAGGGCGACGACGATCGCGCGGTCCTCGTGCTCGCCCGGGAATAGCACCGCACCACCCCCGGTTGTGCTCATTGGTTGCCATGTCAACTAGCATGGCGACGACGAGGACAGAGGAGGATGGGCACCATGCAGATCGGCATCTTCACCGTCGGCGACGTGACGACCGACCCGACGACGGGCCGGACGCCGACCGAGCACGAGCGGATCAAGGCGACCGTCGCCATCGCCAAGAAGGCCGAGGAGATCGGCCTCGACGTCTTCGCGACGGGGGAGCACCACAACCCGCCGTTCATCGCCTCCGCCCCGACCACCACGCTCGCCTACATCGGCGCCCAGACCGAGCGCATCATCCTGTCGACCGCGACCACGCTGATCACCACCACCGACCCGGTGCTGATCGCGGAGAACTACGCGAAGCTGCAGCACCTCACCGACGGCCGGGTCGACCTGATGATGGGTCGCGGGAACACCGGCCCGGTCTACCCGTGGTTCGGCAAGGACATCCGCCAGGGCATCAACCTGGCCATCGAGAACTACGCGCTCCTGCACCGGCTCTGGCGTGAGGACGTCGTGGACTGGGAGGGCCGGTTCCGCACCCCGCTGCACGGCTTCACCTCCACCCCGCGTCCGCTCGACGGCGCCCCGCCGTTCGTCTGGCACGGATCGATCCGCAGCCCCGAGATCGCCGAGCAGGCGGCCTACTACGGCGACGGGTTCTTCCACAACCACATCTTCTGGCCGGCCACCCACACCGAGCAGATGGTCCGGCTCTACCGCGAGCGGTTCGAGCACTACGGCCACGGCCCCGCCGACACTGCGATCGTCGGCCTCGGCGGCCAGTTCTTCATGAGGCGCAACAGCCAGGACGCGGTCAACGAGTTCCGTCCCTACTTCGACAACGCGCCGGTCTACGGCCACGGGCCCTCCCTGGAGGACTTCACCGAGCAGACGCCGCTGACCGTCGGCTCCCCCCAGCAGGTGCTCGAGCGCACGCTGTCGTTCCGTGACTACGCCGGCCACTACCAGCGCCAGCTGTTCCTGGTGGACCACGCCGGACTCCCGCTGAAGACCGTGCTCGAGCAGCTCGACCTGCTCGGCGAGATCCTTCCGGAGATGAGGAAGGGCTTCGCCGAGGGACGCCCCGCCCACATCCCGGAAGCCCCCACCCACGCCTCGCTGGTGGACGCAGCGGGCGGTGCGCACGACGCCACCGTCTACGCCGAGGCCGACGCCGTCACCGGAAGGAGCGACCGATGAAGCGGATCGTCGTCATCGCGGCGGGCCTCAGCGTCCCGTCCTCGACCCGGCTGCTGGCCGACCTGATCGGCGACGCCGCCGAGCGGGCGGTCGAGGCGCGGGGTGCCGAGGTGGAGGTCGAGGTCGTCGAGCTGCGCCCGCTGGCGCACGCGCTCGCCGACCACCTGCTGACCGGCTTCCCCGGCCAGGAGCTCGCGGCCGTGATCGACCGGGTCCACCGCGCGGACGGGCTCGTCGTCGTCACGCCGGTCTTCGCGGCGTCGTACTCCGGGCTCTTCAAGACGTTCTTCGACGTGCTCGACAAGGACGCGCTCGACGGCAAGCCGGTGCTGATCGCCGCGACGGCCGGGACCGCCCGCCACTCGCTGGTGCTCGACCACGCGCTGCGGCCGCTGTTCGCCTACCTGCGCGCCGTCGTGGTGCCGACCGGCGTCTTCGCCGCGACCGACGACTTCGGCGGCAGCGACGGACTCCTCCAGAAGCGCGTCGACCGCGCGGCCGCCGAGCTGGCCGCGCTGGTCGCCGGAGGCGAGGGTCGTACGACGCCCGCGCCCCCCGCGCCGGTCGCGGTGACGCCGTTCGAGCAGCTGCTCCGCGAGGCCGGCGGGGACTCCGTCCGCTGATCAGTGCGGTGAGGCGTGCTCGCGCGGCGCGACGCCCTTCGCGAGATCCTCGGGCATCGGCTCGTAGTGGGAGAACGCGCGGCTGAACGTGCCCGCACCGTGGGAGGACGCCCGCAGGTCGATCGCGTAGCGGACCAGCTCGCGCTGGGGCACGTGCGCCTTCACGAGGGCCCGGTCGCCGACCTGGTCCGTGCCGAGCAGACGCCCGCGCTTGGAGGACAGGTCGCTCATCACCCCACCGACGAGGTCGTCGCTGACGAGCACCGAGACCTCGTCGTAGGGCTCCAGCAGGCAGATGCCGGCCTGGTCGGCCGCCTCGCGGAGCGCGAGCGCCGCAGCGGTCTGGAACGCCATGTCGGAGGAGTCGACGCTGTGCGCCTTGCCGTCGGTGAGCGTCACGCGGATGTCGACGACGGGATAGCCGAGCCGGCAGCCGCGCTGCATCTGCGCGCGCAGGCCCTTCTCCACCGACGGGATGAAGTTGCGGGGCACGGAGCCGCCGACCACCTTGTCGACGAACTCGAAGCCGGAGCCCTCGGGCAGCGGCTCGACCTCGATGTCGCAGACGGCGTACTGGCCGTGGCCGCCGGACTGCTTCACGTGGCGGCCGTGGCCCTTGGCCCTGGCCACGAAGCACTCGCGGAGCGGGATGACGAGGTCGCGCTGCTCCACGGAGACGCCGTAGCGCTCCTCAAGGCGGTGGAGCGCGACCTCGGCGTGCGCCTCGCCCATCGCCCAGATGACGAGCTGGCCGGTCTCGGGGTCGTGGTGCACGCGCAGGCTGGGGTCCTCCGCGGCCAACCGGGTGAGCGCGCCCGAGAGCTTGTCCTCGTCGGAGCGCGTCGCCGCCTCGATGGCGATCGGGAGCAGCGGGTCGGGCAGCGACCACGGGCGCAGCACGCGCGGGGCACCGGGGGAGGAGAGCGTGTCGCCGGTCTCGGCCCGGGAGAGGCGTCCGACGATCGCGATGTCGCCCGCGGTCACGCGCGGGGCCACCACCTGGCCGGTGCCGAGCGGGAAGCCGAGCGACCCGATGCGCTCGTCCTCGTCGTGGTCCTCGTGACCTTGCGCGCCGAAGCTCGAGAAGTGTCCCGAGACGTGCACCGACACGTCCGGGTCGAGGGTGCCGGAGAAGACGCGTACGACGCTGACCCGCCCCAGGTAGGGGTCGCTGGTCGTCTTCACCACCTCGGCGACCAGCGGGCCGTCCGGGTCGCACGCGACCGCGGCGGCCGCGCGCCCCTCCGGGGTGAACACCTCGGGCGGCACGTGCTCCGGCGGGGACGGGAAGGCCCGCACGCACAGGTCGAGCAGCTCGGGCAGGCCGACCCCGGTCTGGGCGCAGACCGGCACCACCGGGAAGAAGTTCGCGCGCGAGATCGCCGTCTCCAGGTCGTCGACGAGCAGCTTCTCGTCGATCTGCTCGCCGCCGAGGTAGCGGTCCATCAGCGTCTCGTCCTCGGACTCCTCGATGATCGCCTCGATCAGCTCTCCGCGCCGGGGGTCGTCGAGCGCACCGGTGACGAGCCCGATGACCGCGCCGTCGCGGACGACGTGGACGGGCAGCACCTTCTCGCCGAAGGAGTCCTGTGCCTGGCGCAGCACCCCGTCGTGGTCGGCCCGGGGGTGGTCGAGCTTGGTGACCACGACGGCCCGTGGCATGGCCACGGCGGCGCACTCGCGCCACAGCTCACGGGTCGTGTCGTCGACACCCTCGTTGGCCGCGATCACGAAGAGCGCGCAGTCGGCGGCCCGCAGGCCGGCCCGCACCTCGCCGACGAAGTCGGCGTAGCCCGGGGTGTCGACGAGGTTGACCTTGGTGCCCTCGACGACCACCGGAGCGACCGCGAGCGACACGGACCGTCCCTCGCCGAGCGTCACGTGCGTGAGCGCCTCGACCAGGGTGGTCTTGCCGGACTGGGTGGGCCCGACCAGCACCACGTTGCGGATCCGGTCGGGCCCGGGCGCCGCGAGGTCCTGGTCGCTGGCCTTTCGGGGGGTCTTGTCGGCCATGGGACTACGTAACTCCCCTGGGCCGTAGACCACAAGAGGCGAGCGGACCGGGCGTCGCGCCGCTACCCGGCAGGTGTGTAGACCACCGGCACGTCCTGCACGCACCCCGGCAGGTCGTCCAGCGGCGCCTTCCTCGTGGTGGTCACGAAGACGACCGAGCCCTTGCCGTCGAGCTCGCGGACGCCGTACCCGCTCACCCAGCGCTCGTCGGCGTAGCGCCGCGCGAAGGCACGTTGGGCGAGCCTGGCCAGGTGCTCGGACGTCGGCGAGCAGGCCGGAGGCGGGTCGGACCCGGTCGCGGGGTCATCGTCGTCGAGGAGCGACGTCGCGCCGTACCATCCCGCGCCGACGACCAGCAGGACGCCGAGCAGCAGGGTGATCCGGGCGAGCCATCTCCGCACCTGGCATCCCTCAGTGCTGGTAGGTGCCCATGACGATGCCGCGGCCGAGCGTCTTGAAGGCGAGGTTGAAGCTCACGACGGCGGGGCTTGCGTCGCCGTCGACACCGAGCTCGGCCTCCTTCACCGCGTGCACGACGAAGTAGTAGCGGTGCACCTGGTCGCCCTCGGGCGGCGCCGCGCCGGCGAAGTCGCGGGTGCTGAAGTCGTTGCGGACGTGGAAGGCGCCGCCCGGCAGCGAGTCGTCACCCGCACCCGCCCCGGTGTCGAGGCTGGTCACGTCGGCCGGGATGTCGACGACCACCCAGTGCCAGAAGCCGCTCGGCGTCGGCGCGTCGGGGTCGAAGCAGGTCACGACGTAGCTCTGCGTGCCCTCGGGGCCTGGCTCCCAGGACAGCTGCGGGGAGGTGTTGCCGGCGGAGTAGACCTGGTCCTCCTTCAGCGGCTGCCCGTCGGCGACGTCGGCGCTGGTGACGCCGAACGAAGGTACGGCGGGCAGCAGCTCGTAGGGGTCGGGCGTGACCGGACGGTCCAGGGACATGGAAGCTCCTTCGAGACGGAGGCACAGGAGGCGGACGCCTTCGAATCTAGTCCGGCAGGTGGGTCGTTGACAGGGGCGCAACACGGCCCGTCGATGATGGAGCCATGGATTTTCCGCCGTATCCCTCGGGTCTTCGCCTCGCCGGGCGGCGCGTGCTGGTGGTCGGAGGTGGCTCCGTCGCCCAGCGTCGGGTGCCGCACCTGATCGCGGCGGGCGCGGACGTGCACGTCGTCTCGCCGGAGGTGACGCCCGCGATCGAGGGGCTGGTCGGGTCGGCTGAGGTCACCTGGCACCGTCGCGGGTTCGAGGACGCCGACCTCGACGGCGCCTGGTACGTCATCGCGGTCACCGACGACGTCGCCGTCAACGACCGGGTCAGCGCGCTGGCCGAGGAACAGCGGGTGTTCTGCGTCCGGTCCGACGACGGGACCCAGGGGACCGCGTGGACCCCGGCCGTCGGCCGGCACGGGGGAGTGACGGTCGCCGTGCTCGGCAACCGCGAGCCGCGGCGCTCGGCAGCGCTGCGCAACGAGATCGTCGAAGCCCTCCGCGAGGGCCGGATCGCCGCGCCGGAGCACCACGACCGCACGCCGGGCGTGGTCCTGGTCGGTGGTGGTCCGGGCGACCCCGGCCTGATGTCGATCGCCGGTCACCGCGCGCTGATGGAGGCCGACGTGGTCGTCGCCGACCGGCTCGCCCCGCGCGAGGTGCTCGGCGAGCTGCCGGCGGACGTCGAGCTGGTCGACGTCGCCAAGCTGCCCCGCGGTCGCAGCGCGCAGCAGGAGGAGATCAACCGGGTCATCGTCGAGCGTGCGCTCGAGGGCAAGCGCGTGGTGCGCTTCAAGGGCGGCGACAACTTCGTCTTCGGCCGCGGCTACGAGGAGATCATCGCGTGCCGCGCGGCCGGGGTGCCGGTGACCGTGATCCCCGGACTGACGAGCCCGGTCGCCGTACCGGCCATCGCCGGGATCCCGGTGACCCACCGCGGCGTGACCCACGAGTTCACCGTCGTGTCGGGCCACCTGCCGCCCGGTCACCCGGAGTCGCTCGTCGACTACGACGCGCTCGCCCGGATGCGCGGGACCGTCGTGCTGATGATGGCCGTCGAGAACTCCCCTGAGATCGCGAAGGCGCTGCTCGCCGGTGGTCGCGAGCCGGGCACCCCCGTCGCGGTGGTGTGCGACGGCACCATGCCGACCCAGCGCACCGTGCTCGCGACGCTGAGCACGCTGGGTGCCACGGTCGCCTCGGAGAAGGTCCAGCCCCCGGCGATCATCGTGGTGGGCGAGGTCGTCCGGGTGGCCTTCCCCGACGCGTTCCCCGACGCGGCGCCCACGACGGCCGGGGCGGCCGCGGTCGCCGATGGCTGAGCTGGTCGAGATCTCCGCGGGCGACGACCCGCGCCTCGCGGACTACCGCGACCTGCGCGACGTCCAGCTCCGCAAGCACCTCGAGGCCGAGCAGGGACTCTTCCTCGCGGAGGGGGAGAAGGTCGTCCGGCGCGCGGTCGAGGGCGGTTTCCCCGTCCGCTCCTTCCTCATGGCACCGCGCTGGCTCGACGGCCTCGCCGACGTGCTGGCCACGACCGACGCGCCCTGCTACGTGGTGCCCGAGGCCTTGGCCGAGGAGGTCACCGGCTTCCACGTGCACCGCGGTGCTCTCGCCTCCCTCGTACGACGGCCGCTCCCGTCGGTCTCAGAGGTGCTCGACGGCGCACGCTCGGTGGTGGTGCTGGAGGACGTCGTCGACCACACCAACGTCGGGGCCATCCTGCGCAGCGCCGCCGCGCTCGGCTTCGACGCGGCGCTGCTGGCCCCGCGCTGCGCGGACCCGCTCTACCGCCGGGCGATCAAGGTGGGGATGGGCGCCGTCTTCAGCCTGCCGTGGACCCGGCTGCCCGACTGGCACGACGCCCTCCCGGCCCTGTCGGCCGCGGGGTTCACGACCGTGGCGCTGACCCTGGCCGCCGACGCCCGGCCGCTCGAGGAGTCCGTCGCCGGCCTCGACAAGGTCGCGCTCGTGCTCGGCTCGGAAGGACACGGCCTGTCCGCTCGGTGGGAGCAGGCCGCCGACCGGCGCGCGATCATCCCCATGGAAGCAGGGATCGACTCGCTCAACGTCGCGGCCGCATCGGCCGTCGCCTGCTACGTCACCGCGCGCCGGTGACGACGGCGGTAACGATCAGGACAGCTGACCTGCCTGACGCTGCCACCGCGTCGTGCAACGTGTTTCAATGACGCCGTGAGATCTGGGGGGTCGCGCGCGGCGCGCGCATCACATCGGGGCCGGTTGGTGCAGACCGGCCTCCACCTGACGTTCCGGCCCGTGGGAGCCGTGCTCCCGGGCAACCTGGCGGGCGCCGCGGTGATCCGGCTCGTGCTCGGCGCCGCCTGCTACGCCGGCCTCCACCCGCGGCTGCCGTCGACCCCGGTCGACACCGAGGGCGGGGCGGGCACCGTGCGCGGCGAGTGGGTCGGTGCGGTCCCGGCTCCGGGGGATCCGGTGCTGCTCTACCTGCACGGCAGCGCCTACGTCGCGTGCTCGCCGGCCACCCACCGCGGCCTGGTCTCCGAGCTGTGCCGCCGCCTCGACCGCGCCGCCTTTGCCGTGCGCTACCGACGTGCCCCCGAGTTCCGGTTCCCCTCCGCGCACCTCGACGTGCTGGCGGCGTACCTCTGGCTCCTCGACCGTGGCCACGACGCCCGCGACATCACCGTCATGGGCGACTCCGCCGGCGGTCACCTTGCGCTCGCGCTGCTCGGCGAGCTGCGCCGGCTCGAGGTGCCCATGCCGGGAGCGGTCGTCGGCTTCTCGCCGGTCGTCGACCTGACCTACGAGCTGTTCGGCAAGCCGCCGGAGAACCCGAGGGACGGTTTCGTCAGCCGCGACACCGCGCGCCGGGTGCTGGCCGTCTACACCCACGGCGCCGACCCCGCCGACCCCCGTCTCGACGTGATCCAGGTCGTCGGCGCGGACCTGCCGCCGATGCTCCTCCAGGTCGGCGAGCACGAGCACCTGCGGGCGCACGCCGAGGGATTCGCCCGCGCGCAGCGCGAGGCGGGCGGCGAGTGCGAGGTCCAGGTGTGGCCCGGCCTCTTCCACGTCTTCCAGATGATCCGCCCGGTACCGGAGTCGGGACGCGCGCTCGACGAGGTCGCCCGTTTCGTCGCGCGCGTCGAGGCGGCGCAGGAGCGGGTCTCCGGAGCGGCCGCCTCCTGAGCCCGCCCTACACGGGCTGGTCGAGGAACTGCAGCACCGCGCGGACGCGCGGGTTCTGGCTGGTGCTCCGGTCGATGCCGAGCTTGTCGAAGATCCGGCCGACGTGCGCCTCGACGGTGCGAGGACTGACCACCAGCTCCGAGGCGATGCCGTCGTTGGACAGGCCTTGCGCCATCAACCGGAGCACGTCGTTCTCGCGGTCCGTCAGGCTGCGCAGCGGGGTCGAGGCGTCGGCCATCAGCTGCGCGACGACCCCCGGGTCCACCGCCTGGCCGCCCGTCGCGACCCGGTGGAGCGCCTCGGCGAAGCTCGGCAGGTCCCCGACCCGGTCCTTGAGCAGGTAGCCGCGCCCGGACTCGTGGTTGTCAAGGAGGCGCAGGACGTAGTCGGGCTCGAGGTACTGGGACAGCACCATCACACCGACCGACGGGAAGCTCTTGGCGATCGCCGAGGCCGTGGTGATGCCCTCGGTGGTGAAGGACGGGGGCATCCGGATGTCGACGATCACCGCGTCGACCGGGGTGGCCGCGAGCAGCGCCAGGAGCTCGGCGCCGTCGGCGACCTGCCCGGCCACGACGAAGCCGAGGTCACCGAGGACGCGCACCAGGCCCTCGCGGAACAGCACGGAGTCCTCGGCGATCGCCACCGAGACCGGCCGGCGCGAGACCAGTCCGCGGATCACCGCGGCGCTCAGCTCCTCCTTCGGCACGAACCCCACGACCGGCGCCGCCTCGATCCGCTCGCTGTAGGCGGTCCGGCTGCGGCTGGAGGTGACGATGACCGACGGCGGGGACGGCAGCTCGGCGAGCCGGCGCGCGACCTCGAACCCGTCCGGGCCGTCGCCCAGGTGCACGTCGAGGAGGACCAGGTCGGGGTGGGTCGCCGCGGCGGCGGCCAGTGCCTCGGTGCCGTCGCCGACGTCGGCGACCACCTCGAACCCGTCGGTCTCCAGGACCGAGCGCAGGTACTCGCGGAACTGCGCGTGGTCATCGACGATCAGCACGGTCACGACGGACACTGTCCCACGCGGCGTCGCCCACGGGATCCGTGGAATTACGGTCAGCGGCCCCCGGGCGGTGTGAGAATCGCGCCGATGTCGAGCAGCGCCGCGCCGCAGGTGGAGGCGGGGGCATCCGGCCGGGTGACCATGCGGCTGGACGCTTTCGTCGCTCGGGCGCGCGCGGCGATGGGCCAGTGGTACTTCCACGGCCTCCTGATCTCGACCGGCATCTTCGTCTCGTGGGTGTCGACGCCGTACCAGAACCTCACGCAGGTGCCGTTCTGGACGCACGGCTTCGGGCAGTGGCGGTACGTCGGTGTTTTCGGCCTGCTGGCGTTCGTGTCGGCGCCGCTGATGCTGGCTCTTGTGCTCTACCCGCGGCACCGCTCGCTCGTGGCGCACCTGCGCGGGCGGGAGGCCGATCCGGTCGAGGTCTGGCGCGACTGCGTGACGCGGCTCCCGATCTCGGCGGCCGTCGTCTCCTCGGTCTGGAGCGGGTTCACGATCGGGCTCGGCCTGGTCTACGTCGGCCGGCGGGAGCACTTCACCGCGACGACGTACGTCGGTGCCTACTCCTCCGAGGCGCTCGTCACGGTGGGCGTCGCCGCGTTCTACCTCATGATCTACGAGGTCGCCCTGCTGCCGATCGCGCGCGAGGTCGCCCTCCAGCTGCCACCGGACTTCGCGGACACGGCGGTCATGTCCGCTCGCCGCCGCCTGGTCTTCCTCAACACGGCGATCATCTTCACCGTCGGCTGCCAGGCGGCCGGGCTCGCCATGGGCTTCTCCCAGGCCGGGCGCCCGCTCGTCGTGGCCGTGGTGACCCTCGGACTGGTCTGCACCTACGTCGGCGCCCAGCTGGCGTTGGTCGCGTCGAGCGTCTCCCGCCGCGTCGCCGAGCTCTCCGACGCGCTCAACGCGGTCGCGAGCGGCCGGCACGCCGTCCGGATCCGCCCCAGCTCGGGGGACGAGTTCGACGCTGTCGGACGTTCGTTCAACCGCATGGTCGACCTGCTCGACGACCACGCCCAGGAGCTGCGGCGGTCGCGGTCGCGCCTGATCGAGGTCGCGGACGCGACGCGCCGGCTGATCGAGCGCGACCTGCACGACGGTGCCCAGCAGAACCTCGCGCTGGTGAGCATGCAGCTGGGCCAGCTGGAGTCGGGCTGCCGCGCCGAGCCCGAGGCCGCCGAACGGGTCCACGCGATCCGCGCCGAGCTCAGCGAGGTGGTCGCCGAGATGCGGGCGCTCGCGCACGGGATCTACCCCGCCAGCCTGGAGGCCGAGGGTCTGACCTCCGCGCTGCGGGCCGCGGCGAGGGAGTCGGAGGTCATGGTGAGCCTCGACGTCGCGGTCCGGAAGCGGTGGGACCACGCGGTCGAGTCGGCCGTCTACTTCTGCTGCTGGGAGGTCCTGCAGCGGGTCGGGCAGGTCGAGTCCGACGACCTGACGGTGCGCATCGGACTGACCGAGGACGGCGGGACGGGCCTGGTCGACATCCGCGTCCAGCCGGCGCTCCCCGAGGAGCACGGCGCCGACCTCGAGCAGTACCTCCAGGACCGGCTCGGCGCCGTCGGAGGCACGGTGGCGACGACGCCCGACGACCACGGCGTCGCCTATCACGCGGACGTGCCGACGTGCTGACGGTGACCTCGGAGGAGCCGCACTGGCTCGACCGGCTCTACGAGCGGTCCTACCGTCGGTTGGGGAAGAGGTACGTCGAGGCGTGGCTGCTCCTCAGCGCGAGCGGCATCCTGCTCCTCGCCTGGCCGACGCAGTTCTGGACGCTGCACCCGCTCTGGGGACCGGGTGGGGACGCGGTGCGGCCGTTCCTCGTGACGATGGCCTGCGGGCTGCTGATCACGCTGGTCCTGATGCCGTGGATCGCGCTCGGACCGTTCCGCCCGATCGTGCGGTTCCTCCGCGGGGAGGAGGTGGACCCGCGCGAGGTCTGGCACGCCGCCGTACGACGGGTCCCGCGGGTGAGCGCCACCTGCACGGCCGCCTACTGCTTCGCCGGCAACATCCCGTGCCTGATCGAGGTCGGTCGCTCCCGCGACTTCACGCTCGGCGACTACGTCAGCGGGTGGCTCGTCGCGTCGATCATCACCTCGGCCGCTGGGTTCTTCTTCGTGCTCATCTGGGAGGTGGCGTTCCGGCCGGTCCTCCGCGAGCTGCAGCCGTTGCTCCCGCCGGATTTCGCGCCCGGACGCAGCTGGCTCACGCTCAGTCGCCGAAGTGCGCTCGCCTCGGCGTCCGCGATGGCGTACACGGGCGCCGCGGTGTCGAGCCTGGTGTCGGCGACCGCCGACCGGGAGGTGGCGCTCGGCATCGCCGTGCTGGCGACGATCGGGTCCGCGGTCAGCTTCGGCGGGATCATCACCGGCCTGGTGTCGCACTCGATCTTCATGCGGGTGTCCGAGCTGACCCTGGCACTGGACCGCATCGGGCGGCGCGAGCACAGCATCCGGGTGGCCGTGCGGGCCGGCGACGAGCTCGACGAGGCGGCGATGAGCCTGAACCGGATGGCCGAGCGCATCGAGGCCGACGAGGACGCCGTCCGGGCGTCCCGCGCGCGGCTCGCCTCGATCGCCGACGGCGAGCGGCAGCGGATGGAGCGCGACCTCCGCCGGCGGGTGATGGTGCGTCTCCAGCGCGTCGCCGACGAGGTCGGGCAGGTGGAGGAGCAGCTCGCCCAGCGCTCCGAGCTGCACCGGCTGTGCGGCACCGTGCGCGCCACCGTCGCGGCTGCCGAGGAGGAGATCCAGCGGCTCTCGGCCGGCGTCTACCCGGCGGAGCTCACCGCGTCCGGTCTGGAGGCGGCCCTGGCCGCGACGGCCGCCCGGACCGCCATCCCCACCGAGCTGCGCGCGGCCGGGGTCGGCCGCTTCGACCACACCAGGGAGTCGTCGGTCTACTTCTGTTGCAACGAGGCGCTCCAGAACGCCGCCAAGCACGCCGGCGCCGGCGCCACCGCGGAGGTGCGCCTGTCCCGCGACGACGCGCGGATCTACTTCGAGGTGGCCGACGACGGTCACGGCTTCGACCTCGGCGGCCGCGGTCGTGGCCTGGAGAACATGCGCGACCGGATCAGGGCGGTCGGGGGCGACGTCACCATCGTCTCGGCCGCGGACGGTCACGGCACGTCGGTGAGCGGGTGGGTGCCGGCCTGACCGACGCCTAGGTGGGCCACTCCGGGGGGTAGTCAGCGGCGGCGGCGTCGTGCAGCTTCCGGAGTTTCTTGCGGCTGCGCGTTGAGAGCCGGTCGCCGAAGACCGTGCCGCGGGTGTGGTCGGTCTCGTGCTGGAGGCACCGCGCGAGCAGCCCGTCGCCCTCGAACGACACCGGCTCGCCGTCGAGCCCGAAGCCGGTCACGGAGGCGAAGGCAGGTCGGGGGCAGGGGCAGAACGCCCCCGGGTAGGACAGGCAGCCCTCGTCGCCGTCATCGAGCTCGCGGCCCCGCGCCTCGGGCACGCTGACCTCCGGGTTGCAGACCACGCCGACGTAGCGCTCGCCCGCCTCGTCGGGGCAGTCGAAGACGAAGAGGGCGAGATCGACGCCGACCTGGCAGGCCGCGAGCCCGACGCCGTCGGCGGCGTACATCGTGGCCACCATGTCGGCCGCGAGGGCGCGGAGCTCGTCGTCGTACGCCGTCACCTGCTGCTGCGGGCGGTGCATGACGTCGGTGCCCCATCGCGTGATGGGGCGGACGGTGCCGCCGCGGGGGAGCGGGCCGTGCGGGGCGTGCACTGAGTCGTCGGGGCGGGAGGCCGGCATGAGCAGCAACCCTAGAGGGGCCGCTGTGACGGGCCGCACTGAGGATTTCCCGGACCAGCTGTAGCGCAATGTGTAACTCGTAGTTACAGTTGTGGTCATGTCCCTGATCAGCAACCTCAAGCCAGGTGGCAAGCACGGGGTCCCGAGTCGCGAGACGCGTGACCCCATCGGCTACCTCGTCGCAGGCCTCAGCAAGCTCGCGCAGAGCGACCTCATCGACAAGATCGGGATGCGCAAGCAGACCGAGCAGGTCGTGTTCACGGTCACCCGCAGCGGGTTCAAGACCATCACCCAGGCGAGCCGCACCTTCGCCAAGGCGGGCAAGAAGGGGAAGCCGGGCGTGCGCCCGGCCGCGACCTCGGCCCCGACCGGCGTCTTCGACCTGACCCCGACGGAGGACGAGCAGATGCTCGTCGACGTGGTCTCCGAGTTCTCCGCGGAGGTCGTCCGCCCGGCAGCCGCCGAGGCCGACGCCGGCTGTGCCGCACCCGACGACCTCCTCAAGGCGAGCCTGGAGATCGGCCTGCCGATCCTCGGTCTGCCCGAGGAGCTCGGCGGCGTCTCCGAGGAGCGCTCGGCGATGGCGGGCACGCTGGTCGCCGAGGCTCTCGCCAAGGGCGACATGGGCCTCGCGGTCGCGACCCTCGCGCCCGGCTCCGTCGCCACGGCGATCGGCCTGTGGGGCACCGATGCGCAGCAGCAGACCTACCTGCCGGCGTTCACCGGCGACGAGGTCCCGGCCGCTGCGCTCGCCCTGAGCGAGCCGACCGTGCTGTTCGACGTGCTCAGCCCGTCGACCACCGCGACCAAGAGCGGGGACGGCTACGTCCTCAACGGGCGCAAGAGCCTGGTCGCCCGTGGCGACCACGCCGAGCTCTTCATCGTCGGCGCCTCCCTCGAGGGCAAGCCGGTCCTCTTCCTCGTCGAGTCCTCGACCGAGGGCCTCAGCATCGAGGGCGAGCCCGCGATGGGCGTGCGGGCCGCCTCGATGACCTCCCTCGTCCTCGAGGACGTCAAGGTGCCGGCCGATGCCGTCCTGGGCGAGACCGACGGGTCGACGTACACCGAGTGCGTGCGTCTCTCGCGCCTCGCCTGGTGCGCGCTCGCGATCGGCACGGCCCAGGCGGTGCTCGACTACGTGACGCCGTACGTCAAGGAGCGCGAGGCGTTCGGCGAGCCGATCGGCCACCGCCAGTCGGTGGCGTTCATGGTCGCCAACATCGCGATCGAGCTGCAGGGCATGCGCCTGCTGACCTACCGCGCGGCAGCTCGCGCCGCCGCAGGCAAGGACTTCTCGAAGGAGGTCGCGCTCGCCCGCAAGGCGTGCGCCGACCACGGCATGCGCATCGGCCTCGACGGCGTTCAGCTGCTCGGTGGCCACGGATACGTCAAGGAGCACCCGGTCGAGCGGTGGTACCGCGACCTGCGTGCCATCGGGATCATGGAAGGGACGGTGCTGGTCTGATGGCCATCAACCTCGAGGTGCCGAAGAAGCACCGCGCACTGATCGACCAGGCACACCAGGTCGCGATGAACATGCTGCGACCGATCTCGCGCAAGTACGACATCGCCGAGCACGAGTACCCCAAGGAGCTCGACATCCTCGCCGCGATGATCGACGGGCTCAACGAGTCCGGCGCGAGCGAGGGAGCCGGCGCGACCGGCGTCCGCCGTGGCGAGGACGAGGGTGGCGACAAGAAGAACACCGTGAAGAACGGCTCCAACATGGCCTCGGTGACCTCGGTCGCCGAGATGTGCTGGGGTGACGTCGGGCTGCTCCTCACCATGCCGCGCCAGGGCCTGGGCAACTCGGCCATCGCGTCCGTGGCGACCGACGAGCAGCTCGAGCGCTTCGAGGGCACGTGGGCCTCGATGGCGATCACCGAGCCGTCGTTCGGCTCGGACTCCTCGGCCATCTCGACCACCGCGGTGCTCGACGGCGACGAGTACGTCATCAACGGCGAGAAGATCTTCGTCACCTCCGGCGAGCGCTCCGACTCGATCGTCGTGTGGGCGACCTTCGACAAGTCGCTCGGCAAGGCGGCGATCAAGTCGTTCGTCGTCACCAAGGACACGCCGGGCGTGAAGGTGGAGCGGCTCGAGGAGAAGCTCGGCATCCGGGCCTCCGACACGGCCGTCATCACGTTCACCGACGCGCGGGTGCCGAAGGAGAACCTCCTCGGTTCGCCGGAGGTCAACGTCGAGCAGGGCTTCGCCGGCGCGATGGCGACCTTCGACAACACCCGTCCGCTGGTCGCAGCGATGGCCGTGGGCTGCGCCCGCGCGTCCCTCGACCTCACCCGCGACCTGCTGGAGCAGGCGGGCGTCACGGTCGACTACGACCGCCCCGCCCAGCTGCAGTCGGCCGCCGCCGCGAAGTTCCTCGAGCTCGAGACCAACTGGGAGATGGGCCGCCTGCTCACCCTCCAGGCGGCCTGGATGGCCGACAACCGCCAGCCCAACTCGCTCGAGGCCTCGATGTCGAAGGCCAAGGCCGGCCGGGTCGGGTCGGACGTCACGCTCGGCTGCGTCGAGCTCTGCTCCTCCGTCGGCTACTCGGAGGGCGAGCTGCTCGAGAAGTGGGCGCGTGACTCCAAGATCCTCGACATCTTCGAGGGGACCCAGCAGATCCAGCAGCTCATCGTGGCGCGCCGGGTGCTGGGGTTGTCGAGCGCTCAGCTGAAGTGAGCGGACGGGCGACAGTTTCACCGTCCGGACGGTGAAACTGTCGCTGGGACGACGCAATTGCAGCGTCCCAGCGACAGTTTCGTCGTCCCAGTCCGCCCTCGTCAGGCCAGCATCGGTGCCAATCGCTCCAGGTCATCCGGTCCGTTGAGGTCCTGCAGGCCGAGGAACACGGCGTCGACGCCCTCGGCAGCGAGCCGGACGTAGCGCTCGGCGTGCTCGGCTGCGGGGCCCGCATGGTGTCGGACGGCGTACGACGGCGCGGCGGTTCGTCCTCGCAAGCGCTCGACGCGCCGCCACGTGTCGGCGCGGAGCACCGCCTTCTTGGCGGCCACGACGTCGGGGTCGGAGGAGACCTTGCAGGCCCGCTCAGGCCTGATCCAGCACCGCCGCACCGGCCGACGGCAGCACCTCGACGAAGGACGGGGCGGCGTGCCCCTCCGCGGCGAACGCGGTCCCCACCGCCAGGCGTACGGCGTCCACCCGCTCCCGCGGGGCGAGCGCGATCGCCGAGCCGCCGAAGCCGCCGCCGGTGAGCCGGGCGCCGAGCGCCCCGGCTTCGACGGCGGTCGCCACGGCCAGGTCGAGCTCGTCGGTGGACGCGGCGAAGTCGCGCGCCAGCGACGCGTGCGAGGCGGTCAGCACCGAACCGAGCCGCTCCCAGTCGGCATCGGCGACCGCAGCGACCGCGTCCTCGACGCGGGTGCTCTCCGAGAGCACGTGCCGGGCGCGCGCCTGCTGGACCTCGTCGGTGAGCCGGCTGAGGTCGTCGGCCCAGGCCAGGCCGAGGCGGGGAAGTCCGAGCGCGGCGGCGGCGGCGTCGCACTCAGCGCGACGCTGGGCGTAGCCGCTGCTCGCGTCGGCGAGGTCGTGGCTCGTGCCGGTGTCGATGACGAGGACCACGAGCCCGGCCTCGCGCAGCGGCAGCGGCACCTGGCGCGTGCTGGTGTCGGCGAAGTCCACGAGCAGGCCGTGGTCCTCAGTGCTCAGCAGCGACGCCAGCTGGTCGAGGCCCCCCGTCGGTGCCCCCACGAAGTCGTTCTCCGCGCGCCGGCAGAGCTCGGCGAGGCCGGGCCGGCTCCCAGGATCGAGGGGCCGGTCGACGAGCGCGGCGACCGCGACGGCCACCGAGCACTCCAGTGCGGCCGAGCTCGACAGTCCGGCGCCGGACGGCAGGTCGCTGTCGATGAGGAGGTCGAGGCCGGGCAGCCGCCAGCCGTCGGCCCGGGCCGCCCACAGGACGCCCGCGACGTAGCGCACCCACGCCGGCATCCCGTCGCGAGCTCCGAGCGTCAGGTCGCCCAGGCGGCCGGTCCACACGTCGTCGTACGCCGTCGAGCGGACGCGCACCCGGTCGTCGCCGCGCGCCCGGGCCGTCGTCGTCGTGCCCAGGGGGATCGCGAAGGGCAGGCACAGACCGCCGTTGTAGTCGGTGTGGTCACCGATCAGGTTGACCCTGCCCGGGGCCCGTGCGGTTGCGGACGTCACCACTCATCTCTACCCGATCCGCGCGCGGGCACGAGGATCGGGCCGACGGTAGATTCGCGGTGTGCGCTTCCTCGACGACCGGGTGCCCGACCACGACCTGACCTACGACGACGTCTTCATGGTGCCGCGGCGGTCCTCGGTGGGGAGTCGTTACGACGTCGACCTGTCGACCACCGACGGGACCGGCGCGACCATCCCGATCGTGGTCGCCAACATGACGGCCATCGCGGGCAAGCGGATGGCCGAGACGGTCGCCCGCCGCGGGGGACTGGTGGTGATCCCGCAGGACATCCCGGCACCGGTCGTCGCCGACGTGGTCGGCTTCGTGAAGTCGCGCCACCTGGTGCTCGACACCCCGATCCAGCTCCGTCCCGACCAGACCGTCGCCGAGGCGCTGTCGCTGATGCCGAAGCGCTCCCACCGTGCGGCCGTGGTCGTCGACGACGAGCAGCGGCCGATCGGTGTGGTCCTGGAGCCCGACTGCGCAGACGTGGACCGGTTCGCCCAGGCCCACCAGGTGATGCGGCCCGTCGAGGTGCTCGTCGAGGCCGACACGGAGCCACGCAAGGCGTTCGACGCCCTCGACGACGCGCGGGCGGCGATCGCCGTCGGTGTCGACGGGGAGGGACGGCTCGTCGGCGTCCTCACCCGCACAGCCGCGCTGCGGGCCACGCTCTACGAGCCGGCCGTCGACGGGACGGGCGCGCTGCGGATCGCCGCCGCGGTCGGTGTCAACGGAGACGTCGCCGACAAGGCAGCCGCTCTGCTCGAGGCGGGCGTCGACTGCCTCGTCGTCGACACCGCGCACGGTCACCAGGACCGGATGATCGAGGCGCTGCAGGCGGTGCGTGCCCTCGACCCCGGCGTGCCGGTCGTCGCGGGCAACGTCGTCGACGCCGACGGCACCCGCACCCTGGTCGACGCCGGTGCCGACATCGTCAAGGTCGGCGTCGGGCCGGGCGCCATGTGCACGACCCGGATGATGACGGGGGTCGGCCGTCCACAGTTCTCCGCGGTGCTCGACTGCGCGGCCGCCGCACGCGACCTGGGCGCCCACGTGTGGGCCGACGGGGGAGTGCGGCATCCACGCGACGTCGCGCTCGCGCTGGCTGCGGGCGCGTCCTCGGTGATGATCGGCTCCTGGTTCGCCGGCACCCACGAGTCGCCGGGCGACCTCCTCCAGGACGCGGACGGCCGGTCGTTCAAGGTCTCCTTCGGCATGGCATCGGCGCGCGCGGTGGCCAACCGCACGGCCACCGAGTCGGCCTTCGACCGCGCCCGGAAGGGGCTCTACGAGGAGGGCATCTCCTCGTCTCGGATGTACCTCGATCCGGCCCGCCCTGGCGTGGAGGACCTCATCGACCAGATCTCTGCCGGCGTGCGGTCGGCCTGCACCTACGCGGGCGCGACGACGCTGGCCGAGCTGCACGAGCGTGCACTCGTCGGCGTGCAGTCCGCCGCCGGGTTCCACGAGGGCCGCCCGCTGGCGACGAGCTGGTGAGCGGCGCGCGACAGGTCCTCGTCGTCGCGGCGACGAGGGCGGAGGCGGCGTACGTCCCCGACGGCCTGCCGGTCCTGGTCACGGGGATCGGCAAGACGGCGGCGGCGTTCGCGGTGGCGCGGGCCCTGGCGTCGTACGACGACCTGGCCGGCCTGGAGCTGGTCAACATCGGCACCGCAGGGGCGCTCCACGACCACCACGCCGGCCTTCACGAGCCGGGTGTCGTGCTCAACCACGACATCAACGCCGACGCGATCCGGGCGCTCGGCTACGACCCGGAGGAGCGGCTGCGGTGCGGGGCCGGTGAGACCGTCCTCGCGACCGGCGACGTCTTCGTCACCGACCCGGTCGTCCGGGCGCGCCTGGCCGAGCGCGCCGACCTGGTCGACATGGAGGGCTACGCCGTGGTCTACGCGGCGCGGCAGTTCGGGGTGCCGGTGCGTCTGGTCAAGCACGTCTCCGACAACGCCGACGAGACCGCCCTCGACTGGAACGAGATGGTCGATCACAGCGCTCGCGCGCTCGGCGCGTGGCTGGACGCGAGTATCTGACCGCCCTGCTGTGGCGAAGACCCAGGACAAAATCCCGGGAGTCTTTCTTCCGAAACCCCCTTCCGGGGTTAGCGTTTGCCCATGCTCCCTTCAATTCGATACAAGATCGCGGGATATCTCCCGCTACTGCTGGGGGCGGCACTGCTCGCCAGCCCGGCGATGCCGGCCGCTGAGGCCGCGCCTGCCGCCCCGGCCCGAGCGGCCGCAGCGACCCCCACCGACCCGGTCTTCCACTCCGTGAGCGGCGCCACGCGCGTCAACGTCGCGGGCGTGGTCCGGTCCGAGCTCACCGCGGCCAGCACGATGCGCGTCGAGACGGCCCCTCGCTACACCGAGAACAAGACCGCCAACATCAACCTGCTCAACGGCCTGATCAAGGCCGAGGCCGCCTCGAGCTACCAGCGCACGAGCAACCGTCTCGGCGGCGGCATCACCCTCACCTCCGAGGCGAAGATCGCCGGCGTGAGCCTGCTCGACGGCGCGATCACGGTCGACGCGATCGAGACCAAGGCGATCGCCTCGATCGACAGCGCCGGGAACGTCTCCCGCAGCGGCGGCACCAAGCTCATCGGGGTGCACATCAAGGACCAGAACATCCCGATCAACGTGCCGAAGAACTTCGGCATCACGATCCCGGGTGTCGCGAAGGTCGTGCTCAACGAGGTCCGTGGCCAGATCGGCGGCGACGCGCTGATCAAGTCCCAGGCTACCGGCATCCACATCACGCTGCTCAAGCCGCGCGACGACCTCAGTGTCGGTGCCAACGTCGAGGTCACCCCGACCATGGCGCGCATCCTGCTGCCGACGCCGATCGACGGTGAGCCGGTCTTCGGCTTCGCCTACTCCACGCGCGCCCTGGTCCACGTCGGCAACGCCGTCAACGTGCTCTCCGCCCCGCTCGGCCTGGTCATCTGCCCGGCCGGTGGCACCAACGGCGTCGACCTGACCAACGCCACCGCGCGGGTGCGGCTGCCGGGCCTGCTCGACGTCAAGGGTCTGAGCAACACCTGCAACGCGACGGTGACGAGCACCGACTCCGACGAGACGTTGACCTCGAAGACAGCGGCGGTGAACCTCCTCAACGGAGCCATCACCCTCGACGCCATCGTCGCGACGTCCCACGTCGAGCAGCACGGGTCCGACGCTCCGATCAAGACGGTGTCGAGCCAGATCCTCGGCCTGAAGATCGGCGGCAAGCCGGTGCCGGTAGGAGTCGATCCCAACACGGTGATCGAGATCCCGGGCCTGGTGCGGGTGACGATCAACGAGCAGACGGAGCTGCCCTTCCCCTACAACGGGAAGGCCGTCCGGGCCCTGCACATCGAGGCCCTGCCCGACGCTCCGGACAACATTGCGGGCGTGGACATCGAGGTCGGCGTCGCCGCCGCCTGGGTGAGCCGCTGACCTGCTGAGCAGTCCAGCACGAGCGCCGTCGGTCCTTCGGGCCGGCGGCGCTCGTCTCTGTCAGGATGACCCCGTGGACGCGATCGGCAGGTTCGTGGTCCTCGAGCGCATCGGGGTCGGGGCACACGCCGCGGTCTACCGCGCCGAGGATCCCGTGCTCGAGCAGCTGGTCGCCATCAAGGTGCTGTCGGCCACCGTGGCGTTCGACGTCGACGGCCGGGAGCGCTTCATCAAGGAGGCGCGGTTGATGCGGCGGATCGACTCGCCGCGCACCGCGACCGTGTACGACGTCGGCCAGCTCCCCGACGGACGGCCCTACCTGGTGCTCGAGCTCGCCGAACGCGGCACGCTCGACGACCGGATCGACGAGCTCGACCTCTCCCAGCAGCGGATCGGCGTCCCGGACGTGCGCGCGGTCGTATCGGCGCTCGGCACCGCTCTGGCCGTCATCCACGACCGCGGGGTGGTCCACCGGGACATCAAGCCGTCCAACGTCCTGATCCGTCCGGCGCCCGAGGGGCACGCCCCCGACGGCCGGCCCGGCGGCGCGCTGCTGCGCGACGACGACTTCGTGATCCTGGCGGACTTCGGCCTGGCGAAGGCGCTGGACTCGACGCGTCAGGTCACCGCGGCCGCCGGCACCCCGGCCTACATGGCGCCCGAGCAGGCTGCGATCGGCGCACGGATCGACGGGCGCGCCGACATCTACGCGGCATCGGCCGTCGTGGCGGAGCTGCTCGACCGCACGCCCGGCCCCCGTGACGCGCGCGTCGCAGCGGCGGTGGCGCGGGGCATGGCGCGCGACCGCGAAGAGCGTCAGCCCGACGCGCGCAGCTGGGCCCACGACCTCCTCGGCGCACTGGACGCGAGCCTGGCACCGGTGACGGTGACGGTCCCGCCAGCACCGCCGACGTCGGCGGCGCCGCTACTGCCGCCGTTGTCCCTCGCACCCGTGGCGCCGGTGGCGCCCTCGGGCACCGCCGGCCGATCGGGCTTCCCGGGTGGGCCGATCCTGCTCGCCGTCCTCCTCGCCCTGCTCGTCGCGGTGGCGGTCGGCATCGTCGTCGCGCTCGACTACACCGGAGGCTCGTGATGCCCGACCAGAACCTGCTCGAGGCGGCGGCCCGCGGCGAGGCGGCAGCGCGCGGCGCCGTCCTGACGGAGTACGCCGGCGCGCCGGCCGAGGAGCGGATCGCCATCCTCGACGGTCTCGCCGTGCTCGGCGCGGGCGGCGCCGTGCCCGCGACGGAGGTGCTGCTCGAGCTGACCCACAAGCACCGGATCGCCCAGCCGGCCATCACGTCGTTGCTCGTCGACCCGGCCGACATCGAGGACGCGGCACAGCTGACGCTCATCTCCGTCATGGAGAAGATCGCCCAGTTCGAAGGTCGCTCGCGGTTCCAGACCTGGGTCCGGGCGATCGCGCGCAACGAGGCGCTGCAGGTGCTGCGCCGCAAGCAGCGCAAGTCCGAGCCCACGGGCGACGAAGTCCCGGAGCTGGCCGCCTTCAGCAGGCGGCTCAGCTCGGTCGTCGCCGACGAGCAGGCGGTCCGGCAGGCGCTCGAGCGGGTCCCCGAGCCGTACCGCGAGGCGCTGGTCCTTCGGGAGTTCGACGGTCTCGGCTACGACGAGATCGCCGAGCGGCTCGGCGTGCCCGTCGGCACCGTGCGATCGAGGATCTCGCGGGCCCGGGACCTGCTGGCCAAGCAGACCTGGCACTGGGGCTGACGAAAGTTTTTCCGGGCATCCGGGAACTGGGTGGGCTCCGGAGCGCATCCCGTGGTCAGAGGCCGGCCGCAACGGCGGGCCACGACCCAAGGAGACCCACCATGCGCACCATCCGCAACCTCGCCCTCGGAGCAGCTGCTGTCGCCGGCGTGGCCGCCTTCTCGGCCAGCCCCGCCTCCGCCGCGAACATCCCGGGCGGGCAGCTCGACGACTACCTCTACGGCACGCCCTACGCCGACACCATCACGGGGTTCGAGGGCAACGACACGCTCTACGGCTACAGCGGTGCCGACACAATCCTCGGCGGGGCAGGCAACGACTACGCCGCGGGCGCCGACGGGCGCGACCTGCTGCGCGGCGGCTCCGGCTCGGACTACCTCGACGGCAGTGGCGGGGCCGACCGGCTCTACGGCAACGCCGGCGTCGACAACCTGGTGCCCGGTTTCGGTCCCGACGAGGTGCGGGCCGGCTACGGCGACGACTACATCTACGTCTACTCCGACGGCAGCGCCGACTACATCAAGTGCGGACCGGGCTACGACACCGTCTACTACGACACGACCGACCCGGGCGACGAGTTCTACGGGTGCGACAACTACGTGCCGTTCTGACCGGCGATCAGCCGCGGCCGCTGCTGGCGCGCCGGCCGCGGGTGACGCCGACGAAGTCCTGGTGCACCGGTCCGTCGTCCTCGACCTTCCACAGCAGACCCACCTGGGTCGGCGGCAGGTCGGCGACGGGACGGTGCACCACGTCCTTGCGGTGGTGGAGCCGGGCCAGTGCCATCGGCAGCACGACGACCCCGGTCCCCGCCGCCGCCACCTCGATAGCGTCCTTGTCGCTCATCGGCGGGAAGGTCAGCTGCTCGGCGTTGGGCCGCCAGCCGGAGCGCTCGGGCGCCACGAGCTGCTCGTCGTCGAGGTCGGCGGTGGTCACCTCGTCCGCCGCCCCGACGAAGTGCTCGACGGAGGCGACGACGACGGGGACCTCGTCGTAGAGCACGACGCAGTGCAGGGGAGTGGGGTGCTCCCGATCGACGGGCAGGCGCGCCAGCACGAGGTCGGCCTCGCCGTCGTCGAGGACGGCACGCTGACGGTCCTCCTCGATGGGCAGCAGTTCCAGCCGGATACGGGGATGGCGCTCCCGCCACACGCGTGCCCACTTGTCAGGGGTGACACCGGGTGCGAAGGCGACCCTCAGACGATCCACGGTTCGAAGAATATTCGGTGACCGCGGGGAAACCCCGTAGGCCTCCTGCCTGCGTCATGCTTAGGGTGCGGCATCGGAAGGAGGTGGTCGTCGTGGCGACGTACGCGCCTGTCGTGCTGCTCAACGCCTCCTACGAGCCCCACGACGTCGTCTCCTTCCCGCACGCGGTGCGGATGCTCTTCCGTGGTGTCGCGGTGGTGCACGAGGCCGACGCCGACCGGCGGATCGGTCCGCACCCGTGGCCGAAGGTGCTGCGCCTGGTGCGCTACGTGGTGGCGACCTGGATGTACCGGCCTGCGGCCTACGGCCGGGAGGCCGTGCTGCGCCGGGACCAGCACCGGTGTGCCTACTGCGGCGCGCACGCCGACACGATCGACCACCTCGTGCCTCGGTCGCGTGGCGGCACCTGGACCTGGCTGAACACCGTGGCGGCGTGCGGGCGGTGCAACAGCCGGAAGGGCGACCGCACCCCGCACGAGGCCGGCATGCGCCTGCGCTTCGAGCCATGGGTGCCCACGCGCAGCCAGGTCACGGCATGGGGACACCGGCGTACGACGGTCTGACGCCCGTGTGACCTCCGTCGCGAATCCGGGACGTGCTGAGCGAGAACGAGAACAGGTTCTCGTGACCGCGGCCACACCGACGCGCCCGCGGACTTGAGGACGGCGTGGTGCTGATGGCTCACTGGTCTGCGCTGCTTGCAAAAGCAAGCACTTGCGAACCAGAGGAAGCTTCATGGACCCGTACCCAGCCCGTCGTATCCGTCGGGCCGCCACCGCGCCCGCACTGATCGGCGCGCTGGCGTGCTCGGCGATCGTCGCCGTCCCCCAACCCGCCGCCGCCGACGCGGCTCCGTGGCTCGTGTCGACCGGGGCCGCGCACGTGAAGATCGTGCGGGGGCTGAAGGTGCGCCCCGTCCCGCGGGTGCTGCCGGTCGCCGGCTACCACCTGACCGCGCGCTTCGACGACTCCGGCGGGCTGTGGTCGGACGACCACACCGGCCTGGACTTCGCGGCGCCCAAGGGGACGCCGTTGGTCGCCATCGGCGACGCCGTGGTCGTCTCCGTCGAGTACGACGGCGCCTACGGCAACAAGACCGTCCTGCGACTCGAGGACGGCACCGAGCTGTGGTACTGCCACCAGTCGCGCACCGACGTCGTGGCCGGACAGCACGTGACCACCGGCCAGGTGGTCGGAGCGGTCGGCTCCACGGGCAACACCACGGGCCCGCACCTCCACCTCGAGGTGCGACCGGATGGGGGAGACCCGGTCGACCCCGAGGTGGCGCTGGCCGCTTGGGGCATCAAGCCCTGAGCGGCGCGGGATCGCCCAGCTAGGCCTGGACGACCAGGCCTGAGGTCAGGCCTGCGCGAGGATGCCGAACTGCACGTTGCCGGCCTCGTCGAGGCTGGCGTCGAGCATCATCGCGTCGAGCTGCTCGGCGGCACTCTGGTCGAGGAAGACC
The DNA here is from genome assembly GCF_041321175.1 of Nocardioides candidus. Classification (NCBI taxonomy): domain Bacteria; kingdom Bacillati; phylum Actinomycetota; class Actinomycetes; order Propionibacteriales; family Nocardioidaceae; genus Nocardioides; species Nocardioides candidus. The sequence goes on along the minus strand of NZ_JBGGWC010000004.1, from coordinate 107,871 downwards.
TTCGCGCCGCCCTGGTCGACGACCTGGTCACCGGCCACCGGCTGGTCGGCCGTCGACACGGTGAGCTGGTCACCTGGGGTGGTCGAGATGCGCAGACCCGCCTCGTCCGGAGTGTCCGGGTGCTCGGCGTAGCGCTTCACGATGTCGCATGCGTTCTCGGTCAGGGTGAGCAATGGATTGCTTTCTGAGTTGAGTGCAAGGGCTCTTCCACCGTTGCAGGGATCCCGGTCTCGTTCAAGCCGACCTCCCACCCGGGCGCGTCGCCGGCTGTGCGGCTGCGACCAGAACCCAGTCCCGATGCGGGATCCTGGGTCGACCTTTGCTAGCGTTGCCCCGCACTCGTCCGGGTGGCGGAATTGGCAGACGCGCTAGCTTGAGGTGCTAGTGCCCGTATTAGGGCGTGGGGGTTCAAGTCCCCCCTCGGACACCGAAGTTGGTTGAGAGAACCTCAGGGATGACCTGGGGTTCTCCCAGTTTTCGGTAGGTTCGAGCCATGTCAGTGACGGTGTTGGTCGGCGGTGGCCGCGACGAGCAGAAGGTGCGGGACGCGCTCGTCCCGTTCGTGCAGGCGCTCCAGGGTGGGGAGGTTGTCTGCGTGGTCGTGGACGACGGCGACGGCGTCGACCTGGACCGCTGGTCTGGCGTGCTGTCGGATGCGTCCTCGGTGCGACACGTCGTGCTGACGGAGGGTCGCCCGCTGAGGGCGGAGGACCTCGCCGGTGCGGCCGGTGTGTTCGTGGCCGGCGGTCTCACGCCGCTCTACGCCGCGCTGGTCGTCGGCGCCAAGGACGCCTTGGACGCGCTGCCGTTCGCGGGATTCTCCGCCGGCGCGGCGATCGCCGCCGAGCGGGCGATCGTCGGCGGCTGGTTGCTGGACGAGCTCGAGGTCTGCTCCGAGGACGCGAGCGAGGATCTCGGCCCGGTCACCGTCGTAGACGGGCTCGGCCGGGTCGGCTTCGCGGTCGACGTCCATGCCGCCCAGTGGGGCACGGTGACGCGTGCACTGCACGCCGTGCGAGATGGGCTGGCCCCCGAGGCGTGGGCCGTCGACGAGCACACCGCGCTCGTCCTCGACGGTGCGGAGCCGCGGGTGACCGGCGCCGGTGCCGCCTTCCACGTCCGTCGCCAGGGCGACGACGTCGCGGTCCGCATCGTCGTCGCGACCTCCTGACGGCGGGCGGCGGGCCGTGGAGCGCCCGGGGCGTTGGCGCCCCAGCACATCAACGACCCGTCGGGGCGACTCCCGCCAGCCCGGCACGAGCCGACGGCCTCCGACTGCTGATCGACGTCACGGTCACTCCTTGACCGCGAGCCTCCACGGCTCCTTGCCGTGGGCGACGGTCTCTCCGCTGAAGTAGAGATCGCCGGCGACCTCTGCGGAGAAATGGGATTGATGTCCTTCACCCGGCGGGTGGTCGCGGCCGTGCCGTCGGAGCGCCAGAGCTCGTAGTCGTTGTTGGCGTCGACGGGCGCTGCCCTCCAGATCAGGGCTCGGCGCGGAACCGGAACACCCGGTGGTGGGTGTCGAGGTCGACCAGCGTGCGGCGCCCGTCGACATCGGCGAAGTAGAGCTGGACGGCATCTCGGAAGTCGTGCCCCGGGTGGCGCAGGACGAGCGTGTGGGCGTCCCCGCCGGAGAACCGGTAGCGCCCGGACCAGACCACATGGCGCGGGTGGTCGGGGTCTTGGCCCTGGTAGTGGTAGGTGCCGTCCCGGCGGAGCCTCAGGTCGCCACCCGCGCCCTCGCCGACGTAGGCGAAGCGCTGGCCCGGAGAGGCAGGCACGACGACGTGGGTCTCGTCGAACAGCGTGAACCGGCTGCCGCTGACGGGCATCAACCACCCCGCGGGAGCGGGCTTCGCTCGCCGATCGTCGAGCTGGAGCCGACCGCTGGACCGGTCGTAGTAGTAGCGGTGGCAGCCTTCGGGCCAGCGGTGCGCCACCGTCGTGCAGGGCTCGGTCCGTGCGCCGGCGTACTCGCCGCTGACGAAGACCCAGGAGTCGTCGAGGAACTCATACGTGCGATGCAGCTGGTAGCTGCCGATTCCAGAGTTGCTGTCGGTGCCGCGTCGCCACCAGGTGGCGCCGGCGAGCGAGCCGCTCCAGTCCGCAGGCGCTGGCATCGATACCGGTACCGTCCCGCAGGTCCAGCGGCTGGTGGCGCCGTCGACGCTGACCGTTCCTGCGAGCTTGACGCCGTAGACCTCTGCGGTGTCGGGCTGGAGCACGAAGGAGCCACTCCAGGGCTCTTCGGTCCAGAGATCGACTCCGCTGGGCGGATCGGGGGTGGAGGCGACCGTGAACGGCCCCGGGTCGAGGGACACATAGAGCGCGGCGAGACGGCTGGGATGCGGGATGACGCCGGCTGGCGGGTAGACGCCAGGATCGGTCGATACCCCGATCTCGAGGTCGACGGGTTCGCCCCAGGTGATCGAACGCGGACAGGTCACCGAGGCGGGGAAGCTCCCGGGAGCGTCCGCGAATCCGACCGGCTCCAGGCCGGCGACCGGGGCGTTCCAGATGCGAGCTCCGTGGTGGGCGGGGTCGGCGGAGCCGTAGCTGGAGGCGCGCACGCAGTCGACAGGCGCGAACGGAGCGACGCCGATCCGGGCGACCTGGTCGGCCCAGTCCTGCGCGACCGTGAACTGCTCGGTCTCGGGGAGTGCAGTGCCGGCGGCGTCGTAAGCCGTCGACGCGGAGGGGTCGAGCGTGTCGACGACCACCCACCGATGCACCTGACAGCCATTGCCGGTGCTGGTGCCGAGACCGACGTGGAGGTAACGACCGCCGTCACCGGAGGGCCAGTAGTAGGGGCTGATCTCGACCCTGCCGAGGTCAGGCTCAGCCGTGACCACCACGTCACGGCCGCCGCTGGGACCGCTCGCATGGAGCGTCGCGGTCGAAGTGGTGCTCGTTGGTTCGTCGGCAGAGACCTGGCGGGCGCCTCCGACGAGGACCGTTGCGGGGAGCGCAACACTCAGGGCGGCGGCGGTGAGGCGGTGTGCAGATGAGCGCCGTGCGGTCATGGGGGGTCTCCTCCGGAGGCGGATCCCCACCTAAGCATGCCCAACGGGCGCCGTCGCGGTTTCTTCGCTGGTGGCGGCGGGTCGGATTCGTCCTGCCGTCCAACCCGCTTCACGCCCGGTCGGCGCTTGTCAGTGGCGGGCTCAGCCCGCCCTGATGCCCCACTGGGCTTCGAAGAATGCGCCGGGGCGGAGCCGGACCACGTCCTCACCGGTGCGGAACGCGTCGGGCGGGCAGGTCATCGGCTCGACGCCGAGCCCACGCCGCCGGCGGTCCACGTCGGGCAGCGTGTCGCCGGTGAACAGCTCGACATACGCGAACGCCCTGTCGACCCACAGGGCCACCTCGCGACCGGCGGGGGAGGTCAGATGCACCCACGCCCGGCCTTCGGCGTCTCGTTCGAGATCGGTGAAGGTGTAGTCGAGCCGGGTCTTGCCGATGGCACGCCGCCGTCGGAAGTCGAACGGAGTGTCGGCGACGCTCTCGCGCCCGATCGGGATCTGTGCGGGGCCGGTGGGGAGCCAGGTCTCAGCGCCGATCTGCAGCTCGGCCTCGTCCAGCACGTCGGTGCCCACCGTGAGGTAGGGGTGTGCGCCGTACCCGAACGGTGCGTCAGCGTCGCCGATGTTCGTGCTCCTGGTGGTGACCGTCAATCCCGAGTCGTCCAGCTGGTAGCGCGCTTCCAGCTCGAGTGCGAACGGGTATCCGGGTTGAGGCCGCAGCGTGTGACGCATGGTCACGGCGGTCGGTGAGGAGGACTCGACGGTCCAGCTCCGCCAGCGGGTCAACCCGTGAAGCGCGTTCTGTTGGTCCGGTTCGTTCACCGGCACGGTGTGCGAGGTCCCGTCCCAGTCGTAGCGGCCGGTGTGCAGCCGGTTGGGCCAGGGGATCAGGAGCTGGCCGCGGGCAGCTGGCGCCATCCCGTCCGCGGGGTAGCCGTCCAGGACCGGATGGTCTCCGTGCCAGTACTGCCGCAGGCCACCGCCGACCTCGACCACGACGGCACGCTGGCTGCCGTGTCGCAGCTCGTGCTGCTGCCCGAGCGCTGCGCTGCTCGTCGTGCCGTGCTGGTCGTGGTCAGTCATCAGCTCTCCTCGGGCCCGCCGAACGTCGATCTCGTCAGTCGAGCCAGGCGAGCAGGTGCTGGTCGGGGGCATCGTCGGGACCCCGCTCCTCGATCACCTGCTGTGCGGCGGTGTTGAACGCTGAGAGGGCCTCTGCCAGGCGACGCCGGTCGGCGGGCTTCATCTTGGCCACGACGTCGAGCAGTTCGGCGCGGCGGGCCTCCATCACCGAGTCGACCAGGCGGCGGCCCTTTTGTGACAACGTCAGCTCCACCCGACGGCGGTCGTCGGTGTGCTCCTTTCGCTGCAACAGTCCTCCCGCCACCAGCCGCTCGCACGTGCGGCTGGCGTTGGACGCGTTGACGCCGAGGCCGCTCGCCACGTTGTTGATGCTCAAGCCCTGCTCCGCCGAGACCATCACCAGCACCCGCAGCTGGGGAACGGTCAGCTTCGAGTCGATCACGCTCAGGGACCGGACCACGGCCGCTGTGATCACTCGGCTGGTTGCCATCAGGGCGTCCGAGACGCCGCGTTCCTCCCGCATGCGCCTATCCTAGCCAGAACTCGCAATGGTTGCGTATATGCAATCAAATTGGGTATCGGTGGAGCATGTCACGGAAGCACGCGACGAACGCTGGGCTGCGCTGATGCGGGCCCTCACGGTCGAACCGGGTCGGGCCGGCAGCCTTCGTCTGGACCAGCGGCCGGAGCCGACGCCCGCGGACGGCGAGCTCCTGGTCGAGGGTGTGGCGCTGGGGGTGTGCGGCACCGATCGGGAGATCGTCGCCGGCGAGTACGGCTGGGCCGCGCCGGGTGCGGAACGGCTGGTGATCGGCCACGAGTCGTTGGGTCGGGTGCTGGAAGCGCCCGAGGGCAGCCGGTTCGCGTCCGGTGACCTGGTCGTCGGCGTGGTTCGCCGCCCGGACCCGGTCCCCTGCGGCGCGTGTGCCGCCGGCGAGTTCGACATGTGTCGCAACGGCCGCTACCGCGAACGGGGCATCAAGGAGATCGACGGGTACGCCGCTGAGCGATGGACGGTCCCGGAGACCTATGCGGTGCCGGTCGATCCCGCCCTGGGGTTGTGCGCGGTGCTGACCGAACCGGCCAGTGTGGTGGCCAAGGCCTGGGAGCAGGTGGAGGCGGTCGGTCGGCGCGCCTGGTTCGAGCCGCGCTCCGTGCTGGTCACCGGTGCCGGCCCGATAGGACTGTTGGCCGCGCTGATGGGTGTGCAACGCGGGCTGTCGGTGCACGTGCTCGACCGTGTCGCCGACGGCCCGAAGCCGGACCTGGTGCGTGATCTGGGGGCCACCTACCACCACGCCCCGGTGGCCGAGGTGACCGCGGCGTTGCAGCCCGACGTCGTGATCGAGGGGACAGGGGTGGGGTCGTTGGTGTTCGACGCCCTCGCCGGCACCGGGCCGTACGGGATCGTGTGCCTGACAGGCGTCTCCTCAGGTGGACGGACCCTGAGCCTGGACGCCGGTGCGCTGAATCGCGCCCTGGTGCTCGAGAACGACGCGGTGGTGGGGTCGGTCAACGCCAACCAGCGCCACTTCCAGCTGGCCGAACAAGCACTCCACCAAGCCGACACCGCCTGGCTGAGCCGATTGATCACGCGCAGGGTGCCGCTGAACCGCTACGCCGAAGCACTCGAGGCCGGCCCTCGCGACGTCAAGGTGGTCCTGGACCTGGAGAACGCAGGTGCCTGAGCGTCACCGGACGGCCAGCAAGCCGATCGAGGACTACGCACTCATCGGCGGTCTGCAGACTGCGGCCCTGGTGGCCCGCGACGGGTCGATCGACTGGTTGTGCCTACCTCGTTTCGACTCAGGCGCCTGCTTCGCGGCGTTGCTGGATGGTCCCCAGGCGGGCCACTGGCGCATCGCGCCCGCGGGGGGTGGCACATGCTCGCGCCGTGACTACGCGGAGGACTCCTTGGTCCTCGAGACCTGTTGGGAGACCGAGAGTGGCGCCGTGAGGGTGGTGGACCTGCTGCCTCCCAACGGGGCCGCTGTCCACGTCGTCCGGATCGTGGAGGGTCTGTCCGGCACGGTGGCGATGGAGGGGGACCTGCTTCTCCGGTTCGACTACGGCGACGTGCGGCCGTGGGTGCGGTGCGAGGGCAGCACCGCGGCCGCGGTCGCCGGCCCGCACGCCGCCTGGCTGCGGTCCTCGGTGCCGGTGGAGCACGAGGACGGGTCGCTCGGCTGCCGGTGGCGGGTGTCGGCCGGTGACCGCACCACCTTCGTGTTGAGCTACCAGGCCTCCCACCTTCCCGAGCCCGAACCCCTCGACCCGGAGGCGGCGCTGGACGAGACCTTGCGATGGTGGCGCTCATGGATGGGGCAGTGCTCCTACGAGGGCCGCTGGCCGCACGAGGTCCGTCGGTCCCTGGTCCTGCTCAAGGGGCTCACCTACCAACCCACCGGCGGCATCGTGGCGGCAGCGACCACCTCGCTGCCGGAGGACCCCGGCGGCGTGCGGAACTGGGACTACCGGTTCTGCTGGCTGCGCGATGCCACCTTCACGCTGCAGGCGCTGCTCGGGACCGGGTTCACCGCGGAGGCGAAGGCCTGGCGGGAGTGGCTGGTCCGCGCGGTGGCGGGCGACCCGGGGCGCTTGCAGATCATGTACGCCCTCGACGGGAGCCGCCATGTTCCCGAGCGGGAGGTGGACTGGCTCGCCGGCCACGGGGGTTCGCGGCCCGTCCGAGTGGGCAACGCCGCCGCTGGTCAGTTCCAGCTCGACGTGTGGGGCGAGGTCCTCGACGGTTTGCACCTGGCTCGTGAGTCCGGGCTGCAGGTCACCGAGACCGCGTGGGACCTCCAGCGATCGTTGCTGGACTGGCTGGAAGGACACTGGCAGGAACCCGACAACGGCTTGTGGGAGGTCCGCGGCCCGCGCCGCGACTTCGTGCACTCGAAGGTGATGGCCTGGGCCGGCCTGGACCGCGCGGTACGCAGCGTCGAGAACCACGCCCTGGACGGTCCCGTCGACCGGTGGCGCGGTGTCCGTGACCAGATCCACGCCGAGGTGTGCGAACGAGGCTACGACTCCGACCGTGGCACCTTCACCCAGTCCTACGGCTCCCAGGGCCTCGATGCCGCGTTGTTGCTGATCCCGCGCGTCGGATTCCTGCCGTGGGACGACGCGCGCGTGCTCGGCACCGTCGAGGCGGTGCGGCAGCAGCTGGACAGGGACGGCTTCGTGCTGCGCTACGACCCTGGAGAGGACGAGGGCGACGGGCTGCCAGGCAGCGAAGGCGCGTTCCTCGCGTGCAGCTTCTGGCTCGCCGACGCTCTGCACGGCGCCGGCCGTGAGGCCGAGGCGGAGGAGATGTTCGCCCGGTTGACCGCCCTGCGCAACGACGTCGGCATGCTGAGTGAGGAGTACGACGTCCGAGCCCGCCGGCAGCTGGGCAACACCCCGCAAGCATTCTCCCTGGTCGGACTGGTGAACACCGCGCGCCACCTCAGTGGCACCACCACCCGCACCTCCGCTACCCGGCATGAGCAGGGTCTCCGCGCCGACCGATGACCGCGCGACGTCCGATCGACAGCGCAGTTTTTCAGGTGAGGCCGCATACCTTCTCCTGCGTGGGTTACTACTTGCGTAGAAGCAGTCTTTGCGTTGCCGCATATATAATTCCCAGGACGCTCCGCCCACCAGCAACTCGCTGAGGTCGCACCGGCCCGGGCCGACACAGGAGGAGAACCCTTGAGCAGGATCCCCAAGTCCCCACGGGTCGTCGTCGTCACCGGCGCGTCCGGCGGCATCGGCCGGGCAACCGCCCGCATGCTCGGCGCACGTGGCAACCGAGTAGCACTGCTGGCGCGCGGCGAAGTCGGGCTGGACGCCGCTGCCCGCGAGGTCGAGGCGGCCAGCGGGAAGGCGCTCCCGATCGTGGTCGACATGGCAGACCACGACGCCGTGGAAGCCGCGGCCGAACAGGTCGAGACGGAGCTCGGATCGATCGACGTGTGGGTCAACGTCGCCTTCACCTCGGTGTTCGCCAGGTTCGAGGACATCTCTGCGGAGGAGTATCGGCGCGTCACCGACGTCACGTACCACGGCTACGTCAACGGCACCCGGGCCGCGCTGAGCAGGATGCGCCCACGCGACAGGGGAGTCATCGTCCAGGTCGGCTCAGCACTCGGCCACCGCGGCATCCCCCTGCAGACCGCGTACTGCGGTGCGAAGCACGCCATCGAAGGGTTCCACGAGGCGCTGCGCACCGAGCTCATGCACGACGGGAGCGCCATCCGGGTCACGATCGTCGAGATGCCTGCGGTCAACACCCCGCAGTTCTCCTGGGTGCTCTCCCGGCTGCCTCACCAGGCTCAACCCGTGCCTCCGATCTACCAGCCCGAGGTCGCTGCCCGCGGTGTCCTGAAGGCGATGGACCACCCTGACCGCCGGGCCCGTTGGGTCGGGTTGAGCACCGCCGGCACGATCATGGCCAACCGCGTCGCTGGCGGCCTGCTCGACCGCTACCTCGCCCGCACCGGCTTCTCGTCCCAGCAGACCGGCCAGCCCAGAGACCCCGATCAACCGACGAATCTGTGGGAGCCCGCCGACGGCGCCGGTGGCCGCGACTTCGGCGCTCACGGCGCGTTCGACAAGCGTGCCCACCGCATCGGATGGGTCGGATGACCGTCCGGACCAGCCCCCGCCTACCGGCTGGGTCACCCGAGGATCGAGTCCGCTCGGTGGACGTGGCCCGGTTCGCACTGGGCGTCACTGCTCTCACCTTGCCGCGCTCGGTGCTTCACGCCGCCGGGTCGGTGGATGCGACCTGGCCGCGCCGTGTCACGCGGCTCCTCGGCGCCCGCTACCTGGCCCAGTCCGTGACTGGCCTGGTCGTCCGAGACCGTCGGATCCTGCTCGGCGACACCGTCGTCGAGATCGCCCACGCGCTCACCGCGGTCGGATTCGCGACGTACTTCTCCCGACACCGGACGCCGGCCTTGGCCAGTGGTGCCCTCGCGGTGGGGTTCGCGGTTGCGGACCTGGCTGCCTTCTCCGCCAGCGAACGGGCCGGTCGAACCCCATGACATCCCTGATGCTGAACGCCACGCTGGCCGCAGTCGAACGCGAACTGAGGGAGCAGGTCGACGGGGAGGTCTTCTTCGACGCCGGCACTCGTGGTGCCTACTCGACCGACGCCTCGAACTTCCGCCAGGTCCCGATCGCGGTCGTCACGCCGCGCACTCCCGCAGCGGCAGCTGACGCAGTCGCGGTGTGCCGCCGGCATCGATTGCCCATCGTCTCGCGTGGCGGGGGGACCAGCCTGGCGGGCCAGTGCTGCAACGAGGCGGTCGTCATCGACTTCTCGCGTCACTGCAACCGCCTGATCTCCATCGACGCGCAGGCGCGCACCTGTGTCGTGGAGCCCGGCATCGTCCTGGACGACCTGAACCGTCAGCTCGCACCGATCGGCCTGCGCTACGGTCCCGAGCCGGCCACCCACCCCAACTGCACGCTCGGCGGGATGATCGGCAACAACTCCTGCGGCGCCACAGCGCAACGCACCGGCAAGGTCGTCGACAACGTCGTCTCCCTCGATGTCCTCCTCCACGACGGCACCCACTTCACCGCCCGCGCGCTCGACGACGAGGCCTTCGCAGCCCTCGTCTCCGGCGAGTCCGACGAGAGCTCGCGCGTCATCGAGGTCCACCGCCAGCTGCGTCGCCTGACGGACGACCACGCGGATCTCATCCGGGACCGTTATCCCGACATCCCCCGCCGGGTCTCCGGATACAACCTCGACTCGCTCCTGCCCGAGCACGGGTTCGACATCGCCGGATTCCTCGTGGGCAGCGAAGCCACCCTGGTGACGGTGTTGCGCGCCGAGCTCAACCTGGTGCCCGTGGTTCAGGCGCGCACGCTGGTGGTTCTCGGCTACGACGACATCGCGGCCGCAGCCGATGCTGTGCCGGGCATCGTCGAGCACGAGCCGATCGCGCTGGAGGGCATCGACCACTACCTGCTCCACGACCAGCGCCTCAAGCAGATGAACCTCGAAGGTCTCGACCAGCTGCCTGAGGGACGCGGCTTCCTGATGGTGCAGTTCGGCGGCGAGGAGCAGGACGAGGCCGACGCCCGAGCCCACGCGATGCTCGACGCCATCGGACGGAGTCCGGACGACGCCGACGTCTCGTTCTACGACGACCCCGCAGTCGAGGACGAGTTCTGGTTGATCCGCGAGTCGGGGCTGGGAGCCACCGCTCACGTCCCGCACAAGCCCGACACCTTCGAAGGCTGGGAAGACTCCGCGGTGCCCGTTCCCCGGTTGGGTGACTACCTCCGCGACCTGCGCGAGCTCTACGAGGAGTTCGGCTACGCCACTGACACCGGCCCCAGCCTGTATGGCCACTTCGGGCAAGGGTGCGTGCACACCCGCATCCCGTTCGACCTGTTCACGACCGAAGGAGTCGCCACCTACCGACGGTTCATGGAACGCGCTGCCGATCTGTGCGTGTCCTACGGCGGCTCACTCTCCGGTGAGCATGGCGACGGGCAGAGCCGTGGCGAGCTGCTGGGCAGGATGTTCGGTCGAGACGTCGTCGAGCTGTTCGAAGAGGTCAAGACGCTCTTCGATCCCGACAACCTGATGAACCCTGGCAAGGTCGTCCACCCCGCCCCCCTGGACGACCACCTCCGGCTGGGCGGCTCATGGGCGCCACGCCAGCCGCTCCCGCTGTTCTTCGATTACCCCGAGGACGGTCACTCCTTCATCCAGGCAGCCGACCGTTGCGTCGGAGTCGGCAAGTGTCGCCAGCACAGCCACGAGGACGGCCAGGTGATGTGTCCCTCCTACCAGGCCACTGGCGACGAACGGCACTCGACCCGCGGCCGAGCACGGCTGCTGTTCGAGATGCTGAACGGTCACGGCGACAGCCCCATCGCGGATGGCTGGCGGTCGGAGGACGTCAAGGAAGCGCTCGACCTGTGCCTGGCCTGCAAAGGGTGCAAGGTCGACTGCCCCGCCTCCGTCGACATGGCCACCTACAAGGCCGAGTTCCTGGCCCAGCACTACCGCCACCGGCGACGGCCCCGCGCTGACTACGTCACCGGCTGGCTCCCCGCGGGCGTGCGTGCCCTCGACCGGCTCCACCTCCAGCCCTTGGTCAACCGGTTGGCAGGGATCCGTCCCTTGCGCAGGGTCGGCTCCCGAATGGCCGGTCTGGAGGACCGCGACGCCCCCCGCCTGGCCCCCCAGACCCTTCAGGCCTGGTGGACCGAACGGTCCGACGCGGTGCGGCCCCTGCCCTCGGTCGACACTCTCCCAGCGCCCCGAGGCAAGGTGTTGCTCTTCCCCGACACCTTCACCAACTACTTCCATCCCGACGTGGGCCGCGCCGCCGTCGCGGTTCTGGAGGACGCCGGTTGGCAGGTGGACGTCCCCGCCGAGCCGTTGTGCTGCGGACTGACCTGGATCTCCACCGGACAGCTCGACGTCGCCAGACGGCGGCTGAGACGCACCGTCGACGCCCTTGCCCCCCACGTTCGCGCCGGAGGGCTCGTCGTAGGCCTCGAACCCAGCTGCACCAGCGTGTTCCGCTCTGACGCGAAAGAGCTCTTCTCCGCAGATCCCGACGTGCACCGGCTGGCGGACCACACCGTGACGCTCGCCGAGCTCCTCACCGAGCACAGCGACGGTTGGGAGCCGCCGCGCCTGGACAACACCCATGGTCTGGCGCAGGTGCACTGCCACCAGCACGCCGTGCTCGGGTGGGACGCCGACCGAAAGCTCCTCGACCGAGCCGGTGCGGACGTCGAACGGCTCGACTCAGGTTGCTGCGGGCTGGCGGGAAACTTCGGGTTCACCGCGGGCCATGGCCAGATCAGCGAGGCGTGCGCCGAACAGGTCCTGCTTCCACGACTGCGCGAAGCACCCTCCGACGCCGCAGTCCTCGCCGACGGGTTCTCCTGCCGCACCCAGATCGAGCAGCTCGACAGCGGCGGCAGACAGGGCCTGCACCTCGCCCAGCTGCTCGCCGACGCCCTGCACGACCAGCCGCACGTCCCACCCGGATCGATCGACCCCGAAGGAGCATGAGATGACCACCGTCGCCGACCAGCTGCTGGCACGCCTGAGGGAGTGGGGTGTCGAGCAGATCTTCGGCTACCCGGGAGACGGCATCAACGGCATCCTCGGCGCCCTGTCCCGCGCCGATGACCAGCCACGGTTCATCCAGTCCCGCCACGAAGAGATGTCAGCTTTCGAGGCGGTCGGCTACGCCAAGTTCACCGGACGGACCGCTGTCTGCATGGCGACCTCCGGGCCCGGTGCCATCCACCTGCTCAACGGTCTCTACGACGCCAAGCTCGACCACGTGCCGGTCGTGGCCATCGTCGGGCAGACCGCACGCACCGCGATGGGCGGCAGCTACCAGCAAGAGATCGACCTGCTGAGCCTCTTCAAGGACGTCGCCGGCGACTACGTGCAGATGGTCACCGTCCCCGAACAGCTCCCCAACGTGATCGACCGCGCCATCCGCGTCGCCACGACCCGCCGTGCGCCGACCGCCGTCGTGATCCCCAGTGACGTCCAGGAGCTCGACTACTCCGCCCCCACCCACGCGTTCAAGATGGTGCCTTCCAGCCTCGGCACCACCCGGCCCGTATTCGCGCCCGACGCCGCTGGTGTCGCCCGGGCCGCAGAGGTTCTCAACTCCGGCAAGAAGGTCGCCATCCTGGTCGGACAGGGTGCGCGAGGGGCGACGAGGGAGATCACCCGCGTCGTCGAGCTGACCGGAGCCGGCGTCGCGAAAGCCCTCCTCGGCAAGGACGTCCTCAGCGACGAGCTGCCGTGGGTCACCGGCTCGATCGGCCTGCTCGGCAGTCGGCCCAGCTACGAGATGATGCGGGACTGCGACACCCTGCTCACCGTCGGCTCGAGCTTCCCCTACACACAGTTCATGCCCGAGCCCGGCCAGGCGCGCGCCGTCCAGATCGACATCGACGGCACCATGATCGGCATGCGGTACCCCTACGAGGTCAACCTCGTGGGCGATGCGGTGACCACCCTCCAGGCCCTCATCCCTCTCCTGGAACGCAAGGAGGAACGTTCCTGGCAGGACGGGATCTGCGACCAGGTCGCCCGCTGGTGGGAGGTCATGGACGGCGAAGCCCACGTCTCGGCAGACCCGGTGAACCCGATGCGGATCTTCAGCGAGTTCTCCGCCCGAGCACCGAGCGACGCCATGATCGCCGCCGACAGCGGCTCAGCGGCCAACTGGTACGCCCGCCAGGTGAAGATGCGGGGCTCGATGCGGGGCAGCCTCTCGGGCAACCTCGCAACGATGGGTCCAGCGGTGCCCTACGCCATCGGCGCCAAGTTCGCCCACCCCGACCGGCCTGCCATCGCCTTCACCGGCGACGGCGCCATGCAGATGAACGGCTTGGCCGAGCTGATCACCATCTCGCGCTACTGGCAGACGTGGTCCGACCCGCGACTGGTGGTCGCGGTGTTGCACAACAACGACCTCAACCAGGTCACCTGGGAGCTGCGCGCGATGGGCGGAACGCCGAAGTTCGTGGAGTCCCAAGCGCTTCCCGACGTCTCCTACGCGGGGTTCGCCGCCTCGGTGGGGCTGGGTTCGATCACGGTCACCGATCCCGATGAGCTGGCGGGAGCGTGGGAGACGGCCCTGAGCGCCGACCGGCCCTACGTGATCGACGTCCACTGCGACCCCGACGTCCCCCCGATCCCGCCGCACGCGACGCTGGACCAGATGACCAATTCGGCCAAGGCTCTCATCAAGGGCGACCCGAGCAGATGGGGTGTGCTGAAGGAAGGCATCAGGACCAAGGCGCAGGAGCTGCTGCCCTCCACCGGGGACGACCAGTCATGACGCGCCGGCCCGCCGACGGCCGGCTTGCTGCCTCCGACCCCGGGCAGCAGGCCGGCGAAGGGCCGCCGGTCGCCTCGATCCGGGCCACGGCTTACACCATCCCGACCGATGCCCCCGAAGGGGACGGGACGCTCACCTGGGACCACACCACCCTCGTTCTGGTCGAGGCCCGAGCCGAAGACCGCACCGGCATCGGCTACACCTACGCGCCGCGCGCAGCGGTCACGGTGATCGAGGAGCTGCTCGAGCCGATCGTCACCGGTCGCAGCGCCCTCGACGTCGAAGGAGCCTGGATGGCGATGGTCGCCGCCGTACGCAACGCCGGTCGCCGCGGTCTCGTCGGCATGGCGATATCGGCAGTCGACACCGCCTTGTGGGACCTCGCCGGCCACCTCCTCGACCAACCCCTCACGGCTATCTGGGGCGCCCGCTCGCCCTGGCAGGACCCCGACGCGTCGCCATCGTCGTCCGGGGTGGAGATCTACGGCAGCGGCGGCTTCACCACGTACGACGACGACCGGTTGCGCGACCAGCTGCACCACTGGCTCGAAATGGGATGCGACAAGGTGAAGATCAAGATCGGAGAGAGCTGGGGCACCTGCCGCGAACGCGACCTCGACCGCGTCCGTATCGCACAACAGACCATCGGCGAGGACGCCAGCTTGTTCGTCGACGCCAACGGCGCCTACACGACCCAGCAAGCTTGCCTGATCGGTTCGTTCCTCGACATGCTCGAGGTGACCTGGTTCGAGGAGCCGGTCAGCTCCGAGGACTACGTCGGCCTCGCCACCGTGCGCGACCACATCCGCGCCGACGTTGCTGCCGGCGAGTACGCCGCCGATGTGGCCGACTGCCAGCACCTCGCCCCGCACATCGACTGCCTCCAGCTCGACGTCACCCGGTGCGGCGGCTACACCGGATGGCGTCACATCACCGCCGACCCGGCGATCGCCCGGATCGAGCTGTCCGGGCACTGCGCCCCGCACCTCAGCGTCCCTGTCGCCGCTGGCACGCCCCGGCTGCGGCACCTGGAGTACTTCCACGACCACGTCCGGATCGAACGCCTGCTGCTCGACGGCTGCGCCGACCCCACCGACGGCACCCTTCCTCCGTCCGGCGGCGCCGGCCACGGGTTGACGTTCCGCACCTCTGACGCCGAGGAGTACCGAGTCGCATGACGACCCCCGACCACGCCACCCACAGACCCACCACCCGACGACACCACTGGCCCTTCACCCGACCTCGCTGGATCTGGGGCGGGCTGCTCACCGCTATCGCGGGCATGATCGTGGCTGGCGTCGGCGTCGCGGCGACGTCTTGGATCTGGTCTCTGGTCGGAGCGGGGACATTGCTCGCCGGCGTCGGGCTCGCCTTCGCCGGCGGCGTTCTCTACGACGCTCACTCTGGCCCTCCCACCGAGGAGCTCAAACATGTGCTGCAGGGCGGCACCCGTGCCGGTGTCGCGGCGGGGCAGACCCGCTCGACACCTGGCAGCCGGCGCCGCGCCCGCGCCGTGGAGGCCCGCCTCGACCAACTCGAGGCCGCAACTGCCGCGGCGCCGAGGCCTTACCCGGTCAAACCCCCGGCGGTCATCTTGATGCTGATCGCGCTGTTCCTCCTTGTCTCCCAGTGGGAGCTGTACCCGCTGGAGTTTCCCGGCCAGACCAACGCCAACCGCGCGCTGGGATGCGCGATTCTGTTCGCAGCCTGCGGTCTCAGGATCCGGTTCGCCCAACCGCTCCGCCGACGGCGTCCCTCGGCCGGGCTCGCGGGGGTCGCGGGGCTGGCGTTGCTGTGCAACGGGCTGCTCAGCCCTCACGACCGCTTGATCATGGCGGTGCTCGAGTCGTTGTGCGGCCTTCTCGCCGTTCTCTGCGCCGGGGTCGTCTTCGCCTATCGGCCACACGTCGACACACCAGATTTCAGCGACGTGGCAGACCTGGGCGCCTCCGCAGCGCAGGAGTCGAACTCGTCGACCCGGGACGAGCTTCGGTGAGTCGGCTGGACGTTCAGGTCCGCCGCGGAGGGTCGCCGTGCCGCCCACTGGCTGTCGCCGTCGGTGGCACTTGGTTCGTCAGGTGCCCGCGCGGTGCGCTACCGGGAGTCCTGCCTCTCGCTTTGTGGTGGCCACGGGTACAGCAGGTGTTCCGCGAGACCGGCCACCAACGGGTCCCACTCTGCGCTTGCCGTGAGGTAGTCCTCGGTCGCGTTGGCCGCGTCTCGGGTGGGCACGCCGAACGCCTTCAGTTGTGCAAGGACTTCAGCGTGCCGTTGCGCGGCTACCCTGTCTGGGACGGCGCCGATCGCAGCGTCCTTTCGTGCGCGGACCACTCGGGTGCACATCGCGAACACGGAGTTCTCCACCTCGTGAAGGGTGATGCCCGCGAGCTCGGGTCGGGTCGGCGGCACCTCGACGGTTGTCTTCAGCAGGGCAACGCTCTCCCAGCACGTCTGGAGGATCCGGGGGAGCGCGTCGTAGTCGTTGCGGTAGTGGAAGGACTGGAGCACCGGGTAGGACGCGTGGGTCTGGACGAGTCGTCGAAGTCCCGCCGCAAGTTCCGTGAGGTGGACAGCGGCCGCCATCGGCCCCTCCCGCCACAGCGCGCCGACGACTTCGACACCACGCCCGGTCTCCCCGCTGAGCTGGTGCAGCGACAGTGCGAACGCGTTGCGGGTCGGCAGGGTGGTGTAGACCGAGACGAAGTAGGAGATCACGAGCGTGAACGTCACGAAACCGCTCGCGGCCTCCGCGACGGTCAGCGCGCGGTACAGAGGCGTGACGGCCACGACGTCACCAAGGCCGAGCGTTGTCAACGTGTAGCCACTGAAGTACATCGCCGTGCCCCACGAGTCGTCTGTCTGACCGCTGGCCGCAGCAACTCCGTCACCGAGCGCCGGCCAGTAGACGGCCGCCCAGCCCACCAGCAACAGCACGAACCACGCAACCAGGGTGGCCGCCACCTGGGTCGGGCCCGTGTAGGCCAAGACGGTGGCCCGGTGGCGCCGCGGCAGCCGTCGCGACTGCCGAAAGACGGCGTCGATCCCGCGGCTGAGGGGCCGACGCACAGGCCCGCGGCCGCTCGCAGGAAACAGCACGGTGTAGAAGACGTCGGCCGTCGCGACTCCCACCAACAGCGCGCCTGCCAGCGCGACAAGAACGCCGATCACCCACACCGATTACCCGGAACCAGCATGGGTACACATTGTCGTCCGCCGACGGCCCGCCGAAAGGCCACCGACTTGCCATCCACGCGAGGACAGCGATGAACGGCGCAGCGAGCGCCAGCACGCCGCTTCGCGTGCGCGTCCCTCGTGCATTGCGCGAGTTCGCCGCCGTGCCGGTCGGGGTGGTTCTGGGACTGCTTGTTCTGGCGGGCGTCTCGATCGCAGGTGATCAGGCCCACGGCCATGCGGTCACCGCGCTGCGGGAGTGGCTCGGCCACTTCATCGGCAAGCAGTCAGCCACCGACACGCTCGGGGCGGTCGCCGGGGGTCTGGTCACGGTCACGTCCATCACCTTCTCCGTCCTGCTGCTTGCCGTGCAGCAGACAGCGTCGAACCTGTCGCCGGTGGTGTTCGACCAGTTCGTCCGTCGCCGCGCGAACCAGCTCTATCTCGGCCTGTTCGTGGGTCTGGCTCTCTACTCCTACGTGGTGCTGGCCGCTGTGCAGCCGAGCACCCCGCCCATCATCGGTGCCTTCCTGGCCACGGTCCTCACCGTCGTAGCGCTCGCCTGCCTACTGTTCTTGGTCTACTCGACCATCGACCAGATGCGGCCCGACAACGTGATGCGCCAACTCCACGACCGCGCGGTCGCTGCCCACCAACGAGAGAGCCGGATTATCGCGGCAACCCGCCGGGGTTCCATCTCGAGCGCCCCGGTGGCCGCGGAGGTCCGCAGCCAGACCTATGGCTACGTCGAGTCCGTCGATCTCGAACGGGTCGTCGCAGCACTCGGCACGCGCACCGACGCCGAAGTCGAGCTCCACCTGACGATCGGAGCGCCGGTGGTCTTCGACGAGCTGCTTGCGTCGGTGCGTCACCACGACAGCGTCGAGGCCGAGGCGATCAGAGCCCAGACGGCGCGCGCGATCACGCTGAGCAAGTCGCCAGACATCGACCTGGACCCGAGCGCCGCCATCCGCGACATCAGCAACATCGGCTGGACGAGCGGCTCCACCTCCAAGCAGAACCCCGCCATCGCCGCACAGGCTCTCCACGCCTTGCGGGATCTTGCGGCGCGGTGGATCGAGGAGGACCGCATCGGATCGAATCCGCATCCGGTCGTCTACCCGGACGACGACCTGCCAACGGTGATCGACGGCCTCTACTCCGCCATGGTCGTCGCGCACGAGTCCCACCAGCACCAACAAGCCGCTCGCGTCCTACAGGCCTACGAGTCGTTGCTGGAGCGAGCGCAGGGCGCGGTCCGTGAACGGCTGGTCAGCGATCTCGACGTCATGGCGCCGCTGCTCGCACAGCTCCCCCCGGCGCCGGCTCTCGACCGGGCGCGACGTGCCGTCGAGATCCGCCGCGTCGTCAGTCCCGCAGAGCTCCAGCAGTAGGGACGGCACCCACCAGGAGCTACTCCTTCGGATCCACGATCAGTGCCTGAGGGGCGGCCGCCTTCATCCGGGTGTTGAGCCAGGAGAGCTGGCGTGAGGTCTCGGCGTTCGCCGAGGTCGCGATGCTCAGCAGCTCCCGATCACGCAGACCCTGGGCGCCTTGGGCGACGACCGTCCAGGTGGTCTGCACCAGGGTGGCCAGGACGTGGAGGTCCTGGAGGTCCCGGAGGAGCCCGATCTGCCCGGAGCGCACCTCGGCAAGGCCCGAGGCATGCAGGCGCTCGGGCTCGGTGATCGAGTCGTCCTCGCCGTAGCGGCTGACGACCGGCGCGAGCCGGTCCCGGTGCCCGTCGCTCCACCGGGCGAGCATCTCGCAGGTGTGGAAGATGTCTGCTTCCGCCGCGTGGCCCTCAGCCACTGCGCGGAACGACTCCGCCAAGGTCTGCTCGCTGCGATCTGCGAGGGCGACGTAGGTGCTCAGGTGCGGCATCAGGACCTCCCCGAGATGGTGCCCGTGGGGGCGGGGTGTGCGGTGCCGGCGGCAGGGTCGTTGGCGTAGGTGGGAGTGGTCTCGAGTATCTGGGAGGTGGTGGCCTCACCGCCTTCGGTGGGCGGCACCGAAGACCCGCGCGCCGGTGCGGACGCGGCCGTGGTAGGCGCTGGGGCCGGCCGGTCGCCGGACTCGAGCTTGGTGACCCGGCAGGCGGCCGTCTTGAAGTAGGGCTGCTTGGACACCGGGTCCCACACGGTCATGGTCAGCTCGTTGGCCTGGCGGTGCTGCTGGCCCGGTGCGATGTCGTCGAGGTCCCACGACCCGTAGTGGAAGGGCGCGAAGACCGCGCCCGCCATGACGCGGCCGATGCGCGCACGGACCTCGATCTTGCCGCGGGGAGATCGCACCTCGACGAGATCGCCCTCGGAGATCCCGAGGCCCTCCGCGTCCGTCGGCGAGAGCTCGACCCATGCGTCCGGTGCCGCGTCGTGCAGGGATCGCGCTCGGGCGGTCTTGGTGCGGGTGTGGAACTGGTAGACGGTCCGACCGGTCGTGTACAGCAGCGGATAGTCCTCGCTGGGCTGCTCATGTGCGGGCGTGTAGGGCGCGCCCTTGAGGAACGCTCGACCGTTGGGGGCCATGGCTCGGTGCTCCTCCTCGGTGACCGCCCCGCCGGTGAGCAGGTCGTGCCCGTAGGTCTCGCACTGGTCGGTGTCGGTGGGGAAGACCGGGTCGGTGTAGAGACGGTCGGTGCCCTGCGGTGCCTGGTCGTTGACGGGCCAGGGGATGCCGCTCGGCCCGCGGAGCTTGTCGTAGGACAGGCCCGTGTAGTCGACCGGCCTGCCGGCGGTGGCCGACCGCCAGGCGTCGAACGCCTCTTCGGGGTTCGTCCACGACGGCAGCGGCGCACCGTCCAGGTCGGTGAACCCCATCGCGCGGGCGTACATGAGGAAGATGTCGAGGTCGCTCCTGGCCTCGCCCGGCGGCTCGACGGCCTTCTCGGACAGGTGGACGGTCCTGTTGACGTTCGTGAAGGTGCCGGTCTTCTCGCCCCAACCCGCGGCAGGCAGGACGACGTCGGCGAGCTGGGCGGTCTCGGTCAGGAAGAGGTCCTGGACGACGACGAAGCACTGGTCGCCGCTGAGGATGCGTCGGATCCGGGCGGACTCGGGCATCGAGACCGCGGGGTTGGTCGCCGAGATCCATAGCAGCTCGATGGACCCCTTCTCGGCGTAGTTGAAGATCTGCATGGCGTTGGTGGGCGGTGCCCAGTGCGGGATCGTGAGGGGATCGACGTTCCAGAGGTCGGCGAGCTGTTGCACGTGCGCGGGGTTGTTCCAGTTGCGGAACCCCGGCAGGTCGCCGTCGGCGCCGCACTCGCGGTTGTTCTGGGCGGTGGGCTGGCCGTTCATCTGCAGGACACCGCTGCCGGGCCTCCCGATCAGTCCGCGGAGGAGGTGCAGGTTGTGCACGGCGACGGCTGAGGCAGTGGCCTGGTGGGACTGGTAGAAACCCTGCAGCACGGTGGACAGGACGTTCTCGCTCTCGCCGAAGATGGCAGCCGCGCGGCACAGGTCACCGGAGCTCACGCCGCAGATCTCAGCAACCTTCTCCGGCGTGTACGGCTCGACGACCTCCCGGAGGTCGTCGACCCCGAGCGTGTGGGCAGCGACCCACTCGTCGTCGACCCAACCGTTGGCGAACAGCTCGCGCGTGAGCCCGTTCATCAGTGCGAGGTTGGTGCCGACCCGTGGCGCGAGGTGGACTCCACCGGTGCGCTCCGCCTCGTCGGCCACCGGTGTGCGTCGAGGGTCGACGCACACCAACGTCGGCGGGTCGGCGGCTCGGGTGCGGTCGAGGATCCTCGCCCACAGCACCGTCTGGGTCTCCGCCATGTTGTGGCCGTAGAGGAACACGGCGTCACAGTGCTCGATGTCGGTGTAGGAGCCGGGCTGCCCGTCGGCGCCGAAGGACTCCTTGAAAGCGGCGGCGCTGGTGGCTGTGCACAGACGGGTGTTGCCGTCCATGTGAGGGGTGCCCAGGCCCGCCTTGCCGAGGACGGCGAGGGTGTAGTACTCCTCGATGAACATCTGGCCCGACGTGTAGAAGCCGTGGGTGAGTGGACCGTTCTCGTCGAGCAGCTTCTTGGACACCTCGACGACGCGGCCCATCGCGGTCTCCCAGTCGGTCTCGACGAGGTCGCCCCCGTCGCGGACGAGCGGCCGCGTCAGCCGATCCGCGGAGGAGGCCCACGGGGTGCTTCCGTACAGCCCCTTGGGTCCGAGTCGCCCGTGGTTGACCACGTCGCCCGCCCGCCCGCGCACGCCGACCATGCGGCCGTCCTTGACCGCGATGTCGCACCCGCATCCGTTGCTGCACAGCACGCACGCCGATTGCACCCAGCGGTCCACGTCGGCCTCGCCGAGACCGTTCTCCAGGTGGAGATCGACCCGCGCGGGCCAGACCGAGCCCTTGGGGTGCGGGGTGCGATCCCCCCAGATGTCCGCGATCCGGTCGGTCATGTCTCTCCTCGCTGTGCCGTGGGTCTCGAAGCTGTGCAGCGCATGTCCCGGGGAGGTACCCATTCGTTGCATCAAAGCAACCATTGCATTTTGCGACCGTCCGTAGTGGGCTCTCGGTGTCGCCCCGAGGGGGGCGGCGCCGCGGTCGGAGCGGTCGTGACCGCGGACACCAGCGGTCGGGACCTTGGTCCATGGGCGGGGCAAGGCGCGGGCCGACAGGATGTCCACGGGCCGGCTTCGGGCCCACGTGCGACGGAGGCAAGATGGAACAGACGCAGACGGCGACATCCCCGAGGACGTCCCCCCAGCCGGTGTTCGGGCGCGCCTGGGTGATGCTCGGGATCGCCACCCTCGGCTTCGCCGTGAACTTCTGGGCGTGGGCGTTGTTGAGTCCGCTCGGACCGCTGTTCCGCGAACGGGGGACTCTGGGCAGCCTCGACGAGTCCGATGTGGCGCTGCTCGTCGCCGTTCCGGTGATCGTCGGATCGATCGGCCGCATCCTCGTCGGCGCCCTGACCGACCGCTACGGCGGCCGCGTGATGTTCCCGTCGGTCTCGGCGCTCACCATCGTGCCGATTCTCTTCATCGCGTTCGTCGGCCAGTCGTCCTACTGGCTGATCATCGCCGGAGGCTTCGCGCTCGGGGTCGCTGGGACCGCGTTCGCGGTCGGAGTGCCGTTCGTGAACGCGTGGTTCCCTCCTGATCGCCGCGGCCTCGCGATCGGAATCTTCGGTTCGGGCATGGGTGGTACGGCGATCAGCGCTCTCACCACCGTCAGGCTCTACACCGGAGTCGGCAAGACCAGCCCCTTTCTGATCACCGCAGCCGTGCTGGTGGCCTACGCCGTGATGTCGTGGTTGGTGCTGCGCGACGCACCTGGACGCACCGTCCCGACCACGCCGTTGATGACCCGGTTGCCGGGGAACGCTCGACTGCCGATCACCTGGCAGGCGTGCATCTTGTACGCCGTCGCGTTCGGCGGCTACGTCGCGTTCTCGGTCTACCTGCCGGCGTACCTCAAGACCGACTACGCCTTGACCCCGGCAGACGCAGCGAACCGGATGGCCGGCTTCGTCGTCGTCGCGGTGGTCATGAGGCCCGTCGGCGGTTGGCTCTCCGACCGGTTCGGACCGGTCCCAGTGCTCGCCGCCAGCTATGGGGTCGTCGTGGTGGGCGCCGGCGTTGCGGCCACCCACCCGCTGCTCGAGCACATCGGAACGGTCGCGTTCCTCGCCATGGCGGCCGCACTCGGGGCCGGCAGCGGCGCCACGTTCGCGCTCATCGCGAGAGTGACCGAGCCGTCGCGCGTCGGCGGTGTCACCGGGCTGGTCGGGGCCGCGGGCGGCCTCGGCGGATTTGTGCCGCCCCTGCTGATGGGCTACGTCTACGGCCGGACCGACTCCTACGCGATCGGGCTCTGGATGCTGTCGATCACGGCTGCTGTGACCGTGGTCCTGGTCGTCACCGTCGTCTCGCGCACCGTCAATACACAGTCCTCGGCGCCGATTCAACCCTGACGTGTCCCGACTTGTCTGCGTATGTTCGTCGTCAACCCGAACGCAAGGTGAGGAAGGCCCAAGTGAGCACTGAGGTCCAGCCGGAACAATCCCGTGAACCCGGCCTGGACGGGCGATTGAGCGAGGCACTGGTCGGCACGCGGAGGTTCTTCACCAAGGGCACCGTCTCTCCCGACCGCCGCACGCTCACCAAGACCGGCGGACGTCAAGCGGACGACTTCTACCGGGACCGTTGGAGCCACGACAAGGTGGTGCGCTCCACCCACGGCGTGAACTGCACCGGGTCGTGCTCGTGGAAGGTCTACGTCAAGGACGGCATCATCACCTGGGAGACGCAACAGACCGACTACCCGTCGGTCGGCCCGGACTCACCGGAGTACGAGCCCCGCGGTTGCCCCCGCGGCGCGGCGTTCTCCTGGTACACCTACTCTCCGACCAGGATCCGCTACCCCTACGTCCGCGGCGTCCTCCTGCAGATGTACCGCGAGGCGAAGGCCCAGCACGGAGACCCGGTGCTGGCCTGGGCACACGTCGTCGACAACCCGCAGCGCGCGAAGGCCTACAAGTCCGCCCGCGGCAAGGGTGGGCTGGTGCGTGCGAGCTGGGAGGAGGCAACCGAGCTGATCGCGGCCGCCTACGTGCACACGATCGGCAAGTGGGGACCCGACCGCGTCGCCGGGTTCTCACCTATTCCGGCGATGTCGATGGTCTCCCACGCATCCGGGGCCCGGTTCACCTCGCTGGTCGGTGGGTCGATGCTGTCCTTCTACGACTGGTACGCCGACCTGCCGGTCGCGTCGCCCCAGGTGTTCGGCGACCAGACCGACGTCCCGGAGTCAGGCGACTGGTGGGACGCGGGCTACCTCGTCATGTGGGGGTCGAACGTGCCGGTTACCCGGACGCCGGACGCCCACTGGATGGCCGAGGCCCGCTACCGAGGGCAGAAGGTCGTGGTCGTGTCCCCGGACTACGCCGACAACGTCAAGTTCGCCGATGAGTGGCTGGCGATCGCGCCCGGCACCGACGGGGCGCTGGCGATGGCGATGGGGCACGTCATCCTGAAGGAGTTCTTCGTCGACCGCACCACGCCGTACTTCGACGACTACACCAAGCGGTTCACCGACCTGCCCTACCTGGTCACACTCGACGAGGTCTCCACCGGTTCGGTCACCTACCGCGCAGGCAAGTTCCTCACCGCCGCCGACCTGCCCGGGCACGCCGACGAGGCGAACGCGCACTTCAAGCCCGTTCTCGTGGACGCCCGCACCGACCAGCCGGTGGTGCCGAACGGCTCGCTCGGGGACCGCTTCGGCGAGGCGGGCGCCGGCCGGTGGAACCTCGACCTCGGAGATGTCGACCCGCGGCTGAGTCTGCTCGGGCCGGACGGCGAGACGGCGCTGGTCGAGCTGCCGCGCTTCGACGAGCCCGACGGCCGACCGGGCTCACTGACCCGTGCGGTCCCGGTTCGGCGGGTCTCCGGGAGGCTGGTGACGACGGTGTTCGACCTCATGCTCGCCCAGTACGGCGTCGGCCGGCCTGGCCTGGCGGGCGACTACGCGGCGGCGTACGACGACGCGTCCGCGCCGTACACCCCGGCCTGGCAGGAGGCGATCACCGGAGTGCCCGCCCAGGCCGCCGCCCGGATCGCCCGCGAGTTCGCCGCCAACGCCGAGGAGTCACGCGGCCGGTCGATGATCCTGATGGGCGCCGGCACCAACCACTGGTTCCACTCCGACACGATCTACCGCGGCTTCCTCGGGCTCACCACGTTGACCGGCTGCCAGGGCGTCAACGGAGGCGGCTGGGCGCACTACGTCGGCCAGGAGAAGTGCCGACCGGTGACCGGGTGGGCGCAGCTCGCGTTCGGGCTGGACTGGAAGCGCCCGCCACGGCAGATGATCCACACCGCCTACTGGTACCTGCACACCGATCAGTTCCGCTACGACACCTTCGGCGCCGACACCGTGGCGGCCGCGACCGGCACCGGGAAGCTGGCCGGGCTCAGCACCGCCGACGTGATCGCCAAGAGCGCGCGCATGGGCTGGATGCCGTCGTACCCGACCTTCGACCGCAACCCGCTCGACCTCGCCGACGAAGCCGCCGCCGCCGGCCGTCCGGTCGCCGAGCACGTGGTCGACCAGCTGAAGTCCGGTGATCTACGGTTCGCGGCCGAGGACCCGGACTCCCCGGAGAACTTCCCCCGCGTGCTGGCCATCTGGCGCGCCAACCTGCTGGGCTCCTCAGGCAAGGGCAACGAATACTTCCTCAGGCACCTGCTCGGCACCGACAGCTCGTTGCGCGCGAGCGAGGCCGGTGAGCAGCAGCGGCCGCAGGAGGTGGAGTGGCACGAGAAGGCGCCCGAGGGGAAGCTCGACCTCCTGCTGACCCTCGACTTCCGGCAGACCAGCACCACGATCTTCTCCGACGTGGTGCTGCCGGCGGCGACCTGGTACGAGAAGCACGACCTCAACACCACCGACATGCACCCCTTCGTGCACTCGTTCAACCCGGCCATCGCCCCGCCGTGGCAGACCCGCACGGACTGGGACGCCTGGCAGGCCATCGCGACCAGGTTCAGCGAGCTGGCCGCGGGGCATCTCGGCACGCGCACCGACGTCGTCGCGGTGCCGCTGCTGCACGACACCCCGGACGCGATGGCCAATCCCCACGGCGTGGTCCGGGACTGGAAGCACGGCGAATGCGAGCCGGTGCCCGGCGTCACCATGCCGAAGATCGTCCAGGTCGAACGCGACTACACAGCGGTCGGCGAGCAGATGACGGCTCTCGGGCCCCTCCTCGATGCCCTCGGCACGACCACCAAGGGCGTGACATACGACGTCAGCGCATCGATCGACTACCTTCGGGCGAAGAACGGCGCGGTCCGGGGCGGTCCTGCAGCCGGACGGCCATCGCTGAAGCGGGACGTGCACGCATGTGAGGCGATCCTCGCGCTGTCCGGCACGACCAACGGCCACCTCGCCACCCAGGGCTTCAAGACCCTCGAGAAGCGCACTGGCACCGAGCTGGCAGACCTGGCCGCGGAGCACGAGGGGAAGCAGATCACCTTCGCCGACACCCAGGCGGCGCCGGTCCCCGTGATCACCTCCCCGGAGTGGTCCGGCTCGGAGAGCGGCGGCAGACGCTACTCGCCGTTCACGATCAACATCGAGCGGCTGAAGCCCTGGCACACACTCACCGGCCGCCAGCACTTCTATCTCGACCACGACTGGATGACCGAGCTCGGCGAGGGACTGCCGGTCTACCGACCTCCCCTCAACATGGGAGCGCTGTTCGCCGAACCGGAGATCGGCTCCACTGGAGACGTCGGCGGAACGGCTAGCGTGACCGTGCGCTACCTGACGCCGCACAACAAGTGGTCCATCCACTCCGAGTACCAGGACAACCTCTTCATGCTGTCGCTGTCGCGCGGCGGCCAGACGATCTGGATGAGCGAGACGGACGCCGCGAAGATCGGGGTCGCCGACAACGACTGGATCGAAGCGGTCAACCGCAACGGCGTCGTCGTCGCGCGGGCGATCGTGTCGCACCGGATGCCGGAGGGCACGGTCTACATGCACCATGCCCAGGACCGGCTGATCGACGTACCGCTGGCGGAGACGTCGGGCAAGCGCGGTGGCATCCACAACTCGCTGACCAGGATCCTCGTGAAGCCCAGCCACCTCATCGGTGGCTACGCCCAGTTGTCGTTCGCGTTCAACTACCTCGGCCCGACCGGCAACCAGCGTGACGAGGTCACGGTCATCCGCCGGCGCAGCCAGGAGGTCACCTACTGATGAAGGTCATGGCGCAGATGGCGATGGTGATGAACCTCGACAAGTGCATCGGGTGCCATACCTGCTCGGTCACCTGCAAGCAGGCGTGGACCAACCGCACCGGGACCGAGTACGTCTGGTTCAACAACGTGGAGACCCGACCCGGTCAGGGTTACCCGCGGACCTATGAAGATCAGGAGGAGTGGAAGGGCGGATGGACCCTCAACCGCGCCGGCCGTCTCACCCTCAGGGCAGGTGGGCGGTTCAAGAAGCTGCTGACGATCTTCTCCAATCCCAAGCTCCCGTCGATCCACGACTACTACGAACCGTGGACCTACGACTACGCCACGCTCACCGACGCTCCAGCACAGGAGCACACGCCGGTCGCGCGGCCGAAGTCGCTGATCTCGGGCAAGGACATGAAGGTCGAGTGGTCTGCCAACTGGGACGACAACCTCGGCGGGTCCGCGGCCACCTATGAGAAGGACCCGGTTCTGCAGCGGGTCTCGGCGGCGGTGAAGCGCTCCTTCGAGGAGACGTTCATGTTCTACCTGCCGCGGATCTGCGAGCACTGCCTGAACCCCTCCTGCGCGGCGTCGTGCCCCAGCGGCGCGATCTACAAACGCGCTGAGGACGGCATCGTCCTCGTCGACCAGGACCGCTGCCGCGGCTGGCGGATGTGCGTGTCGGGCTGCCCCTACAAGAAGGTCTACTTCAACCACCGCACCGGCAAGGCGGAGAAGTGCACGTTCTGCTTCCCGCGCATCGAGGTCGGGCTACCGACCGTCTGCGCCGAGACCTGCGTCGGGCGACTGCGCTACATCGGCCTGGTCCTCTACGACGCCGACAAGGTGCTCGCGGCCGCCTCGGTGCCCGATGACCACGACCTCTACGAGGCCCAGCGTTCGGTGCTGCTCGACCCCAACGATCCGGAGGTGGTGCGCGCTGCGGAGCGGGACGGCATCCCGCACGACTGGATCCAGGCAGCGCAACGGTCCCCGATCCACGCGCTCATCAACACGTTCAAGGTCGCGCTGCCGCTGCACCCGGAGTACCGCACCATGCCGATGGTCTGGTACATCCCGCCGCTGTCGCCGGTCGTCGACGTGGTCCGCGAGACCGGCGAGGACGCGGAGGACCCCGGCAACCTCTTCGCCGCGATCGACGCGTTGCGGATCCCCATCGAGTACCTCGCCGAGCTCTTCACCGCCGGCGACGTCGCCCCGGTGGACGGAGTGCTGAGGAAGCTCGCTGCCATGCGCTCCTACATGCGGGACATCAACCTGGGCCGCGACCCGGATGCCTCGATCCCGGCCGCGGTCGGGATGAGCGAGGAGGAGATGTACGACATGTACCGACTGCTCGCGATCGCCAAGTACGACGAGCGCTACGTGATCCCGCCCGCGCACGCCGAGCAGGCGCACTCCCTGGAGGAGATCGCTACGGAATGCTCCGTCTCCGACTACGGCGGCGGCAACCCGGAGATCTTCGGCGAGGGCTCCGGAAGCCTGACCCCGATCGCGGTCGAGAACTTCCGGATGCTGCAGGACCGGCAGACCTCCGACACGATCGCCTCGCCGACGGACAAGTCGGCGCGGGTGAACCTGTTGAACTGGGACGGCAAGGGCGCGCCGTCCGGGCTGTTCCCACCGAGGCCCGACAGCCCGGTAGCAGTGCAGGAACCTGCGGCGTCGACCACGACGGACGGCGAGTCCGGCCCGGGCGGCACCGGCGGCCTGACCGGCGGGGCTGACGTGCGATGAGCCGCCCGAGCCTCACCCGTGATGTCCCGGTGCTGACAGCCGACCAGACGACGTGTGCCTGGCAGTCAGCCTCGCTGCTGCTCGGCTATCCCGATCAGCATCTGCTCGACCGTCTCCACCTGATCCGGCAGGCGTCGGCCGCGCTGCCGACGCGGGTGGGTGACCTTCTGCAGACCTGTCTCGAGCACGTGGCAGCCACGCCACTGGGCGAGCTCGAGGCCGACTACGTCGAGACCTTCGACAACCGCCGACGTAACAGCCTGTTCCTCACCTACTTCGCGCACGGCGACACCCGCAAGCGAGGCACGGCTCTGCTGCGCTTCAAGCAGACCTACCTGGAATCGGGGTTCGAGCTGGCCGCTGACGAGCTCCCCGACCACCTGTGCGTGGTGCTGGAGTACGCGGCCACCATCGATGGTGCACGCGGCCGCACACTGCTGATGGACCATCGGGCGGGACTGGAGCTGCTGCGGATGTCGCTGACCGACGGAGGGTCCCGATGGGCCGGTGCCGTGCAGGCGGTCTGCGCCACCTTCCCGCCGCTGCGCGGAGACGAGGTCTCCGCGATCCGGCGGCTCGCCGCGGAGGGGCCCCCGGAGGAAGAGGTGGGGCTCACGCCCTACGCGACCCCCGGGTTCGACCCTGGACCGGCGCCGCCGGGCCGGTCGCCGGTCCTGCTGCCGACGCCGTCGTTCCCCGCACCGTCTCGACGAGGAGTGCGTTGATGGACACCTTCTTGTGGGTGATCGTCCCCTACCTCTGCCTGACGACCTTCGTGGTCGGGCACTTCTGGCGCTACCGCTACGACAAGTTCGGGTGGACCACTCGGTCCTCCCAGCTCTACGAGGACCGTTTGCTGCGACTGGGCTCGCCGCTGTTCCACTTCGGGATGCTCGGCGTCGTCGGCGGCCACGTCATCGGGCTCCTCGTGCCTCAGTCGTGGACCGACGCGGTAGGGATCAGCCACGAGGCCTACCACGTCGCGGCCGTGGGAGGCGGCCTCCTCGCGGGCGCGATGGCCGTGATCGGGATGGGGATCTTGATCTACCGCCGCCGGACCGTCGGGCCGGTGTTCTCCGCGACTACGACCATGGACAAGGTGATGTACGGGTTCTTGGCGGCGGTCATCGTCCTCGGGATGTGGAACACCGTCGCCGGGTCGATCATGACCATCGGCGGTGAGTACAACTACCGTGAAGGCGTTTCGGTCTGGTACCGCTCCTTCCTTGCGTTCCAGCCGGACGCCGCCCTGATGGCGGACGCGCCTGTCGGGTTCCAGCTCCACGCGCTGGTCGCTTTCGGGTTGTTCGCCCTGTGGCCGTTCACCCGCCTCGTCCACGTCTTCAGCGCACCGGTGGGCTATCTCACCCGGCCCTACATCGTCTACCGCAGCCGGGACGCCCGACTGGGCAACCACGGCCCGCGGCGCGGGTGGGAGCGCGTCGGATGATCACGGAGACCCCGAGCGATGTGTGAGCACTGCGGGTGTCGCGGCATCGAGCCGATCGCGGAACTGATGGATGAGCACTACCACCTGCTGGACGAGGCCCACCGGATCCGCAGGATGATGGCCGCAGGGGACCGCGAACGCGCCCGCCAACTGCTCGACGATCTCGTCGGGCATCTCGATGTCCACGTCCGTCGCGAGGAGGCCGGCATCTTCCGAGCCCTCCGCGAACGCAACGACTACCTCGACGAGGTGGAAGCCCTGGAGCGGGAGCACGACGCGTTCGACGCCGCTATCACTGCTCTGGATCCCGGTCGTCCCGACTTCGAGCGGTCGGTGTCCCGGCTCCTCGTCGAGCTCGACGAGCACGTGGAGCGGGAGAACCTGGGAATCTTCCCGGTCTCGGTCGTCACGCTCGGTGCCAAGGGCTGGGAACGCGTTGCAAGAGCTCGCAGTGAGCATCCGACGTTTCTGCACGAGAGGACGCAAGGTGGAGACACGATCACTGACCAGCCTGGCTGAGGAGCTGTGCGCGACCGCCGACGCGGCGTCCAGCGGGCGGGCATCGACAACCATCTACGGCGGGCAGGGCCGCGACCTGCGCCAGACGGTCATCGCTCTCGCCGACGGTCGGAGACTGGGCGAACACGAATCCCCCGGGGAGGCCACCCTCCAGGTTCTTCGCGGTGAGGTCCGGCTCCATGCGGGCGATGAGACCTGGGACGGGGCCGTGGGGGACTACGTGCACATTCCCGCCCGGCGTCACGACCTCGAAGCACTCAGTGACGCGGTGGTGCTGCTGACGGTTGCGGGCCGCGCGGGCTGACGCCTGGGGCTGCGCATCCCCTTGCCCGGATCCGGGACTGACGCACCGAGAGGGTCTACTTTCGCGCTGGTCGGGCAGCAAGGATCCATGCTCCCTTCACATCGACCAGGAATCTCCGGATTCCTCGCAGTCCTCACGGGGCTTGCGTTACTCGTCAGCCCTCTTGCCCCGGCGGCCTCCGCGCGTCCGTCGGCTCCTGCCCAGGTTGCGACAGCCTCACCCACTGACCCCGTCTTCCACGCGGTCAGCGGCGGCACGCGCATCAACGTCGCCGGCGTGGTCCGGTCAGAGCTCACTGCAGCGAGCTCCATGCGGGTGGTGACCGCGCCGCGCTACACCGAGAACAAGACGGCCAACGTCAACCTCTTCGAAGGCTTGGTCAAGGCCGAGGCCGTCTCCAGCTACGAGCGGACCACCAACATGCTCGGCGGCGGCATCAGGCTCACCTCCGAGGCCAAGATCGCGGGCGTCAGCCTCCTCAACGGCGCCATCACCGTCGACGCCATCGAGACCAAGGCGATCGCTTCCATCGACGGCAGCGGACACGTCTCCCGCAGCGGAGGCACCCGGCTCCTCGGCGTCCACGTCAAGGACCACAAGATCCCGCTTGTGGTGCCCAAGAACTTCGGCCTCACCATCCCCGGTGTCGCCAAGGTCGTCATCAACGAGGTGCAGGGTCAGCTCGGTGGAGACGCCCTGATCAAGTCCGCCGCCACCGGCATCCACATCACGCTGCTCAAGCCACGCGACAACCTCAGCGCAGGTGCGAACATCGAGGTCACGCCGACCATGGCGCGCATCCTCCTGCCGGTGCCGATCAACGGGCAGCCCGCGTTCGGCTTCGCCTACTCCTCACGCGTGTCGGCCCACGTCGGCGATGCCGTGCGGATCATGTCGGCGCCGACCGCCGTGGTCATCTGCCCGGCCGGCGGCACCAACGGCGCCGATCTGACCAATGCGACCGCCCGCGTGCGTTTGCCCGGCCTCCTCGACGTCCAGGCGCTGGCCAACACCGCCAACGCCGTCGTGACGAGCGCGGAGACCGACGCCACCATGACGGCCAAGATCGGCGCGGTGAACCTCCTCAACGGCGCCATCACGCTCGACGCGGTCACGGCCACGTCCCGCGTCGTGCAATACGGGTCCGATCCGCCTACGAAGACCGCCGACGCCGAGATCCTCAACCTCTCCATCAACGGGAAGGCGATCCCGGTCGGTGTCGATCCCAACACCGTGATCAAGATCCCCGGGCTGGTGAAGGTGATCATCAACGAGCAGACGGAGCTGCCCTTCCCCTACAACGGAAGAGCCGTTCGTGCCCTCCACGTGATCGCGCTTCCCGACGCCCCGGACGACATCGCCGGCATCGACATCGAGCTCGGCGTCGCCGCGGCGTGGGTCAACCGCTGAGCTGACCGCGAGCGCGCCCCGTCGGACCCTCGGGCCGGCGGGGCCGTTCGCTGCCCCAGGAGCGGGCGGCGCGGGCCCGGTCAGTCGTTCATCGAGGCGGCCCAGACGGCCGCCGCCTGCTCGATCTCGTAGCGCTCCACGAACGAGTCGTCGGTGAGCAGGTAGGGACGCTTCTCGTCTCCGAGGCCGTTGGCGCAGAGCATGTCGTCGTGCCAGTCGCGGTTCATCGTGGGCGACCAGCGGCACGACCACACACCGCTCTCCTCGACCTCCGGGACCAGCACGCCGTCGTCGTACGGTCCGGCGGTGTGCTTCTTCCGGGGGCGGTCGACCCTCGGGTGCTGCTCCCGGTGCGGCTTCTGCCGATCAGCGTCGGGGGAGTGGTGCGTCCGGGGCGAGGACGGCTCCGCGCCGTCGAGGCCGTCCACCGTGCAGCCCGCACCGAGTCCGACGCAGCACAGCGCGAGGACGGACGCGAGCCCGCGCACGCCGTACGCCAGGTCGTGCAGGTCCCTCCGCATCCGACGACGGTAGCCGCGTGCGCGGGTCCGCGTGTCCCGAACGCTGAACCGACTCGCTCAGACCGGGCGGTGCCGTTCGTAGGTGTAGTCCGGGAAGGTCTGGGGTGTTGTCTCGGTGATCCGAGGGTCGGGCACGTTGCCGGACATCGCCAGCATGCCTGCGACCGCCCGGCCGAAGGTGAGCCAGTTGCGCGGTCGCTTGAGGTCGATGCCGCGCAGCAGCTGGGTGACCAGGCTCAGGCGGTCGAAGTAGACCCGCTCGCAGACCAGGCGATCGTCCTCGTCGAAGATGAAGAACGCCGTCATCCGGGTGCGGTGGGTGCTCCCGGTCGCCGGCATCTTGCCGAGCGGGCCGAGGTGGGTGCCCATCAGCCAGAACTCGACGACGACCGCGTCGTCGCTGTGCCGCAGCGCGATGATCTCGTGGTCCTGGTCGGGAAAGGCGACGCGCGTGTCGTGGTAGTACTCCCGCACGTCGGAGTCGCCGTCGTGCACGAGCAGCATCGGGATCAGCTCGTAGTGCGGGTGGGGGAAGGTCGACAGCGTCCGATCCCAGTCCTGGGCGACCTCGTCGTGGAAGTGGTCGAGGACGAGCTTCTCGCGCGCGGCGCGCCGTGAGGGTGTCAGCACCCGCGCACGATAGCCAGGGATCGACTCAGAGGTCCTGCTCGTAGGCCCACGTCACCGGTCCCACGATCGTGATCATCCGCAGACCTTGGCCGCGCAACCCGGACGATCGGATCCGGATCGCTGACGGCGCGGCCGCGACCGGCGCTGGGCCCGTGAGTCAGGATGGGCGCATGGACGGTGCACCCACCCCCTCACCCGAGGCCGAGGTCGTCGAGATCTGTCGCGACCTGATCCGGATCGACACGACCAACTACGGCACCGAGGACGGGCCGGGCGAGCGGAAGGCGGCCGAGCACGTCGCCGGGCTGCTCGAGGAGGTCGGCATCCCGGCCCGGATCATCGAGACGGCTCCTGGGCGGGCCAACGTGCTGGCCCGGTGGGGCGGCGACGGCAGCCGCGACGACGCGCTCCTCGTGCACGGTCACCTCGACGTCGTGCCCGCTGCAGCGGAGGACTGGGCGGTCCATCCCTTCAGCGGCGAGGTGCAGGACGGCTACGTGTGGGGGCGCGGGGCGGTCGACATGAAGGACTTCGACGCGATGTTGCTCTCGGTCGTGCGCGACCGCCAGCGCACCGGCCGGGTCCCGGCCCGGCCCATGGTGCTGTGCTTCACCGCCGACGAGGAGGCGGGCGGCCACCACGGGGCCGAGGTGCTGGTGCGCGACCACGCCGACGAGCTCGAGGGCTGCACGGAGGCGGTCGGCGAGGTCGGTGGGTTCAGCGCGACGGTGCGCGGCCAACGGCTCTACCTCATCGAGGCCGCCGAGAAGGGCATGGCCTGGATGCGGCTGACCGCGCGCGGCACGGCCGGCCACGGCTCCATGATCAACGCCGACAACGCGGTCACCCGGATCGCCGAGGCGGTCGCGCGGATCGGCGCCTACGAGTGGCCGGTCCGGCTCACTCCGACGATGCGCACGCTCCTCGGCACGGTGGGCAGCCTGGCGGGCGTCGACGTGACGCCGGAGAACGCCCGCGAGCTGGTCGAGGAGTTCGGCGGCGCCACCCGGATGCTCGGGGCGGTCCTGAGCAACACCACCAACCCGACGATGCTGTCGGCCGGCTACAAGGTCAACGTCATCCCGACGGAGGCCTCCGCCCACGTTGACGGCCGCACCCTGCCCGGTTACGAGGACGAGTTCTTCCGCACCCTGGCGGAGCTGTGCGGTGAGGACATCAGCGTCGACTACGTCTCCAACCAGGCACCCTGGGAGACGCCGTACGACGGCGCGCTGGTCGACACGATGACGCGCAGCCTGCTCGCGGAGGACCCCGACGCGCTCGTCGCGCCGTTCCTGATGAGCGGTGGCACGGACGCCAAGCACTTCCGCAAGCTGGGCATGAGCAGCTTCGGGTTCACGCCGTTGCGGCTGCCGTCGGACCTCGACTTCACCGCACTGTTCCACGGCGTCGACGAGCGGGTGCCGGTGGACGCGCTGGAGTTCGGTGCGCGTGTGCTCGACCGCTTCCTCGGGGAGGCCTGAGGCCGCAACGAGGTCAGGCGGTCCGGATCGCCCGGATGATCTTGCGCCGCAGGATCACCCGGCGCGTGCCGTCGGCGCTGATCCGCACCCGCACCAGCTCCCAGCCGCCGTGCTCGGCGCGCTCGACGAGGAGCTTGGTGACGACGTTGCGCGGATACTCGCGCGAGAAGGTGACCTTCTCGAACTGCCACTCCACCGAGCCACTCCTCATCAGGCCGGCTCCGACACGTCGTCGAGGGCCTCGCGGATCTCCGGCGGCAGCTCCTTGTCCTCCACCCCGAGTGCGCCCTTGAGGTGGGCGGCGGTCCGGGCGCCGACGATCGGGGCGGACACGCCGGGCCGGTCGCGCACCCACGCGAGGGCGACCTCGAGCGGCGTCCAGTCCAGGCCTTCGGCCGCCCGGATCACGGCCTCCACGATGCCGCGGCTGCGCTCGTCGAGGTAACGCTCCACGAAGGAGGAGAAGACGGGGGAGGCGGCCCGGGAGTCGCCGGGGATCCCGGTGCGGTACTTCCCGGTGAGCACGCCGCGGCCCAGCGGCGACCACGGCAGCAGGCCCAGGCCCAGCGCGTTGCTGGCCGGAACGACCTCCCGCTCGACGTCGCGGTTGACCAGGGAGTACTCGACCTGGGTCGACACGAGCGTGGCCCTGTCGCCCGCGGCGCGCTGCCAGGTGGCGGCCTGCGCGGTCTGCCAGCCGCTGTAGTTGGAGATGCCGACGTAGGTCGCGCGCCCGGAGGCGACGGCGGTGTCCAGCGCGCTCAGCGTCTCCTCGAGCGGCACGTCGTCGCTCCAGATGTGCACCTGCCAGAGGTCGACGTGGTCCACACCGAGACGTCGGAGCGAGGTGTCGAGCCCGCCGAGGAGAGCGCGGCGCGACGTGTCGACCTGGCGCTCCTGCCCGCGCCGCCAGATCCCCGCCTTGGTCGCGAGCACGACGTCGTCACGGCTGCACACGTCACCCAGGAGCGCGCCGATCTGCTCCTCGGAGCGACCGTCGGTGTAGCCCGCCGCCGTGTCGATCAGGGTGCCGCCGGCCTCGCAGAAGGCGATCAGCTGGTCGCGCGCCTCGTGCTCGTCGGTGTCCTTGCCCCAGGTCATGGTCCCGAGACCCAGCCGCGACACCCGGAGACCGCTGCTGCCGACGTACCGCTGCTGCATGGGGGCAAAGGTAGTCCGTCACCCCTGCCGTCCCGATGGCGGCTCGCCCGGGGTGTTCAGGGAAGTGCCAGGTGGCTTCTCGTAGGATCCCGAGCCGTGACGGACTTCCTGCAGGCCCTCGTCCTCGGCGTCATCCAGGGGCTGACGGAGTTCCTCCCGATCTCCAGCAGTGCGCACCTGCGGATCTTCCCCGAGCTGTTCGGCTGGGGCGACCCGGGAGCGGCGTTCACCGCCGTGATCCAGATCGGCACCGAGCTCGCCGTGCTCGTGTACTTCCGGAAGGACATCTGGGACATCGTCCGGGCGTGGACCCTGTCGCTCTTCAAGGCGGAGTATCGCGGCCACCTCGACGCCCGGATGGGATGGTTCGTGATCGTCGGCTCGCTGCCGATCGTCATCCTCGGCGTCCTCTTCAAGGACACGATCGAGTCGCACTTCCGCAACCTGTGGCTGGTGGCGACGATGCTGATCGTGATGGGCCTGGTCCTCGGGGCCGCGGACCGTCTGGGCGGCAACGAGAAGCGCATCAAGCAGATGAACCTCCGCGACGCGGTCCTGATGGGCGCCGCCCAGGCCGCCGCCCTCGTGCCCGGCGTCTCCCGCTCGGGCGCGACCCTCTCGATGGGGCGCGGACTCGGCTACGAGCGCGCCGCGGTCACCCGCTTCTCCTTCCTCCTCGCGATCCCGGCCGTGGTCGGTGCCGGGCTGTTCGAGCTCAAGGACGTCCCGGGCAGCGACAACCCCTACGGTTGGGGCCCCACGATCGTGGCGACCGTGGTGTCCTTCGTCGTCGGCTACGCCGCGATCGCGTGGCTGCTGCGCTACGTGAGCACCCACGACCTGACGCCGTTCGTGATCTACCGGGTGCTGCTCGGTGCCGGCGTGATCGCCCTGCTCGCCGCGGGCGTGCTCAGCGCCTGAGCGCGGGCTCCGCCAGGTCGCGGTCTCGCGACGCACCGGTCGACGCCGTCGACCGTCGGTGCGACGATGGGCGGATGGACCCGGTCTCGAGGTTCTACAGCGGCCCGGGCGGGCTCGTGGCGGCGATCGGCTCCGCCCTCGACGCCTCCGGTGCGGACCGGTCCGCCCTGCGACCTGCCGACCTCGCTCCGGTGGACGAGTTCCACATCCGGGGTCGTTCCGCGACGCTGGAGATCGTCGAGGCGCTCGCCGTCGATGCCGGTTCCCAGGTGGTCGACCTCGGCAGCGGCCTGGGTGGTCCGGCGCGGACCGTCGCCGAGGTGGTGGGCTGCACGGTGACCGGAGTCGATCTCACGCCGGAGTTCTGTGAGGTGGCGACCGCGCTCTCGGACTGGACGGGCATGTCGGACCTCACCCGCTTCCACGTCGGGGACGCCACCGCCACCCACCTTCCGGACGCGGCGGCGGACGCGGCGCTCACGATCCACGTGGCGATGAACATCGCCGACAAGGAGGCGCTCTACGCCGAGGCCTTCCGCGTGGTCCGGCCGGGAGGACGGTTCGTCGTCTACGACGTGCTGCAGGGCGAGGGCGGCGAGGTCCGGTACCCGGTCCCTTGGGCCCACGACACCTCGACGAGCTTCCTCGCGACACCGCAGGAGATGCGCGCGCTGTTGCCGGCGGCGGGTTTCGAGGTGGTGTCGGAGACCGACTCCTCGGACGAGAGCCTCAGGTGGTTCCAGGAGCTGCGGGCCCGCAGCCAGCAGCAGGGACCTCCGCCCGTCACGTTCGCCACGTTCCTGGGCGACTCGTTCGCCCAGATGGCCGCCAACCAGGTGACCAACCTCGCCGAGCGGCGCATCCGCACCGTGATGTTCGCGTGCGTGCGACCGTCGTGAGCGCCGCGGACGTGGGTGGCTGACGGTCATCGCGAGCTGGGGCGCGAACGGACGTACCCAAGTGTCTCCTCGCCTCGGTCCGACCGCTCAGCGCCGCCGCCCGCGACGGGTTAGGTACGTCGGTCGGCGCGCGGCCAGCTCTAGAACCAGCCGGACCTCTTGAACCAGATCCAGAGCGCACTGACGGTGACGATCATCAGCGCCACCGCGAACGGGTAGCCGTAGGTCCACCCGAGCTCGGGCATGTGCTCGAAGTTCATGCCGTAGACGCCGGCGATGAGCGTCGGCACCACGATCAGCGCGGCGCCGGCGGAGATCTTGCGCATGTCGTCGTTCTGCTGCACCTGGATGCGGGCGACGTGGGCGTCGAACGCGGTGGAGAGCAGCGAGTCGAGGGTGTCGATCTGCTCGGCCGCGACGGAGAGGTGGTCGCCGACGTCGCGGAAGAACGGCCCGGCCTCGGGCAGCACGCCCGGCACCGCGCCGACCGTGAAGCGGCGCATCGGCTCGCGCAGGGGGAGCACCGCGCGGCGCACCTCCGCGAGCTCGCGCTTGAGCGTGTAGATGCGGCCGGCGTCGTTGGTGCGCTCCTCGGAGAAGACCGAGGTCTCCACCTCGTCGACGTCGATCTGGAGCTCCTCCATCACGGCGAGGTATCCGTCGACGACGGTGTCGCAGACGGCGTAGACCACCGAGGAGGGGCCGTGGCTCAGCACCGACTGCTTGCCCTCGAGCTCGTGACGGGCGTCGGCCAGCTGTGAGCCGCGGCCGTGGCGCACGGTGATCACGAAGTCCTCGCCGACGAAGAGATTGATCTCGCCCGTCTCGACGGCGTCGTCCTCGTCCACGTACCAGAGCGTCTTGAGGGTGAGGAACAGGTTGTCCTCGTAGAGCTCCAGCTTCGGGCGCTGGTGGGCGACCACGGCGTCCTCGACAGCGAGCGGGTGCAGACCGAACGCCTGCGCGATGTCCTCCAGCTCGAGGTGGCTGGGCTCGTAGAGCCCGACCCAGACGAAGTCGTGCTCGCCGCCGCGAGCTGCGTCGCGCAGGGCGGCATAGTCGTGGACCCGGCAGTCGACGGGGAGTCGGGATCCCTGCCGGTAGACGGCGCTGTCGACGATCACGCTGCAACGGTAGTGGCTACGCTCGCGTCCGTGGCGACGGTTCTCCTGGTGCGACACGGCCGTACGACGGCCAATGCCTCCGGCGTGCTCGCCGGTCGACTCCCGGGCATCCGGCTCGACGAGCGCGGCCAGGAGCAGGTGCGGGCGGCGGCGGAACGGATCGGCGCCGTACCGCTCGCCCGGCTCGTGACGAGTCCGCAGGAGCGGTGCAAGCAGACGGCGAAGGCCGTCGTCGACGCGCAGGCGACGCGGCTTCGGGCCGCGACCGAGCGCGGCATCGCGGAGTGCGACTACGGCGAGTGGCAGGGCCGGCCCCTGCGCGAGCTGGCCAAGGAGAAGCTCTGGGCGACCGTCCAGCGCCAGCCGTCCGCCGCGGTCTTCCCCGGCGGGGAGTCGATGGTCGCCATGTGGCACCGCGCGGTCGACGCCGTACGGCGGCAGGACGCCGCGGTCGAGGCGGAGCACGGGCCGGGCGCGGTCTGGGTCGCGGTGAGCCACGGCGACGTCATCAAGGCCGTCCTCGCCGACGCGCTGGGGATGCACCTGGACCTCTTCCAGCGGATCAACGTGGACCCGGCGTCGATCTCGGTCGTGCAGTACACCGCCGACCGGCCCTACGTGCTGGCGACCAACACCCAGGCGGGCGACCTCTCCTGGCTCAACCGGCCCGCGGCGAAGCGGGCTCGGCGCAAGGGTGCCGCCGTGGGTGGGGGTTCCGGCCCCGAGCCCGTAACCGAGGGCTCGTAGGCTGATCGCATGCCGATCGTCCACGCATTCGACCCGCCCGAGCGCTTCGTCGCCGGCACTGTCGGAGAGCCGGGCGCCCGCACCTTCTTCCTGCAGGCCCGGGAGGGTGCGCGCCTCGTCAGCGTCGCGCTCGAGAAGCAGCAGGTCGCGGCGCTCGCCGAGCGCATCGACGAGCTGCTCGACGAGGTGATGACCGAGACCAGCACCGACGCGGTCGTGCCCGCCGTCGCGCCGATCGGGCTCGCCGACGAGGACCCGCTGGAGCTGCCGATCGCCGAGGAGTTCCGCGCGGGCACGATGACGCTGTCGTGGGACCCCCAGGCCGAGCGGGTGGTGATCGAGGTCTTCCCCGTCGGCGAGGAGCTGGTGGGCCTGACCGACGACGTCGAGGTCGAGGCGGAGGCCGAGGAACCGTCCGAGGTCTTCGTGGTCCGCATCGACGCCGGTCACGCCCGGGCGTTCGTGAAGCGTGCCGAGCGGGTGATCGGCGCGGGACGCCCCGACTGCCCGTTCTGCGGTCAGCCCATCGACCCCGACGGTCACCTCTGCGTGCGGGCCAACGGCTTCAAGCGCCGCGCGGAGTAGTCGGGGTGATGGAGGCACCGGGGGGCGTGCTCGAGCTGCGCGGGCGGATCATGCCCGCGTCGAACGCGACGTTCCTCGCCGAGCTCGACGGCCGCGAGGTCGTCTACAAGCCGATCGCGGGGGAGCGGCCGCTCTGGGACTTCCCCGACGGGACCCTGGCCGACCGCGAGGTGGCCGCCTACCTGGTCAGCGAGGCGCTCGGCTGGGACGTGGTGCCGCGCACGTGGTGCGGCGATGGCCCGCACGGTCGCGGGATGCTGCAGGAGTGGCAGACCGTCGACGCCGACGAGGACGCCGTCACCCTGGTCCGGTCCGGCCAGGTGCCGGACGGGTGGTTCGCCGTCTTCGACGGCGTCGACGACCGCGACCGCGACGTCACCCTGGTCCACGAGGACTCCGAGCCGCTGCGGCGGATGGCGGTCTTCGACGTGATCGTGAACAACGCCGACCGGAAGGGCGGCCACGTGCTCCCGGTGCCGGGTGGCCACCGCTACGGCGTCGACCACGGCGTCACCCTCCACCACGAGCCCAAGCTCCGCACCGTGCTGTGGGGATGGGCGGGGAGTCCGCTCACCGACGCGGAGACGACGGGCCTGCACGCCGTACTCACGGCGGTGCGGGGTGACCTGGGCGCACGTCTTGCCGACCACCTCACCGACCTGGAGATCCACGCTCTCGAGCGCCGTTGCGAGAGGCTGCTCGCCCGTGGTGTCCTGCCAGGCCCCAGCGGCGGCTGGCCCAGCATCCCCTGGCCCCCCTTCTGAGGTGGATCGGCCGAGCGGCCGGACCGAGGCGGTGGGCGATGGCTGCCGCAGATACGATCGCCGCATGCGAGCGTGGACCGGCCCCGAGATCCCGACCCTGCCCGCGGTCGGCCCGCCGGTCGCCCTGCACGACACCGCGTCGGGCGAGAAGGTCGTCACGACGCCCGAAGGCCCGGCCCGGCTCTACGTCTGCGGCATCACGCCCTACGACGCGACGCACCTGGGCCACGCGAACACCTACATCGCCTTCGACCTGCTCAACCGCGCCTGGCGTACGGCGGGCCACGACGTCCGCTTCGTCCAGAACGTCACTGACGTGGACGACCCGCTGCTGGAGCGAGCGACGAAGGTCGGTGTCGACTGGGTCGAGCTCGCGGAGCGCGAGACCGAGCTGTTCCGCCAGGACATGCAGGCGCTGCGCGTGCTGCCCCCCGCAGCGTTCGTCGGCGCCGTCGAGTCGATCCCGCTGGTCATCGAGCTGATCCAGCGGCTGCAGGCCGCCGGGGCGGTCTACCAGGTCGAGCAGGACCTCTACTTCTCGGTCTCCGCCGACCCGGCGTTCGGCGACGAGTCGGGCTACGACCGCGAGACGATGCTCAGGTTCTTCGGCGAGCGCGGGGGAGACCCCGACCGCGCGGGCAAGAAGGACCCGCTCGACTGCGTCGTGTGGCGCGGCGAGCGCCCCGACGAGCCGGCCTGGGACAGCCCGTTCGGCCGCGGCCGGCCGGGGTGGCACATCGAGTGCGCGGCGATCGCGCTGGAGCACCTCGGCGCGGCGACGATGGACGTCCAGGCGGGCGGCAGCGACCTGATCTTCCCGCACCACGAGATGTGTGCCGGGCACGCGCAGGTGGCGACCGGGGCGCCGTACGCCCGGGCCTACGCGCACGCCGGCATGGTCGGCTACGACGGCGAGAAGATGTCGAAGTCGCGCGGCAACCTGGTCTTCGTCTCGGCGCTGCGCAACAGCGACATCGACCCGATGGCGATCCGGCTGGCGCTCCTGCGCCACCACTACCGCGACGACTGGGAGTGGACCGACGAGATCCTGTGGTCCGCCGTCGACGACGTCGACCGCTGGCGCCGGGCGTTCGCGCTGGGCGCCGGCGCGGCCGCCGAGCCGGTGGTCTCGGAGGTGCTGTCCGCGCTGGCGGACGACCTCGACGCGCCGCGCGCGACGTCCGCGATCGACCGGTGGGTCGACGCGACGCTCGGCGGGGAGGGTCGCCTGGCCGACAACAGCGATCCCGACGCTGCGGCCACGCTGCTGCTCGTCGTCGACGCCGCGCTCGGCCTGTCGTTCTAGCAGCTAGCCTTCGTCGCCGCGGCGCTTGAGGTAGCGCTCGAACTCCCGCGCGATCGCCTCGCCCGAGGCCTCGGGCAGGTCGGCCGTGTCGCGGGTCTCCTCCAGCGACCGCACGTAGTCGGCGATGTCCTCGTCCTCCTCGGCGAGCTCGTCGACGCCGCGCTCCCAGGCGCGGGCGTCCTCGGGGAGGTCGCCGAGCGGGATGCTGACCTCGAGCAGGTCCTCGACCTGGCCGATGAGGGCCAGCGTCGCCTTGGGGCAGGGGGGCTGCGCCACGTAGTGCGGCACGGCCGCCCAGAAGGACGCCGCCGGGATGTCGAGCTTCACGCACGCGTCCTGGAGCACCCCGACGATGCCGGTCGGCCCCTCGTAGGTGGACTGCTCGAGCTTCATCCGGTCGACCAGGTCGGGCTCGGTCGCCGTGCCGGTCACGGGGATCGGCCGGGTGTGCGGGGAGTCGGCCAGGAGCGCGCCCAGCGTGACCACGAGCTCTGCACCCAGGTCGTCGATGCAGGCGAGCACCTCGGCGCAGAACCCGCGCCAGCGCATGTTGGGCTCGATCCCGCGCACGAGGATGACGTCGTGGTCGAGCTCGGGGGGCGAGGCGACGGCGATGTGGGTGCTCGGCCAGGTCAGCTTGCGGAAGCCGTTGTCGTCGACGCCGACGGTCGGCCGGTTGACCTGGAAGTCGTAGTAGTCCTCGGGGTCGATCGCGGCGACGAC
The DNA here is from genome assembly GCF_041321175.1 of Nocardioides candidus. NCBI lineage: Bacteria > Bacillati > Actinomycetota > Actinomycetes > Propionibacteriales > Nocardioidaceae > Nocardioides > Nocardioides candidus. The sequence continues at coordinate 64,742 of NZ_JBGGWC010000004.1, read as the reverse complement.
GCGCGCGTCCCACACCTTCATGAGGTGGTCCACCACGCCCGAAGCCGCCTCGGCGGCGTCGTTCCAGCCCTCGAACGCCGCGATCACCACCGGCCGTACGAGCTCCGGCGTGTCCTCGATCTCCATCACGCGTTCACCCTATGGGAAATGGCCTGGGCGCCTGGCCCGACAGTTAAGATCGATGTTGCCGAGAGGCGTTGCAACGGGACCGACCCCCGAGGGAGGCCCGCCACGCTCGGTGAGTCATTCGCAAGGGCGCCTTCCGTGACGGAAGGGATGTGACATGGCAGCGGCACCCCGTGACTGGCGGCCGGACGCGACCGACGAGCTGACCGCACTGCTGCGGGAGCGGATCGTGATCCTCGACGGCGCCATGGGCACGGCGATCCAGCGGGACCGGCCCGACGAGGCCGGCTACCGCGGGGAGCGCTTCGCCGACTGGCCGTCCGACCTGCAGGGCAACAACGACCTGCTCTCGATCACGCAGCCCGAGATCATCGCCGGCATCCACCGGGAGTACCTCGAGGCCGGTGCCGACATCGTCGAGACCAACACGTTCAACTCCAACGCCGTCTCGCTCGGTGACTACGGCATGGAGGAGCTCGCCTACGAGCTCAACCACGAGTCCGCCCTGCTGGCCCGCCGGGTCGCCGACGAGGTGGCCGCGGAGACCGGCCGCGCCCGCTACGTCGCGGGCGCGCTCGGCCCGACGACGCGGACGGCGTCGATCAGTCCCGACGTCAACGACCCGGGCGCGCGCAACGTGTCGTGGGACCAGCTCGTCGACGCCTACCTGACCGCCGCACGCGGCCTGGTCGACGGTGGGGCGGACCTGCTGTTCATCGAGACGATCTTCGACACCCTCAACGCCAAGGCCGCGATCTTCGCGGTGGAGACGCTCTTCGAGGAGACCGGGCGGCGCTGGCCCGTGGTCATCTCCGGCACCATCACCGACGCGTCCGGTCGCACCCTGTCCGGGCAGGTCACGGAGGCGTTCTGGGACTCCGTGCGCCACGCCCAGCCGCTGGCCGTCGGCCTCAACTGCGCGCTCGGTGCCAAGGAGATGCGGCCCTACGTCGCCGAGCTGTCGCGGCTGGCCGACTCGTTCGTGTCCGCCTACCCCAACGCCGGCCTCCCCAACGCCTTCGGCGAGTACGACGAGGCGCCGGCCGACACCGCGGGCGTCGTCGCGGAGTTCGCCGAGGCCGGGTTCGTGAACATCGTCGGCGGTTGCTGCGGCACCACGCCCGCACACATCGCCGCGATCGCGCAGGCGGTCGAGGGCAAGACCCGTCGCGAGCCCGTGGAGGCCCAGCCCGCACTCCGGTTGTCCGGCCTCGAGCCGTTCACCATCACTGCGGACAGCCTCTTCGTGAACGTCGGCGAGCGCACCAACATCACCGGGTCCGCCAAGTTCCGCAACCTGATCAAGGACGGCGACTACGACGCCGCGCTCTCCGTGGCGGCCCAGCAGGTCGAGGCGGGCGCGCAGGTCATCGACGTCAACATGGACGAGGGGATGATCGACGGCGTCGCGGCGATGGACCGCTTCCTCAAGCTGATCGCCTCCGAGCCCGACATCAGCCGGGTGCCGGTGATGGTCGACTCCTCGAAGTGGGAGGTCATCGAGGCCGGCCTGAAGAACGTCCAGGGCAAGCCGATCGTCAACTCGATATCGATGAAGGCCGGCGAGGACGAGTTCCGCGCCCAGGCCCGCCTGTGCAAGAAGTACGGCGCGGCCGCGGTCGTCATGGCGTTCGACGAGGACGGCCAGGCCGACAACCTCGAGCGGCGCAAGGCGATCTGCGAGCGGGCCTACCGGATCCTCGTCGACGAGGTGGACTTCCCGCCCGAGGACATCATCTTCGACCCCAACGTGTTCGCCGTGGCGACCGGCATCGAGGAGCACGCCAGCTACGGCGTCGACTTCATCGAGGGCACGCGCTGGATCAAGCAGAACCTCCCGGGCGCCAAGGTCTCCGGCGGCATCTCCAACGTCAGCTTCAGCTTCCGTGGCAACAACCAGGTGCGCGAGGCGATCCACGCGGTCTTCCTCTTCCACGCGATCGAGGCCGGCCTCGACATGGGCATCGTCAACGCGGGCGCCCTGGTGCCCTACAGCGAGATCGACCCCGAGCTGCGCGACGCGATCGAGGACGTGGTGCTCAACCGCACCGACGACTCGCTCGCGGCGACGGAGCGGCTCCTCGAGCTCGCCGAGAAGCACCGTGGCACGGGCGAGGTCGCCGAGGCGGCTGCCGAGGAGTGGCGCGCGCTGCCCGTCGGCGAGCGCATCACCCACGCGCTGGTGAAGGGCCTCGACGCCCACGTGGAGGCCGACACCGAGGAGCTGCGCCAGCTGATCGCCGACCGCGGCGGCCGGCCGATCGAGGTCATCGAGGGTCCGCTGATGGACGGCATGAACGTGGTCGGCGACCTCTTCGGCGCCGGCAAGATGTTCCTGCCACAGGTCGTGAAGTCGGCCCGCGTGATGAAGAAGGCCGTGGCCTACCTGATCCCGTTCATCGAGCAGGAGAAGGCCGAGCTCGGCACGGCCGGCGAGAAGGACACGAACGGCACGGTCGTCATGGCGACCGTGAAGGGCGACGTCCACGACATCGGCAAGAACATCGTCGGCGTCGTGCTCCAGTGCAACAACTACGAGGTCATCGACCTCGGCGTGATGGTGCCGGTGCAGAAGATCCTCGACGCCGCGATCGAGCACAAGGCCGACATCATCGGCCTGTCCGGGCTGATCACCCCGTCGCTCGACGAGATGGTCACGGTGGCGACCGAGATGCAGCGCCAGGGCTTCGACATCCCGCTGCTGATCGGCGGTGCGACGACCTCGCGCGCCCACACGGCGGTCAAGGTCGACCGCAAGTACGACGGCCCGGTGGTGTGGGTCAAGGACGCCTCGCGCTCGGTGCCGGTGGCGGCCACGCTCCTCTCCGACGAGCAGCGCCCGAAGCTGCTGGAGGACCTGAAGGCCGACTACGACGCCCTGCGCGCCCGGCACTCCCAGAAGTCCGACCGACCGCAGCTGTCGTTCGCCGACGCCCAGGACAACAGGTCTCCGATCGACTGGGACGGCTACGCACCCCCGCAGCCGCGCACGACCGGCGTGCACGTGCTCGCCGACTACGACCTCAGCGAGCTCCGCGAGTACATCGACTGGCAGCCGTTCTTCAACGCCTGGGAGATGAAGGGCAAGTTCCCCGACATCCTCAACAGCCCCACCCACGGCGAGGCCGCCCGCAAGCTGTACGACGACGCCCAGGTCATGCTCGACCGGCTGGTCGAGGAGAAGTGGTTGACGGCCAACGGCGTCTACGGCCTGTTCCCGGCCGCGAGCACGGGTGAGGACGTCGTCGTCTACGAGGACGAGTCGCGGGCCGCCGTACGCACGACGCTGCGGCACCTGCGCCAGCAGGGACAGCACCGTGACGGCGTCCCGAACCGGTCGCTCGCCGACTACGTCGCACCGATCGGCAGCGGGGTCACCGACGGCGACTGGATCGGCGCGTTCGCGGTGACCGCCGGCATCGGGACGACCGAGCGGATCATGGCGTTCAAGAAGGAGCTCGACGACTACTCGGCGATCCTCCTCGAATCCCTGGCCGACCGGCTGGCCGAGGCGTTCGCCGAGCGGCTGCACCAGCGGGTGCGCACCGAGTTCTGGGCGCACGTGCCGGAGGAGCAGCTGAGCAACGAGGACCTGATCGCCGAGAAGTACACGGGCATCCGCCCGGCGCCCGGCTACCCGGCCTGCCCCGACCACACCGAGAAGCAGACCATCTGGGAGCTGCTCGACGTCGAGGCCAGCACCGGGATCCAGCTCACCGAGTCGATGGCGATGTGGCCCGGCGCCGCCGTGTCCGGCCTCTACTTCAGCCATCCCGATGCCCAGTACTTCGTCGTGGGCCGGCTCGGGCGCGACCAGGTCGCCGACTACGCCGAGCGCAAGGGCTGGACCCTGGCCGAGGCCGAGAGGTGGCTCTCGCCCAACCTCGGTTACGACCCGGAGGACTGATGGGTCTCGAGACGGTCGCTGCGCGACCTCCTCGACCACCGAAAGCGGTCCTGTGGGACATGGACGGGACCCTCGTCGACACCGAGCCCTACTGGATGGCGACCGAGGTGGCGCTGGCGGAGGAGCACGGCGCCACCTGGACGACCGCCGACGCGCAGCACCTGGTCGGCAACAGCCTGCTCTACTCCGGGGAGTACATCCGCCGGCACATGGGCCTCCCGCTGACGCCGGAGGAGATCGTGGACCGGCTGCTCGACGGGGTCGTGGCACGGGTGCAGCACGCCGTGCCGTGGTGCCCGGGCGCCCGCGAGCTGCTGCTCGCGCTCAACGACGCCGGCGTCCCGTGCGCGCTGGTGACGATGTCCTACCAGCGCTTCGTCGCGCCGATCCTCGAGCACCTGCCGCCGGAGACCTTCCGGGTGGTCGTGACCGGCGACCAGGTGGACCGGGGGAAGCCGCACCCGGAGCCCTACCTGACCGCCGCGGCGGCCCTCGGTGTCGCGGCCGAGGACTGCGTCGCGATCGAGGACTCACCGACGGGCGCCACCTCCGCGGCGGCCGCCGGATGCCAGGTGCTGGTCGTCCCCAACCACGTCGAGGTGCCGCCGGGGGAGCGCCGTACCTTCGTGGATTCGCTCGTCGGGGTGACGCCTCACGCACTGAAAACGTTGCCGGATCGAGACATAGCCGCGAGGGATCTTCCCTAGCCCCTCTCTGCTCCCCGGAGTATCTTCCGCACGGAGTCGGCTCCCGACCAGCGGGCGCCGTAGTGACTGATCTTGAGGTGACAGCACGTGAAGCGGAAGATCTTCGCGCTCGTCGGAGCGGGAACCCTCGCCGTGAGCCTCGCTGCCTGCGGCGGGTCTGACAGCGACGACGGCGGTGGCGGCGGAGCCAAGGGTGGTAGCGGTGAGCCGTGGATCCTCGGCACGACCGACTCGGTGACGGCGCTCGACCCTGCCGGGTCCTACGACCTGGGCTCCTCGACGCTCGAGTACAACCTCTACCAGACCCTCGTCACGGTGCCGGCGAACTCGACCGACATCGTCGGCGACGCCGCGGAGTCGTGCACCTACGACGACCCGCAGACCCTGACGTGCAAGCTCAAGGACGGGCTGAAGTTCTCCAACGGGGACGACCTCACGTCGTCCGACGTGAAGTACAGCTTCGAGCGCGCCATCAACATCCAGGACCCCAACGGCGCGGCGATCTACCTCCTCGGCAGCATCACCGACACGGCCGACGACGGCACCGTCACCCTGACCGACGGCGCGATCGAGACGCCCGACGACCAGACGGTCGTCTTCCACCTCGACCACGCCGACACCACGTTCCAGTACGTGCTGACCTATCCCGGCGCCGCGGCGATCGTCGACGAGGACGAGTTCCCGATGGACGCGAAGCTCGACGACGACAAGATCATCGGCTCCGGGCCCTACAAGCTGAGCCAGTACAAGGCCGGTGACCAGGCCGTGCTCGAGCTCAACGACAACTACACCGGCGACAACACCGGTGGCGCCTCCCAGGTCTTCGTGAAGTACTACTCGGAGCCCTCGGCCCTCAAGCTGGCTGTCGAGAACGGCGAGGTCGACGTGGCGTGGCGCAGCCTCGCGCCGACCGACATCGCCGACCTCCAGGGCAACAGCGACGTCACCGTCGCCTCCGGCAAGGGCTCGGAGATCCGCTACTGGGTGTGGCGCGTCGACAAGGGGATCGGCAAGGAGGCCGCCGTCCGGCAGGCCGCCGCGCAGGTCTTCGACCGCGACGCGATCGCCGACACGGCGTACGACGGCACCGTCGACCCGCTGTACTCGATCGTGCCCCCGGGCTACGCCGGGCAGAAGGACTCCTTCCAGGAGAAGTACGGCACGCCCGACGTCGACAAGGCCAAGCAGATCCTCGACGACGCCGGCATCAAGACGCCGGTGAAGATCACCGTCGGCTGGACGCCCACGCACTACGGCCCGAGCGCCGAGGACGAGGCCAACGAGCTGCAGCGCCAGCTCGAGGACAGCGGCCTGTTCGACGTGGAGCTGAAGAGCACCGAGTGGGAGCAGTACCAGACGATCTACAAGGAGGGCGCCTACGACCTCTGGATGCTCGGCTGGTTCCCGGACTACCCGGACGCCGACGACTACCTGTCCCCGTTCGTCGTCGACGGCGGCTTCTTCCAGAACGGCTACAAGAACCCGGACGCCAACGACCTGGTCACCCAGGAGCAGGGCACGGACGACGCCGCCGCTCGCGAGGACGCCTTCGGCCAGCTGCAGGACATCGTCGCCAACGACGTCCCGTTCATCCCCTCGTGGGTGGGCCAGAACACCGGCGTCTACGGCAAGGGCATGGAGGGCGTCGAGGACACCCTCGACCCGTCGTTCATCTTCCGCTTCTGGCTGGTGACGAAGAACTCCTGATCGCATGAGCACCTCGTGGGGAGAGGACCGTCGGTTCTCTCCCCACGGGCGTGCCTAGGAGACACGACACATGACTCGTACCGCCTCGGGATCGCTGCCGCGCTACATCCTCCAGCGCACGCTGCTCGTCATCCCGATGATCTGGGTGATCCTCACCCTCGTCTTCATCGTGCTTCGCGTGGCGCCCGGTGACCCGGTGTCGGCCGCGCTCGGCGGCAAGCTCGACCAGGACGCGCTCGACCAGCGCCGCGAGGCGCTCGGCTTCAACCGGCCGATCCTGGCCCAGTACTGGGACTACCTCTCCTCGGTGGCCCGGCTCGACTTCGGGCGCACCTTCAGCGACAACCAGCCGGTGCTGCACGTGGTCCGCGACAACGGAGGAGCGACGCTGGCCCTCACGGTGTGCGCCTTCATCGTGGCGCTGCTGGTCGGGATCCCGCTCGGGCTGATCGCGGGACGGTTCCGCGACTCGGTGCCCGACGTGGTGATCCGGCTATTCGGCATCCTGAGCTACGCCGCGCCGATCTTCTTCGTCGGCTTCCTGCTCCAGGCGTACGTCGCCAAGCCCCTGGGCCTGCCGACCTCCGGCATGGCGAGCCCGATCACGGTCTTCACCGTCGAGCCGAAGACCCACATCCTGCTCATCGACGTCTTCCTGAGCGGCGACAGCACGGCCATCGAGGACGTGCTGAAGCACCTCGTCCTCCCGGCGACGACCTTGGGCCTGCTGATCTGCGGCGTCTTCATCCGGCTGGTCCGGGTCAACATCCTCCAGACCCTGCAGAGCGACTACGTCGAGGCGGCGGAGGCGCGCGGCCTCGGCCGCAGCAAGGTCACCTGGCGACACGCGTTCCGCAACGCGCTCGTGCCGGTCATCACCGTGATCGGTCTCCAGTTCGCGCTGCTGCTCGGCGGCGCGGTGCTCACCGAGTCGACGTTCAACTGGCCCGGGCTGGGCAAGAAGCTCGTCGACTACATCAACGACCGTGACTACGGGGCGGTGCAGGGGATCATCACGATCTTCGCCGTGGCGGTGGTGCTGATCAGTCTCCTGGTCGACATCGTCAACGCCCTGATCGACCCGAGGGTGAGGTACTGATGCGCAAGGTCCTCAAGGCTCTCGCCCGGCCGTTCACGGAGACGGCCGGCCTGGCCCGCTGGATGCTCGTCATCGGGCTGGTGATCACGGCGATCTTCCTCATCTGTGCGCTCTTCGCACCGTGGCTGGCGCCCTACGGCTTCGACCAGACATCGGCGCACGGCACCGAGTTCGTCAAGCGGCAGGCACCTTCCGGTGATCACCTCTTCGGCACCGACCGGCTGCTCTTCGACGTGCTGTCGCGCACCATCTGGGGCGCCCGTACGGCGATCGAGGTCGTCGTGCTCTCGATCGTCATCTGCGTCGCGGTCGGCGTGCCGGTGGGGCTCGTGTCGGGCTACTACGGCGGATGGATCGACCGGATCCTGGTGCTCGTGATGGACGCGCTGTTCGCGTTCCCGTCGTTCCTGCTGGCGATCGTCTTCGCGTTCCTGCTGACCAACAAGCTCCCGCCGGGTGGCTTCAGCGGCGTGCTCGCGGTGTCGCTGTCGCTGTCGGTGATCTACATCCCGCAGTACTTCCGGGTGGTCCGCAACACGACGGTGAGCGCCAAGGAGGCGACGTACGTCGAAGCCGCGCGTGCCATCGGCGCGAGCGACGGCGTGATCATGCGCCGCTACCTCTTCGGCAACGTCGTGCAGAGCGTGCCGGTCATCGGCACCCTCAATGCCGCCGACGCGATCCTCACCCTGGCCGGCCTGGGCTTCCTCGGGCTCGGCATCCAGTCGACCGACGCCGCCGAGTGGGGCCACGACCTCAACCGCGCGCTGGCCGACGCGGGCTCCGGCGTCTGGTGGACGGGTCTCTACCCGGGCCTGGCCATCGTGCTGCTGGTGACGGGCCTGACCCTGGTCGGCGAGGGGCTCAACGAGACGCTCAACCCGACCCTGCGACGCCGCCGGCTGCTGCCGGTGGTCATGACCCCACGGGAGGAGGAGCGGTGAGCGTGGAGATCACGGAGCCGGTCGACCCGGGCGAGCCGGTCATCTCGGCGCGCGACGTCCGCGTCTGGTACGGCACCACCCGCGGCGCCATCCGTGCGGTCGACGGCGTGAGCTTCGACCTCGCGCCGGGCGAGACGCTCGGTCTGGTGGGGGAGTCCGGGTGCGGCAAGTCGACCCTGGGCCGCGGCCTGATGGGCCTGCTGCCGCAGGGGGCCAAGCGCGACGGCGAGGTGTGGTTCAAGGGGCGCGAGATCCTCGGTATGCGCACCAAGGACGCCTACCGGATGCGCGGCCACGAGCTCGGCATGATCTTCCAGGAGCCGCTGACCCGGCTGAACCCGCTGATGCGGGTCTCCCAGCACTTCGAGGAGTCGATCAAGCAGCACCAGCCGGGCCTGTCCAAGGACGAGGTCCGCGCCCGCGCCCTCGAGGTCCTGCGGCTGATGGGCATCCCGCCGACCCGCTACCGGTCCTACCCGCACGAGTTCTCCGGAGGCATGCGGCAGCGGCTGATGATCGCCCTCGCGCTGGTCCTCCGGCCGGCGTTCGTGGTCGCGGACGAGCCGACGACCGCGCTCGACGTGCTCGTCGAGGCCCAGATCGTGCAGATCCTCAACGACCTGCGCCGCAACTTCCACACGTCGCTGCTGCTCATCACCCACAACGTCGGGATCGTCGCCGAGGCGTGCGACCGCGTCGCGGTGATGTACGCCGGGCGCATCGTGGAGCAGGGTCGCGTCGTCGACGTCTTCGAGAACCCCCAGCACCCCTACACGCGCGAGCTGTTGCGCTCGACGATCTCGTTGCGGACGACGGGTCTCAACTACATCCCGGGCGCTCCGCCGGACCTCGTGGACCCGCCCGACGGGTGCCGCTTCCACCCGCGCTGCCCCGACGCGATGGCGGTGTGCGCGACCAAGAACCCGATCAACATCGAGCGGCACGGCGGTGGTCGGGTCGAGTGCTGGCTCAACGGCCCGCAGGACCAGATCCCGGACGGCGGCACGCAGCCGCTCAAGCAGGAGGAGCTCTCCGTTGCCGACGAAGCCTGAGACCTCGACCCCGCCGTCGGCCACCGGGGCGGACACGATCGTCGACGTCCGCGACCTGGCGGTGCACTTCGGGCTGCGCGGCAGCACGTTCGCGCGCCTGTTCGGGCGCGACGCCGGCACCGTCAAGGCCGTCGACGGCGTGAACCTCACGCTGCGCCGCGGCGAGGTGGTCGGCCTCGTCGGCGAGAGCGGCAGCGGGAAGTCCACCCTCGGCCGCGCGCTGCTCGGCCTGGCGCCCGCGACCGGCGGCTCGATCACCTTCGAGGGCCAGGACCTGGCGCAGCTCAGCAACCGCAACCTGCGCGACCTGCGCCGGCACATCCAGATGGTCTTCCAGGACCCCAACGCCGCCCTCAACCCCGCGATGACCATCGAGGAGGCGGTCGGTGACGCCCTGCGCGTCCACGGCATGCGCTCGGCGGACGAGCGCCGCGTGAAGGTCGTCGAGGCGCTCGAGCGGGTCGGCCTCTCCCCGGTGGAGCTGTTCCTCGAGAAGTACCCGCGCGACCTGTCCGGCGGTCAGAAGCAGCGGGTGGTGATCGCCCGCGCGATCATCACCGACCCGAGCGTGCTGGTCGCCGACGAGCCGATCTCGATGCTCGACATGTCGGTGCGCGCGAAGATCCTGCAGCTGATGCTCGACCTGAAGCAGGACCTCGGCCTGACCTACGTCTACATCACCCACGATCTCGCCAGCGCGAAGTACTTCTGCGACCGGATCGCGATCATGTACCTCGGCCGGATCGTGGAGATCGGTCCGACCGAGGAGATCTTCGCCCACCCTCGTCACCCCTACACGAAGGCCCTGCTCAAGGCGATCCCCGACCCGGACCCGTCGCGGAACATGCCCCGCGACCTGCCGCGGGGCGAGATCCCCGACGCGGCTGCGCCGCCGCTCGGATGCGCGTTCCACCCGCGCTGCCCCGAGGCGACCTCGACCTGCGGATGGGAGTCGCGCGACCTCCGCACGCTGGTCGAGGCGCACTGGACGCGCCGCACGCCCGAGGAGTACGCCGCCGAGCAGTCGGTCGTGGGCGACATCGACCACTTCGACACGCCGTCGAAGTCGACCACGCTCGGGAGGCAGGGCGCCGGGGAGGCGCGCGCCTTCCTCGACCGTGTGCGCGCCGAGGTGCCGGACGACCCGATCTGGACCGGCGTGGAGGACATCTCCGACGAGGGCTCGGGGGTGCGCATCCGGTTCCACGACGGCGTCGATCCCGCACTGCGGAGGGCCGGGGGAGTCGAGGTCGCGTGCGTGCTCTACCCCGAGAGCGGCACCGACGCGGCCTCCGCGGGCTGAGGCGGGCCCGCCGGCAACGGCGGCGGGGTGCCGCCGTACTCCGGGCAGAGAGCCTTGTGGGAGCAGAATCGGCACAGCGGGCCGGGGCTGGGCTGCCAGTCACCGCTCTCCTTGGCGAGGCGGACGGCGTCCCAGATCGCGTGGATCTTGCGCTCGGTCGCCAGCAGGTCGCGCTCGTCGGGGTCGTAGGTGAGCACCTCGGAGTTGCCGAGGTAGATGAGCTGGAGCCGCTTCGGCACGACGCCGCGCATCCGCCAGATGACCAGCGCGTAGAACTTGAGCTGGAAGAGCGCACTGCCCTCGTAGCTCTCCCGCGGTGAGCGCGAGGTCTTGTAGTCGACCACGCGGATCGAGCCGTCGGCGGCGACGTCGACGCGGTCGATCACGCCGCGGAGCAGGAGCTTGGCCTCGGTGAGCGTCTCTACGTAGAGCTCGCGGTCGGCCGGCTCGAGCCGCTGCGGGTCCTCCAGCGTGAAGTAGCGCGCGAGGACGTCGCGGCACGACACCAGCCAGGCGCCCAGGGCGGCGCCCTCGTCGTGGGCGGGGAAGAGCGATTCGAGAGCCGGCTCGGCCTCGCGGACGGCCTCCCACGACGGCACCACCATCGCGTCGGCGCGCTCGGGGGTGCGCTCGGCGGCGGGCAGGTCGAAGAGGTCCTCGAGCACCTTGTGGACGACCGTGCCCCGCACCGCGTCGACCGAGGGCGGCTCCGGGAGCCGGTCGATCGTGCGGAAACGGTAGAGCAACGGGCAGGCCAGGAAGTCGCCCGCGCGCGAGGGGGACAGCGCACCGAGCACCTCGACGCCGTCCACCCGCGTGCCGACCCGCTCGGCGGGATCGATCGGCTCGATGCCGGTGGGGACGGTCGGGGTGGACATGTCGACGACGGTAGGCGACGCCACCGACACCGGCCCGGACTGCTCCCGTCGCTGCGCCGAAGCGGCCGGCCGGGGCAGCGTTGGATAGCCTTTCCAAGGTGTCCTCCAGCGATCCCGGTGACGACCGGCCCGAGCGTCGTGCCCAGCGACCTCCCGGGACGTTCCGGATCGGGTCGATCGCCGGCAGCGACGTGTTGGTCTCGTCGTCCTGGTTCCTGGTCGCCGGGTTGATCGCGGTGCTGATGGCGCCGAGGGTCGACCAGATCGAGCCCGGCCTCGGCGCCTGGAAGTACCTCGTGGGCGTCGTCTTCGCCGTCGCTCTCTACGGCGCCGTCCTGCTCCACGAGGCCTCGCACGCGGTGGCCGCGCGCCGCTACGGCTTCCAGGTGCACTCGATCACCCTCCACTTCCTGGGTGGCGTGACGGCGATCGAGGGCGAGGCGCGCAGCCCGCGCCAGGAGTTCTGGATCGCGGTCGTCGGACCGGTGACCTCGCTCGTCGTGGGCGCGGCCGCCCTGGGCCTGTGGTTCGTCACGCCCGAGGGCCTGCTCCTCCTCGTCGTGGAGGGCCTGGCCGGGGCCAACATCCTGATCGGCCTGCTCAACCTGGTGCCGGGGCTGCCGCTCGACGGCGGCCGGGTGCTCAAAGCAGCCGTGTGGAAGCTGACCGGGCACGTCGAGACCGGCGTCGTCGCAGCCGGCTGGGGCGGCCGGGTGACCGCGGTCGCGGTGCTGTTCTACCCCGTCGCGCAGTCCGCGTTCTTCGGTGTGCAGACCACCGTCGTCGACTACGTGCTCTCCATCGTCATCGCGATGTTCCTGTGGTCCGGCGCGACCCAGGCCATCATGTCGGCCCGCATCCGGTCGCGCCTCACGCGCGTGGTCGCCCGCGACCTCGCACGCCGTACGCTCGCCGTCCCCGACGACCTGCCGCTTGCGGAGGCGCTCCGCCGCGCGCAGGAGGCGCAGGCCGGCAGCATCATCACCGTGACATCGGGCGGGGCACCGGTGGGCGTCGTCGACGAAGCGGCGGTGCGCGCGATGCCCGCCGACCGGCGGCCCTGGGTCGCCACGTCGGTGGTGACCCGCACGCTCGAGGCGGGGCTGCGCCTGCCGGTGGCGATCACCGGCTCCGAGCTGGTCGAGGCGATCCGCACGACGCCCGCCAGCGAGTACCTCCTCATGGACGCGGACGGTTCCATCTACGGCGTGCTGGCGACCGCCGACGTGGAGCGCGCCATCCGGGCTGGATAGGGTCCGGACCGTGAGCCAACTCGATGCCGGCGCGTCCGGAGACGCCGGGGACGTCGCCGCCGAGGCGTGGTCCGGAGTGCACCGTGGCCCGCTGCGCGAGGGCGAGTGGGTGCGCCTGGTCGACGGGAAGGGGCGCAAGCACAACTTCTGCCTCGAGGCAGGCAAGCGGTTCTTCTCCAACCGTGGCCACCTCGACCACGACGAGCTGATCGGGCGCGAGGAGGGCTTCACGGTCGCCTCGTCCGCGGGCGGGGAGTACCTCGTCTTCCGGCCGTTGCTGTCGGAGTTCGTCGTCTCGATGCCGCGGGGCGCCGCTGTCGTCTACCCGAAGGACGCTGCGCAGATCGTCGCGATGGCCGACATCTTCCCCGGCGCCCACGTGGTGGAGGCCGGAGTCGGATCGGGCGCGCTGACCTGCTCGCTGCTGCGTGCGGTCGGCCCCCACGGCCGGGTGTCGTCCTACGAGCGTCGCGAGGAGTTCGCCGACGTCGCGCGCAAGAACGTCGGCCAGTTCTTCGGCGCGGGGGAGGCCCAGCACCCTGCCTGGAGGCTCACCATCGGTGACCTCGCCGAGGAGCTGCCGCGGTCGGGGGAGCACTGCGACCGGATCATCCTCGACATGCTCGCGCCGTGGGACTGCCTCGACGCCGCGGCCGACGCGCTGCGCCCCGGCGGCATCGTGTGCGCCTACGTCGCCACGACCACGCAGATGTCCCGCTTCGTGGAGACCGTGCGGGTGCACGGGGGCTTCACCGAGCCGGCCGCCTGGGAGTCGCTGGTGCGCGACTGGCACGTGGAGGGCCTCGCTGTACGGCCGGGACACAAGATGATCGGCCACACCGCCTTCCTCGTCACCGCACGCCGGATGGCGCCGGGGGAGCGCGCACCGCGCAAGACCCGCCGGCCGGCGCCGGGCGCCTACGGTCCGGACTACACCGGGCCGCGCGCCGACGATGCTCTCGCCCCGGAGGTCGACTCCGGCGACGCGGAGGACTGAGGTGGGCACGGCGGCAGGGAAGCCGTTCCTGCTGCTGTCGATCCGCACCGAGGAGCGCGCGGCCCTGGAGGAGCACGCGGCCTTCGCCCGCTTCCTCGGTACGACGGTGGCCGACCTGCCGCGCGTGGAGCTCGGCACCGCTCCGCTGGGCGAGGTCGACCTGGACGCGTGGTCGGGGATCATCCTCGGCGGGGGCGCGTTCACCGCGTCGGACCCGCAGGAGGGCAAGTCCCCGGAGCAGGTGCAGGCCGAGACCGACCTCGCGCGGCTGCTCGACGAGGTGGTGGCACGCGACCACCCGTTCCTGGGCGCCTGCTACGGCATCGGCACCGTCGGTCTGCACCAAGGCGCCGTGGTCGACCGGAGCCACCCGGAGCCCGTCGGGCCCGTGAGCGTGGAGCTCACCGAGGCCGGCGCGGCCGACCCTCTGTTCGCCGGTCTGCCCCGATCCTTCCGGGCGTACGGCGGCCACAAGGAGGCCATCTCCAGGCTGCCCGACCACGCGGTGGCCCTGGCGACGTCCGAGGCCGCGCCGGTCCAGGCCTTCCGAGTGGGCCGCAACGTCTACGCCACCCAGTTCCACCCCGAGCTCGACCTCGAGGGCGTGCTGACCCGCATCGCGGTCTATGCCGGCTACGGCTACTTCGACCCTTCGGAGCAGGACGCCCTCTCCGCGGCCTCTCGGGCGGTCGAGGTGTCGCATCCGATGACCATCCTGAAGAACTTCGCCGCCCGCTACCGGTCGGACGGGCCCGCGGACGCAACGAATCCGTGACCGACGCTCCGTGGTCGAGACCTTTTCCGCGCGGGGCTGACGAGTAGGGTCGGAGACGGAGACAGGAGGTGCGCCGATGTCGAGCACGGGAGCCGATGGGCGTCGACAGAGCCGTGACGAGCTCGAGGAACAGGTCCGATACCTCGAGGCGGAGATCCACGACCTGCGACACCGACTGAGCGACGCGCCGGGCGGCGGTCCGCGCTCGCTGGAGCTGCGCCTGGCCGACGCGCAACGTTCGCTCGCGGCCGTGACCGCGCAGAACGAGCGCCTCGCCGGCACCCTCCGCGAGGCCCGCGACCAGATCCTCAAGCTCAAGGAGGAGGTCGACCGCCTGGCCCAGCCGCCGGCCGGCTTCGGCACGTTCCTGCAACGCAACGAGGACGACTCCGTCGACGTCCACACCGGCGGCCGCAAGCTGCGGGTGACGGTCAGCCCCAACGTCGACCTCGACGCGCTGCGGCGCGGCCAGGAGGTCATGCTCAACGAGGCGCTCAACGTCGTCGCGGCCTTCGACTACGAGACGGTCGGCGAGGTCGTGATGATGAAGGAGCTGCTCGCCGATGGCGAGCGGGTGCTCGTGATCGCCAACGCCGACGAGGAGCGCGTCGTACGCCTCGCCGAGCCGCTCCGCGACGCCCCGCTGCGCGCGGGCGACTCGCTGCTGCTCGACTCGCGCGCCGGCTACGTCTACGAGCGCGTGCCGAAGTCCGAGGTCGAGGAGCTGGTCCTCGAGGAGGTCCCCGACATCGCCTACGAGTCGATCGGCGGTCTGGGCAACCAGATCGAGGCGATCCAGGACGCCGTCGAGCTGCCCTACCTCTACCCCGAGCTGTTCGCCGAGCACGAGCTGAAGCCACCGAAGGGCATCCTGCTCTACGGCCCTCCGGGCTGCGGCAAGACGCTGATCGCGAAGGCGGTGGCCAACTCGCTGGCCAAGAAGGTCGCCGCCAAGACCGGTGCCGAGGGGAAGTCGTACTTCCTCAACATCAAGGGCCCCGAGCTGCTCAACAAGTACGTCGGCGAGACCGAGCGCCACATCCGACTGGTCTTCCAGCGGGCTCGGGAGAAGGCCAGTGCCGGCACGCCGGTCATCGTCTTCTTCGACGAGATGGACTCGCTCTTCCGCACGCGCGGGTCGGGGGTGTCCTCCGACGTGGAGAACACGATCGTCCCGCAGCTGCTGAGCGAGATCGACGGCGTCGAGCTGCTCGAGAACGTGCTGGTCATCGGCGCCTCCAACCGCGAGGACATGATCGATCCCGCGATCCTGCGGCCCGGCCGTCTGGACGTGAAGATCAAGATCGAGCGGCCCGACGCCGAGGCCGCGCGCGACATCTTCAGCAAGTACCTCACGCCGACGCTCCCGCTCCACGACGACGACCTCGCCGAGTTCGGCAACGACCCCCAGGCGACGGTTGCGGGGATGATCCGCGCGGCCGTCGAGCGGATGTACTCCGAGACGGAGGAGAACCGCTTCCTCGAGGTCACCTATGCCAACGGCGACAAGGAGGTCCTCTACTTCAAGGACTTCAACTCCGGCGCCATGATCCAGAACATCGTGGACCGCTCGAAGAAGATGGCCATCAAGGACTTCCTCGACCACCAGCAGCGCGGTCTCCGCGTCTCGCACCTGCTGCAGGCCTGCGTGGACGAGTTCAAGGAGAACGAGGACCTCCCGAACACGACCAACCCCGACGACTGGGCTCGCATCTCCGGCAAGAAGGGCGAGCGGATCGTGTTCATCCGCACGCTCATCACCGGCAAGCAGGGCACCGAGCCCGGCCGCTCGATCGACACGGTCTCCAACACCGGCCAGTACCTCTGACCCCGGTCAGGGTGCCGTAGGCCCGACGCGGCAAGGGGTTCTTCGGTCCGACGAGCTCTAGCGCTGGCGGAGGTACCAGGCCTTCGCGACGTTGAAGGCGCCGAAGCAGGCGAGGCCGATGGCGACGGCGACGAGGAGCACCTGTCCGAAGGGGGCGTCGCGCAGCGTCACGAGCGCCTGGTCGAGCCCGCCGGACTTCCGGGCGTCGTGCGAGAAGCCCGCCCACACGAACAGGCCGCCGATGACGAGGAACGCCATGCCGCGCGCGGAGTAGCCCGTCCGCGCCAGCACGGTGATGGCGGTGCCGATGTCCCCGGTGCGGCCACCCGCCTCGAGGCTCTTCTGCCACTTGTCGGAGATGCCCTTGTAGATGCTGAAGAGCCCGTAGGCCGCGATCGCGACCCCGACCGCCACGACGAGGGCGGGCCCGACCGGCCACTTCATGACCTCGGCGGTGTAGCTGTCCTTGCTCTTGCCCCCGCCCGAGGAGCCCGTGACGGTCTGGAACGCGGCCACGGCCAGCACGGCGAAGACGATCGCCTTCGCGCCGGAGCCCGCGCGCGCAGCGACGCGCTCGCCGCCGTCCTTGTCCGGGTAGCCGGCGACGGCCTCGCACCCCTTCCAGACCACCAGCGCGGCGAACCCCGCGCAGGCGACCCAGAGCAGCAGCTCACCGAACGGCTGCTGGGCGATCTCCCGCAGCGCTCCGGACCCGGACGCCTTCCCTGCGGAGTCCCCGAAGGCGATCTGCACGGCGAGCCAGCCGACGACGACGTACATGACGCCGTAGACCGCCGTGCCGATCTTCGCCAGCCACTCGAGCGCCGGGTTGTTCCTGGCTCGGTCTGCCTTGCCCTCGGTCGTCGAGCCGACCGCGCGATGTGTGCTCATGTTTCCTCCTGCACGTCACTACCCGCTTGGCGCGCCCGTCATGCCCATCGGCTCTCCCGCGTACGCTGAAGGCATGAGCGTGCGGCGCGTGATGGGCACCGAGATCGAGTACGGCATCTCGGTGCAGGGCGTGCCCACGGCCAACCCGATGGTCGCCTCCTCGCAGGTCGTCAACGCCTACGCCTCGGCGACGGTGCGAGCGCGAAGGGCACGGTGGGACTTCGAGGAGGAGTCGCCGCTCCGCGACGCCCGCGGCTTCGACATGTCCCGGCAGGTCGCCGACCCCACGCAGCTGACCGACGAGGACCTCGGCCTGGCCAACGTGATCCTCACCAACGGCGCGCGGCTCTACGTCGACCATGCCCACCCGGAGTTCTCCACGCCCGAAGTCGTCAGCCCGCTCGACGTGGTGCGCTGGGACAAGGCGGGCGAGCAGGTCATGCTCGATGCCGCTCGCCTCGCGCAGAACCTGCCGGGCAACCCCTCGATCGTTCTCTACAAGAACAACACCGACAACAAGGGCGCCTCCTACGGCGCCCACGAGAACTACCTCATGCGTCGCTCGACGCCGTTCGCCGACATCGTCCGTCACCTGACGCCGTTCTTCGTGAGCCGGCAGGTCATCTGCGGTGCCGGCCGCGTAGGCAAGGGCCAGGACGGGCGGGAGCAGGGCTACCAGATCAGCCAGCGCGCCGACTTCTTCGAGGTCGAGGTCGGGCTCGAGACGACGCTGAAGCGGCCCATCATCAACACCCGCGACGAGCCGCACGCCGACCCGGAGAAGTACCGCCGGCTTCACGTCATCATCGGCGACGCCAACCTCTCCGAGATCGCGACCTACCTCAAGATCGGCACCACCGCACTCGTCCTGGCCATGATCGAGGACCGGTTCATCGCGACCGACCTGATGGTCGACACCCCGGTCGCGGCCCTGCGGTCGGTCTCGCACGACCCGACCCTGCAGCAGACCGTGACCATGGCGGACGGCCGCCGGCTGACCGGCGTCCAGCTGCAGCTGGAGTACCTCGACCTGGCCCGGAAGTACGTCGAGGACCGCCTCGGCGCCGACGCCGACGAGCAGACCCTCGACGTGCTCACCCGCTGGGAGGACGTGCTCGACCGGCTCGAGCGCGACCCGATGTCGCTGGCCGACGAGCTCGACTGGGTCGCGAAGCTGAAGCTGCTGGAGCAGTACCGCTCGCGCGACGGCCTCGAGTGGGACGACGCGAAGCTCCAGCTCATCGACATCCAGTACTCCGACATCCGGCCCGAGAAGGGGCTCTACCACCGCTTGGTCAAGGCCGGCCGGATCCAGCGGTTGCTGACCGACGACGAGGTCGAGCGGGCGATGACCGAGCCCCCGGAGCAGACCCGGGCCTACTTCCGCGGGCGCTGCCTGGAGAAGTACGCCGACCATGTGGCCGCCGCGTCCTGGGACTCCGTGATCTTCGACCTGCCCGGCAGGGAGTCGCTGCAGCGGGTGCCGACGATGGATCCCCTGCGCGGCAGCAAGGCCCACGTGGGCGGCCTCATCGACGCCTCCGACACCGCGGAGGCGCTTGTCGCCGCCCTCAGCCGTTGACGACTCGCTAGGCTCTCCGACATGGCCCAGGAGCAGAAGCAGCCGCGCAAGAGCGGCGAGGAGCAGGACGCGGCCCAGGTCGCCCCCGAGTCCGACGTCGCCGAGCGGAAGGAAGCCCTCGACGACGACGTCGACGCGATCCTCGACGAGATCGACGACGTCCTCGAGACCAACGCCGAGGACTTCGTGAAGTCGTTCATCCAGAAGGGTGGACAGTGACGGACTCGCCCCGGATCCCGGCCGCGTTCATGCAGCCGGGCACCTCGTCCTTCAGCGACTTCCTCGGGCAGCACGCCCCCGACCTGCTGCCGGCACGCAAGTCGCTCCCGGCGGGCAGCATGGGTGACCTCGCGCCGCACGGCACCACGATCGTCGCGGCGACCTTCCCCGGCGGCCTGGTGATGGCCGGCGACCGGCGGGCGACGATGGGCAACGTCATCGCCCAGCGCGACATCGAGAAGGTCTTCCCGGCCGACGAGTACAGCGTGGTGGGCATCGCCGGCACCGCCGGCCTCGCGGTGGAGATGGTGCGGCTCTTCCAGGTCGAGCTCGAGCACTACGAGAAGATCGAGGGCAGCATCCTCTCCCTCGACGGCAAGGCCAACCGGCTCTCGGCGCTGATCCGCTCCAACCTCGCCATGGCGATGCAGGGGCTGGCCGTCGTACCGATGTTCGCGGGTTTCGACCTCGACGAGGGCGTCGGACGGATCTTCGGCTACGACGTCACGGGCGGCCGGCACGAGGAGCGGCACTTCTTCACCGTCGGCTCCGGCTCCCTCTTCGCGCGCGGGGCCATGAAGAAGCTCTACCGCGAGGACCTCTCGGAGGCCGAGTGCGTCACGCTCGCCGTCCAGGCCCTCTACGACGCCGCCGACGACGACTCGGCGACCGGCGGGCCCGACCTGACGCGCCGGATCTTCCCGGTCGTCTACGTGGTCACCGCTGACGGCGGGCGCAAGCTCACCGACGCGGACGTCGCAGCGATCGCCGACCAGGTGGTCGCCGGCCGGATGAACCGTCCCGACGGGCCCAACGCCCCGCTCCTGGGTGGGGAGGCGCAGCGATGAGCATGCCGTTCTACGTCTCGCCCGAGCAGCTGATGAAGGACCGGGCCGACTTCGCTCGCAAGGGCATCGCCCGCGGGCGCTCGCTCGTGGCGCTGCAGTACGCCGACGGTGTCCTGTTCGTCACGGAGAACCCGTCGCAGGCACTCCACAAGGTCTCGGAGATCTACGACCGCATCGCCTTCGCGGCGGTGGGTCGCTACAACGAGTTCGAGAACCTGCGGATCGCCGGCGTGCGGCTGGCCGACATGCGCGGCTACTCCTACGACCGCCGCGACGTGACCGGTCGCGGGCTGGCGAACGCCTACGCGCAGACGCTCGGCACGATCTTCTCCAGTGGCGGCGAGAAGCCCTACGAGGTGGAGATCTTCGTGGCGGAGGTCGGCGAGGACAGCAGCGACGACCAGGTCTACCGCCTCACCTACGAGGGACGCGTCGCCGACGAGCACGGGTATGCCGTGATGGGGGGCGACGCGGACACGGTCTCGGCCTACCTCGCCGAGCACTACACGGACGGTGCCTCGCTCGACGCGGCGCTCGCGGTGACCGTTGCGGCGCTCGGGCACGCGACGGAGGGTGGCCAGACCACCGATCGGGTGATCCCCGTGACCGATCTCGAGGTCGCGGTGCTCGACCGCACCCGCACCCAGCCGCGGAAGTTCGCGCGCATCCGTCCGGCTCGGCTCGAGGAGCTGCTCGGCGACCGTGGCCCCACCGAGGCCGCACCGGTCGAGAGCCAGGCCCCCGACGTACCCGAGACGCCGGCGCCGGACGACGGCGGGACGACCGGGGAGGGCGAGCCGCCCATCGCGCCCCCGCTCTGACGGGGCTCGCGTCACCGAGCCGAGCGGGTCCCGCCGTTGTGGTGGGCGACGATCCGCTCGGCGAGGTCGCGGATCTTCATGTTGAGGTCGCGGGAGTGGTTGCGGAGCTTGGTGAACGCCTCGTCGTCGTCGAGGGCGTACTGCGCCATCATCAGGCCCAGCGCCTTCCCGATGGTGCGGTTGCTGATCAGCCCGTCCTGGAGCTGGTCGGCCGTCCGTCGGGCCTCGCGCGCCTGGTTGCGCAGCGCGACCTGGTCGCTCGCCAGCGCGGCGACGCCGGCCAGGGAGCCGCGCTGCTCCTCGGTGAGCTCGCGCGACTCGTGCGACAGCAGGCACAGCACGCCCAGCGCGCTACCGTCGCGCGCGACGAGCGGCTCGGTGACGTGGAAGGCGTAGCCGCGCTCGGCGGCGGCTGCGGGGTCGGCCAGCGACCCGGGGAGGTCGTCCTCGCCGTCGATGCTGACGACGGCCAGCGCCACGTCGCAGAGCCGGGCCGCCAGCTCGGTCACCGAGAGGAGGGCGCGATCAGTGGGATCTCCGGCGACGCGGTCGGCGTCGAGCTCCCTGCACTTGGCGATGTCCAACACAACCGCATTCAACGCGCGCGCGACCTGCGTCGGTAGCGCACGAAGCGCACACTTGTGCACCGAATGCGCAGCCGGGGCGCCACCCGTCAGCTGCGTCGCAGGGTCTCGCTGGGGTACTCGTCGTAGGCGGCGCGGTACGACGCCGTGAACCGGCTCGGGTCGGCGAACCCCCACCGCGCGGCGATCCTCGAGATGGTCGTCCGCGACGGGTCGGCGGCGACCAGGTCGGCGCGGACCCGGTCGAGACGAACCTGCCGCAGGTAGGCCATCGGGGTGGTGTCGAGGTGCCGTCGGAACGCGACCTGGAGGGTGCGGACGGACACGTTGCAGGTCCGCGCGATGTCGGCGACGCCGATGTCGAGGTCCGGGCTCTCGTCGCAGAAGGCGACGGCCCGACGTACCACGCTCGGCAGCGCGGTGGCCTGCGTCGCCGTGTCGGCGCCTGAGACGCCGAAGGAGGCGAGCAGCACCGCAGCGAGGTGCCGTCCGGCACTTCCGAGCACCAGCGCGCTGTCTCGGAGGGACTCGTCGAGCACCGTGGTGGTGACGTAGTCGATCGTGCGGTGCCACTTGGCCACCTGTGCCGGGTCGAGCGTCTCGTAGCGCAAGCGGTCGCGCCAGGCCGCCCCGCCGGCGACCGCGTCGAGCAGCGACGTGTCGACGCCGATGAGCTGCATCGAGGCACCGTGCAGGCGGGTCGAGTAGTCCCGGTCGGGGTGGGCGATCAGGGCCACGTCGCCGGGACCGAGGACACGGTGGGTGCCGTCGGTCCAGATCTCCATCTGGTGCTCGACGATGCGCGCGATGAGCACGTGACCGAGGGGGTCGACCGTGTAGTCGGTGACGAGGCTGTTGGCGAACCGGTCGAACCGCACCTCGCCGATGTCGTCACGGCTCTGCTCGAAGCGGAAGCTGTCGCGCTCGCCGCGCACGCGGAGGCGGTTGTCCGCGTAGAGCTCGGCGACGCGGGCGCTGCCGACGTCGGGATCCGTCGTCACGAATCGTGTGCTCACGGGGGAGTGCAGCATGGCGGCTCCGATTTCAAGCGCGATCCAAGCTGCCCGCTTCTAGAGCAACGTCCCCAGGTTAACGATCGATAACGGTTCTGCGCTAGTCGCCGGCCTTGGGGTCCAGCTTCTTGAGGCCGCAGACCGCAGGTCCCTCGAGCACCGAACCGTCCTCGGCGAACCGGGAGCCGTGCAGGGGGCAGTCCCACGAGCGTTCCGCGTCGTTCCACTGCACAGCCCCGCCGAGGTGCGTGCAGACGCCGCTCAGCGGGCGCTCGCTGCGGGCGGCGTCGCGCCACCGTCGTCGTACGACGTCCTTCGTCAGCTCGGTGCCCACGCCGACGTTGTAGCGGGCCGCCCGCACGACGCCGACCGCCTCGCGCGGGGTCCAGGAGCTGAAGGCCCGGTGCCACGGCGGCCGTTCGCCGGCGCCGTGCTCGGCCAGGATCGACTTCGTCAGGAGGAGGGCGGCCGCGGGGGCGGCCGCCAGTCCCCACTTGTCGAACCCGGTCGCCACCCAGGTGTCGTGACGGCCCGGGACCATCGGTCCGACGTAGGGGAGCCCGGTGACGGTGCCGTGGTCCTGGGCGGACCAGGTGTGGGTGACCTCGCCGCCGAACGTGCCGCGCGCCCAGGCGAGCAGCTCCTCCAGGTGCGCCGACTCCTCGCCCCGGCCGGTGGTGTGGCCGTAGCCGCCGACGAGGAGCAGCTCGTCGCCGCCAGCGATCGGGTGCGAGCGCAGAGACCGGGACGGCTGGTCGGCCGAGAGGTACATGCCCTCCGGCGCCCAGGGCGAGCGCAGGGCGGCGGCGTAGGACCGCTGCGGGTGCAGCCGCGCGAAGAAGCCGTGGCGCCTCAGGACGGGCTGGCCGGTCGCGAGCACGACGTGCCGGGCACGGAGGCGCGCCTCGTCGGTCTCGACCTCCGAGCCGCTCGCACCGTGATGGAGGTCGGTCACGCGGGAGTGCTCGAAGAGGTCGCCGCCCTCGGCGACCAGCTCGGCCGCGAGCGTGTCGAGGAGGTCCATCGCGTGCAGCTGCATCTGGTCGGCAAGGCGGACGGCCCCGCGCACGTGCAGCGGCAGCTCGGTCGCCTCCTCCCAGGTCGCCTCCAGCCCGGCGAGCTGCGCGACCGACAGCTCGGCCCTCGCGCGGAGCTCGCCGGCGCGTGTCGAGGCGTAGGTGTAGGCCGGCCGCACCTGGTGGTCGACGCCGTGCACGGTGCAGAACTCGCGCAGCCAGGCCTGCCCCTCGCGGTTGGCGGCGACGTAGTCACGCACGACCGAGGGCGGGTTGGTGCTGAGCGCCCTGCGCAGCTTCGTGCCCTGCAGCAGGCTGACCTTCGCCGTGGTGTGGCCGGTCGTGCCGTCCCCGACCTGCCGTGCCTCCAGCACCGCGACGCTGCGGCCCGCCCTGGCGAGGAGGACCCCGGTCAGCAGACCGACGATGCCTCCGCCGGCGACCACGACGTCGTACGACGCCTCCCCTCGGAGCGACGGACGGGCGGCGCGAGGTCGGTCCAGCCAGAGCGGCGTCATCGGGTTCATGCCCCTGGCGGTACCCGTCAGGGCCCGAAGATTCCGGATCGGGACCAAACAGCAACCCGAGATGACCGTGACGGCGACCTCCTCGGGACTACGCTCGCTCCATGGACCGCCGGATCTTCGGGATCGAGAACGAGTACGGCGTCACGTGCACGTTCAAGGGCCAGCGTCGGCTCAGCCCCGACGAGGTCGCCCGCTACCTCTTCCGCAAGGTGGTCTCCTGGGGCCGCTCGAGCAACGTCTTCCTCCGCAACGGCGCCCGGCTCTACCTCGACGTCGGCAGCCACCCCGAGTACGCCACGCCCGAGTGTGACGACGTCACCGAGCTGGTCACCCACGACAAGGCGGGGGAGCGGGTGCTCGAGGGCCTGCTCCTCGACGCCGAGCAGCGGCTGCACGACGAGGGCATCGCGGGCGAGATCTACCTCTTCAAGAACAACACCGACTCCGCGGGCAACTCCTACGGCTGCCACGAGAACTACCTCGTCAGCCGCGCCGGCGAGTTCAGCCGCCTGGCCGACGTGCTGATCCCGTTCCTGGTGACCCGCCAGATCATCGTGGGCGCGGGCAAGGTCACCCAGACGCCGCGCGGGACGTCGTACTCCGTCAGCCAGCGCGCCGAGCACATCTGGGAGGGCGTCTCGAGCGCCACCACGCGCAGCCGGCCGATCATCAACACCCGCGACGAGCCGCACGCCGACGCCGAGAAGTACCGCCGCCTCCACGTCATCGTCGGCGACAGCAACATGAGCGAGACCACCACCATGCTCAAGGTGGCCTCGTGCGACCTCGTGCTCCGGATGATCGAGGAGGGCGTGGTGATGCGCGACCTCACGATGGAGAACCCGATCCGGGCGATCCGCGAGATCTCCCACGACGTCACCGGTCGCCGCAAGGTGCGCCTGGCCAACGGCAGGGAGGCCAGCGCCCTGGAGATCCAGGGCGAGTACCTCCAGAAGGCTCGCGACTTCGTCGATCGCCGCGCGATCAGCACGCCCGTCATCGAACGCACGCTGGACCTGTGGGAGCGCGCGCTGAAGGCCGTGGAGTCCGACGACCTCGGCCTGGTCGACCGCGAGATCGACTGGGTCATCAAGTGGAAGCTGATCGACCGCTACCGCGCCAAGCACGGCCTGCCACTCAGCCACCCGCGCGTCGCCCAGCTCGACCTGGCCTACCACGACATCCACCGCAACCGCGGCCTCTACTACCTGCTGGAGAAGCGCGGAGCGGTCACCCGGGTCACCAGCGACCTGAAGATCTTCGAGGCCAAGTCGGTGCCGCCGCAGAACACCCGGGCGCGGCTGCGCGGCGAGTTCATCCGCAAGGCACAGGAGCGCCGGCGCGACTTCACCGTCGACTGGGTGCACCTCAAGCTCAACGACCAGGCCCAGCGCACGGTGCTCTGCAAGGACCCGTTCCGGGCGTACGACGAGCGTGTGCAGCGCCTGATCGACGGCATGTGACGCTTCCTCCTGCTCGGCTTGTAGGGTTTGCGCGTGCTGAGCCGACTGACCCGCCCTGCCGCACTCGCCTCTGTGGCCCTCTGCAGCCTCGCGCTGCTCACGGCGTGCGGTGACGACGCCTCCTCCGGAGTGAAGGAGGCGAGCGGCTTCGACGCCGTGTCGATCTCGGGCCCCGTGGGGGAGGAACCGACGTTCGACTGGAAGGCCGCCCTCAAGCCGGGCGACACCCAGGACGAGGTCCTCGAGGAGGGTGACGGCACGGCGCTGAAGGACGGCGACCAGCTCCTGGTCAACTTCGCGGTCTCCGACGACTTCTCCCGGGACGTGTCCTACTCCACCTACGGCGACGACACGGGTGCCTCCGTCCTCACGGTCGGCACGGACGTCGAGCCCCAGCAGGCGCAGGACCTGATCACCCAGCTCATCGAGGAGCACGTCAAGTCCGGCATGAAGACCGGCACCCGCCTCGCCTTCACGGTCGACGTGAAGAAGGAGTGGGGCGACACCGGGCTCTACCTGACCGGTATCGACGTCGGCAACGAGGACGGCATCGCTGTCGTCGCCGACCTCGAAGCGGTGCCGCTCGACGGGCCGAAGGGCAAGTCGAAGGCGGCCCCCAGCTGGGCACCGAAGATCGAGCAGGAGAAGGGTGACCTGACCGGCCTGGACTCCAGTGCCGAGGCCGCACCCGATGCGAAGGCGACCGACCTGACGAAGGCGATCCTGGTGGAGGGCACCGGCCCGACGGTGGAGAAGGGCGACGAGATCATCGCCAACTACATCGGCCAGGTCTACGACGCGGACAAGCCGTTCGACCTCAGCTACGACGACAAGTCGCCGGCGAGCTTCACCATCGGCACCGGTGCGGTGGTGAAGGGCTGGGACGAGGGCCTCGTCGGCGTGAAGGTGGGGAGCCGGGTGCTGTTGCGGATCCCGCCGAAGCTCGGCTACGGCAAGCAGGGCAACTCCCAGGCCGGCATCAAGGGCACCGACACCCTGTACTTCGTCATCGACGTTCTCGCCACGGCCTAGGTCTCAGGCAGAATCGGGGACATGCCCGCGCCCAAGAGTGAGCGCCTGCTCAACCTCCTCATCATGCTGCTCGTGCAGCGCCGTCCGATCGCCAAGGACCGGATCCGCGAGCTGCTCTACCCCGACTCGCGCCCGGACGCGTTCGAGAAGATGTTCGAGCGCGACAAGGAGGAGCTGCGCAGCCTCGGGATCCCGGTCGAGGTCGCCCAGCTCGACCCCCTGTTCGACGACGAGGTCGGCTACCGGATCCCGCCCGACGAGTTCGCGCTGCCCGACGTCGAGCTGACGCCGGAGGAGGCCGCGGTCGTCGGCCTGGCCTCACGCGTGTGGCAGCAGGCGACGATGGCGCAGGCGACGACCGACGCCGTCCGCAAGCTGAGCGCCGCCGGCCTCGACGTCGACCTGACCGCCCTCGACATCGCCCAGCCGCGCCAGACGGGCGACGAGCCGGCGTTCGCGACCTGCTGGGAGGCGGTCTGCGACCGCACCTGCATCGAGTTCGAGTACCAGCGGCCCGACGAGCCGGAGTCGCGCCGGCGCCACCTCCAGCCGTGGGGGATGGTGCGCACGTCCGGGCGGTGGTACCTCGTCGGCTTCGACACCGACCGCGGCGCCGAGCGGGTGTTCCGGCTCGACCGGGTACAGGGCGGGGTGAAGAAGGTCGGCGGCCCGAGGGCGTACGACGTCCCGCCCGACACCGACCTG
Source organism: Nocardioides candidus (assembly GCF_041321175.1). Taxonomy (NCBI): domain Bacteria; kingdom Bacillati; phylum Actinomycetota; class Actinomycetes; order Propionibacteriales; family Nocardioidaceae; genus Nocardioides; species Nocardioides candidus. Next base: position 37,465 of record NZ_JBGGWC010000004.1, on the reverse strand, counting down.
CGTGAGACGATCGAGCGGCTGGCCCCGGTGCCCGCCGCCGAGCGCGCCGTGCTGCTGGTGCGCAAGGGCACCGGTCACAGCTTCCGCCGGCGCGCGGCCCGCGTGAAGGAGGGCGTCGACGGCCCGGACGACCGCACGACGTGGGACTGCGTCGAGCTCGACCGGCCCGCTCGCGGCCTGGTCGACGAGGTGCTCTACCACGGCCCCGACGTGGTGCTGGTCGAGCCGGCCGCTCTCCGTGCCGAGGTCGTGGCGCGCCTGGAGGCGGTGGCCTGATGTCGACCCAGACACCAGCGCCCGGCGCCCGCGACCAGGTCGCCCGGCTGCTCACCCTGGTGCCGTTCCTGCACCATCGCGACCAGGTCCGCCTGGCCGACGCGGCCGAGCTGCTCGGCACCACCCCCGCCCAGGTGCTGGGCGACCTCAAGGTGCTCTTCATGTGCGGCCTGCCGGGCGGGCTGCCCGACGACCTCATCGACGTCGACCTCGACGCGATCGAGTCCGACTCCGGGCCGGTCAGCGACGGGGTGATCCGCATCGACAACGCCGACTACCTCGCGCGGCCGTTGCGCCTGAGCCCGACCGAGGCCTCGGCGGTGACGGTCGCGCTCCACAGCCTGCGCGACGTCTCGCCGCTCGACACCCAGGCCATCATCGACCGGGTGCTGGCCAAGCTCGAGTCCGCCGCGGCGACCGCCGCCGCCGACCGCAGGATCGCGGTCGACCCGCGGTCCGGCGAGGTGGCGCTCGTGGCCCTGGCCGACGCCCTCCAGCGGGCGGCCGACGACGGGCGCCAGGTGCGGCTGACCTACCACGTGCCGGCGCGCGACGAGCTGTCCGAGCGCGTGGTCGACCCGCGGGGCGTCGTACCCCACGGCCGGTTCCACTACCTCGACGCGTGGTGCCACACCGCCGGGGGAGAGCGGCTGTTCCGGCTCGACCGGATCACCGAGGCGTCGGTCCTCGACACGACGATCGCGACCGACCCGCAGCCTCCGCGCGAGGTGACCGAGGGCCTCCTCAGCGGGGAGACCCCGGTAGGCGGCACGGTCGCGACGCTGCTGCTGCGACCGCAGGCCGACTGGGTGCCGCACTACTACCCGATGCAGGAGGTGCGGCCGCTCCCCGACGGGAGCGTCGAGGCCGACCTGCCCGTCGCCGACCCGCGGTGGCTGGTGCGGTTGCTGCTCCGCCTGGCACCGCACGCCTCGGTCGTGGCGCCCCGGCAGTTCAGCGAGTCGTTCTCAGCAACTGCACAGGAGACGCTGGCTCTCTACCGATGAGCGGCGGCGTACGATGGGTGTGACAGGCAGTTCCTCGAAGTGAGAGTTGGTCCCAGATGCTTCCCCTGATCGGTATGCCCCAAGGGGCGGAGTGGCTGATCATCCTCGCGATCTTCGTGCTCGTCTTCGGTGCGGCGAAGCTGCCCGAGCTCGCCCGCGGCACCGGCCAGGCGCTGCGCATCTTCAAGGCCGAGACCAAGGGCCTCACCGACGACGACGAGAAGCCCAAGGCCGCTCCGACGGCCGAGCTGAGGGCGCCGGTCGCCGACGAGGTCGCCGAGGGCGAGATCGTCGACGAGCGCGAGCACAACGCCTGAGCCGGAATTGTCGCTCCCGGGGGTTCTCCAGCTCTTCGTCGGCAAGCCGGTCCATCCTGTCGGGTCCGACGGGCGGATGGCCCTGTCCGACCACCTGCGCGAGCTGCGCGCGCGGATCCTCAAGGCCGCGCTCGCGATCGTCGTCGCGTTCGTCGTGGCCCTGTTCTTCTTCGACCCGCTGTTCCACTTCGTCAACGAGCCCTACCAGCAGGCCCGTGAGTCGCTGGGCAAGGACCGCACCGTCGCCACGACCAACGGCGCGGCCGGCGGCTTCCTGCTCTACCTCAAGCTCTGCGGACTCGCCGGCCTGATCGCCTCCAGCCCGGTCTGGCTCTACCAGATCTGGGCGTTCATCCTCCCGGGGCTGCACCGCGAGGAGAAGAAGTGGACGGCGATCTTCGCCATCGTCGCCGGCCCGCTCTTCATGGTCGGCATCGTGCTCGGCTACCTCACCATGCCCAAGGGTCTGGAGATCCTCATCGGGTTCACCCCGGGCGACCTGACCAACCTGCTCGACTTCAACGACTACCTGTCGTTCTTCATGCGGACCCTGCTCGGTTTCGGCATCGCCTTCGAGATCCCGGTCTTCGTCGTGCTCCTCAACATGGCCGGCATCGTCAAGGGCCGCCAGCTCGGCGCCCACCGACCGTGGATGATCGTCGGCACCTTCGTCTTCGCCGCGGTCATCACGCCGTCCGGCGACCCCTTCACGATGTCCTTCATGGCCATACCGATGGTCATCCTGTTCCTGATCTCCGAGGTCATCGCGCGGATCAACGACCGCCGCCGCGGCAGCAAGAGCCTCAATGCCGGGTTGAGTCCCGGCGAGGCGTCGCCGCTATGAGCGAGGCCGCCTGCGCTGCGGTGGATGCCTTCGACCTGCCCGAGTGGCTGGGCGTCGACCCCGTCACGTGGACCGCTGTCGGACGGCTGCGGCACGGCATCGTCCCCGGTGTGCTGCACAGCGACACCTCCGACCACGAGCTGCCCTGCGACCTGATGGCCGGTGACGTCGCCTACCCGGTCGCGGTCGTCGACGAGGCGACCCGGGTGCAGATCCACCAGGCGTGGCGGCACGGCCAGGTGCACGTCGTACGCCGGGGCGACCGGATCACCCTCGGCGCGCCCGGAACCGACTTCACCGCCCCCCGCGTGCTCGACGCCGTGGGCCGGCTCGCCAAGGCCGTCGGGGCACCTCCCGACCACTTCTCGGTCCGGCTGCGCGTCGCGCGCGACGGCTCGGGCTGGGACCGCGGCGGTCAGTGACCCGCGCCGATAGGTTGGGGTCGTGACTCGCGAGATCGCCCTCCTCACGAACCCCACGGCGGGGAAGGGCCGCGGCGCGCGCGTGCGCGAGGCCGCCCTCACCCTGCTGCACGGGGCGGGCTGGCGGGTGCAGGTGCTCGAGGGCCGCGACGCGGACGAGGCCGCCGAGCTCGGGCACAAAGCGGTCGCGGGTGGCACCGAGGCGCTCGTCGTCTGTGGCGGCGACGGCATGGTGCACCTCGCCGCGCAGGTGCTCGCCGGCACCGGCACGCCGCTCGGCATCCTGCCCGCGGGCACCGGCAACGACGCGGCGCGGACGCTCGGGATCCCGCGGAAGGACACCGCCGCCGCGGTCGCCCGGCTCATCGCCTGGCGGCAGCGCACGGTCGACCTCGCGCGGTCCGGTGACCGCTGGTTCCTCACGGTGCTCGCGGCCGGCTTCGACGCCGTCGTCAACGAGCGCGCCAACAAGATGACGTGGCCGCGGGGCCAGATGCGCTACAACCTCGCCACGCTCGCCGAGCTGCGCACCTTCGAGCCGCTCCACTACGAGCTCGACCTCGACGGCGAGCAGCACCACCTGCGGGCGATGCTGGTGGCGGTCGGCAACGGGCCGTCCTTCGGGGGTGGGCTGCGCATCGCGGAGGGCGCGGTCATCGACGACGGGCTGCTCGACGTGGTCGTGATCGGTCCGCTGACCAAGCCCGACCTGGTCCGCACCTACCCGAAGCTCTTCAGCGGCACCCACGTCCACCACCCCCAGTTCTCGCGCCACCGCGTCCGGAAGGTGTCCGTGGCCTGCCCCGGCATCGTCGGCTACGCCGACGGCGAGCGCTACGGCGCGCTGCCGCTCACGGTCGAGTGCGTGCCCGCTGCCCTCCAGGTGATCGCATGACCGCGTCCGACAGCACGGTCCTCGACGACTTCGCGGCGTCGTACCCCTTCCCGCTCGACGAATTCCAGCTGGAGGGTTGCCGGGCGCTCGAGGCGGGCCACGGCGTGCTCGTCGCTGCCCCGACCGGCGCGGGCAAGACCCTGGTCGGGGAGTTCGCGGTGCACCTCGCGCTCGCGACCGGTCGCAAGTGCTTCTACACGACGCCGATCAAGGCGCTGTCCAACCAGAAGTACCACGACCTCGTGGCGCGCTACGGGCCCGAGAAGGTCGGGCTGCTGACCGGTGACACCACGATCAACGGCGAGGCCGCGGTCGTCGTGATGACGACCGAGGTGCTCCGCAACATGCTGTACGCCGGCTCGCGGACCCTCATCGGCCTCGGGTTCGTCGTCATGGACGAGGTGCACTACCTCGCCGACCGCGCGCGAGGCGCGGTCTGGGAGGAGGTCATCATCCACCTCCCCGAGTCCGTCACCGTCGCGTCGTTGTCGGCCACCGTGTCCAATGCCGAGGAGTTCGGCGAGTGGCTGGAGACCGTGCGGGGAGAGACCCGGACCATCGTCGCCGAGCGCCGTCCCGTGCCGCTCTACCAGCGCGTCATGGTCGGGCGCCGGCTGCTCGACCTGTTCGCGTCCTCTGACGTCGACGCGTCGGCCGGCTTCGTGCGCGAGGGCGCGCCGGTCAACGACGAGCTGATGCGCATCGCGCGCGACGACTGGGCGAGCACCCGTTTGATGCGCGACCGGCGCTCTCCGCGCAAGGGGAAGCCGGGCTCGTCGAAGAACCCCCGCAGCGTCGGCAACGGTCGCCGGGTCTGGATCCCCGGACGGGTCGACGTGATCGAGCGGCTCGAGCGCGACAAGATGCTGCCGGCGATCGTCTTCATCTTCAGCCGCGCGGCCTGCGACGCGGCGGTGCAGCAGTGCCTCGACTCCAACCTCCGGCTCAACACGCCGGCGGAGCGCGACGAGGTGCTCGACTTCGTGGAGCGCACGGTCGGCACGCTGCCTGGCGCCGACCTCGACGTGCTCGGCTACCACGAGTTCCTCGACGCGCTCAGTCGCGGTGTCGCGGCCCACCACGCGGGGATGCTGCCGGCCTTCAAGGAGTGCGTGGAGGCCCTCTACCTCCGCGGCCTGGTCAAGGTGGTCTTCGCGACCGAGACGCTCGCGCTCGGCATCAACATGCCGGCGCGCACCGTCGTGCTGGAGAAGCTCACGAAGTGGAACGGCGAGACCCATGCCGACATCACGCCGGGGGAGTACACCCAGCTGACCGGCCGGGCGGGCCGCCGCGGGCTCGACATCGAGGGCAACGCCGTCGTGCTGTGGCAGCCGGGGATGAACCCCCGCGAGCTCGCCGGTCTCGCCTCGACGCGGACCTATCCGCTGAGGTCGTCCTTCCGGCCGTCGTACAACATGGCGGTGAACCTGGTCCACCAGTACGGCCGCCACCGCTCGCGCGAGCTGCTTGAGCAGTCGTTCGCGCAGTTCCAGGCCGACCGCGCCGTCGTCGGGCTGGCGCGCCAGCTGCGCAAGGCCGAGGACGCGCTCGAGGGCTACGCGGAGGCGGCGAAGTGCCACCTGGGCGACTTCATGGAGTACGCCGACCTGCGCCGCCGCATCAACGAGCTCGAGAAGGGCGCCAGCCGCAGCCGCAGGGCCGAGCGGCGCGACGACGCAGCCCGGTCGCTCGAGGCGCTGAAGCCGGGCGACGTCATCGTGGTGCCGGCCGGGAAGTTCTCCGGGCCCGCGGTCGTCGTCGACCCGGGGCTGTCCGAGCACGGCCACCGCCCGTTCGTCGTCACCTCCACCCGCCAGGCCAAGCGGCTCGCCATCATCGACTTCCCGGTGCCGGTGGAACCGGTCGGCCGGGTCCGTCTGCCGAAGAAGTTCGACCCGCGCAACCCGCACCTGCGCAAGCTCGCCGCCGACTCGGTCAAGCAGGCGGTGGCCGACCTCCCGCACTCCGTCGTGCGACCGCGCCTGGAGAAGACCGCGATCGATGCGGGCGCCGCCGACGAGATCTCTGCTCTGCGGGCCCGGATGCGGGCACACCCGTGCCACGGGTGCAGCGACCGGGAGGACCACGCCCGGTGGACCGAGCGCTACTTCAAGCTGCAGCGCGACACCGAGACCCTCGCGCGGCGGGTGGAGCGGCGCACCAACACCGTCGCCCGGGAGTTCGACCGGGTCTGCGAGGTGCTCGACGCCCTCCGCTACCTCGAGGACGACCGGGTCACCGACCGCGGCCGCGGCCTGATGCGCATCTACTCCGACCTCGACCTCGTCGCAGCAGAGGCACTGCGCGAGGGCATGTGGGACGACCTGTCGCCGGCCCAGCTCGCTTCGGTGCTGTCGGTCCTCGTCTACGAGTCGCGCCGACCGGACGAGTCGGCGCCCCGGGTGCCGGGCGGTGCCGTCAGCGCCACGATCGAGCAGATGCAGCGGCTGTGGGGCGAGCTGGAGCGGCTCGAGAAGGACCACAAGCTGTCCTTCCTGCGAGCTCCCGACGCGGGTTTCGCCTGGACCGCCTACCGGTGGGCGGAGGGCGACGCGCTCGACGAGGTGCTCACCCGCGCCGACCTGACGGCGGGTGACTTCGTGCGACAGATGAAGCAGCTCATCGACTTCACCGGTCAGATCGCGGACGCGGCGGGCGACTCGCCCGTCCGCAAGACCGCACGTGCGGCCGTCGGCCTCCTCCGTCGGGGCATCGTCTCGACGGAGTGAGCGCGGAGAGCGATGACTTGTCGCCGTACTCCTGGTCAGAGCGTGCACCCCACCACTGGAGGAGAAGGATCGATGACGACGACCACCCACCAGCTCGACGTGCCCGGAGCCGTGCTGACCTACGACGTCCACGAGCCGGCCCAGCCGGGCCCGCACCGCCCGGTGATGGTCTTCGGTTCGCCCATGGCCGCGTCCGGGTTCGAGCAGCTGCTGCCGTTACTCGATGACCGGGTGGTCATCACCTACGACCCGCGGATGGCCGAGCGGAGCACCCTGGCGGACCACGGCGAGGTGTCCTTCGAGATCCACGGCGACGACGTCCACCGCGTGGTCCAGGCGACCGGGCTGGGCCCGGTCGACGTCTTCGCCTCCAGCGGCGGTGCCGTGGTCGTGCTGCCGTGGGCCCTCGCGCACCCCGAGGACCTCCGGACCGTGGTCGCCCACGAGCCGCCGCTCACCGCGCTGCTCGACGACGGCGACGTCCTGGCCCGGATCAACGCCGACATCGTCGCGACCTACCACCGGAGCGGCCAGGGCCCGGCGATGGCGAAGTTCATGCAGATCGTGATGCACCAGGGCCCGTTCACCGAGGACATGGTCGGGCAGCCCGGACCCGACCCGGCGCAGCTCGGCTTCTCGCCGGACGACGACGGCCGGCGGGACGACCCGCTGCTCGCCTACAACATGGCGATGACGCCGTACGAGCCCGACGGCGACGCGCTGCGAGCCTCCGCCGTGCGGATCGTGCCCGCGGTGGGCGCCAGCAGCGGGGAGGGCATGCCCGCACGGGGCGCTCGCGCCCTCGCCGACCTGCTCGGTGTCGAGGTCGTGGAATTCCCGGGCGACCACGGCGGCTTCATGGCGCACGAGTGGTCGCCCGCGAACGACCCCGCCGCTTTCGCCGCGCGGCTCAAGGACGTGCTCGCGTCCGGTGGACGGCGCCTCTTCGACGACCGGTGAGGAGAGGCTCAGCCAGCGAGCGTCGTGGTGAGGCGCTCGACGGCCGTTCCGATGCCCCAGCGCTCGGTGAGCTCGGCCAGAGCGTCCTCGTCGGCAGGGGCGGACGGGAGCGCCAACGCGTCGCCGCGCGGCAGGTCGAGGTCGCGGACGACGGCGACCACCTTCGGGGCGACGGCGAGGTAGGCGGCGGCGTCCTTGATCTTGAGCCGGGGGCCGGGGGCGAGGTCGCTCCCCGGGTCGGCCGCGGCCTCGACGAGCCCGTCGAGGGTGCCGAACCGCTGCAGCAGCGTGGCCGCGGTCTTGTCGCCGACGCCCTTCACCCCGGGCAGGCCGTCGGAGGCGTCGCCGCGCAGCGTCGCGAAGTCGGCGTACTGATCGGCGCGGACGCCGTACTTGTCGAGCACCCAGGCCTCGTCGACGCGTTCGTGCTTGCCGACGCCCTTGCCGATGTAGAGCACCCGCACCTCCGCGGCGTCATCGACCAGCTGGAAGAGGTCGCGATCGCCCGTGACGATGTCGACCGGCAGCCCGGCGCCGGTGGCGAGGGTGCCGATGACGTCGTCGGCCTCGTGGCCGGGCGCGCCGACGACGGCGATCCCGAACGCGCCCAGCACCTCGCGGATGATCGGCACCTGCACCTCGAGCGGGTCGGGCACCTCCTCGATGTCGGGGGAGCCGGCGACCGGCTCGACCACCCGGTGCGCCTTGTACGTCGGCAGCAGGTCGACCCGCCAGGCCGGCCGCCAGTCGTCGTCCCAGCAGCACACCAGGTGGGTGGGCCGGTACTGCTCGACGAGGTAGCTCAGGTAGCCCAGCATGCCGCGCACGGCGTTGACGTTGGTGCCGTCCGGCGCCTTGATCTCCGGGGAGCCGAAGAAGGCCCGGAAGTACATGGAGGCGGTGTCGAGGAGGAGCAGTCGGGGCGCAGGATTGGTGTCCATCACGATGATCGTAGGGCCCCGATCGGGTCGGATGCCCTAGGGTGACCAGCGTGAGTCAGTCCGGTAGTTTCTCCGCCGTCGAGGCCATCGATCGCCAGATCCTCGAACTCCTGGCGAGGGACGGCCGGATGTCCTACACCGACCTGGGCAAGGCGACGGGGCTCTCGACGTCGGCGGTCCACCAGCGCGTGAAGCGGCTGGAGCAGCGCGGCCTGATCCTCGGTTACGGCGCCACCGTCAACCACGCCGAGATCGGTCTCCCGCTCACCGCCTTCATCGCGATCCGGCCGTTCGAGCCGTCCCAGCCCGACGACGCCCCGACCCGGTTGGAGCACATCCCCGAGATCGAGTCGTGCTGGTCGGTCGCGGGGGACGAGTCCTACATGATCAAGGTCCGGTCGCACTCGCCCGCGGAGCTCGAGGAGCTCCTGGCGCGGATCCGCACCGCCGGCAACGTGTCGACCCGCACGACGATCGTCTTGTCGACGTACTACGAGAACCGTCCCGTCACCGGCTGAGCGGACCCGCGGCCGTCAGTGGGCCTGGAGGGCCGCCGTACGGCGTGACGCCTCGGCCACCTCGGCCGCGCGCAGCGCCGACTCGTCGAGGTCGGCGTGCTGCGTCCACCACGCCTGGCCGCTGACCGGCAGCGTGTGGATCGGGTCGTAGTACTCGTAGGTGCGCTGCAGCGCGTCGGGGTTGCCGGCCTCGATGGAGGTCAGGTAGTTCTTCGTCCAGTGGCTGATGCCGCGCTCGTGGTCGTAGTCGGCGAGCTGGTGCACCCAGCGCTTGCCGACGAACGGCACGTCGCACACGATGCGCGGCGTCGCGAAGCCCGGCAGGTAGCCCATGATCTGGTGCTGCAGGTGCTGCGCCTGGGCGACCGAGATCCGCCAGTGCTCGCTGTAGGGGATCAGGTCGCACATGTAGAAGTAGTAGGGCATGATCCGGGCGCCGTCGAGGAGCGCGAAGCACAGGTCCAGCAGCGCGTGCGGGTCGGCGTTGACGCCGTTGAGGATGACGCCCTGGTTGCGGACGTCGCGGACGCCCGCCTCGAGGAGCGCCCCGGCTGCCTGGGCGACGAGCGGGGTGATCGACTGCGCGTGGTTGGCGTGGGTGTGGATCGCCAGCGACACCCCGCGGCTGCGCGCGGTGGCGGACACCCGAGCCACCCCGTCGACGACGTCGGGCTGCGCCCAGTGCTGGGGGAGGCCGATGAGGGCCTTGGTCGCGAGGCGGATGTCGCGGATGTTGTCGATCTGCATGAGGGAGTCGATGAACGCCTCGAGCCGGGGCCACGGCATGTTGGCCACGTCGCCGCCCGAGACGACGACGTCGCGCACCGAGGGCGTACGGCGGAGGTAGTCCAGCATCGACTCGAGCCGGTCGTTGGGCTTGGCCACGAACTTGAGCTTCTCGACCTGCGCGGTCGAGTTGCCGACGAGGTCCATGCGCGTGCAGTGGCCGCAGTACTGCGGACAGGTCGGCAGCAGCTCCGCGAGCACCTTGGTCGGGTAGCGGTGGGTCAGCCCCTCGGCCACCCACATGTCGTGCTCGTGGAGGGAGTCGCGGGTCGCGTGGGGGTGCGACGGCCAGTCGGTGCGCCGGTCGGAGAACACGGGCAGCATGTAGTGGCGGATCGGGTCGGCGTAGAACGCGTCGGTCAGCGAGCCGGGACCGGAGGGCTCCAGGTGCGGCACCATCGTGTTCATCATCTGCGGCGGCACCAGCATCGACATCGTCGCCCGCTCGGCCTGGTCGCGCTCCAGGTCGGCGTAGAACCGCTCGTCGACCAGGTCGCCGAGGAGCTCGCGCAGCTGCTTGATGTTCTTCACGCAGTGGGCCCGCTGCCACTGCACCGAGGCCCACTCCTCCGCGGTCACGTCGCGCCAGCCCGGGAATCGCTTCCAGTCGGGCTCGACGAGCTCCACCTGACGGTAGGGGTAGGGCTGGCCCGCAGGCTCGGAGATCCCGGCTGCGATCGACGTCTCAATGCTCATGTGTGTCAGAATACGTGAAGATCGTCCGGCCGCAACATCGACAGGCCGGAGAATTTGCGGCTTCACGACGTGGGAGGGAAAGTGTCGACGGTGGTTCACAAGGGCGATCCGACGGGTCTGCACCGGGTCATGGACGAGGTGCGGGTGCTGCCCCAGGCGGCCCAGCGGCTCGACACGCGCGCGGAGCTCTGGCCCGACGAGGTACGGATCCGGGTCGAGCGGCTCAACCTCGACGCCGCGTCCTTCCGCCAGCTCGAGGGGGAGCACGGGGATGGTGCGGCTGTCCGCGCCGCGGTGCTCGCGATCGTGTCCGAGCGCGGCAAGATGCAGAACCCCGTCACCGGCTCGGGCGGCATGCTCATCGGCACCGTCGAGGAGGTGGGCCTGGAGTCCCCGCTCGGGCTCGAGGTGGGCCAGCGCGTGGCCACCCTCGTCTCCCTGACCCTCACGCCCCTGGTGATCGAGGACGCGCTCGCGAGCTGGGACGGCCGCTCCGAGCAGGTCCCCTGCGACGGCTACGCCGTCCTCTTCGGCCGCTCGATCGCTGCGGTGCTCCCCGACGACCTGCCCACTGCCCTGAGCCTCGCGGTGATGGACGTGTGCGGTGCGCCGGCACTGACCGCGCGCGTCGTGCGCCAGTACGCCGACCGCGGCCTCCCGCCGCGCGTGGCCGTGATCGGCGGCGGCGGGAAGTCGGGCTCGCTGGCCCTGGCTGCCGCCCGGACCGAGGGAGCCTCACGGCTGATCGGCGTGGTGCCGACCGAGCGCGAGGCCGCGGCGCTGGCCGCGGCGGGGCTCGCCGACGAGGTCGTGGTCAGCGACGCGCGCGACCCGATCGGGCTGCGTGACGCCGTCGCCGCCGCCGGCGGACCCGCTGACATCACCGTCGTCTGCGTGGACGTGCCCGGCTGCGAGGGCGGTGCGATCCTCGCGACCGCGGAGGGGGGCACGGTCGTCTTCTTCTCCATGGCCACCTCCTTCTCCGCCGCCGCGCTGGGGGCAGAGGGCGTGGCTGCCGACGTGACCATGCTGGTCGGCAACGGCTACGTGCCCGGCCACGCCGCCTACGCGCTGGACGTGCTCCGGAGCAACGACGGGGTGCGCCGGCTGTTCGAGGGGCGGTTGGCGTGACGAGACGACGCGGCAAGCTCGACCTGGACCCGGTCACCGTCCGGAAGGCCCGTTCCCTCGCGAGGAAGGCGGGGCGGCCGATCGTCAAGATCGCCCAGCAGCACACCACCGTGTCGGTCGAGCGCGCCACGCTGCGCCTCGCCGGGCTCGGGGGAGCCGACGCGGAGGGCACGCCGTGGGTCAACCGGCTGCTCGACGCCGTACGCGCGGACGTGGGCCTGGAGCACGGCGCCGCGTTGCCCGTCTGGGACGCGCTCGTGCGTGGCGAGGCCGAGGACCTGGTCACGCTGGCGCAGAAGGCGTCGGCCGGATCGGTGCGGTTCCGCCTGCCCGAGGGCCGTGACGCCCAGCGCGCCCGCACCGCCAGCTCCCGGTCGGTCGGGGCCGGCATCAAGCAGGTCGACCGTCGTCGCGTCGAGCGGGAGCGGCTGATCAAGAGGCACGGTGACGCGCCGCGCACGCCGTGGATCTACCTCATCGTCGCCACCGGCGACATCTACGAGGACATCCCGCAGGCGCAGGCCGCGGCCCGCGAGGGTGCCGACGTCATCGCGGTGATCCGCTCGACGGGGCAGAGCCTGCTCGACTTCGTCCCCGAGGGGGCGACCCGCGAGGGCTTCGCCGGCACCTACGCCACGCAGGAGAACTTCCGCCTGATGCGTGCCGCGCTCGACGAGTCGAGCAAGGAGCTCGGCCGCTACGTGCGGCTCACCAACTACGCCAGCGGTCTCTGCATGCCCGAGATCGCCGCGCTCGCGGGCCTCGAGCGGCTCGACATGATGCTCAACGACTCCATGTACGGGATCCTCTTCCGCGACATCAACCCGATCCGCACGTTCGTCGACCAGCGGTTCAGCCGGCAGGTCCACGCCCGGGCGGGCATCATCATCAACACCGGCGAGGACAACTACCTCACCACCGCCGACGCCGTCGAGGCCGCCCACACGGTGACGACGAGCCAGCTGCTCAACGAGTACTTCGCCAAGGAGGCGGGCCTCGAGGACTGGCAGCTCGGCCTGGGCCACGCCTTCGAGATCGACCCGGCGGTGCCGGAGTCGTTCCGTCTGGAGCTCGCGCACGCGCTGCTCGCCCGCGAGCTCTTCCCGAACGCGCCGCTGAAGTGGATGCCGCCGACGCGGCACATGACCGGCGACGTGTTCCGGGGCTACCTGCTCGACGGGTTCTTCAACCTGGTCGGCGCGATGACCGGCCAGGGCATCCTGCTCGTCGGGATGATGACCGAGGCCGTCGTCACGCCGTGGCTGTCCGACCGCGACCTCGCCCTGCAGAACGTCCGCTACGTGCAGGACGCGACCGGCGGGCTGCACGAGGACTTCCACCCCGCGCCGGACGGCCTCATCGCGACCCGGGCCCGCCAGGTGCTGGGGGAGACGATCGACCTGCTCGACCGGATCGCCGCCGAGGGCCTGCTCGACGCGATCGCCGACGGCACCTTCGGCCTGATGCGCCGCCCTGCCGACGCCGGCAAGGGCCTCGAGGGCGTGGCCAAGAAGGCCGACGGCTACTTCAACCCCGCGACCGAGATCCTGGAGGCGAGATGAGCACGATCGTGCGGCCCTACGGCGACACCACGGGCGACGGGATGGTGCAGCTCAGCTTCACCCTCCCGATCTCCTCGGACTCCTGGGCCGAGGCCAAGCGGGCGGAGGGCGCCGCCCAGCAGCTCGCCAACAAGATGGGGATGGACCCGGCGCTCGTCGTGCACGCCAAGCCGATGGGGGAGGGCTTCACCTTTTTCGTCGTCTACGGCCGGGTCAACCACCTGGTCGACGTCGACAAGGTCGAGGTGGTCGAGCGCGACTACCCGCTGATGACGCCCAAGGAGGTCAACGCCTCGATCAAGCGCGGGCTGCGCCGTCGGCTCGTCGTGCTCGGTGCCTGCATCGGGACCGACGCCCACACCGTCGGCATCGACGCGATCCTGAACATCAAGGGCTTCGCGGGCGAGAAGGGCCTGGAGTACTACCGCGAGATCAAGGTGGTGAACCTCGGGGCGCAGGTCTCGGTACCGCACCTGGTCGACCGCGCCGTGGCCGAGCGGGCGGACGCCGTGCTCGTCTCCCAGGTCGTCACGCAGCGCGACGCGCACCTGCTCAACACCCGGGAGATGTCGGCCGCGTTCGGAGAGGCCTTCCCTGCCGACCGGCGCCCCCTCCTTGTCGTCGGGGGACCGCGCTTCGACGAGGCGATGGCCGGCGAGCTCGGCGTCGACCGGATCTTCGGTCGCGGCACCACGCCCGGCGAGGTGGCGAGCTTCCTGGCCCATAGGCTGGCGTCATGAGCGCGTCCACGCCGCAGGTCGGCACCCGCGTCACCCAGCGTCGCTACGTGCCGTACGCCCACGCGCACTACGCCGGCAACCTGGTCGACGGCGCCTACGGGCTCGGCCTCTTCGGTGACGTCGCCACCGAGCTGTGCATCCTCACCGACGGTGACGAGGGACTCTTCGCGTCCTACGACGACGTGCAGTTCCGTGCGCCGGTGCGCGCCGGCGACGTGGTCGAGGCCAGCGCCGAGCTGGTCCGTGCCGGCACCCGGTCGCGCGTCATGGCCTTCACCCTGACGGTCGTCGCCCGCGGTGCCGCGACCGAGGAACGCCCGGGTGCTGCGCAGGTCCTCGACCCGCCTGTCGTGGCCACCACGGCGACCGGCACCGTCGTCGTCCCCTGAGGGGTCGAGGAGCGGCGCGTCGCAAGCGACACGCCGGTTCTACCGGGGAATTTCGCAGGATTTGCGTTGCTCGGGCCCCCGCTCTGACCTGCGCGTTCACGCATTTGCGCAGGTCAGCGGACGGTTGACACTGACCGTCCCGGTCGCCAAAGTACGTGTCCGTTCGCTCGTGCAGGTCGCGGTAGGCGGACCGACGTCCGAGTGGCCGTCCGACTGGGGTGTAGCGCCAACGCCACCGGTCACGGTTCGCGGAGGTCGGTTCGCTCCTCGAGAGCAACACGGAAGGGTCGGGCTCTCCCTAGACAACATCCCTGTGCCGGCAGCCGGTCGGCCGCGGGGATGGTCCGAAGGCGGGTTCGACTTTTCCGTTTTTGCTCACCGCTCCGTCAGCGGGCTCGGACCCGATCACTACGCTTGCCCCGTGGTCGGTCGCCTGCTCCTCGCCGTCGCGGCCGGGCTGGCCCTGACTGCGGCCTTCGAGCCGATCGCCGTCCCCTACCTCGTGCCGCTCGCCGTGGCGGCCTTCGTGCTCTCGGTCCGCGGCCTCACCTTCTGGCGGTCCGGCGCCGTCGCGCTCGTCTTCGGCGTGGCGTTCTACTTCACCCACATCTACTGGATGAAGCAGTCCATCGGCACCGACGCCTGGATCGCCCTGTCCGCCGCGGAGGCCCTGTTCTACGGCGCGGTGGGCCTCACCGTGCCCGTGGTGCGCCGGCTGCCGGGCTGGCCCGTCTGGCTCGCCGCGATCTGGACGACGTCCGAAGGGATCCGGGCGACCTGGCCGTTCAGCGGGATGCCATGGGGGCGTCTGTCCTTCGCGATGATCGACACCCCTGTCGCACCCGCCGTCGCCTACGTCGGGATGACCGGCCTCTCGTTCCTGCTGGCCCTCACCGGCATGCTGCTGGCCGCGGCCGCGGAGACCTGGCTACCGCCGGTGGCGGGCGGGGACGACGCCGGCGGCGCCGGGGGAGGGGCGCGCCGTCGTACGCGCTCCGTGGCGCTCGGAGGCGTCCTGGCGATCCTGGCCCTGCTCCTCGTGCCCGCGGTGGCGCCCTTCCAGGCCCACGAGTCCGGCTCGGCGGTGGTCGCCGCGGTCCAGGGCAACATCCCCGACCCGGCCAACGACATCCTGGCCCACTACCGCCAGGTGACCCGCAACCACGTCGACGCGACGGTCCGGCTCGCCCGCCAGGGCGGACCGCGTCCGGACTTCGTGCTGTGGCCGGAGAACTCGACGGCCGTCGACCCGTTCACCGACGTCGAGACCAACGCCGGGATCCGTCGGGCCGTGGCGGCGATCGGTGTGCCCGTCGTCGTCGGCGGCCTGGTCGACGACGGCCCGGACCACGTCCTCAACCAGGGCATCGTGTGGGACCCGGTGACCGGCCCCGGCGACCGCTACACCAAGCACCACCCGGTCGCCTACGGCGAGTACATCCCGCTGCGTCGCTACTGGGACCCGAACTTCGGCGCGCTGAGGGCGATCGGTCGCGACATGGAGAGCGGCACCCGCACCAGCCCGCTGCGGGTCGCCGGCATCGACGTCGCCGACGCCATCTGCTTCGACGTGGCCTACGACGACGTGATGCGCGACCAGGTCGCCGAGGGCGCCGAGCTGCTGACGGTGCAGACCAGCAACGCGAGCTTCATCTTCACCGACCAGGTGGAGCAGCAGTTCGCCATCACCCGGCTGCGCGCCATCGAGTCGGGCCGGTGGCTGGTCGTCGCCGCGGTCAACGGCATCACCGGCGTGGTCGCCCCCGACGGGACCGTCGTCGCCTCCGCCGACCCGAGGACCCAGGCCGTGATCGTCGAACGTGTCGGGCTGAGCACCGACCTGACCCCGGCCACCCGCCTCGGGCCGTGGCCGTCCCGCGTCCTCACCGGGTTGTCGGTCCTCGTCCTCGCGGTGGGCGCGATCGCGTACCGTCGTCGGCAGGAAGATCCGGGTCCCGCGCGGGTGCCCGACGCACCGGCGGCACCAGAGACGCCCCCAGACAGGAGTGAGGCTCCCGTTGCCAGGAGATGAGACCGCGCACGACGACCGGACGAGCGCGCTCGGCCGGGTCGTGGTCGTGATCCCGACCTACGACGAGGCCGCCAACATCGCGTGGATCGTCGGGCGGCTGCGCCGCGCCCGTCCCGAGGTCGACGTGCTCGTCGTCGACGACCACTCGCCCGACGGCACCGGGGAGATCGCCGACGGGCTGGCGGTCGAGGACGCCCAGGTCCACGTGCTCCACCGCGCGGGGAAGGGCGGCCTCGGAGCGGCGTACCTCGCCGGCTTCTCCTGGGCGCTCGCTGCCGGCTACGACGTCATCGGCGAGATGGACGCCGACGGCTCCCACCAGCCCGAGCAGCTCGGTCGGCTGCTCGATGCGCTGCGCGACGCCGACCTCGTGATCGGCTCGCGCTGGGTGCCCGGCGGAAGCGTCGTGAACTGGCCGCGGCGTCGCGAAGCGCTGTCCCGCGGCGGCAACCTCTACGTCCGCCTGCTGCTCGGCATCGACGTCCGCGACGCGACCGCCGGCTTCCGCGTGTTCCGGCGCCAGGCGCTGGAGAAGATCGACCTCGCCTCGGTGCGCTCGACCGGCTACGTCTTCCAGACCGACCTGGTCACCCGGTGCCTGCGCCACGGGCTCACCGTGCGTGAGGTACCCATCGAGTTCATCGAGCGGGTGCGCGGCGAGTCGAAGATGAGCGGTCAGGTCGCCGTGGAGTCGCTCCGGCGGATCACACAGTGGGGTGTCCGCGAGCGGGTGGAGCAGCTCCGTGGCCGGCGCCACGGTGCGGCCGCGGCCCCCGGCGACGTTGCCGCGCGCAGGTAGCCTCGACATCGTGAGTACGACGAGGCGCCGGCGCCGCTGGTGGCCGCTGGCCATCGTGATCGCGTTCGTCGTGGTGCCGCTGTTCGAGATCTACCTGGTGATCCAGGTCGGCCAGGCGATCGGGCCGTGGTGGACGATCCTGCTGCTCGTCGTCGACAGCGTGATCGGCGCCTGGCTGGTCAAGCGCGAGGGTCGCCGGGCGTGGCAGGCCCTCCGCGAGGCGCTGCGCACCTACCGCCCACCCGCCAAGGAGCTGGCCGACGGGGCGCTCATCCTGATCGGCGGCACCCTGCTGCTGACCCCCGGGTTCGCCAGCGACGTGGTCGGCTTCCTCTTCGTGCTGCCCTTCACCCGCCCGGTGTTCCGGCGGCTGCTGACCGCCTACCTGGGCGCTCGCCTCTCCGTGGTCGCGACGGGCACGGGGCAGGCACGACGAAGCCCCGGCCCGACGGCAGGGGACACCGTCGTCCGGGGCGAGGTCGTCGAGGACTGAGGACGAGCCGTCAGGCGTTGGCCGCCTTGCGCTTGCCCGAGCGGCTGCGGTGGAGGTGGGCCGGTCCGATCTCCCCGCCGCGGAGCAGCTCCAGCCGCTCCGTCAGGATCTCCTCGAGCTCCTTCTCCGAGCGTCGCTCGAGCAGCATGTCCCAGTGGGTGCGCTGCGGCTTCTCGGTCTTCTGCTCACGCTCGATGCCGGCCGTGCTCTCGGCCTCGGCGCCGCATCGCGGGCACTCCCAGACCGCCGGGACGTCGGCCTCGATCGACATCGTGATCTCGAAGCCGTGCCCGTGCGGGCACAGGTAGCCGACCTGCTGGCGGGCCGCGAACTCGATCCCGCGCTCGTCCTCGAAGGACTGTCCGCCCAGTCGTGCGCCTCGCAGGGTGCGCTCCGCCATGTCAATCCCTTCTGTCCCTGACCCTGCTCCTGGCGGGGTCGGGCCGCGTGGTCGCCGGGGGATCTCCCCGGACAGGCTTGACCGACGCAGCCAATCTCTACAACGTTACCCAGCCCGAAAAGGTTTCAATCCTTCCGGACACGGTGCTCGGGCCCGGAGGAATTCACACGATCGCAGGCGTTCGGTTGCCAGCGTCCGCGATCCCGCGCTCGGGATCGAGGCGGAGGAGGAAGAAGAGCCCGAGCGCGAAGAACACGATCAGCGACACGATCGCCGGGCGGTAGGAGCCGGTCACCTGGAACACCACGCCGAAGAGCAGCGTCCCGAACCAGGACGTGCCGCGCTCACAGGCGTTGTAGAGGGCGTAGTACTCACCTGCGCGCCCCGCCGGGATGAACAGGCTGTAGAACGACCGGGACAGGGCCTGGGTGCCGCCCATGACCAGGGCGATGGCCACCCCGATGGCGAGGAAGAGCGCGATGTTCTTCTCGGGCAGGAACATGGCCAGGACCACGATCACCATCCAGGCGACCGTGCCGACGACCAGGCACCGGTAGGCGCCGTGGGTCCGGGCGATCCTGCCGAACAGCAGGGCGCCGCCGAAGGCCACGAACTGGATCAGCAGGATCGCGCCGATCAGGACCGTGTCGCCGAAGTGCAGCTGCTTGGACCCGTAGATGGCCGCGCTGCCGATGACGGTCTGGATGCCGTCGTTGTAGAAGAGGTAGGCGATGAGGAACGTCATCGTCATCGGGTAGTTGCGCAGGTCCTTGAGGGTGGCCCACAGCTGCCCGAAGCTGCGGTGGACCAGTCCGCCGCTCTCCGGCACCACGTCGCGCGGCGGCCGGTCGCGCAGGCGCAGGACGGGAATGATCGTGAACCCGGCCCACCAGAGCGCCGCGGTCAGCAGCGACAGGCGGACCGCAAGCTCCTTGTCGATGCCGAAGGAGTCGTGGAGCTCGACCATGACGAGGTTGAGGACGAGCAGCAGCCCACCCCCGAGGTAGCCGAACGCCCACCCGCGGGCCGAGACGGTGTCGCGCTCGTGCTCGACGGAGATGTCGACGAGGATCGCGTAGTAGCTGACCAGCGAGCAGCCCGCGAGGATGCTCGCCACCACGACCGCGACCGCGCCGAGCTGCCAGTGGTCGCCGTGCATGAAGAAGAGCAGCGCCGCGAAGAAGGCGCCGCCCCACGCGAACCAGGCCATGTGCAGCCGCTTGCGGCCCGAGCGGTCCACCATCGCGCCGACGATCGGCAGCAGGAACGCACTCGCGATGGTCGCGAAGCTGGTCAGGTACGACGGCAGCGACCCGGCCGCGAGATGCAGCCCGAGCACGGAGACCGTCTTGCTGCAGGTGTCGTCGGCGCTGTCGCCGCAGCCCGCCGCGCGACCGGCCACGGTGATCATGAACGGGCCGAACAGGACCGTCAGGGTCGTCGTGTAGAACGCGGAGTTGGCCCAGTCGTACCAGTTCCAGGCGCGCTGCTCGGCGCGTCTGTTGAGCGGGGACAGGTCGGCGATCGTGTTCACGGGGCTCCCTCCCAGAGGCCTCGGGCGACGAGCACATCCTTGAGCACGTCGGTGCGATCCGTGAAGAGGCCGTCGACACCGAGATCGAGCAGCTCGTGCATCTGGTCGGCGTCGTCGATGGTCCAGACATGGACGTGCTTGCCGGCGGCATGGGCGCGCCGGACCAGGCCGGGCGTCACGATCGTGATCCGGCGGCGCCGTCGGGGCACCTGGAAGGCCTGGAAACCGCGGCCGCCGACCAGGGCGGCGAGCCGCGCGCTGGGGAGCAGCCGGAAGGCCGCGATCTCCCACGGATGAGCCGCCGTCGGCACCCGCCCGTCGGTGAGCCTGCGGAACTCCCGGATCCGGGCGGGGGCGAAGGACCCGACCAGCACGCGGTCCCACAGGTCGCGCTCGCGCACGGTGCTCGCCAGGGCCGCCACGGCGCCGTCGGACTTGATGTCGATGTTGAAGCGCGCGTCGGGGAAGGCGTCGAGCAGCTGGTCGAAGGTCGGGATCTCCTCCCTGCCGCCGATCCTGGCCTCACGGATCTCTGCCAGGGTCAGGTCGCGGATCGCGCCCATCTTGTCCGTCACCCGGTCGAGCACGTCGTCGTGGAAGGCGAGCAGCGCGCCGTCGGCGGTCACGTGCACGTCGGTCTCGAGGTAGCGGTAGCCGAGCGCCGCTGCATGGCGGAACGCAGCGAGCGTGTTCTCCAGCCCCTCGATCTCCGGATGGTAGGCGCCGCCGCGGTGGGCGAACGCGATCACCCGGCCGGGCTCGAGGTACATCGGGAGCCTCAGATGTCCCGGAAGGTCTCGATCTCGGCACCCAGGGAGCTGAGGCGTTCGGCGAGGTCCTCGTAGCCGCGGTGGATGACGTAGGTGCTGCGGAGCACCGACGTCCCCTTGCTCGCGAGCATCGCCAGCAGCACGACCACGGCGGGCCGCAGGGCAGGCGGACAGATCAGCTCCGCGCCGGTCCACGAGGTCGGGCCCTCGATCATCACCCGGTGCGGATCGAGCAGGCTCACCCGGCCGCCGAGCTTGTTGAGCTCGGTCAGGTAGATCGCGCGGTTGTCGTAGACCCAGTCGTGGAGGTAGGTCTGACCCTCCGCCACTGCCGCGATGACCGCGAAGAACGGGAGGTTGTCGATGTTGAGGCCCGGGAACGGCATCGGGTGGATCTTGTCGCGCGGGGCGACCAGCTCGGAGGGGAACGTGCGGATGTCGACGAGCCGGGTGCGCTCGTTGGCGGCGAGGTACTCCGAGGACAGCTCGTAGCGGAAGCCCATCTCCTCGAGCACCGCGAGCTCGATCTCGAGGAACTCGATGGGGGCCCGCCGCACGGTGATCTCCGACTTCGTCACGATCGCCGCTGCGAGCAGCGACATCGCCTCGATCGGGTCCTCGCTGGGCGCGTAGTCGACGTCGACGTCGATGTCCTTCTTGCCCGTCACGGTCAGCGTCGTCGTACCGATGCCGTCGATCTCGACCCCCAGCGCCTGGAGGTAGAAGCACAGGTCCTGGACCATGTAGTTGGACGAGGCGTTGCGGATCACGGTCGTGCCCGGGTGCAGCGCCGCGGCCATCAGGGCGTTCTCGGTGACGGTGTCGCCGCGTTCGGTGAGCACGATCGGCCGACCGGGGACGATTTTGCGGTCGACGCGGCCGTGGTACCACCCGTCGGTCGCGTGGACCTCGAGGCCGAAGGGCCGCAGCGCGGACATGTGCGGCTCGACGGTGCGGGTGCCGAGGTTGCAGCCACCGGCGTAGGGGAGCTCGAAGCTGTCGGCGCGGTGGAGCAACGGCCCGAGGAACATCAGCACCGAGCGGGTGCGGCGGGCAGCCTCCTCGTCGATGCGACTGAGGTCGATGGCCTTGGGCGGGACGATCTCGAGGTCGTTCTCGGCGTTGATCCACCGGGTCTGCACCCCGAGGCTGCCGAGCACCTCCAGGAGGCGGTTGACCTCCTCGATCCGCGCGACCTTGCGCAGCGTCGTGCGGCCGCGGTTGAGAAGGGACGCGCACAGCAGTGCGACCCCGGCGTTCTTCGACGTCTTCACGTCGATGTCGCCGGACAGCGTGGTCGGCCCCTTGACCCGGAGGTGGGTCGGGCCGGCCCCGAGCGCGACGATCTCGGAGTCGAGGGCGGTGCCGATGCGCGCGAGCATCTCCAGGGAGAGGTTCTGGTGGCCCTTCTCGATGCGGTTGATCGCGCTCTGGCTGGTCCCCAGCCGTTCGGCGAGCTGGGTCTGGGTCAACCCGCGGTGCTTGCGCGCGTCGCGGATCAGCTGGCCGATGCGACCCTTGTAGTCGACGTCGCTCTCGATGAGGGGGGAGACCGTCATGCCACGAAGGTAACTCATATATGAGATAACGCCAACCGCCCAGTTGGGCGGCCGTGGGCGAGCAGCCCTCTGGGGTGATGCGGCAGGATGGCGGCATGCTCGCCACCACCATCCACGGCCCGCGTGACATTCGGTTCGAGGAGGTCCCGGACCCGGTCATCAAGCAGCCGACCGACGCCATCGTGAGGGTCACCGCCGGGTGCGTCTGCGGCTCCGACCTGTGGCCCTACCGGGGCGAGAACCCGATCTCGGCCGGCGCGACGATCGGGCACGAGTGCGTCGGCGTGGTCGAGGAGGTCGGCTCCGAGGTCTCCGACTTCCGCGCCGGTGACTTCGTGGTCGTGCCTTTCTGCCACTGCGACAACACCTGCGCGCACTGCGTCGCCGGCGTGCAGTCGGCCTGCGACAACATGAGCATGACGAGCAGCGGCCAGGGGCAGTACGCGCGGGTCGGCCAGGCCGACGGAAGCCTCGTGGCGACCGAGGGCACACCCGACGCCGCGCTCCTGCCGTCCGTGCTGGCGCTCACCGACGTGATGCCCACCGGCTGGCACGCCGCCGTCTCCGCCGGGGTGCGCGCAGGCGGCTCGGTCGTGGTGGTGGGCGACGGTGCGGTCGGCTTGTGCGGCGTGCTCGCTGCGTCGGTGATGGGCGCCGAGACGATCATCGCCATGTCGCGGCACGCGGACCGCCAGGCCCTGGCGACCGAGTTCGGAGCCACCCACATCGTCGCCGGGCGCGGCCGCGAGGGCGCGAAGGCGGTCAAGGAGATCACGCAGGGGATCGGTGCGGATGCCGTGCTCGAGTGTGTCGGCACCGACGACTCGATGGGCACGGCCTTCGCGGTCGCGCGAGCCGGGGCGACCGTCGGCTTCGTCGGCGTGCCGCACGGGGTCGAGCTGCCCGTGTCGCGGATGTTCCAGAAGAACATCGGCCTCCGCGGCGGCATCGCGCCCGTCCGGCGCTACCTGCCCGAGCTGCTCGACCTCGTCGTCGAGGGCCGGATCGACCCCGGCAAGGTCTTCGACCTGACGCTGCCGATGGCGGAGTCGCCCGAGGCCTACCGGGCGATGGACGAGCGCCGCGCGATCAAGGTCATGCTGGAGCCGTGAGCCTCAGCCGTTGTCGGTGACGGTGCCGTCGGGATCGCCACCGTCGCTCGACGAGTCGTCGACGGCCTGTGCCGCCAGGGCCATCGAGACGTCGCCGCCGGTGAGGGTGAGCGTGTCCCCGTCGAGTGCCGCGGTCGGTCCGTCGGTCAGGAACGACGCGACCCAGGCGTCCTGGTCGGCGCGGTCCTGCTCGCAGCCGATCTCGGTGCCGGCCAGGTTGCTCACCTTCAGTCGGTCGCCGTCGAGGGAGACACCGCCGGTCATGTGGTTGCAGCCGGCGTCGACCGACACCTGACCGTCGGCGAACCCGATGCGGACGACCGTCTCGTCCACCAGGGCGTGGCCGTCGACCTGCGCCGTGGCGAAGACCTTCCCGTCGAGGTCGTTGAGCGAGAGGCCGGTGGTCGCCGGTGGGTCCTCGGCGCGGGAGGAGGAGTCCCCGTCGCCGCAGCCCCCGACGGCGAAGACGAGCAGGGCCGCGGCAGCCAGCGCGCCCAGGGTGGTGGTCTTCTTCACGCCGATGGGACGGATCGTCACCCGCTCAGGTTCCCACAGCTGCGCCTGCCCGGGGAGTGGACGGCGTCCAGCGTTCAGGCGACCTCGCCCGGCATGACGACCGGCGGACAGTCGCAGCCGTCGTCGCAGGGGAGGAACGTGTGCACACCGTGGCCGCACCGCTGGCAGGGCAGGTCGTGCGACAGGTGGTCCACCTGGGTCATCGTGAGGGTCTGCTCCCACATCGTCGTTACCTCCTTCCCCTCCCAGAGTCGCCGGAGCGGGGATCTGATACATCGACCGCGACGGGCGTCCCGCCGGGGCGTGGGTCCCGTCCACGATGACCGATCGTGGGCAGGGAAGTCATCGGACCCTCGGGCGCCCCGGTCCTGGCCCGTTGTGACCAGGCGTGCCGTCCGGGCGTGCCGGGTTCGATCGACGGTCGGCCTGTTCCGCGCCGATATGCTGCGCACAGGACGGGCCGGACCTTAGGTTCGGCCGCGGGGGAGGAGAAGCGACCGCTCCAAGGTCGCAAGGAAATGGGGCCTCGATGGGCAGCATTCGGAGCTGGCCGTTCCTCGGTACACCGCGGGCGTGCCAGGCATGGGTTGTCGGTGCGGTGCTCGCCGCACTCGTGCTGCCGTTCGCGCTGGTCGACGCCGGCCACGGCCGCTCGACGGTCGACCCGATGGTCACGGGCCTGCTCCTGGTCGCCCTGTCGATCGTGAACGTCGAGCTGGGCAGGCTCCTCGAGGGAGGGGTCAGCCGCAGCCAGCGCCCCCACAAGGGCCTCTCCGCGTGGGCCTTCGCGAGCGCGCTGCTCCTGCCGACCTGGTGCCTCCTCCCGGTCGTCGCCGTCACCTACCTGCACGCCTCGTGGCGCGGCCTGCGGGTGCCGGCGTGGAAGTGGGTGGGGTCGGCGGCGTACGTCGTCGTCGCCGCCGTCGCCGCGTCCGTGGTGGCGCACCTCGTGCTCGGCACCGAACGCGACCTCATGCGCGACGACGGCCTGGTGGGGCTGCTCGGGGTCCTCGCCGCGACCGCGGCGTTCCTGGCGGTCGAGACGGTCCTCTTCCACGGCAGCGCCTACCTCAACGAGCCCGACGACGAGGTGTGGTTGCGCAAGACCCTCGCCACCCGGTCGTTCTACCTGACGGAGGCCGGCGTGCTGCTCGTCGGCGGCCTGTCCGCCGCGATCTGGACCGGGGGCGGCTGGTTCGTCGTCCTCCTGGCGCCGGTCTACCTGATCACCCAGCGGGCCGCCCTCCACGAGCCGCTCCGCGAGAAGGCCGAGTACGACGACAAGACCCGCGCCCTCCGGTTCCAGTCGTGGCGGCGTCTCTCCGTGCAGGGCGCCGAGCGCTGCCGGCGCAAGGCCCAGCCCTACTCCCTTATCTTCGCCGACCTCGACCACTTCAAGGAGTTCAACGAGGAGTGGGGCCACCTGCTCGGCGACGACGCGCTCGCCGTGGTCTCCGACGCGATCCGAGCCGAGCTGCGCGCGGTCGACCTCCTGGGCCGGTTCGGCGGTGAGGAGTTCAGCATCTTCCTGCCCGACGTGACGGCCGACCAGGCAGCGGCCATCGCCGAGCGGATCCGGGCGCGCGTCTCCAGCACGCCCGTCCCGGGCGCCGGCGGCGTGACCATCAGCCTCGGCATCTCCGCGGTCCTGCCGGACGACGGCCCGGTCGAGTTCGTCCAGGCGCTCACCGCCGCGGACCGGGCGGTCTTCGTCGCCAAGAGCGACGGCCGCAACCGGATCCGGATGATCGTGCTCGACGCCGCCTGAGCCCTGCCGCGCTCGCGTCGATCGACACGATCGGTAGTCCGTCGTGACCAGGACACCTGTGGACGAGCGCAGGACGTGGTTGCCCGTGCGCCCGGAGGAGCATGGAGTGATCACCACGATGGGGAAGGTGGCCACGATGAGCGCAGGATCGTCCTCCGACGCAGGACCGGCAGGCGGACCCGAGGGGTTGACCTCGGGGTGCGGGTTCCCGACGTGCGACCGTGACCCGGTGACGGAGCACGGCATGTGCGAGGTGCACCACCGCGTCGTGGTGTCGCGGACGGGGTCCTGGCTCGAAGCCAGCTGAGCGCCGCGAGGCTGCCGCGCGAGTAGCCTGCGCACCATGGCGACGCGGGTGCGGTTCGAGAGCAGCTCGGGCCCGATGCTCGCCGGGATCGTCGACGAGCCGGTGGGGGAGGCCCGGGGCTGGGGCCTGTTCGTCCACGGCCTCACGCTCGGCAAGGACTGCCCGGCCGCCGCCCGCATCTGCAAGCAGCTCGCGAGCGACGGCATCGGCATGCTCCGCTACGACAACCTCGGCCTGGCCGACTCCGACGGCGACTGGGACGCGGGTTCCTTCAGCCAGAAGGTCGCCGACACCGTCCGCGCCGCGAGGTTCATGGCGGAGCGCGGGACGGCCGTCGACGTGCTCGTGGGGCACTCGCTGGGTGGCGCGGCGGCCCTGGTGGCCGCGGCGGAGGCCGAGGCGCGCGCCGTGGTCACCATCGGCGCGCCGATCGAGCCGGCGCACGCGGAGTCGCAGTACGACTCGCTGGTCGACCGGGTGATGGAGGAGGGCCAGGCCGAGTGGCTCGTCGGCGGGAAGGCGCTGACCCTGCGTCGCTCCTTCGTCGAGGACATGCGCCGGGCGGACCTGCGCGAGTCGATCCGCGGACTCCACCGACCGCTGCTCGTCATGCACTCGCCGACCGACAACACCGTCGGCATCGCCAACGCCAGCGAGATCTTCCGCACCGCCCGCCACCCGCGCAGCTTCGTGGCGCTCGAGGGCTCCGACCACCTCCTCACCGCCCCTGGCCAGGGCAGGCGCGCGGGGCGGATCATCTCCGCGTGGGCCGACCAATACCTCGTCGACTGAGCGCCGCTCCGCGGGTGTCCTCCCGGCATGGCACGATCGGGTCGTGACGAGCCGACCCGCCGACGCGCAGCGACTGCGCGACCTCGCGCTACTGCGGAAGGTGAAGGACCGCATCGACCGGGAGTACGCCGAACCCCTTGACGTCGCGGCGCTCGCGGCGGGGGTCGGGATGTCCTCGGGCCACCTCAGCCGGCAGTTCAAGGAGGCCTACGGCGAGCCGCCGTACTCCTACCTGATGACCCGGCGCATCGAGCGGGCGATGACCCTGCTGCGGCGCGGCGACCTCAGCGTCACCGACGTCTGCTTCGCTGTCGGCTGCTCGTCGCTCGGCACCTTCAGCACCCGCTTCACCGAGCTCGTCGGGGTGTCGCCGAGCGTCTACCGTGACGACCCGGACCGCTCGACCGAGGGCATGATCGCGTGCGTCGCGAAGAAGGTGACGCGGCCGGTGCGCCGACGTCCGGCGGAGCAGTCGTGAGCGAGCTGCGCGGCCGCACCTTCCTGGTGACCGGCGCCAACACCGGGATCGGCAAGGAGACCGCGCGGGCCCTGGCCGGGCGAGGCGCTCGGGTCGTGGTCGCAGGCCGGTCCGAGGAGCGGACCCGGGCTGCGATGACGGAGATCGCCGACGAGACCGGCAACACCGACCTCGACTACGTGCCGCTCGACCTCGGCGACCTGGCCTCCGTCCGGACGGCTGCCGAGACCTTCCTGGCGAGCGGCGAGCCGCTCCACGTCCTGGTCAACAACGCCGGGCTCGCCGGACGGCGCGGCCTCACCGCCAGCGGTTTCGAGCTGGCCTTCGGCACCAACCACGTCGGCACCTTCCTGTTCACCGAGCTGCTGCGCGACCACATCGTCGCGAGCGGCCCGGGCCGGATCGTCAACGTCGCCAGCGACGGCCACTACCGCGCCAAGGGCATCGACTGGGACGCGACCAGGCGTCCGTCGGCGACCCGCACCGCGTTCGACGAGTACTGCGTGTCCAAGCTCGCCAACGTGCTGCACGCCCAGGAGCTCGGCCGACGGCTGGAGGGCACTGGCGTGACGACGTACTCACTGCACCCGGGCGCCATCGCCTCCGACGTCTGGCGGGAGGTGCCCGGCGGGCTGCGCCACGTCATGAAGCTCTTCATGAAGTCTCCGGAGCAGGGCGCGCGGACCTCCCTCCACTGCGCCACGTCGCCCGACGTGGCCGGCCGGACCGGTCGCTACTACTCCAGCTGCAAGGAGAAGGAGCCGTCGAAGGTCGCCACCCCCGAGCTCGCCGCAGAGCTGTGGGCGCGCAGCGAGGCGTGGGTGTCGGACTTCAGGGCGTCCTGAGCAGCACGTCGGGCGTGAGCTCCTCGATGCTGCGGTAGCCGTTGAGGCCCATCGTCAGGTCGGCCTCGGCCAGCAGGCACTGGAGCACGTGGTGGGCGCCGGCCGCGCCGCCGAGGGTGATGCCCCAGCCGTAGGGGCGGCCGATGCCGACCGCGGTCGCCCCGAGGGCCAGCGCCTTGACGACGTCGACGCCGGTGCGCACGCCGGAGTCGAACAGGACCGGCAGGCCGTCGGCGGCGGCCACCACGCCCGGCAGGAGGTCGAGGGCCGGTGCGCTGGCGGCCTGCCGTCCTCCATGGTTCGAGCAGTAGATCCCGTCGACGCCGCCGTCCTTGGCCCGCCGCACGTCGTCGGGGTGGCAGATCCCCTTGAGCAGCAGGGGCAGGTCGGTGAGGCCGCGCAGCCACGGGAGGTCGTCCCACGAGAGCGCGGGGCTGCCGAAGGTCAGCGCCCACGCGATCGTCGCGGCACCGGGGTCGTCCTCGGGAGTCCGCTCCAGCCGGCTGCGGAACACCGGGTCGCTGAAGTAGTTGGCCAGGCACTTGCCCTGCAGCTGGGGCATCGCCGCGTGCTGGAGGTCGCGGGGCCGCCAGCCGAGCGACCAGGTGTCGAGGGTGACCACGATGCCGGCGTAGCCGGCCGCCTCCGCGCGGCGGACGAAGCTCTCGGCGAGCTCGCGGTCGTTGGGGGTGTAGAGCTGGTAGAAGCCCGGGGTGTCGCCCAGCTCCGCCGCGACGTCCTCCATCGGGTCCTGCATCAGGGTCGACATCACGGCAGGCACCCCGGAGAGCGCGGCGGCGCGAGCGACCTCGATGTCACCGTGCTGACTCTCGTGCATGATGCCCACGACCCCGATCGGCGCCATGAAGACCGGCGAGGGGTGACGCCGCCCGAAGAGCTCGATCGACAGGTCGCGCTCGGCAGCACCCGACAGCATCCGCGGGTAGATGCCCCACCGCCGGAAGGCAGCGGTGTTGGCCGTCTGGGTGTGCTCGTCGCCCGCGCCCCCGGCGACGTAGTCGAGCAGCACGGGGTCGAGGATCTCGGCGGCGGCAGCGGCCAGGCCGTCGTACGTCACCGGGAAGGGGGGCTTGGTGCCGCTCAGCCCGCCGAGGTAGATGCCGAGGTTGAAGTCGGAGAAGTTGGCCATGCGCGCATGATGCCGCACCGCTCGGCCGGGACCGGTCAGGAATCGAGAAGCGCCGCCTCGGGCGCGCCCGTAGGTTTCTGGCCATGGACATCAAGATTCACGCCAGCTTCCTCCCGCATCGCGACGCCGAGGAGTCGATGGTCTTCTACCGCGACACGATGGGGTTCGAGGTGCGGATGGACGTCGGCTACGACGACATGCGCTGGATCACCGTCGGTCCTCCGGGACAGCCCGACACCAACATCGTGCTGCACCCGCCGGCCGCCACGCCGGGCCTCACCGAGGAGGAGAAGCGCACGCTCCTCGAGCTGATGGTGAAGGGCACCTACTTCGGGATCAACCTCGCGACCAGCGACATCGACGCGACGTTCGACGAGCTGCAGTCCCGCGGCGCGGAGGTCGCCCAGGAGCCGATCGACCAGCCGTACGGCGTCCGCGACTGCGCGTTCCGGGACCCGGCCGGCAACGAGATCCGCATCCAGCAGACGGCCTGACGGCGCCGTCGGATAGAACTTCGACCATGGCCACCCCCACTGCCGACAGCCACGACCTGATCCGCGTCCGCGGCGCCCGCGAGAACAACCTCAAGGACGTCGACATCGAGCTGCCGAAGCGCCGGCTGACCGTCTTCACAGGCGTGTCGGGCTCCGGCAAGAGCTCCCTGGTGTTCGGCACGATCGCTGCCGAGTCGCAGCGTCTGATCAACGAGACCTACTCGACCTTCGTGCAGGGCTTCATGCCCAACCTCGCCCGGCCCGACTACGACTCGCTCGAGGGCATCACGCCCGCGATCGTGGTCGACCAGGAGCGGATGGGCGCCAACGCGCGCTCCACCGTCGGCACCGTGACCGACGCCAACGCGATGCTCCGGGTGCTCTTCAGCAGGCTCGGGTCGCCGTACATCGGGCCGCCCACGGCGTTCTCCTTCAACGTGCCGACGCGGAAGGCCAGCGGCGTGATGCAGACCGAGAAGGCCGGCGGCAAGGTCGAGAAGAACGTCGTGCGGCAAGCGATCTACCTCGGCGGCATGTGTGCGGAGTGCGAGGGGCGCGGCACCGTCTCCGACCTCGACCTGACCGCGATCATCGACGAGAGCCGGTCGCTGGTGGAGGGTGCGATCCTCGTCCCCGGCTACACCGCGGACGGCTGGATGGTGGCCGCCTTCAAGGCCGTCGTCCCCTCCGACGTGCCGGTCGCGAAGCTCACGGACGCGCAGCGCGAGGACCTCCTCTACGCCGAGCCCCGCAAGGTCAAGGTCGACAAGATCAACATGACCTACGAGGGCCTGATCCCGAAGATCCGCAAGTCGATGTTCAGCAAGGACGTCGACTCGCTCCAGCCGCACATCAAGGCGTTCGTGGAGCGCGCGGCCGTCTTCGCCGCCTGCCCGGCCTGCGGGGGGACCCGGCTGAACGAGTCCGCCCGGTCCTCGACGATCGGCGGTCGCCACATCGGCGAGATCTGCGCGATGCAGATCACCGACGCCGCCGAGTGGATTCGCGGCATCGTCGAGCCAGGCGTCGCCCCGCTCGTCGACAACCTGCTGCACCTCTTCGACTCGTTCGTCGAGATCGGCCTCGGCTACCTGTCGCTCGACCGGCCCTCCGGCAGCCTCTCGGGAGGCGAGGCCCAGCGCACGAAGATGATCCGGCACCTCGGGTCCGCGCTGACAGACGTGACCTACGTGTTCGACGAGCCGACGGTCGGGCTGCACCCGCACGACATCCAGCGGATGAACAGGTTGCTCGGCGACCTGCGCGACAAGGGCAACACGGTCCTGGTCGTGGAGCACAAGCCCGAGACGATCGCGATCGCCGACCATGTCGTCGACCTCGGTCCCGGCGCCGGCACGGCCGGGGGAGCGGTGTGCTTCGAGGGCACCGTCGAGGGGCTGCGGGGGAGTGGCACCCTGACCGGCACCCACCTCGACCACCGCGCCCGGCTGAAGGAGGAGGTGCGCGAGCGGACGGGGGTCCTGGAGATCAGGGGTGCGAACGCGCACAACCTCCAGGACGTCGACGTCGACGTGCCGCTCGGGGTGCTCTGCGTGGTGACCGGCGTTGCGGGCTCCGGCAAGAGCTCGCTGCTCCACGGCTCCCTGCCCGCCTCCGCCGACGTGGTCGTGGTGGACCAGGGAGCGATCAAGGGCTCCCGGCGCAGCAACCCGGCGACGTACACCGGGCTCCTCGAGCCGATCCGCAAGGCGTTCGCCAAGGCCAACGGCGTGAAGCCCGCTCTTTTCTCGTCCAACTCCGAGGGCGCCTGCCCGGGGTGCAACGGCAACGGCATGGTGTACACCGAGCTGAGCTTCATGGAGACGGTCGCGACCGTCTGCGAGGACTGCGGAGGGAAGCGCTTCCAGGCCGAGGTGCTCGAGCTGCGCTACGGCGGGCTCAACATCGCCGAGGTCCTCGACCTGCCGGTGACCGAGGCGCACGCCTTCTTCGCCGACGGTGACGCGCGGACACCTGCCGCCGCCGCGATCCTCGCGCGGATGGAGGACGTGGGACTGGGCTACGTCAAGCTCGGCCAGCCGCTCAACACGCTGTCGGGCGGTGAGCGGCAACGCATCAAGCTCGCCATGCACCTGTCCGAGAAGGGCGGCACCTACCTGCTCGACGAGCCGACGAGCGGCCTGCACCTCGCCGACGTCGACAACCTGCTGGGGCTGCTCGACCGGCTGGTCGACGCCGGCAAGTCGGTGATCGTCATCGAGCACCACCAGGCCGTCATGGCGCACGCCGACTGGATCATCGACCTCGGCCCGGGCGCCGGCCACGACGGTGGCACGGTGGTGTTCGAGGGGACGCCGGCCGAGCTGGTCGCGGCCCGGTCGACACTGACCGGCCAGCACCTCGCGGACTACGTCGCGGGCTGAGGCCCGGGGGGGCGGATCGCCGACGCGAGCAGGTGGCGCACCATCGCGACGAGCAGCACGACCCAGGCGGCCAGGGCGACCCAGACCACCGCGTCGCCGACGCGCGCGACGATCGGGAGGTGGTCCGCCTCGCCGAGGTCGATGCCGGCGACGGCGTACATGCCGAGCGGGAAGACCACGTTCCACAGCGACGGCTCGTAGTCGAGCGGCACCCGGTGGCGCAGGTGCCGCCAGCAGCCCGCGGCCACCAGCGCCGGGACGAGCCAGGTCGCGACGGACCAGAGCACGACGGCCAGACCTGCGACGAGACCGCGGGTGACCTCCACGACGGGGACCGCCGTCATCTCAACGATGCGTGCGCCCGCGACGACCGTGATGGCGAGGGCGCCCATCGAGACCCAGTACGGCGGGGTCAGCTCCTCGGGACCGATGGGGTGGAGCAGCAGCCGGACCACGACGACCAGGCCGACCAGGAGGTAGAGGAGCACGCCGACCGACCAGCAGCCCACGGCCAGCAGGGCGAGCGCGGCACGGTCGGAGTGGACCCCGGGCTCGAGCGACGCGGCGACGATCGCGACCGACTGGGCCGCGACGACGCAGGTGAACCAGGTGCCGTCGGCGGACCGCAGCACGGGTCCGGCGGAGCGTCCCAGCACGGCGGTCCACGGGACGACGTACCCCAGGACGAGCCAGGCGGTCCCGGCGACCGCGAGGCCCACGACCAGCCACTCCCGGCCGCCGGTCATCCCGAGCCGCACCGCCAGCACGTCGGTGCCGGCGACGAAGGTGAAGAAGCCGAACGCTCGGCGTGGGTCGGCGAGGTCCTCGGCGACCGCAGCCGGGTACGACGCGCACCGCCAGACCGACAGCGCGAGGATCACGGTGTAGGCCAGGACCGCCACGGCCAGCAGGACGTCGGAGACCACCACCTGGCCCCGTTCGCGCAGGCCGATGGACACGATGCCGGTGGCCATGACGAGGGAGAAGTAGCCGGGCGCGAGCTCCTCGACCGCTCGCCGGACGCGGGTCACGAGGGCGTCCGTCACGCCCAGGAGCGTACGTCGCCGGCAGATCGGCGACGAGAGGTGCTCTGCGCCGCTCGGCGGGTGTCGGTGGGTCGCGGCACGATGGCGGGATGACGCGGCAGATCCAGATCACCTTCGACGCCCACGACCCGCGCGCCCTGTCGACTTTCTGGCGCGACGTGCTCGGCTACGTCCACCCGGGGCCCCCGGGGGTCGACCTCGACGAGGGCGCTGACCCGCTCGCCGCTTGGGACGATTTCCTCGAGCGCAGCGGGGTGCCGGTCGACCGGCGCAACTCGGCATCGGCCGTGGAGGATCCTGCGGGGGCCGGTCCGCGCCTCTTCTTCCAGCAGGTGCCGGAGGACAAGGTCGCGAAGAACCGGGTGCATCTCGACGTGCGTGCGGCGCCGGGGCTCCAGGGGGAGGAGCGGATGGCGGCGCTCGAGGCCGAGTGCGGCCGGCTGGTCGGGCTCGGCGCGTCGCGCTACCGACGCTACGAGCCCGACCCGCCGATGAGCCTGGGATTCATCGTGATGAAGGACCCCGAGGGCAACGAGTTCTGCCTGGACTGACTGCTACCTAGTAGTAGGTCCGACGGGTGCCGCCGATCGGGACCAGGTTCAGCACCAGGCCGACGACGATCAGGATCGCGCCGATGGTGGTGAGCACTGGGATGCTGGCCACCAGGCCGATGATCAACAGAATGACGCCAAGAATGACCATTTCCATCTCCGTTCTCTCTCACGCTCCGTGACCCCCAGGTACCCGTTGTCGCGCTGATCATCCGTCGACCGTGGTCGTGTGCCGTTCGCGGTCGCTCGATACGGTTCGGTGCCATGAGCCTCTCGAAGCAGCTGTTGGCCAAGAAGAACCGTCCCGCCGTGGTGACCGACCTGGTCGACGTGGTGCGGCAGGAGGTCGCCGACAAGAAGGGGATGTCGGGCGCGGGCCTGAAGGCCGGGTACGCCACCGCGACCAAGGTGATGCCCGACCTGGTGCGCAAGGCCGTACGGCGGTTGCTGCCGGACGCCGCTGTGGCGCTGGACCCGTTCTGGGACCGGTTCGTCGCCGAGGGCGGGTCGGACTTCGGTGCCTATCTCGCCCAGCACGGTGCACAGGTCTCGGCGGCACTGCTCGCGATCACCGACGCGCGGGCAGAGGCCAGCTCGAAGGAGGCGCTGAAGAAGGTTTACCGCGCGCTCCGGGGCAAGGCCGACACCCACGTCCAGGCCGCGCTGCCGCGCCTCGGCGCGACGCTGCAGAAGCACGCCGCGCGCGAGGCCTGAGGGTCTTGCCGTCGTCCGGCCCGCTCTGATACAAAGAGACGCAACGCGTATCATCGTATCGTCACGGAGGCCGGAATGGACGGACTGAGCAGGCGCTCGGTGCTGTGGGGGAGCAGCGCGCTGGGCGCGGTCGGGGCGCTCGGGATCGTCGCGCCGACGGCGGCGTGGAGCTGGTCACCGAGCCGGTCCGTCCTCGGCACCGGCACCGGCATCGACCCGAAGTACGTCTGGGACGACGAGGCGGACCGGATCGTCGCCGGCGTCTTCGAGCGCGGGGAGGTCGACCTCGTCAACGACCTGCTGGCCGGCTGGACGCACAACGAGCAACCGTTGCCCGACGGCCTTCCGAGCGAGCTCCGGTCCTTCCTCGAGCGGGCGCGCCAGCTCCCGGCATGGACCGACCAGGCCAAGCTCGACCGGGTCTTCCGGTTCTACGAGAGGCGGGGGCTCTACCTCGGGATCCTCTACGGGTTCGGCAGCGGGATGATGAGCTGCGTGATCCCGCGCGAGGCGCGCGCGGTGTACTACTCCGCCGGCGGCGCGGACATGAAGGAGCGGATCGCCAAGACCGCGAAGCTCGGCTACGACATCGGCGCGAAGGGCGCCTACGGCCCGAGCGGTCAGATGGTCGTGACCTGCCTCAAGACGCGGATCACCCACGCCGCCGTACGCCACCTGCTGCCGCAGTCAGGCCACTGGAAGGCCGGCGCCGAGGAGCACCTCCCGATCAGCCAGGCCGACATCATGGTGACCTGGCACAGCCTCGCGACCTTCAGCCGCAACAAGCTCGCCGCCTGGCGGGTGCCGGTCACGACCGCGGACTCCGACGCGTTCCTGCACCTGTGGCAGATCACCGCGCACATGCTCGGGGTCAAGGACGAGTACATCCCCGCCGACTGGGCCTCCGCCAACGACCAGTCGCGTCAGGTGCTCGACCCGATCCTCGCGCCGACGCCCGAGGGCATCTCGCTGGCGAAGACGCTGCTCAACCTCGCCGCGGAGTACGACCACGGCCTGACCAAGCCGATGCTGCAGGCGTTCGCCCGGTTCTGCCTCGGCGACCAGATCGCGGCTTGGTTGCAGATCCCCAAGTCACCGTACGACGGCATGGTGAAGGCCGGTTGGCCTCCGTTCATCCGGTTCCGCGAGCTCGGCTTGGCGCTGCCGCTGGCGCCGGAGGGCTACTGGCTGTTCGACGAGTTCCTCCGCCAGGGTGTGATGTTCTTCCTGGGGGAGGGCAAGCGCGTGAACATCACGCTGCCGACGGGGAACAACCCGAACTACAGCTGACCATCCGATGGCTCCAGCGACTACCGGGTCGCCGTAGCCGAACGGGGGCAAGCGGGGTGGGGAGCTCGGCAGGCCGCCTCCTGAGTCACATCAAGCTCACGGGTCCCAGTCCTCCCGTCCGACTACGACCGTCGAGTCGTGAGGGCTGCGCGACGTGCTTCGTTGAGGGATGCTCCTTCGGTGACGACATCGAGGCTGGCCGCGATCTCCAGCCTGCTGGCCGTCGGCGCGGTGTGTTTCGCGACGACGAGCGGCGCGACGGTCGCAGCAGAACGCGGACCCGTTCCTGTGTGCCTCGGGGAGCCGGTGACCATCTTCTGGGGCCCGGAGGCGTCGGCGACGGAGGGCGACGACGTCATCCTCGGGACCGACGGCGACGACGTGATCCGCGGAGAGGCGGGTAGGGACAAGATCTGTTCCGGGGACGGCGCCGACCGCGTGGACGGCAGCAGGGACGCCGACGAGGTGGATGCTGGCGACGGCGGCGACGCCGTCTGGGGAGGAGGAGGCGACGACGTCATCGACGGAGGCCCCGGCGACGACGCCCTGGACGGCGGAGGCGACAACGACCTGCTCACCGGCGGAGACGGCGCCGACCGGATCGTCGGCGGTCGACACGCCGACCTCGTGTTCGGCGGCCCCGGGCCCGACGACCTGCTGGGCGGCCGCTCGAAGGATCGCGTTCTCGGCGGCTACGGAGATGACACGCTCCTGGGCAGCCAGGGCGACGACCGTCTCGCCGGCGGTCCGGGGCACGACCAGTGCTTCGGCGAAGAGGGGCACGACGTGGCGCGCACCTGCGAGGAGCGACACTCCGCGGCGGACGGATCCTGACTCAACTGGCAGCTGGTCGCCCCTCGTACGAGTATCGCCGATAAGTGACAACGTGGGCACCTGGACAGTCGCCACCTGGCTCCGGCTGGCGGCCGCGTACGGGGCTGCCTCGATCAGTCAGGACGCTCGTGCGATCACCGGGCCTGAGGGCTGGTTGAAGTACCTGAGCAAGCACGCATCCCGCGGTGTGGCGCACTACCAACGGCAGGGCAAGCCCGCGGGCTGGGAGTCCACCGGACGACTGTGGGGCAAGGGCGGGGACTGGCCGATCGGCGAGCCGTTGA
Organism: Nocardioides candidus; assembly: GCF_041321175.1. Lineage (NCBI taxonomy): Bacteria > Bacillati > Actinomycetota > Actinomycetes > Propionibacteriales > Nocardioidaceae > Nocardioides > Nocardioides candidus. Next base: position 1,097 of record NZ_JBGGWC010000004.1, on the reverse strand, counting down.
AGGTGACCCTGGAGGGGCTGGCGTTCCATCGCTGGCGGCGCCTGGTCCGCTCCTACGTCATCGCTGAGGCCCGGACGGCGGCGCTGGCTACGCGTCCGGGCACTGATGAGGCGCGGCGGGCGTGGCGGCGGGTGTCGCGGGTGCGCTCGATGCTGCGCAACAACGATCGCGGGCGATCTGCGGCGCGTGGGGTGGGTGAGTGGATGCCGGGTCAGGCGGGGCTGGAACTGGCGTTGCTGGCGGGCTGGTCGGGGGAGTTGGTGGCGGCATGAGGGCGGGTCGACGGATGCGGCGCAACGCTGCTCGGGCGGGTCTGTGTCCGAACTGCCTGGAACGTCCGGTCGATCACGTCGTCCCGGTCGATGACGGCCTGGCGGTAGTGGCGTGCTCGGAGTGCTGGCCGCTCCTGCGTGCCGAACTCGTCGCCGCGGGTGCTCACGTCAGCGGCTGCGTAGGACCGTGCTGCAACCCCGGATCGTGAACCGCTGGAGCCACCCGCGCTCGGGAAGGCCCGCCCGGCAAGCGAAGCGCGGACGGGCCTTCCCGAGCACGAGGCCCCACCGGCACACAACCGAAGTGCCTCACGGCTGACGGTCTGCTGCTGCGCGGATCCGCCCGCTATTGGCTCCCTTCTGTGTCAAGACACCTTCGGGAGCTCGGGTTTAGGCTGGCTCGTGGCGGGTCCGCGGAGTGGCTTGTCCGAAGAGCCGGCATCGGGATGCGAGCCGGTCGCGCTGGATTCAGAGACGTTTCCCTGTTGCCCTCCCGGGCCCGTCGCTGTGTGCGCGGCCAGGTCGGCCAGGAGGGTCCGGTAGACGGCGTCGGATAGCCGGCGTTTGAGGCAGCGCATCGCCTCGTTCGAGGTCTTGCCGGCGGCCTTCTTGCGGTCGTAGTAGGCGCGGCCGTCGGTGGCATTGCGGAGCTGGACGGTGGCCATGATGTGCAGGGTCTTGTTGATCTGCCGATTCCCGCCACGCGATAGCCGGTGGCGGACATGGTCGCCGGAGGAGGCGTCGATGGGTGCGGTGCCGGTCCAGGAGGCGAAGTGGTTGCGGTCGGGGAACCGAGTGATGTCGCCGACCTCGACCAACAGCCGA
>NZ_JBGGWC010000003.1:526827-589630 GCF_041321175.1 Nocardioides candidus | reverse complement strand
GGTGTAAGGCCCCCAACAGACTATTGGGTTGATAGGCCGGAGGTGTACAGCAGCAATGCCCAGCCGACCGGTACTAATAGGCCGAACACTTGCCACACAAACCCCCAACACAACCAACAAACCCAAAATTGGTTTCACGGCCACGTGCAACAGGGTTTCAGCGCATAAAACACTACAAACGCGTCCACTAATCCAACCCCAACACACAGGGGTTAACAGAGTTACGGCGGCCATAGCGACAGGGAAACACCCGGCTCCATCCCGAACCCGGAAGTTAAGCCTGCCAGCGCCGATGGTACTGCAACCGAGAGGCTGTGGGAGAGTAGGACGCCGCCGGACATACTTTGAGTAGAGGCCACCTCCGGGTGGCCTCTACGCTATTTGTACCAACTTCTGAATCTGAAGAGAGTGAGTCGTCGTGGCAGAGCAACGACGGAGCAAGCCGAGCGCGTCCGGAAGCGGACGCGCGGGCGGACCGCGCCGCACGGGTGGGCCCTCCCGCGGCCAGGGCGGCAAGGCCGACCAGGGTGGCAAGGGCGGCCAGGGTGGCAAGGGCGGCCAGGCCGGGCGCGGTCGCACGAGTCGCACCGGTGACGACAAGAGGCGTGACGACCGCGTCGGCGGTCAGCGACGACCCGATCGGGCGAAGGGTCCCGCAGGCAAGGGTCGTCCGAGCGAGAAACCCGCACCCGCCGAGCGCAGTGCCGCCCAGCAGGTCTACGACGGCCCCCCGCTCCCGGACGACGTCACGGGCAAGGAGCTCGCTGCCGACGTACGCGTGCAGCTGAAGAGCCTGCCGGAGAAGCTGGCCCAGCGGGTCGCCCGCCACCTCGCTGCGGCGGGAGCGCTCATCGACGAGGACCCCGAGACCGCCTACCAGCACACGCTCGCTGCGCGGAGCCGCGCACCTCGTCTCGCCGTGGTCCGCGAGGCGGTGGGGGAGTCCGCCTACGCCGCGGGCCACTACGCCGAGGCGTTGTCGGAGCTGCGCGCCGCGAAGCGGATGAACGGCGCGACGGCGTACCTCCCGATCATGGCGGACTGCCATCGTGCGTTGGGCAACGCCAAGCGCGCCCTCGAGCTGGCGAAGAGCCCGTCGGTCGCCCGGTTCCCGACCGCCGCGAAGGCGGAGATGACGATCGTCGAGGCGGGAGCCCGCCGCGACCTCGGACAGCTCGACGCCGCTCTCCGGACACTCGAGCTCTCGCCGCTCAACAGCAAGAGCCGCGAGTCCTGGGTGGTGCGCCTGCGCTACGCCTACGCGGACACGCTCGAGCAGGCGGGCCGCGAGCGGGACGCGTTGAGCTGGTTCCACCGCACCAACGCCATCGACGCCGAGGAGATCACCGACGCCGCGGAACGCGCGGAAGCGCTGGAAGGCCGGCTGAAGGACTGATCGGGCCAGCCTCAGGCGTTGGGCCCGCTGTCCTTCTTGCGGTCCTTCGGCTTGTGCTTGTCCGTCTTCCCCGGCTTGTCGTCCTGTCCGGGGCGTTCGCCGGTGTCGCCGTCGGTCGAGCTGCTGTCGTCGACGGTGCCGGGGGTGCTCTCGGCGAAGGTGAGCTCGGCCCCCGCGATGCCGGCCCGGTCCGACCCCCACTTGATGCCGTCGCGGAACGACACGTCCAGCTGTCCGATCTCGACCGTCCCGGCCTGGCTCGCAGTGACGGCGAGCACGATCGAGTCGTTGTCGGAGAACTCCGCGTCCTCGGCGTCCTCGAGCTTCTTGCACTGACCCGTCGGGTCGGTGGTGACGCTGATCGAACCGTCGACGCAGACCATGGCCTTCGCCTCGACGCCGTCGCTGGGTGACACGTCGATCGACACGTCCGTGAGGCGGAGGGTGCGGTCGAAGTCGTCGCCGACGCCGTACATCTTGATGTACAGCGTCTGACCGACGACGCCGCTGTCCTCGACGGTGCGGTCGGACGTCGAGAGGCCGCCGGGTGTCCGGACGTACCAGACCGCCCAGCCGATCGCCAGGGCGATGATCGCGAGGACCGTGAGGATCCACGGCAGTCGGGAGCGCTGGGCGCGCTTCGCGCGCTGTGGCATCTCGAGCGAGCGTGACGACATGGTCGAACGATAGGACACCGACGGGCGTGCCGCGGCACCGTGCCACACTCAGCGGCATGTCGCATCGAGACCACGTACGGCGGCCGACGCTCGAGGGCAACGTCGCTGTGCGGGACGGGCGCCGGTTCAGCTTCGCCGAGTACGGGTCGCACACCGGCCCGGCGATCGTGTGGATGCATGGCACCCCCGGAGCGCGCCGCCAGATCCCGGTCGAGGCACGCGCCTACGCCGAGGAGCGCGGCCTGCGCATCATCGGCATCGACCGCCCGGGGATCGGGTCGTCGACTCCTCACCTCTATCCCGACGTCCTCGACTGGACCGGCGACCTGGCGCTCCTGCTGGATGCGCTGGGCATCGACGAGGTGCGGGTCATCGGGCTGTCCGGTGGCGGTCCCTACGCCCTCGCCGCCGGCGCCGGCCTTCCCGACCGCGTGCTCGGCGTCGGCGTCCTCGGCGGGGTGGCGCCGACCCGCGGTGTGGATGCTGTGGACGGCGGGCCGATCCAGCTCGCCGTGCGGCTGGCACCGTTGCTCTCGGCCGCCAGGGTGCCGCTCGGCGTCGCGCTGACGACGGCCATCCGCACCGTCAAGCCGCTCGCCGGCGCGGGGCTCGACCTCTACGCGCGCGTGCAGCCGCCGGGGGACAAGAACCTCCTCTCTCGGCCGGAGTTCAAGGCGATGTTCCTCGACGACCTGCTCAACGGCAGCAGGTTCCAGACCTCGGCGCCGGTCGCCGACCTGGTGCTCTTCACGCGCGACTGGGGCTTCGAGCTCGCCGACGTGGCCGTGCCGGTGCGCTGGTGGCACGGGGACGCCGATCACATCGTGCCGTTCCGGCACGGTCGGCACGTGGTGGACCGGCTGCCCGACGCCACCATGACGACCATCGACGGGGAGAGCCACCTGGGCGGGCTGGGAATCGCCGCTGCCGTCCTCGACGAGCTCATGTCGCTCGACGCCGTGTGACTCGGCGTGTGACTCGGCGTGTGACACGTCCGACTTGCCGAAAGGGTGGTCTTCGGGCGTCCCATGAGCCACAATGGGATTCACAACATCACAGGTGTCACTTTCGATCGCTCCACGATCGGCTGACCCTCCGTAGAGACCGCTGGGGAAGGCGTAGCTCGCGCCGGAGGGAAGGGCCAGACCGAGGAGATTCGCGGTGACCAACAGCAACAGTGCAACCAGGGGCGTGTTCTACGTCCACTCTGCGCCGTCCGCGCTGTGCCCGCACGTCGAGTGGGCCGTGGGCGGCGTGCTCGGCGTGCCCGTGAGCCCTCACTGGACGCCCCAGCCCGCGCAGTCCGGCACCTATCGCTGCGAGTTCTCGTGGTCGGGCAAGGCCGGTTCGGCCGCCGCGATCGCCTCGGCGCTCCGCGGGTGGCTGCACCTGCGGTTCGAGGTCACCGAGGAGCCCACGTCGGCGACGGAGGGCGCTCGGTTCTCCTCGACCCCGGACCTCGGCGTCTTCCACGCCGTCACCGGCATCCACGGCGACATCATGATCCCCGAGGACCGGCTCAAGGCCGCCGTGGTCCGTGCGGCACTGGGGGAGACGACGCTCGAGAACGAGATCGACAAGCTGCTCGGCAAGCCGTGGGACGACGAGCTCGAGACGTTCCGGCACGCCGGCGAGGGCGCCCCCGTCCGCTGGCTGCACCAGGTGGTGTAGGCCGGCCCCCACCGGAGGCAGGCACGGCACGGCGTCTCGATACATCTTCGCTCGTGCCTCGCGACAGATCGCCGAGCGGCTCGGGCTCCTCGACGAGCGGGTGGCTCGGGCTGCTCGACGAGCGATCAGAGCGGGATGTTGCCGTGCTGGCCGCGGTGGACGCCGCCCGACTGCACGAAGTCGGCGATCGCGTGGGCGATCGCCTTGCGCGTGGCCCCGGGCTCGACGACCTCGTCGACCACCCCGATCTCGACGGCCTTGTCGACTCCACCGGCGATCCGCTCGTGCTCGGCGGCCAGCTCGGCCTCGACCCGGGGCCGCAGGTCGGCGGAGACCTCGGCGAGCTTGCGGCGGTGCAGGATGCGGACGGCGGCGACGGCGCCCATCACGGCGACCTCGGCGCCCGGCCACGCGAAGACCTTGGTGGCGCCGATGGACCGCGAGTTCATCGCGATGTAGGCGCCGCCGTACGTCTTGCGGGTGACCAGGGTGACCCGGGGCACGACGCACTCGCCGAAGGCGTGGAGCAGCTTCGCGCCACGGCGTACGACGCCGTCCCACTCCTGACCGACACCGGGGAGGTAGCCCGGCACGTCCACGACGACGACCAGCGGCACGCCGAAGGCGTCGCACATGCGCACGAAGCGCGCGGCCTTCTCCGCCGACAGCGAGTCGAGGCAGCCGCCGAGCCGGAGCGGGTTGTTGGCGACGACGCCGACCGTGCGGCCGCCGAGGCGACCCAACGCGGTCACGATGTTGGGTGCCCAGCGCGCGTGCAGCTCGAGCATCGAGTCGTCGTCGAGGACGGCCTCGACGAGCGGGTGCACGTCGTAGGCGCGCTTGGTGTTCTCGGGCAGGTGGTGCGCGAGGTCGCGGTCGTCGACCGCGTCGAGCGCGAGGCTGCCCTGGGCGCCGAGGAGGCTCGCCAGGTCGCGGGCGCGCTGGAGCGCCTCGTCCTCCGTCTCGGTCACCACGTGCACGACGCCGGACCGGCGGCCGTGCGGCTCGGGACCGCCGAGGCGGAGCATGTCGACGTCCTCGCCGGTGACCGACCGCACCACCTCGGGACCGGTGACGAAGATCCGGCCCTCGGGGCCGAGGATGACGATGTCGGTGAGCGCCGGCCCGTAGGCGGCGCCGCCGGCGGCCGGACCGAGCACCACCGAGATCTGCGGGATGACCCCGGATGCCTGCGTCATGACCTGGAAGATCCGCCCGACGGCGTGCAGCGAGAGCACGCCCTCGGCCAGGCGGGCCCCGCCGGAGTGCCACAGCCCGATGATCGGCACACGGTCGACCAGCGCCCGGTGGTAGGCGTCGACCACCACGCGGCAGCCCTCGTCGCCCATCGCGCCACCCATGACGGTCGCGTCGGAGCAGAACGCCACGACGGGCGTGCCGTCGACGGTGCCGACCGCCGCGATCATGCCCGAGTCGTCGTCGGGCGTGATGAGCTCGAGGGACCCCTCGTCGAGGAGCGACCCGAGCCGGGTGACCGGGTTGCGGGGGTCCTCGGCCCGGGGAAGCTTCGCCGGCTTGCCCGAGGCCGTACCGGCACCGGGGCGATGATCGACCGCTGTCATGTCCTAGACCACCGATCCGAAGGCGACGGCGACGTTGGCGCCACCGAAGCCGAACGAGTTGTTGAGGGCCACGATGTCGCCGAGCGGCAGGTCGCGCGGCTTGGTGGCGATGTCGAGCTCGACCTGGGGATCGAGGTCGTCGAGGTTGATCGTCGGGGGTGCGAGCCGGTGGTGCAGCGCCAGCACCGTGGCGACGGCCTCGAGCGCTCCCGCGCCGCCGAGCAGGTGACCCGTCATCGACTTGGTGCCGCTGACGATCACCTCCGAGGCGTGACCGCCGAGCGTCGCGTGCAGCATCAGCGCCTCGGCCACGTCTCCCTGCGGGGTGGACGTCGCGTGCGCATTGACGTGGGCGACCGACGCGGGGTCGATGTCGCCGTCGGCGAGTGCCCGCAGGATCGCGCGGGTGCCGCCGCGGCCCTCCGGGTCGGGCTGGGCGATGTCGTGGGAGTCGGCCGTGATCCCGGCACCGAGGACCTCGGCGTAGATCCGCGCGCCGCGCGCCTGGGCGTGCTCCAGGGACTCCAGCACGACCGCGCCGGCACCCTCGCCGAGCACGAAGCCGTCGCGGGCGGTGTCCCAGGGGCGGGAGACCGTGGTCGGGTCGCCCGGGTTCTTGGACAGCGCCATCATGTTGGCGAACGCGGCGACGGGGAGCGGGTGGATGGCCGCCTCCGTGCCACCGGCCAGCACCACGTCGGCGCGGCCGAGACGGATCTGGTCGGCTGCGAGGGCGATCGCCTCGTTGCCCGACGCGCACGCCGAGACGGGCGTGTTGACCGCGGCCCGGGCGCCGATCTCGAGGCTGATGGTGGCCGCCGGGGCGTTGGCCATGAGCATGGGTACGGCGAGCGGGGAGACCCGTCGCGGACCCTTGGCGAGCATGGCGTCGTAGTTGCTGAGCAGCGTCTGCACGCCGCCGATGCCCGAGGCCATGGCGACGCCGACCCGGTCGCCGTCGAGCTCGTCCGCCGCTTGCGGCACGTCGAGACCGGCGTCGCGCCAGGCCTCCGTGGCAGCGATGAGGGCGAACTGCGACGACCGGTCCAGGCGTCGGGCCCGGACCCGGTCGAGGACGTCGGTGGGCTCGACCGCCGCCACACCGGCGATGCGGACCGGGAGGTCCGCGAACGCCGGGTCCTCGATCGGGCGCACGCCGGACTCGCCGGCGAGCATCCGGTCCCAGGTGGTGGCCGCGTCACCGGCCAGAGGGTTGGTGGTGCCGAGGCCGGTGACGACGACGCGGGTGCGGGCGGTCACGATCAGGCGGCCGAGCGCGCGCGCTCGATGTAGGCGACGGCGTCGCCGACGGTCTTCAGGTTCTTGACCTGGTCGTCGGGGATGGTCACGCCGAACTTCTCCTCGGCCTCGACCACGACCTCCACCATCGACAGCGAGTCGACGTCGAGGTCGTCGACGAAGGACTTGTCGAGCTGGACGTCGTCGGCGTCGACGCCGGCGACCTCGTTGACGATGTCGGCGAGGGCGGCGCGGATCTCTTCGGTGCTCATCTGTGTACTCCTGGTTGTGTCTTCTTGGTGGGGTGGTGCGGGGATCAGGGGAGCGTGACGACCTGGGCCGCGTAGGCCAGGCCCGCCCCGAACGCGATCAGCAGGGCGACGTCGCCCGACTTCGCGTCGCCGTCGCGGATCATCCGCTCGAGCGCGAGCGGCACGGAGGCCGCGGAGGTGTTGCCCGAGTCGACGATGTCGCGGGCGATCCTGACGTGGGACGGCAGCTTCATGGCGCGGGCCATCGCGTCGGTGATCCGGTTGTTGGCCTGGTGGGGGACGAAGCAGTCGAGGTCGTCGACGCTCACGCCGGCGCGGTCGAGCGCCTGCTGGGCGATCTTGGCCATCGAGAACGACGCCCAGCGGAAGACCTCGTTGCCGCGCATGACCAGGTGCGGCATCTCGGGGGAGTCCGACGCGAGCACGTCGCGCCAGTCCTCCTTCTGCCGGATCAGGTCGTACTGCTCGCCGTCGGAGCCCCACACGACCGGCCCGATGGCCGGGGTGTCGCTCGGGCCGACGACGACGGCGCCCGCGCCGTCGGCGAAGATGAACGCCGTGCCGCGGTCGGTGCGGCTGGTGATGTCGGAGAGCCGCTCGACACCGACCACGACGACGTAGCGGGCGCTGCCGCCGCGCACCATGTCGTTGGCGAGCGAGACGCCGTGGCAGAAGCCCGCGCAGGCCGCCGAGATGTCGAAGGCGGCGGCACCGTCGGTGCCCAGCTCGTGGGCGACCATCGTGGCCGCGGACGGCGTCTGGAGGAGGTGGCTGACCGTCGCGACGATCACGCAGTCGACCTGGTGCGCATCGACGCCGGCGGCCTCGAGGGCGTCGGCCGCGGCACTCACCGACATCTTCACGACCGTCTCGGAGTCGTCGGCGAACCGGCGGGTCTTGATGCCCGAGCGCTGCTGGATCCACTCGTCGCTGGAGTCGATGGCGTCGACGATGTCGGCGTTGGGCACCAGGATCGAGGGTCGGTAGGCGCCGACCCCCAGGATGCCGGCGTACGACGTCCCCGACTCGACGTTCAAGGTGCTCATGCTGCGCCGCCCTGGGGGTGGAGGCGGAGGAGAGGCTGCCCGGGGGCGACGAGGTCGCCGTCCTCGACCAGCCACTCGACGACCTGGCCGCCGTGGGCCGACGTGACGGCGATCCGGTCGCGGAGGCTGGCGACATCGCCGATGGTGACGCCCGGGGCCAGCGAGTCGGCGTCGCCCGCCTGCTCGTCGCGGTGGAAGACGCCCTTGACGGGGGAGACGACCATCCGCCACGTCGGGGACGTCTCGATCGGCGACGCCTCGCCGTGCTTCTCGCAGAACGAGCCGGCGTCGTCGAGCTGGTCGGGGTGGTCGAGCGCGAAGGTCTCCACGCTCATGCCGCGGTCGCGGAAGTAGCGCTTCGCGATGCCGGTCAGGGTGCCGGCCGGCGGCATCTCCAGGATGCCGGTCACGCCGAGGTCGGCCATCGTCTCCAGGCACAGGTCCCAGCGGACGGGGCGGGCGATCTGGCCGACGATCCGACTCAGCACGTCGGCGCCGTCGTGGACGACACTGCCGTCGCGGTTGGAGATGAAGCGGGTGCGTGGGTCGTGCACGGACACCGAGCGCGCGAGGCCGGCGACGTGGTCGACGGCAGGAGCCATGTGGGCGGTGTGGAACGCGCCCGCCACCGACAGGGGCCGCAGCTTGGCCTTGGTGGGCGGGTCAGCAGCGAACGCGGCCAGCTGCTCGAGCGTGCCGGCGGCGACGATCTGGCCGGGGCCGTTGTCGTTGGCGGCGACCAGGCCGTGGCGCTCGATCGTGGCCAGTACGTCGTCGCGGTCGCCGCCGAGCACGGCGGTCATCCCGGTCGGGGTCACCGCGGCGGCGTCGGCCATCGCCCGGCCGCGCTCGCGGACGAGCACCATGGCCTGCTCGGCGCTGATGACGCGAGCGCCCGTGGCCGCAGCGATCTCGCCGACGCTGTGGCCGGCGACCGCGCCCAGCTTCGTGTAGGCGTCGGCCGGGTGCGGGAAGAGCTCGAGGGCCGTCACCAGGGTGGAGGCGACGAGCAGGGGCTGGGCGATCCGGGTGTCGCGGATCTCGTCACCGTCCGCGTCGGTGCCGTAGTGGGCCAGGTCGAGGCCCGCCACGGTCGAGAGCCACTGCAGACGGGCCTCGAAGGTCGGCACCTCCAGCCAGGGGCGGAGGAAGCCGGGGGACTGGGCGCCCTGGCCGGGCGCAACGATGACGAGCACATGTCCAGCGTGCCTCGCGGACGGCCACGATCGCGCCTCCGGCGCTCACGAACTCGCCCGGGCGCCTTTGTGGGGACCCTACAAACGCGTCACAGGCGGCCGAGCGCGAGCGCGAGCTGCAGGGCGAGCGCGTCGCGGGGTTGCGACGGCGTCAGGCCGGTCAGCTCGGCGACCTGGGTCAGGCGGTATCGCACGGTGTTGGGATGCACGAACAGGTCACGGGCGGTCGGTTCGATCGAGCAGCCGCGCGCGAAGTACGCCGAGAGCGTCTCCACGAGCGTGCCGCGCGCCTCGGCGAGCGGTTGGTAGATCCCCTCGATCGCCTCGATGCGCGCCCACTCGTCGCCGGCGAGGATGCGCTCGGGCAACAGGCTCTCGCTCTGCACGGGACGGGGCGCCTCCGGCCAGGCCGGCGCGGCGCGGAGGCCGGCCGCGGCCGCCTGGGCGGAGAGGTAGGCATGGCCGAGGTCGGCTGCCACGGGGCCGACGACCACGGGCCCCTCGCCGAAGTGCTTCGCGACCCGGCTCGCCGCCTTTCCCGGGTCGCTCACGCCGCCGAGGATCACCACCAGCCGGTGCCCCTGCACCGCGCCCAGGGCGTCCATCCCCGCGGCCCGCGCCGCGTCCCGTACGGCGTCGATGACTCCCGCCTCGGTGCGGTCCTCCGGCACCGCGCCCAGCACCACGGCGACGTCGCCGCGCGCGCCCCAGCCGACGGCGCTCGCGCGGGACAGCACGTCGTCGTCGGTCTCGTCGCGGAGGACGGCGTCGACGACGAGCGCCTCCAGGCGCGCGTCCCACGCGCCGCGCACCTCGGCCGCCCGGGCATAGACCTCGGCGGTCGCGAAGGCTGCCTCGCGCCCGTAGCGCAGCACGCCCTCCTGCACGTCGGCCAGGTCGTCGGGATCGACGATCTCGTCGAGGTTCTGCTCGACCACCTCGAAGCTGAGGCGGATCAGGTCCACCGTCTGGTGCAGGGTGATCGTGCCGGCCAAGGCACGCGGGGACGCGTCGAAGAGCGCCGCCTCCCGCACCTGGCCGAAGGACAGGGTCATGTTGTCGAGCTTGTACCAGTCGATGAAGTCGCCGATGCCGGCCTGCACGATGAGCCCGATCCAGGAACGCTCCTCCGCGCTCAGCTCGGCGTACCACGGCAGGTCGGTCTCCATCCGCCGCGCTGCGGCCGTGCTGAGCCTTCCGGCGGCGCTGCGCAGTGCCTTGGCGGCGCGTGCGCGCGGGTTCGGAGGACGGGACACGCCTGAAGCCTAGGGATGTGACGTGGGATTTACACCAGGCCCCTCCCGGGGCCGTCGGGCACCGTGATTGAATCCACGACCAGCGCTGCGAGAGCGTCGTCGAACCGGGGAGGGGCAGGACGATGACCAACGCACCGACCGCGCAGGTCGAGTACGTCACGATCCACGGCAAGCGGCGTGCCTACCTGCGGACCGGCTCGGGTCCCGCGCTCCTGCTGCTGCACGGGCTGGCCTGCGACCGGACGACCTGGGACCGGGTCGTCCCGCTGCTCGCGGAGAAGTACACCGTGATCGTGCCCGACCTCCTCGGTCACGGGCTCTCGGACAAGCCGCGCGCCGACTACACGCTCGGCGGCTACGCCAATGGCATGCGCGACCTGATGACGGTGCTCGGCATCGACAAGGTCACCGTGGTCGGCCACAGCTTCGGCGGTGGGGTGGCGATGCAGTTCGCCTACCAGTTCCCCGAGCGCACCCAGCGGGTGATGCTCGTCGCGACCGGGGGCATGGGTCCCGAGGTCTCGCCCTTCATCAAGCTCGTCCAGGCGCCCGGCTGGGAGCAGGTCATGCGCGTCCTCACCCTGCCCGGCCTGCGGCACGTGGAGACGGCCGGGCTGCGGGCCCTGGCGTCGTACGGCGGCGGGCCCCTGCGCCGCTACACGCGCGACCTCGACGAGGTGGCCGCGATCGTGGAGTCCTGGAAGGACCGCGGCTCCCGTTTCGCCATCCGGCACCTGGTGCGCGCCGTCATCGACTGGCGCGGTCAGATCGTCACGATGTCGGACCGCGCCTACCTCACCGACAGCATGCCGATGGCCGTCGTGTGGGGCCGCGACGACCAGGTCATCCCGGTCCGTCACGCCAGCAACGCGGCGGCGCTCGCTCCCGAGGCGATGGTCACCGTGCTGCCCGACAGCGGGCACTTCCCGCACCGCGACCATCCCGAGGAGTTCGTGCGGCTGCTCGACGAGTTCGTCAGCGGCACCGAGCCCGCTGTCTACAACCGCGCGAAGTTCCGCCGCCTGCTGCGCAACGGGTCCGCCGCACCCACGGCGCCGCTGGTGAGCGTCACCTCGGCCTAGGCCCGCCCGGTCTCAGGCGTCGCCGCCCTCCTGCATCACGCCGGAGACCGCCGTGGGGTCGTCGATGCGGTACTGGTTGAAGGCCTTCTCCACGAGCGCCGGGTCGATCTCGCCGGCGTCGGCGAGCGCCTGGAGGGCCTGCACGACCACGGACTGCGCGTCGATGTGGAAGAACCGCCGCGCTGCCGGGCGGGTGTCGGCGAAGCCGAACCCGTCGGCGCCGAGCACCCGGTAGTCCTCGGGCACCCATCGGGCGATCTGCAACGGCACGGCGCGCATGTAGTCGGACACCGCGATGACGGGTCCGGTCGACCCGGTCAGCTTCTCGGTGACGAACGGGGTGCGGGCGGTCTCGGCGGGGTGGAGCAGGCTCCACTCCTCGGCCGCGACGGCGTCGCGCGCCAGCTCGTTCCACGAGGTGACCGACCAGCGGTCGGCCGCCACGCCCCACTCCTCGCGGAGCAGCCGGGCGGCCTCCTCGATCCACGGCAGGGCGACACCCGAGGCCAGGAGCCGCACGCGGGGCCCGTCGCCCTCGGCGGTGCTGATCTGGTGGATGCCCTTGAGGATGCCCTCGACGTCGACGTCGTCGGGCTCGGCGGGCTGGCTGACCGGCTCGTTGTAGACGGTCAGGTAGAAGATGACGTTCTCGCCGTGGCCCTCGGGTCCGCCGGTGCCGTACATCCGCTCCAGGCCGCTCTGCATGATGTGCGCGATCTCGAAGGCGTAGCCCGGGTCGTAGTGCACGACGGCCGGGTTGGTGGCCGCGATCAGTGGCGAGTGCCCGTCGGCGTGCTGCAGTCCCTCGCCGGTCAGCGTCGTGCGGCCCGCTGTGGCACCGATCAGGAAGCCGCGGGCGAGCTGGTCGGCCATGGCCCAGATCGAGTCACCCGTGCGCTGGAAGCCGAACATCGAGTAGAAGATGTAGAACGGGATCATGTGCTCGCCGTGGGTCGAGTACGCCGACCCGGCGGCGGTCGCCGACGCCATGGCGCCGGCCTCGGAGATGCCCTCGTGCAGCATCTGGCCCTGCGGCGACATCTTGTAGGCGAGCAGCAGCTTGCGGTCGACCGACTCGTAGGTCTGGCCGGCAGGGTCGTAGACCTTGGCCGAGGGGAACATCGAGTCCATGCCGAACGTGCGGTACTCGTCGGGCGCGATCGGCACGAACCGCTTGCCGATGTTGGGGTCCTTCATCCAGTCCTTGAGCTGGCGCACCACCGCCATCGTCGAGGCAATCTTGTGGGTGCCGGAGCCCTGCTTGAGGTCGTCGTAGATCGTGGCGGGCGGCAGCTCCAGCGGCGTGGCCCGGATCTCGCGCTTGGGCAGCGAACCACCCAACGCGCGCCGGCGCTCCATCATGTACTCGATCTCGGGAGACTCCGCGCCGGGGTGGAAGAAGGGCGCGGTGCCGGTGTCCTCGTAGGTCGACTCGAGGTCGCGGTCGGAGATCGGCAGGTAGAGCCGGTCGCGGAACTTCTTCAGGTCCGCCATCGTGAGCTTCTTCATCTGGTGCGTGGCGTTCTTGCCCTCGAGGGCGTCGATCGTCCAGCCCTTGATGGTGTGCGCCAGGATCACCGTCGGCTGACCGGTGTGCTTGGTGGCCGCGTCGAAGGCGGCGTAGACCTTGCGGTAGTCGTGGCCGCCGCGCGGCAGCTTCTCGATCTGCCGGTCGCTCATGTGCTCGACCATCTTGCGCAGCCGCGGGTCGGGCCCGAAGAAGTGCTCGCGGTTGTAGGCGCCGTCCTCGACGGAGAACGTCTGGAACGCGCCGTCGGGGGTGGTGTTCATCTGGTTGACCAGCACGCCGTCGACGTCGCGGGCGAGCAGCTCGTCCCACTCGCGGCCCCAGATGACCTTGATGACGTTCCAGCCGGCGCCGCGGAAGTTGGCCTCCAGCTCCTGGATGACCTTGCCGTTGCCGGTCACCGGACCGTCGAGCTGCTGCAGGTTGCAGTTGATGACCCACACCAGGTTGTCGAGCTCCTCGCGCGCCGCGATCCTGATGGCGCCCAGCGACTCGGGCTCACCCATCTCACCGTCGCCGAGGAAGGCCCACACGTTCTGCTGGGACGTGTCCTTGATGCCGCGGTTGCCGAGGTAGCGGTTGAACCGCGCCTGGTAGATCGAGTTGATGGCCGTCAGCCCCATCGACACCGTCGGGAACTCCCAGAAGTCCGGCATCAGCCGGGGGTGGGGGTACGACGGGAGGCCGGCCCGCACGCCGTGCTGGACCTCCTGGCGGAACCGCGACAGCTGCTGCTCGGTGAGCCGGCCCTCGAGGTAGGCGCGGGCGTAGATGCCGGGGGAGCCGTGCCCCTGGATGAAGATCTGGTCGCCGCCGCCGGGGTGGTCCTTGCCGCGGAAGAAGTGGTTGAAGCCGACCTCGTAGAGGCTGGCCGACGACTGGTAGGTGGCGATGTGACCGCCGACCTCGAGACCCTTGCGGTTGGCGCTGGACACCATGACGGCGGCGTTCCAGCGGATGAAGGCCCGGATCCGGCGCTCGATCTCCTCGTCGCCGGGGAACCACGGCTCGCGCTCGGGCGGGATCGTGTTGATGTAGTCGGTGCTGCGCAGGGCGGGCACGCCGACCTGGGCCTCGCGGGCCCGTTCGAGCAGCCGGAGCATCACGTAGCGCGCGCGCTCGCGACCACGCTCGTCGAGCAGGGCGTCGAACGAGTCGATCCAGTCCTGGGTCTCGTCGGGATCGATGTCGGGGAGCTGCGTGGGCAGGCCTTCGTGGATCACGACGGGGGCCGGTGCGGTGCGGGCGCTCGGGTCGGCGCCGTTGCTGTCGGGGGTCGCTTCGGGGTCTCCGGTCACCCCGCCATCGTGGCACCGATCCGGTCACGGGAAAATCTACCGAGCGGTAGCCTGAGCGACCCGCGCATGGACAGCGCTTGCGTCCCTGCCTGAACTCCGCTGGACTACTCCCCACACGTCGGGGCCTCGAGCCCCGGACCCCCTACGGACTGGAGGAACCCGTGAGCGCGACCGCGGATGGCGGTACGGCCGAGACCGGACCTGCCCACCGCCTCGGTTTCAAGGCAGGCATGGTCGTCCAAGAGCTCGGGTGGGACCAGGACACCGACGACGACCTGAGGGTCGCGGTGGAGGACGCTATCGACGGCGACCTCGTCGACGGCGACTACGGCAACGTGGTCGAGGCGGTCCTCCTCTGGTGGCGCGACGACGACGGCGACCTCGTCGACGGGCTCTTCGACTCGATCACCGACCTCGTGGGCGGCGGTGTCATCTGGCTGCTCACGCCCAAGGTCGGGCGGCCCAACGCCGTCGACCCTGCCGACATCGCCGAGGCGGCCCCGATCGCGGGCCTGGCGCTGACCACCACCGCTGCGGTGAGCAGCGACTGGGTCGCGACCAAGCTGATCGCCCCGAAGACGGTCGGCTGAAGCGCCGGCGACTACCAGGCGGTAACGTCGCCCCATGGGTTCGATGTCCTTGCGGGCGCGCGACGCCGTCTTCAGCCTGACCACCCTCACGAGGTCCGGGATCGTGCGACCTTACGGTCCGCGCACGCTCGTCGGGATCGCGACCGCGCTCCGCAAGTGGGGCACCACCCCCGCCGGCGGGTTCAAGGCGCTCGCCGTGCGCAACCCCGACGGTGTCGCGATCATCGACGAACGCGGCGAGGTGACCTTCGGTGAGCTGCACCGCCGTACCAACGCGTTGGCGCACGCGCTGAAGGAGCGCGGGGTCAAGGAGGGTGACGGCGTCGCCGTCATGTGCCGCAACCACCGCGGCTTCGTCGAGGCATCGATCGCCATCAACAAGCTCGGCGCGGACGTGCTCTACCTCAACACCGCCTTCGCGGGCCCGCAGCTGAAGGACGTCGTGGCTCGCGAGGAGCCGCGGGTGGTCGTCTACGACGAGGAGTTCGCCGAGCTCCTCGACGACGTCGACATCGAGGACCGGGTCATCGGCTGGACCGACGGCGACCCCGGTCCCGACACGCTGGAGGAGCTGATCCGGTCGGCGGGTACGACGGCCGAGCTCACCCCGCCGACCCGCACCCCGCGCACGATCATCCTCACCTCCGGCACGACGGGCACCCCGAAGGGCGCCCCGCGTCCCCAGGCCGGCATCCCCGCCGCGGTCTCCCTCCTCTCGCGGATGCCGCTGAAGTCCGGCTGGACCTGCCACATCGCCGCACCGCTCTTCCACACGTGGGGCTTCGCGCACTACCAGGCCGCGATGCTGCTCGGCACGACCATGGTGCTGACCCGGAAGTTCGAGCCGGAGAACGCGCTGAAGCTGCTCGCCGACCACGACTGCGAGTCCTTCGTGGTGATCCCGGTGATGTTGCAGCGGATCATGGCGCTGGACGAGGAGACCCTGGACAAGTACCGCCTGTCGAACCTCAAGGCCGTCGCGTCGTCGGGCTCGGCGCTGCCGGGGGACCTGCCGACCCAGTGGATGGATCGCTTCGGCGACAACCTCTACTCGATCTACGGATCCACCGAGGTGGCCTGGGCGACCATCGCCACGCCGCAGGACCTCCGCGAGGCTCCCGGCACTGCCGGCGGCATCCCGCACGCCACGATCGTGAAGATCCTCGACCCCGACGGCAAGGAGCTGCCCGCGGGGGAGTCCGGCCGGATCTTCGTCGGCAACGACCTGCAGTTCGAGGGCTACACCGGGGGCGGCCACAAGGAGATCGTCGACGGGCTGATGTCCACCGGCGACGTCGGGCGCTTCGGCGACGACGGGCGGCTCTACGTCGAGGGCCGCGACGACGAGATGATCGTCTCCGGCGGCGAGAACGTCTTCCCCAAGGAGGTCGAGGACTGCATCTCCACCCTCGACGGGGTGGCCGAGGTGGCCGCGCTGGGCGTCGACGACGACGACTACGGCAAGCGGCTGCGTGCGTTCGTGGTCCGCGCCGACGGCAAGGACCTCTCCGAGGACGACGTCAAGGCGCACGTGAAGTCCAACCTGGCGCGCTACAAGGTGCCGCGCGAGGTGGTCTTCCTCGACGAGCTGCCGCGCAACGCCACCGGCAAGGTGCTCAAGCGCGAGCTCGCGGAGCACGACTCGTGACCGGAGCCGGCCTGGCGCTGGGCGGTCCCGCCCCCGACTTCACCCTGCGGGACCAGTTCGGTCAGGACACCAGCCTGTCGTCGTACCGGGGGACGAAGGCGGTGCTGCTGCTCTTCTACCCCTACGCGTTCAGCAACGTGTGCACCGGCGAGATGAACGAGGTGCGTTCGCGGCTGGCGGAGTTCCTCACCTTCGACACCGAGGTGCTCGCCCTCTCCTGCGACCCGGTCTACACGCTTCGGGCGTGGGCCGACGCCGACGGGCTCAACTTCCCGCTGCTCAGCGACTTCTGGCCGCACGGGGCGGTGGCGACGTCGTACGGCGTCTTCGACGAGTCGACCGGCACGCCGATGCGGTCGTCCTACGTCATCGACCGCGAGGGCAACATCGCATGGGCCGTGCACAACGCGCGGAGCGAGAGCCGGGACCTCGACGAGCACCTCAAGCAGCTGCGCGCGGCCGTCGCCTGAGACCGACGGCGTACGGCGGGAAAAAAGGCTGAACCGCTGGCGTCTCGGGTCACCAGCGGTTCAACGTCACGAACTTTAGCGAGTCGGTGGCGCTCATCCAAGAAGAAGTTGCAAAACGGGCCGAAATTCACCCGAACGGACTAGACCATCCACCTGATCGACCCACGGATGTGCTAGCGGCGCGGCCCGCAGGCGGGCTGGTTCGGCCCTGGGACCGCGGCTGAAGTAGCCTGACGCCGCCGTTCGACTCGAGTGGCCCGGGGCGCATAGCTCAGCGGTAGAGCGCCTGCCTTACAAGCAGGTGGTCACAGGTTCGATCCCTGTTGCGCCCACAACGTCGAAACCGCCTCCCACGTGCTGCGACAGCAGAGGGGAGGCGGTTCCAGTTCCAGTGCATCGGCTACGCATCGGATCGCCTCTCGAAATCTCCACCGAGCAACGCGCATGACCACCACCGTCCACACCACCGCCGTGCTTGACTGCCCGATCTGGTGCACGTCCCGCGACAACGGCATCCACCGAGCCGGCGAGGACGACCTGACCATCCGTCGCGACGGCCGCGTGATCTTCCGCCACCACAGCCCCACGTTCGGCGAGTACTTCGCGACCGGCGCCGACGTCGACATCCTCACCGGCGAGATGAGCGCGTGGGTCTTCCCGCGGGACGATCTCGGTGACCGCGAGGTCGACGACGACGAGAAGCTCCGCCAGCTCGCGATGGACGCGACCACGGCGCACAAGTGGCTCGAGGCCCACCAGTGAGCACCGCCACCGAGCTGCGGAGCGACATCTGCCGCCGTGGTGCGGAGGCGACCACAAGGCCTTCCGTGACGGCCCGGAGGCCGAGTATCCGACCCACCCCGAGGACGCTGGAGTGTGGCACCACGGGCCGGGCGTCGACCGCTGGCAAGCCCGAGGGAGGCAACGAGATCGTCGTCCGTGTCGAGGGTTGTCGCCACGACAACAACAACGACGACTGGTCGAACACGATCTGCGCGACCAACACGTCGCCCGGAAGCCTCGGCGAGGTCGAGCTCAAGGTTGCGGACGCCCGACGGCTTGCTCATGCGTTGCTTCTGGCCTGCGACCTGACAGAGGCCCGGTCGTGGGCGGCGTGCTGATCGGCCGCGGCGACAAGTTTCCCCGTCGAGATTCCGATTCGCGGCTGTACGCCGTGGTGCACTGAGAGCCCCGAGGCGCACGCCAAGCAGCATCCCGAGGACCGCTCCCGCTGGCCGACGTTCCGCATCGTCCCGCAGTCGGAACACCGGCCGTCGCAGTACGCCGATGGCACTTGGCGCATGGCTTACCTGAACGTGTACCTGCGCCGGCTGCCCGACCGCGATGACGCGCTCGTATACATCCACTCCGAGGAGACCGATGCGGAGCTGCGCCTCACGCTCGGCGAGGCGCGCGACCTGATCGACTACCTCGTGACGCTGGTCGACACCGCAGAGGGCCGACCCGGACAGGCTTGCAACCATGAACTGCACGACCTCCGCCCGCTCCTAGGGTCGGGGTCGTGGGGTCCTGCGCCGAAGCAACCAAACCCAGGGCGCAACGGATCAGCGCGTCACCTTCTCAATCTCCGCCCGAGTCTCGGACAATAGCTGTTTCGTCTCCTTCTTTGCGGCTCCACTTACGAACGTCACCATGTGCATCGCTAGATGCTCAATATTGTTAAGCGGTCGGCGCTGCGGAGACCAGTGATAGGACCATTGGAATAGGTTGATGAGCTGCAGGTAGGACGCACGCCGATCGAAGATCCGGTTCGGAGTCTGGGCCATACACTGCTCGCCTGCCGCATTGAGTTCAGCGCCACACCGTTCGCGAAGGGCCGGCCGCTGATCTTCGCTGGTCAAGTCAATGGCCGAACTGAAACAGTGGATCATTTCGCCTGCTAGCGGATCGATAATGCTCGAGAGGCCGCGCACCGCCCGAGCACGACATAACCATGCGTCGACATTTTTGTGCTCGATCTCAAGTGCTCGCTTTGCGTAGTCGACAGCCTCGCGACAGTTTCCGCTCGCAAGTGCCCGCTCGGCGAGGGCGATGTAGTTCGCGACGTCGCTGCTTCGGTCGATGCTGACCGTTCCCTCGACCAGCATCTTTCGAGCCTGCTCCGCCGTGTACTTCGTCCGACAGTAATCGCAGACGAACAGACCGTCGTCGTCCTTCGAGAACGCGTTGCTGCTACACAGTTCGCACGTAAGCCTGTTCACCGGCGCACCCGACGGACGTCCTCGCTTGACTTGCTTGCCATGGCCGCACCGTAGCTCTGCCCGACGCGAGTGCGCAGCAACTCTGCAGAGACGCCCTAGCGGCTTGCTAGCGCCGTGAGAGCTCGCGTGCGCTTCTCAGCAGCGGGTGTGCCGCGGCAGGTCCAAGCGGACCCGAATGTTTGCCGCAAGGTGACCCCACGGGAGATCGTTGATCCGTCCGTTGAGGTTGAGCCACCGCCTCGCCGAGCCGGCGTCTTCCTGGGCGTACAGGAGGTCGGACAATCGAAGGTTCACGTTGGCGAGCCGGTGCACCAACCGCGCGACATTGGACGGCCAGTCAGCAGGCGGGTTGTAGAGGGCTCGGGACCAGTTGTAAGCCGCGTCGGCGTAGACACCAGAAAGCCGTCGCAGCTCAGGCAGGCGCCGCGCCACCTCGCGCTTCCCGATCCGATCACGGCCGCGCCAGATTTCCCGATAGAACCTGTCCTGCGCCCTGCTGATCGGACAGGCGTGATGCGTGTAGTAAGCCCCGGCGCGGTACTGCGTCATCTCCACATCGCCTCGAGCAGCGGCCGGGCCAGCCACCAAGACCGCTCCAACCAGCGCGAGGACAACAGAAAGAGCCAGGGATCGCATAGCCACGAGTTTGCGACGATGTCTCTCGCGCGTCTTCGACTTGGCAAAACGCGCGCAGATACTTCGCCCGCCGTTGCTGCGCGCGCCGCGTACCTCAAGTGCTGTCGCCTCAGCAACTTCGTCGCGTCGGACTCACTCGAGCCCGTCGCTGCCACCAGGCTGGCAGCGACATCGAGGCGGACGACGATCGGCGACGGTGCGCTAGGTCGTAGCACTTTGACGGACGTATTCGAAAGCTAGAACCCGTGAGTGGCCGCCGGACTAACCTCCGACCGTGACACTCCAACTCATCTCTGCGTCTCGCGACACTGCCGACTCGTCTGCGAGCGCGAT
This sequence comes from Nocardioides candidus, assembly GCF_041321175.1. Classification (NCBI taxonomy): domain Bacteria; kingdom Bacillati; phylum Actinomycetota; class Actinomycetes; order Propionibacteriales; family Nocardioidaceae; genus Nocardioides; species Nocardioides candidus. The sequence continues at coordinate 569,487 of NZ_JBGGWC010000003.1, read as the reverse complement.
TGGCTTCCTGATCCTTCTCGCCGTCGTGCTCGTGATCCTTGCCGCTGCGGGCTTTTGGCTCTGGTCCTTGATCGACGTTCTCCGTCGATCCGATGCGGAATGGACCGCCGCTGGTCAGTCGAAGGTCACCTGGGTCGTAGTCGTTGTGATCTTGGGCTGGCTGGGCGCGGTGCTGTACTTCTTTATCGCCAGGCCAGCGCTTAGGACCAGTCGCGCCCCTGCTCTATAGCGGGCGCGGGTCCGCGCTCTGAAGTTCCGAGGTGACTCTCGGCTGAGCCTTCAGTTCGACGCGCCTGACAGAGACGCCACCGACCGCGCCATTGAAGCGAAATCACGTCGGCTCAGCGGTATCGCGCGAACTGGTGCCGCATCAGTCCTGCTCCCTATAGCCACCGAGCGACGAAGCGAAGTGCAGGACGGTGCTGTGCTCCGGGTCTTCGAGAGAGGCTGCCTCGACCATCATCGCCAGATCGACATGGAGGTGGTTTTCTGGGTTAACAGGCCGAGCGGACGTAGGAACGGACTGGAGATCGTCAGCCTCGACCACGACCACCGGTTCATGACCTTCAGACTGCGGGGAGGAAGCGGTCAGCGTGAACGTTGCCATACCCGACGAGTCTATCGTCGGTTCACGATGATGATCGATTAGAACGCACGAGCGTCTCGCGCTGCGTCGCCATGCAGGCGTCCATACCAACGAGCTGCGGTCGAGCACACACCGAGGGACGCGCGTGCTCGCTCGTTAGTTGCTCCGGTTCGCCGATCTCTTGAGGACCTGGACTTAGCCAGAACCGTGCGCATTTCACAATGACAAGCACGACCCCGGTCCTCGGAGCGAGTTGGTGTCGTGCTGACTGGCTGCCCGGGTCTCTCCGTGAGCGCACGTTTGAAACTGCTCGAACCGCTGCGCGCTTCGGACTGACGCGGCTACGTTCTTCATGGCGACAGTGGCGCCGCCGTCGCGCCGATCTCAGCGAGGGATAACGACGTGTTGTTGGAACAAGCCTTGCAGCGCCTCGCCGATGGCCTGAATCGCTCGCTCGACTACAGCGACGACGAAATCGTGACGCGCGGCTCGGCTTTCGCGCTACGGCATGTCGGACCGCAGATAGCGCCCCTGCTTGATCCTGACGAGGACGTCGAGTGGGTGATCGCCGGCAAAGTGCGGTCGTCTGGCCGAGAGTTTGACACTGGTTTGATTGTAATAACGACCGGCAAAGTGCTCGTGTCAGGGTTCACTGCCAAACTCTTTGGTAAGAATCCAACCATCACCTTCAAATTCAGTCGTCAGGGCGCGGCAGCAAGAGCTCAGGATGCGGTCGTGCTCACTCGCCCGTCGAAGCTCGTATCGATCGGCCACGGGAACGACCACGTGGATTTTGCACTTATCCCGCCGATGGATAGCAACACCGCAGAAGTAGTTGCAACGCTGACTGAGGGCTTCATCAACGGCTCGGTCAGATACGGAGAACCTGGGGCGCAGTAGGGGTGCGCTCGCGAGTGGTCGGGGCGGTGCGTCAAGGGCGCGCGCCAACGCCCTGCGCGGATCTGACGATCCACCCTCCACGGTCCCGCTCGATCCCTACTCTGCGTTCATGCACCCCCGGATCCCCGACGTCGCCATCGCGAACACGGACGCAGCGCCGTGGACTCAGTAGAGGTCGACTTCGCCGAGCGAGAGCTGGCCCTGCGCGAGCGAGAGCTCGAACAGCGCAGGATCGAAGCAAGAGATACGCGGGCCTCGAGTTGGCGCAGCATCATCTGGGCTGGGGCCGCACTGGTTGTCACCCAGGTCGTTGTGCTGGTCGGGATCTTCGTACAGTCCAACCGCGACGATGAGAGCTACCTCCTCACCCAGCGCCGGGTCGCCTACTCAAAACTTCACGATGCCGCGACGGCGGAATTCAGGCGTGCGATCGGTGCCAGGAGGGCGCTCGATCGTGGTGCCGCAGAGGTCATCACGCCGCAGGACTTCGAGGCGTACTTCGAGGTGTGCTCGCAGGCAGCGACCGACGTCCGATTGCTCGGCCCTTCCGAGATCGCCGACCTCGCAGAGACGTTGGGCGGCAGCTGCAGGGCCGTTCAGCACACCACGAAGCATTCGCTTCGCAAGGGCTCCGTGGTTAACCGCAAAGACATGCTTGCCGCTCGGCGCGTCCTGAGGGCTGACATCAACGTGTTCATCTCGCAGGCGGAGTCCACCCTCAACTAATGGCCCCGCTCGTCACGCCGACCGGCTCTCGCGCTGGCCGGACCACGCCTCCTCCTCCGTCGACCAGTTAGACGTGGAGGGGATGTTGCGACCCGTGCCCAATGCGCGCACTTGGGACCGTAGCCGGTAGTCAGACGCACGCTGTCCGCGACAGCATGGCTGCCATGTCTCGGACCGTGCTCCCGGATGCAATCGCTTACAACCTCGCCGACGCAGCCGACGGTGGCGGACTCTCGAAGGACTCCCCCTATCTGGCGGTCAAGTCCAGCGAGCTACCCGCCAAGAGATCGTCACGGCAAGGATGGCGCACCGCCTGCGGGGAAGATCCTCTCCTGAAGTGTTAGAAGCGCGGGCCCTCGAGAACCTTCGTGCATCGTGCGCACCGGTACTGAGTCATGGTCCCGCCTCGAGCCATGCCGACGAACTTCGAGTTCGTCGTGATCGCCACTATGTCCTTGCACCTCGGGCACCACTTGAACAGACCGGCGCGCTGCGGGCAGCGGTGTGACCCCTGAGCAAACATCGATCGGCAACTCGGTCACCCAGTCCGCAATCGCCTCGTCGATCTCTCGGCGAGAGTCTTGTTGTGTTCATCTGCGCGACGCGCCACAGTCCCGTTAAACAGCATATGAAGGACCGAATCGGCAGGTGAAAGCTTGTTGCGTAGATGGACGGTCGGACAGGTTCAATCATTGTTGCGCCCACCGGTGGTCCCCGGCGATCACAACCGGCGCTTGAAGCCTTCGTGGCTGGCCTCGTAGCCCGCCTTCTCGTAGAAGCGATGTGCATCCGTCCGGCTCTTGTCCGACGTCAGCTGGGCGAGGGTGGCGCCGTGGGTCCGGCCGTAGTCGTGAGCCCACTCGAGGAGCGCCTGGCCGAGCCCGGCCCCTCTGGTGCCGGCTGCGAGTCGGACCGCCTCGATCTGGAGCCGCTTCGCGCCGGCGCGGGCGAGCCCGGGGATCAGGGAGAGCTGCAGGGTGCCGACCACGTCGTCGTCTTCGTCCCGGACCGCGATCAGCAGCTGGTTCGGATCCTCGTCCAGCTCGCGGAAGGCCTGGAGGTAGGGCTGCAGGTCGCGCGACTCGCGAGCGGTGCCGAGCGGGTCGTCGGACAGGAGGGCGACCAGCGCTGGCAGGTCGTCCTCCACCGCCCGGCCTACGGCGAATCGGTGGCCGTCCAGGAGAAGTGCGTCCATGGCCCCGAGGATCGCACCCGGAGGCAAGCGGGATGCGCACGGGTTGACGCACCCCCACGAGCATTGCAACCTCTACGCCACGAACCGCGTCTGTTGTTCCAACAGCCCCCGAACGACGAGGACATCGCATGAGACGAGTCGCCCTGGCCCTGGTGGCCGCACTGATGGTGATCGCGGCACCGACGGCGGCGTCGGCCGACACCGGCCACGCCTCCGACCCGAGCGGCGACGCGGCCGCGCGATTCGACATCACCCACTTCAAGGTGACCAACGGCGACCGCCGGGTGCGCTTCGAGGTCGAGGTCCGCGACCTGCGCAAGCACGGTGAGTTCAGCTTCCACTACTGGGGTGGCACCCACGGCACCCCGCCGGCGCGCAGCGCCATCGTGGTCGTCCGCTACAACGGCGGCGACGTCAAGGCCCGGCTCTTCACCTGTGACACCGAGGAGTGCCCGAAGGCGCCGTGCCAGGGCTTGCGCGCGGAGTGGAAGCGGGTGGCGGACAAGGTCATCGCCTCGCTCCCGCAGCGCTGCTACCCGCGGCCCGCCGGCCACCCCCACGCCGCGGCGCCCTCGGTCGCGCGGTTCTTCGCCTACGGCTCGCTCAACGATGCCTACGACGAGCTCGACGGCGTGGTGACTGTCCACCGAGGCTGACGGCCGGGCGTCTCGATAGGCGCTGCGGTCCCCACGGCGGTGGGGACGGTGGGTGGGCACGTCACCGGGTCTCGTGACGGTCGCTGCGCGACCTCCTCGACCAGCGGGAGTGCGCGACCTCCTCGACCGGCGGTGGGGACGGTGGGTGGGCACGTCACCGGGTCTCGTGACGGTCGCTGCGCGACCTCCTCGACCAGCGGAGTGCGCGACCTCCTCGACCGGCGGCGGGCACGTCACCGGGTCTCGTGACGGTCGCTGCGCGACCTCCTCGACCAGCGGAGTGTGCGACCTCCTCGACGAGCGTTTGGCCGGGGTCAGGGGGCGAGGAGGTCCCGCGGGTCGGGGGAGGACCACACCCTCAGGCCGGCGACGCGGTGGCGGCCGACGGCCATGGTGAGGGCCACGAACCACCCGATCACGGTCCAGCCGGCGAAGAAGTTGATCGCGCCGACGACCTCGGCGTTGGACTTGCCGCGGGTGGTCGCGATCGCCCACGGGAGCAGGTAGCCGCAGGTCATGAAGGTGGCGGCCCAGGACATCAGGGCGACACGCGCGTAGTCCTTCTTGTCCGTCACGATCTCCAGGTACATGCGCGCACCCTAGCCGCAAGCGCACCGGCGCGGAGCCCTCTCGCGCCTCACCCGCATCGACGGGCGCCGGCGGCCGCTCCGCGATCGAGGGCTGCGACCACGAGGGCCCGCCCGCGCACTTCGAAGGGCGCAATACAGTGGCTGTCGTCACATCTCTTTCGCCCCCGGAGGACCGATGTTCGTACCTTTCAGCGTCCGTGACTTCCTCGACCGGGCCGTCGCGGTGTACGGCGACCGGGTCGGTGTCGTCGACGAGCCGATGCAGCCCGCGCCCGGCCAGGGCGAGCTGACCTACCGCGAGATCGGCGACCTCGCCCGGCGCCAGGCCGCCCGGCTGGACGACCTGGGCATCGCCGCGGGGGAGCGGGTCGCGATCGTCAGCCACAACAGCAGCCGGCTGCTGACGTCGTTCTTCGGCGTGTCCGGTTGGGGCCGGATCCTGGTGCCGGTGAACTTCCGCCTGCGCCCCGACGAGGTGCAGTACATCGTCGAGCAGTCCGGGTCGCGGGTGCTCTACGTGGACCCCGAGCTCGAGGAGTCGCTCAAGGACGTCGACGCGGAGCACAAGTTCGTGCTCGGCACCGACTCCGACCTCTACGCCGAGGCGGGTGCGGAGCCGCGTCCGTGGGAGGCCGACGAGGCGGCCACGGCCACGATCAACTACACCTCCGGCACGACCGCGCGGCCCAAGGGCGTGCAGATCACGCACCGCAACATCTGGACCAACGCGGTCACCTTCGGCCTCCACACGACGATCAGCGACCGCGACGTCTACCTGCACACGCTGCCGCAGTTCCACGCCAACGGCTGGGGGATGCCCTTCGCGATGACCGGCGTCGGCGCCCAGCACATCATCCTGCGCAAGGTCGACGGGGCCGAGATCCTGCGCCGGGTCCGCGACCACGGCGTCACGATGATGTGCGCGGCCCCGGCGGTCGCGGCCGCCGTACTCGACGCCCTGCCGGACTGGGAGGGCGAGGTCCCCGGCCGCGACAAGGTGCGGATCGTGATGGCCGGAGCGCCGCCGCCCACCAAGACGGTCGCGCGGGTGGAGGAGGAGCTCGGCTGGGAGTTCATCCAGATCTACGGCCTCACGGAGACCTCGCCGGTGCTGACCGTCAACCGCCGGCGCGCCGAGTGGGACGACCTCGAGCCCGAGGAGCGCGCGCAGAAGCTGACCCGCGCCGGCTCGCCCGCCCTGGGCGTGACGCTGAAGATCGACGAGTCCGAGGAGGGCTCGGGCGAGGTCCTCGCCCGGTCCAACGTGGTGCTCGAGGGCTACTGGGAGAAGCCGGAGGAGACCGACGCCGCGCTGCGCGACGGCTGGTTCCACACCGGCGACGGTGGCTACCTCGGCGACGACGGCTACCTGACCATCGCCGACCGCAAGAAGGACGTCATCATCACCGGCGGCGAGAACGTCTCCTCGATCGAGGTCGAGGACGCTCTGTTCTCCCACCCGGCGGTCGCCGAGGTCGCCGTGATCGGTGTGCCGAGCGAGAAGTGGGGCGAGACGATCAAGGCGCTGGTCGTGCTGACGCCCGGGACGGACGCGGGCGACGGCATGGAGGCCGACCTGATCGCTTGGTGCAAGGAGCGGCTCGCGGGCTACAAGGCGCCGACGTCCGTGGAGTTCCGCGACGAGCTGGCCCGCACCGCGACCGGAAAGCTGCAGAAGTTCAAGCTGCGCGCGCCCTACTGGGAAGGCCGTGACCGCCAGGTCAACTGACGGGCCAGCCGGCTGCCCGCAGCGCGGCGGAGGTGTGCGCGGTCCAGGCGAGTGACGCCTCGTCGTGGCCGGGCACGAGGGTGATCTCCGTCGTGACGGCCTCCGGCCGTGGGAGTACGACGACAGGCCGGCCGCTCACCGGGTCGACCCCGTCCCGGGCGTCGAGGCAGGCGACGTGGGCGATGGCGAGGCCGAGGCGTCGCTGGTGCATCGCGAGGCTGAGCACGGCGATGCCCGACGTGCCGTGGCCCTCCAGGTCGAGGGGCTCGCCGGACTCGCGGGCGTCGCCGACGGCGGCGAGCAGCTGCTCGCGGGTCAGCCCGTCGACGAGCACGAGCGGTCGGGTGCCGGGCTGCGCGTCGTGCTCCACGGGCACCACCGTAGGGTCATCCTCAACACGTCTCGTGGTGCAGGAACCCGGTGCGACTCCGGGGCGGTTCCGCCACTGTGATCCCGGCCGGCGGCCGGGCAGCCAGACACTGGCCGCGCGACGACCGATCCGATGAGGGGCGAGAACCCCGAGGAGGCCGCGTCATGGTGCGCATCGCGCTCTTGTCCACGTCCGACACCGACCTGCTGTCGGCCCGCGCGAGCGGCGCCGACTACGCGTGGGCCAACCCCTCGCGTGCGGACCTGCCGGCGCTCGTCGAAGCGGCCGAGGGGGCCCGCCTCGTCGTCGTACGGCTGCTCGGTTCGCCGCAGCAGTACGCCGCCGAGCTGACGGCGCTCCGCGCCGCCGGCCGTCCTCTGGTCGTCCTCGGGGGCGAGCTCACGCCCAGCGCCGAGCTGATGGAGGCCTCCACCGTGCCGGTGGGACTCGCCGCGGAGGCGCACCGCTACCTGGCCGAGGGCGGCCCGGCGAACCTCGCCCAGCTGCACGCCTTCCTCTCCGACACGGTGCTGCTCACCGGCGAGGGTTTCGAGCCGCCGGAGGTGGTCCCGGCGTGGGGGCTGCTGGAGCGCTCACCGGCCGAAATCGGGGTAGTCCCCCACGAAGGGCACCTGAATTCGGCGAATTCAGGTGCCCTTCGGGGGGGACTACCCCGGGTGGGGGTGCTCTTCTACCGAGCCCACCACGCGAGCGGCAACACCGACTTCGTGCACGCGCTGTGCGACGCGATCGACGCGACCGGGGAGGCGGTCGGCGTACCGATCTTCGCGGGTTCGCTGCGGTCGGCGCCCGACGAGCTGTTCGAGGCGCTCGGCGACCTCGACGCCCTCGTGGTGACCGTGCTCGCAGCGGGCGGCAGCACGCCGGCGGCGGTGAGCGCCGGCGGCGACGACGAGACCTGGGACGTGGCGCGGATCGCGGCGCTCGACATCCCCGTCCTGCAGGGGCTGTGCCTGACCAGCAGCCGCGAGGAGTGGCTGGCCTCCGACGACGGCGTGACGCCGCTCGACTACGCCAACCAGGTCGCGATCCCGGAGTTCGACGGGCGGATCAGCACCGCGCCGTTCTCGTTCAAGGAGATCGACCCGGCCGGCCTGCCGTCGTACGTCGCCGATCCCGAGCGCTGCGCCCGCGTCGCCGGTCTTGCGGTCGGCTACGCCCGGCTGCGTCGCGTCCCGAACGCCGACAAGCGCGTCGCGCTGATGCTCAGCGCCTACCCGACGAAGCACGCGCGCATCGGCAACGCGGTCGGCCTCGACACCCCGGTCTCCGCGGTCCGGCTGCTGCGCCGCCTGCGCGACGCGGGCTACGACGTCGGCGACGGGTTCGGCGTGCTCGACCTCGCCGACGACACGGTCGCGGGCGACCGGCTCATCCACGCACTCATCGAGGCCGGCGGACAGGACGAGGAGTGGCTGACCACGGTCCAGCTCACCGACGCCCACGTCCGCGTGACCAAGGCCGAGTACGACGCCTGGACCGCCGACGTGCCCGACGACCTGCGCGACGCGATGGTCGAGGCGTGGGGCGCCTCGCCCGGCTCGCTCTTCGTCAACGACGCGGGTGAGATCGTGCTCGCGACGCTGCGGGCGGGCAACGTGGTGCTGATGATCCAGCCGCCGCGGGGGTTCGGTGAGAACCCGGTGGCGATCTACCACGATCCCGATCTCGCGCCGAGCCACCACTACCTGGCGGCGTACCGCTGGGTGGAGCACTCCTTCGGCGCGCACGCCGTCGTGCACCTGGGCAAGCACGGCTCGATGGAGTGGCTGCCGGGCAAGAACGCCGCCCTGTCGGCCTCCTGCGGCACCGACGCGGCGATCGGCAACCTGCCGCTGATCTACCCCTTCCTCGTCAACGACCCCGGCGAGGGCGCGCAGGCCAAGCGGCGGGCGCACGCGACGATCGTGGACCACCTGGTGCCGCCGATGGCGCGCGCGGAGTCGTACGGCGACATCGCGCGCCTCGAGGGGCTGCTGGAGGACTACGACAAGATCTCCGCGATGGACCCGGGCAAGCTCGCGGCCATCCGGGGCGAGATCTGGCAGCTCATGCACGCCGCCGAGCTGCACCGCGACCTCGGCCTCGACGAGAAGCCCGAGGACGACGACTTCGACGACTTCCTGCTGCACGTCGACGGCTGGCTGTGCGAGATCAAGGACGTCCAGATCCGCGACGGCCTGCACGTGCTCGGCCAGGCGCCCGAGGCCGAGGCCCGGGTCAACCTGGTGCTCGCGATCCTGCGCGCCGCCCAGGTCTGGGGCGGCCAGTCGCACGCCGTGCCGGGGCTCCGGGCCGCGCTCGGGCTCGCCCCCGACGCCCCCACCACCGAGGTGGACCGCGTCGAGGCGGAGGCCCGCGAGCTGGTCGAGGCGATGGAGAAGTCCGGCTGGGACCCCGCCCGGGTCGAGGACCTCCACGACGACCCGCAGGTGCGGCAGGTGCTCACCTTCGCGGCGACCGAGGTGGTGCCGCGGCTCGCCCGGACGACCGACGAGCTCGACCACACGCTGCACGCACTGGCCGGCGGGTTCGTGCCGTCCGGCCCGTCGGGCTCGCCGTTGCGCGGGCTGGTCAACGTGCTGCCCACGGGTCGCAACTTCTACACGGTCGACCCGCGGGCGGTCCCGTCGCGGCTGGCCTGGGAGACCGGGCAGGCGATGGCGGCGTCGCTGGTGCAGCGCTACCTGGACGAGGAGGGCTCCTACCCGGAGTCGGTCGGCCTGTCGGTGTGGGGCACGTCGGCCATGCGCACCTCCGGCGACGACATCGCGGAGGTGCTGGCCCTCCTCGGCGTGCGGCCGGAGTGGGACGAGGCGTCCAAGCGCGTGCGCGAGCTGACCGTCGTGCCGCTCGAGGAGCTGGGGCGGCCGAGGATCGACGTCACGGTGCGGATCTCCGGCTTCTTCCGCGATGCCTTCCCGCACGTCGTGGCGATGCTCGACGACGCCGTGCGGATGGTGGCCGACCTCGACGAGCCGCTCGACCGCAACTTCGTGCGCGCCCACACCCGCGCCGACCTCGCCACCCACGGCGACGAGCGGCGCGCGACGACCAGGATCTTCGGCTCGAAGCCGGGGTCCTACGGCGCCGGCATCCTCCAGGTCGTGGAGTCCGGCACCTGGCGCGACGACGCCGACCTGGCCGAGGTCTACACGACATGGGGAGGGTTCGCCTACGGGCGCGACCTCGACGGGATGCCGGCCGCCGACGACATGCGCACCAACTACCGGCGGATCAAGGTCGCGGCCAAGAACATCGACACCCGCGAGCACGACATCGCCGACAGCGACGACTACTTCCAGTACCACGGTGGCATGGTCGCCACCATCCGCGCGCTGACGGGGTCCGACCCCAAGGCGTACGTCGGCGACTCGACGAGCCCGGACGCCGTACGCACCCGGACGCTGCAGGAGGAGACCAACCGGGTGTTCCGCGCGCGGGTGGTCAACCCGCGCTGGATCGGCGCGATGCAGCGGCACGGCTACAAGGGGGCCTTCGAGCAGGCCGCGACCATCGACTACCTCTTCGGCTTCGACGCCACCGCGGGCGTGGTGCACGACTGGATGTACGCGGCGCTGGCACGGGAGTACGTGCTCGACGAGACCAACCAGGAGTTCCTCCGCCGCTCGAACCCGTGGGCGCTGCGTGGGATGGTGGAGCGCCTCCACGAGGCCGCCTCGCGCGGGATGTGGGCCGAGCCGGACGCGGAGGTGATGGCCGCGTTGCAGGCGGTCTATCTCGAGGTCGAGGGCGAGCTGGAGGACAAGTGACGCGGAGGATCCGGATCATCGGGGTCGGACCGGGCGACCCCGAGATGGTCACGCTCGAGGCCGTCGCCGCCATGCGCTCGGTCGACTTCTTCCTCGTCACCGACAAGTCCGGCACCGTCAAGCAGGGCATGCCCGACCCGCTCGTCCACGCCCGCGAGCGGCTCCTCGACCGGCACCTCGACCGCCCCGCCGTGGTCGTGAGGATCGAGGACGCGCCGCGCGAGCGCAGGGCGGAGTTCACCGGCAGCGACGAGGACTACCGGGCCGCCGTACGGGCCTGGCACGACGCGCGCGTGGAGAAGTACGTCGACGCGCTGGCCCAGCACGAGGGCGACGCGGGCTTCCTGGTCTGGGGCGACCCCGGCTTCTACGACTCCACCATCCGGGTCGTCGACTCGCTCGCGGAGCGGCTGGACCTCGAGGTCGACGTGGTGCCGGGCATCTCGTCGGTGCAGCTGCTCGCGGCCCGCCACCGCGTGGTCCTCCACGACGTCGCGCGGCCGCTGCACGTCACCACCGCCCGCGCCGTGATGGAGGCGGTCGAGTCGGGCCAGGACAACCTGGTCGTGATGCTCAACCGCGTCGTCGACCTCCCCGGGCTCGACGACTGGCGGATCTGGTGGGGCGGCAACCTCGGGACCGCCCACGAGGAGCTCGTCGCCGGCCGCGTCGGGGACGTGCTCGGCGAGATCGACGCCGCGCGCGACCGACTGCGCGCGGCCGCGGGTTGGGTCATGGACATCTACCTGCTGCGCCGGGTCTCGTGACGGTCGCTGCGCGACCGCCTCGACCCACGGGGGAGGCACTGCTGGTCGCCGGCATGACCTCGGACGCCGGGAAGAGCGTCCTCGTGACCGGGCTGTGCCGGGCTGCCGCCCGCCGGGGGATCAAGGTCGCGCCCTTCAAGGCACAGAACATGTCGAACAACTCGATGGTCGTGAGGTCTCGTGACGGTCGCTGCGCGACCTCCTCGACCAGCGATTACGGCGAGATCGGGCGCGCCCAGTGGGTGCAGGCGCTCGCCGCCGGCGCGACGCCGGAGGTCGCGATGAACCCGGTGCTGCTCAAGCCCGGCAGCGACCGGCGCAGCCACGTGGTGCTGATGGGCCGGCCCGACGGGGAGGTGTCGGCGCGCGACTGGCACGACGGCCGCGCCCGGCTGGCCTCGGCCGCGTTCGCAGCCTTCGACGACCTGCGCTCGCGCTACGAGCTGGTGATCGCCGAGGGCGCGGGCAGCCCGGCCGAGATCAACCTCCGCGCGACCGACTACGTCAACATGGGACTGGCCCGGCACGGGGACGTGTCGACGATCGTCGTCGGCGACATCGACCGCGGCGGTTGGTTCGCTGCTGCCTACGGCACGCTGATGCTGCTCGACGAGGCCGACCGCGCGCTGGTCAAGGGGTACGTCGTCAACAAGTTCCGCGGCGACGTCGACCTGCTGCGGCCGGGCCTCGCGGACCTCGAGGCGCGGACGGGCCGATCGACCTTCGGCGTGCTGCCGTGGCACCCCGACCTCTGGCTCGACTCCGAGGACGCCCTCGACCTCGACGGCCGGCGCTCGACCGACGGCGCCCGCAAGGTGGCGGTGGTGCGCTTCCCGAGGATCAGCAATTTCACCGACGTCGACGCGCTCGGGCTCGAGCCCGGTCTCGACGTCGTCTTCGTCTCCGACCCCGCGCGCCTCGCCGAGGCCGACCTCGTCGTGCTCCCGGGCACCCGCGCGACGATCGCCGACCTGGAGTGGCTGCGCTCCCGAGGGCTGGACCGCGCGGTGCTGGCGCACGCCGCCGCCGGTCGTCCGGTGCTCGGCATCTGTGGCGGGTGCCAGGTGCTGGGCCGCACCATCGCGGACCCCCACGGCGTCGAGGGCCCCGCCGGCAGCGAGGTCGCCGGGCTCGGCCTCCTCGACGCGGTCACCACCTTCGCGCCCGAGAAGACGCTGCGCGTGCACGAGCCGGCCGGCTACGAGATCCACCACGGCCGGGTGACCGGGGAGACCCGCGCCGGCGCCGTGACCGGCACGATGGTGCACGGCTCCCTCGAGGACGACGGGATCCGGTCGTCGTACCTCCGTGAGGCGCTCGGCGTGGCGTCGGCCGTCTCCTTCCCGGCGGCCCGCGAGCGACGGCTCGACCTGCTCGGCGACCTCGTCGAGGAGCACCTCGACGTCGACGCGCTGCTGGAGCTGGCGGGATGAGGCTGCTCGTGCTCGGCGGCACGTCGGAGGCGCGCGAGCTCGCCGCCCTGCTGGTCGGCGGCGGTCTCGACGTCACGACGTCCTTGGCCGGGCGGGTGGCGCGGCCCCGGCTGCCCGTCGGCGAGGTGCGGGTCGGCGGGTTCGGGGGCGTGGCGGGCCTGCGCTCCGCGCTCCGTGCGTACGACGCCGTGGTCGATGCCACGCACCCGTTCGCCCACGGCATCAGCGCCAACGCGGCGGCGGCCTGTGCGGCCGAGGGCACGCCCCTGCTCCGCCTCGAACGACCCGGCTGGGGTGATCGGTCGTTGCCGTCGTGGACCTGGGTCGGCTCCCACGAGGAGGCGGCCGCTGCGGCGGCCGGCCTGGGGGAGCGCCCGTTCCTGACCGTCGGGCGCCAGGAGCTCGCGCGCTTCGTGCCCGTCCTCGGTGACCGTGCCGCGCTCGCCCGCGTGGTCGACCCGCCCGAGCTCGACCTCCCTCCGTCCTGGACCGTGCTGCTGTCGCGCGGCCCCTACCTCCTCGACGGTGAGCTGGCCCTGATGCGCGAGCACCGCGCCGACGTGCTCGTCACCAAGGACTCCGGCGGCGACCACACCTGGCCCAAGCTGCAGGCCGCCGCCGAGCTGGACGTCCCTGTGGTGGTCGTCCGCCGCCGCCCGGCGTCGCCCGGCGTCGTGACGGTCGCCAGTCCCGGGGAAGCCGTCGCCTGGGTGCACGAGCTGGTGGGGTGGGAGTGACCCGTCGGTCACTCCCACCCCACCGACTCCGGCGTCAGTCGTTGTCGACGACCTTGATCCGGTAGCGGTGGCGCACCCCGTCGCCGAGGTCGATCCTCAGGGCGAGGTACTCGGTGCCCTCGACCGCCTTGTCGTCGAGTGTCGGGAACTCGATCGTGGCCGTGGTGCGGCCCGCGCGGATCTGGTCGCTGACCCCGGCGTAGAGACGCCAGAGCGGCCAGCCCGGGTGCGACGGATCGCCGTGCCGGTCGAGCCACTTCGCGGGCACGTCGGCGCCGCGCAGGTTCTCGCCGCGCGTGCGGACGGTGCGCGCGTAGAGGTCGGTGTCGACCGAGCTCTTGCCGCTCATCGTCACGTCGATCCGGACGGTGCCGCCCTCGCGCACGCTGCGGGGCACCTCCACGGCGACCGTCGGGCGGGGGTCGTCATCGGTGACGAAGAGCTGGCCGAGGTAGTCGTCGGTGGCGACGCCCTGCATGGGCCAGAGCGACACCTGGGTCTGCTGGTCGTAGCCCCAGAGGCGGTCGGCGTCGTACTCGACCGGGATCCAGCCGGACTTCTGACCCGGGGCCACGTCGACCACCAGGCGCTGGGTCTGACGGCGCTGCTGACCAGCGGTGAACACCGAGAACTGGGCCGGTCGGGTCACCTTGCCGACGATCTTGAAGGGGATCCGGGCGATCTTCGTCCCACCGCTGCCCTCGGAGACGCGGATGGTCCGGACCCGCACCTGCGGCAGCCGCTGCGACTGCTGCGCCGGCAGGGTGGCAGGGGCGGCGGCGACGTCGGCGACCCACACGTGCCCCTCCGCCGAGTCCGCGACCAGGTCGACGGCGGTGATGTCGGTCAGGTCGACGCCGGTCGCGCCCGTCGCGTCGACGGCCACCGTGGTCGCCCACAGCTTCGTCGCGCCTGGTACCTCCGGCAGCGCGCGCGGCTGGGTGCCCGGCGCCGGGTCGAGCAGCGCGGAGCTGCCGGAGGAGTCGGTGATCCGCACCCGGACCTGCGGCGAGGCGAGCGACGGGTCGGCGATGGTGCGCAGCTCCAACCGGTCGGTCGACAGGTCCAGCGGTTCGTCGAGGGCGAGCCCGCCGGTCGCGCCCGCGGCGTGCCACGAGAGCTCGAGGAACTTGCGGGTCGGCACCTTCTCGCCCTCCATGGGCCAGTGCGGCGTGACGTCCTCGTTGCGGCGGCCGCAGATCGCGAACGAGCTGCTCGACCACGAGGCGATGCCGTTGCACAGCCGGGACTCGGCGTCGCCCGTCGTCAGCGTCGGCCGCGCGTCGACACCCGGCTTCCGCTCGTCGCGGCCGCCGTTCACCGCGGCGCTGAGCACCTGCGCGTCGCCGATCGATCCGACGGTGACGGGCGAGCCGTCGTACATCGGGAGGTAGTCGTTGCCCGCGGCACCGCCGGTGAAGAGGTGCACCGCGCCGGCGACGTACGCCGTCCCGACCGATCGCTGCTCCTTGGGCGAGAGCCGGTCGGGGTGCTTGCGCCCACAGGTCGCGTCCTTGTCGCCGCCCCAGTCGTCCCACGACGGCGCGG
The DNA here is from genome assembly GCF_041321175.1 of Nocardioides candidus. Taxonomy (NCBI): domain Bacteria; kingdom Bacillati; phylum Actinomycetota; class Actinomycetes; order Propionibacteriales; family Nocardioidaceae; genus Nocardioides; species Nocardioides candidus. The sequence goes on along the minus strand of NZ_JBGGWC010000003.1, from coordinate 554,456 downwards.
CGGCGGTGCTCGGGGTCCACTCGGAGTTGAAGAAGTTGTGGTTGGCGCCCATCACCAGCACCGAGCTCTTCAGCGATGTGTCGTCGGCGGCGATGTCGCGGCCGACGTCGGTGAAGCGCTGGCCCTGGAGGTCGTAGACGTCGCCGTCGCAGTAGGGCAGGACGGTCACGGTCGGCACGTAGGGCGCCGTGTGCCAGGCGAAGTCGGTCGGCGCGAGCAGGACCTGGCCGGCGATCCGGTACGGCGCGTCGGCCGGGATCTGGATCGAGGCCCGGTCGACGCCCTCGCCGCCGCGGCTGTGCCCGACGAGGACGACCTGGTCCATGTCGACCTGGTGGTCCGCGGCGATGGCGGCCCAGCGGTCGAGGTGGGCCTGCACGATCGTGGCGCGCGCGTCGGCGCCGCCGTCGGGCAGCCGCCAGTCCTGTGCGTTGATGCCGTTGACCCGGATCGAGACGGTGGCGTAGCCCTGCGAGGCGAGCACCTGCTGGATGTAGTCGTAGCCGAGGTGGCTCGGGATCTCGGCGAACGGCGCCTGGCACGGCCAGGAGTCGTCCCCGAAGTCGTTCGGGTCGTCGGGGTTGTAGCAGACGCTGTGACGTCCGTGGAGGAAGAGCACCAACGGCCGCGGGCCGGTGGCGGCGTCGCTGGCCGGCTCGACGACGTGGCCGACCATCTCGATCGGCTCCTTCATGCCGGCGACCTTCACCGGGTCCCACGTGTAGTCGCTCGTGACGGTGGCGAAGTCGCCGGGCTTGCCGGGGTCCTCCGAGAGCTCGGAGGTGACCCGGTGGCCCAGGGAGTCGTCGGGCGCGCCGACGGTCGCGTCGTCGCCCGCCTCGTCGAGCCGGTCACCGGAGAGCACCACGTCGAGGTCGCTCGGCGACGGTGCGCGGTCGGCGCTCACCACCGCCGTGACCGTGCGTCCGTCCTCGCCGAGCGTCGGCGCGCCGAAGGCGAGACCGTCGCCCACGATCGTGGGCCGGTCGGAGGTGAGCGGAAGGGCCCGGGGCGAGGTCCAGGACACGGCGAAGCTGCCGTTGCCGAGGCTCTGGACCCGCCAGCCCGCATCGCTGTGGTCGGTCCGTGCCGCGACCGTGACCGGCGCGGCCTGCGCGGCCTGCGCGGTCGGTGGGGCGCCGGCGAGGGTCAGCGCCGTGGCGGCGGTGGCGGTGACTGCGAGCAGGGGCCGGACGAACCGTCGAGGGTGCACACCGTTCATGACGCGAGTCTGGTGGGTTTGGTTGCCGAGCGAGGTGAACTTTCGCGGAAACCTCTCCTCCGTGGCGACCGGAGGACCCCGGTGCCGCTCAGGCGGCGAGGGGGAGACCGCCGGGCAGCGCGGTCACCGCGCACGAGCAGGTCTCGCTGCACGGCAGGTAGGTGTGCACCGCGTGACCGCACCCGGAGCAGGGCAGGTCGTGGGTGAGGTGCTGCTCGCTGGTCGGGACGATGTTCCCCATGGTCGGCCTCCTTGCTCGTGGTGGGTGGTGCCTCACTCTCACCACGAAGCAGGACGCGCGACTTCGACACCGTGCCCCGGATTTCCCTCCGATCGATCTGGGATGCTCGGAGCATGAGCGAGCCGAGCGCCGACCCGCACGTCCTCGAGCCGGGCCATGCGCCCACACCCTTCACCGCCGACGAGATCCGCGACGCCACCGTCGCGGGCAAGGAGATGTGGCGGCACGTGGACGAGGACGAGGAGGAGCCCTACCTGCGCGTCAGCCGCTACCTCGACTGCGACCCCGAGGGCGCCACGATGGAGCGCGCGATGCACGCACTGGACGGGACGATGATCGGGGAGACCGAGTCGGCACGGGTCGGCTGGCTCGACCTGCAGCGGCACGCCTCGTTCCCGGCCGACGACACCACGATCGACGACGACATCGTCACGACCGCGCTCGGTGAGCACGAGTGCCTGCGCTACACCGTCGTCGTCGGCGAGGCGATCTACGTGTTCTGGTTCGCCAAGGACCTGCCGGGCATGCCGGTGCGCCAGGAGGTCCGCCAGGGCGGCAAGGTCGTCGCGACCGTGACCGCGGTGGACGGACCGGCCTGAGCAGGCCGCTCAGTCCTGCTCGGCCTCGTCGGGCTCGTCCGCACCGACGACCTCGTCGCGGTCCGGCACGCCCCGCTCCTCCTCGACCTGCTGGGAGTCCTGCACCGGACCGTCGGTGACGAGACTCCTCGCGTCCTGCTCGTCGCGGTCGGGATGGGTGAAGGACGTGCTCATGGGGCCTCCTCGGCGGCGGGACTGGTCGCAGGTCCGGTACCCGCTCGCGCGCCGCTGACCCGGCCACAGGTCGCGCTACGGTCGGAGGATGGACCGGAGGACGGCGTACTTCTGGATGATGGGCACCTGCGTGGTGCTCATCGTGCTGGCCTGGTTCGTGGTGCGGTTCTTCTCCACGCCGATCGCCGTCGGCATGAGCGTCGTCGCCGCCCTCATCCCGCCGGTCGCGGCGATCACGGCCAACTGGCGCGAGGACCACTAGGCGGTCGTCGGGGCTACGGTGGCGAGATGGCGCGCTACGAGGTCAACGAGGCGGCGGTGACGAGGGCGAGGGAGCTGATCGCCGGACGGCAGTACGTCCTCGACAGCGACTGGGGCGACGTCCAGCCCGACGCGGAGGCCGGCAACGCCTACCTCGAGCGGCACTCGTGGGAGGAGTACGCCGCGTGGCACCTCGGGCTGACCGTCGGCGCCAACGACGGGACCAAGGCCCGCTACGCGTTCGTGTACGGCGACCTCCGCCGGGTCCACCGCAGCGGACTGATCGCCTGCGTCTACCGGGCGGCGGAGTGGCGGCACAAGGCGGTGGAGCTGGCGGCTCACGACCTGTTGCAGGAGCTGGACCGCGCCGCGGGGATCGAGTAGCCGAGCCCCGCGGCGACGGCGACGGCGACGACCCCGACCCTGCGCGCGAGACGACGGGCCCGGACCAGGTCCGCCCGCACCGGGGCGCGACCGTCGCCCAGGACCGCGCGGTGCTCGACCCAGCGGTCGGCGCCGTCGCCGTAGGTGTTGGTCCCGCCGAGGCGGATGCCGAGCGCACCCGCGAACGCCGCCTCGACCGGGCCGGCGTTGGGGCTGGGGTGGCCGGCCGCGTCGCGCCGCCAGGCCCGTACGGCGCCGCGGCGATCGTCGCCGAGCACGACGGCGAGGACGGCCGTGAGCCGCGCACCCGGCAGGTTGAGGGCGTCGTCGAGGCGCGCGGCCGCCCACCCGAACCGCTCGAAGCGCGGGGAGTGGTGCCCCACCATCGCGTCGAGGGTGTTGGCCGCCCGGTAGCCGAGCAGCCCCGGTACCCCCGCAACGGCGCCCCAGAGGAGCGGCGCGACGACCGCGTCGGAGGCGTTCTCGGCGAGCGACTCGACCGTCGCTCGGACCACCTCGGACTCCGACAAGCGCGACGTGTCGCGGCCCACCAGGTGGGTCAGCTGCACCCGCGCCTCGGCGAGCAGGCCGGCGTCGAGCTGGCCCTGGATGGTCCGGCCCTCGCGGTCGAGGGACGTGGCGCCGAGGACCGCCCAGGTCGCGACCGCTGTCGCCAGGGTGCGGGGGAGTCGTCGCTCGGCGACGACCCCGACCACGATCGCGCCGCCGACGAGCACAGCGGTGTGGCGCACCCCCGCGGACCGCGAGTCGCGCCACCACCGTGCCTCGAGCCCGCCGGCCAGCCGACCGAAGCCCGCGACCGGGTGGCCGCGTCGCGGGTCGGCGAGCACCCGGTCCGCGAGGTAGCCGAGCAGCAGGCCCGCCGCCCGGCCGCGCGCCGCGCGCACCGTCGTCAGAGGCTCGCGGCCAGGGCGCGCCGCTCGGCCTCGGCGGTGGCGTCGTCGTACAGCCTGCCGACCAGGACCGTCAGCAGCACCGCGATCGTGGCCCAGATCGAGGCGAGGGTGAGGATCGAGGCGCGGCGGAAGTACCAGAGGGTGTCGGCCGGGAAGGCGCCGAGCTCGTCGACCGTCGGCAGCAGCAGGCCGGCGACCGTGACGACGGCGACGTAGCCGCCGGCGACCACCAGCGCGGCCGTCACCCCGTCGAGCCGGCCCAGCAGCCGACGCGCGACCACCACCGCCGCGATCGCGGCGAGCACCGAGACGAGCAGCAGGGCGAAGTACTCGCTCGTGCGGTGCCCGATCGTGTCGGGATCGCCTACGGCGGGCGGGGTCGCGGGGTACTTCAGGAACGGCACCAGCGCAACGGCCACGAAGCCGACGCCCGTCACGAGCAGCGTGGCGCCGCGCGCCGAGAGCCGGCCGAGCCGGCCGACCACGGAGGCGGTGGCGAGGGCGACCAGGCCACCCAGCGCCGTGCCGACGGCGGCGGTGCCGGTCAGCAGCCCCCAGCTCCTCTGGTCGTCGCGGGAGATCTCGATCATGCCCGGCTTCGCCGCCTCGGTCGCCTCGGCCTGGTGCTCGGCGTGGGTCTGGTGCGCGGCGGCGGCATCCTCGAGCCCGATCGCCTCGTCCACCTGCGGCTCACCGAACGCGAAGGCGACGGCGAAGCCGACGAGGCCGGCGACCAGGCCGGCGATGAGACCGCGGACCAGGAAGGCACCCGGTGTGAGGGCAGGCTCGCGCCCCGGGTCGTGCTTCGTCACGTCGGCCCGGCTCAGTGGCAGGGGTAGCCGAGCAGGTGGCGCGCGTCGTGCACCCACTCGTGGACGGCGTTGCCCGCCGGGAGCGACAGCGCGCCCTGGTCGGCGCTCACGAAGAAGATCGCGAGCATCGCGAGCAGGCCGTAGAAGACGACCCAGGTGCCGATCTGGAGCAGCGGCACGGCCGGGAGCTCGACGGTGGGCGAGAGGGGAGCAGCAGACGACTGCGACATGTTTCCTCCTCAGGGATTCTGCGTCCCTGTCGTTGGGGTGGAGTTGTGCGGACGCTCGGGTCTGACTCGTCCACTCCCAGGAGTGGCATCTCAGTAGCGCGACTGTGCCGGGTTCGCACCGGCTTCCTCGTGCCCGCAGGAGAACCCTAGTGGGTCAGGTAGGTGGCCGCCATGTCGAGGTCACCGTGACCGGCCTCGACCCCGCGGGCGAGGTGCGTGCTGATCACGGCGAGCAGGTCGGCGTCGAAGCCGGCGCTCCGCGCGGCCTCGAGGATGAGCTCGCTGTCCTTGTGCGCGCCGCCCAGCGCGAAGGCCGGGTCGAGCGCGCCGTCGAGCATGGCGCGGCCCTTGAGCTGGACGTACGGCGCGTCGAGGGCGCCGCCCTTCACCGCCTCGAGGAAGAGCGACGGGTCGAGGTCGAGGTGACGGGCGAGCGCGAGGGACTCGGCAACGCCCTCGAGGACCGTGAACACCCAGTGGTTGGCCACGAGCTTGAGGCGGGTGCCCGCGCCGGCAGGCCCCACCCACATCGTCCGGCTGCCGATGGCGTCGAGGACGGGAGCGACCTTCGGCCGCACCTCGTCGGGCCCCGATGCCAGGACGACGAGGGCACCGTCCATCGCCGGTTGCTTGGTGCCGAGGACCGGCGCGTCGACCAGCACCACGCCGAGCTCGTCGGCCAGCCGCGCGGCCTGCGCCGTGCCGTCCACGCCGATGGTGCTCTGCTGCAGCCAGACGGCACCGGGCCGCAGCGCGTCGCGGACCTCGCCCATCACGTCGAGCACGCTGGCCGCGTCGTAGAGCATCGTGATGACGACGTCGGCGCCGTCGACCGCCGCGGCTGCGGAGCCCGCGACGGTCGCGACGTCGGCGAGGGGCTCGGCGCGGTCGCGGTGGCGGTTCCAGACCCGGAGGTCGAGCCCGGCTGCGGCGATGTTGCGCGCCATGCCGATGCCCATAGTCCCGGTCCCGAGCAGAGCGACGATCGGTTCAGTCATGCCGTCCATCGTTGCGCAGCGCCGCAAGGAGCCGGGCGGTCGTCTCCGGAGGACGTACGGCGACGCGCACCCACGAGCCGTCGAGCCCCGGGAACGTGTCCGCGCGCCGTACGGCGACGCCCCGCTCCCGCAGCCGGGAGTGGACGCCGTGGCCGACCTGCGCCAGGACGAAGGACGCCTGCGACTCCAGGTGGTGGACGCCGAGCTCGTCGAGCCCCGCCTCGAGCACCTTGCGCCAGCCGGCGATCTCCTCGGCCCGCCTCCGCGCCTCCTCGGCCGCCTGGGGCGACGTGCAGGCCACGACCGCGGCTGCGGCGGGCGCGGAGACCGACCACGGCACCTGTCCGCGCGCGAGCCCTGCGGTGGTCGCGGGGGAGCCGAGCAGGTAGCCGGCGCGGATCCCCGGGATGCTCCAGTGCTTGGTCAGCGAGCGGACGACGACCAGCCCCTCGTGGCGTAGACCGGCCAGCGACTCGGGCTCGCCGGGCACGCAGTCCATGAACGCCTCGTCGACGAGCACCAGCCGCCCCGGTCGCAGCAGTGCGCGGATCGTGCCGGCGGGGTGCAGCACCCCCGTCGGGTTGGTGGGGTTGCCGACGACGACGAGGTCGGCGTCGTCGGGCACGGCCGCGGGATCGAGGACGAAGGGCGCCTGGAGCACGACCTCGCTCACCCGGTGTCCGACCTGCTCGAGCGCCGCGTGCGGCTCGGTGAACTGCGGGTGCACGACCACCGGCCGGCGCCAGGGCCGCAGCCGCGCGACCAGGGTGAACGCCTCCGCCGCGCCCGCGGTGACGAGCACGTCCTCGACCGGGCGGGCGTGGTGGTGCGCGACGGCCGCCGCCGCCTGCTCGGTCGACGGGTAGTCCCCGACCCCTGCCAGGGACGCGTGGAGGGCGTCGTCGAGCCACGGTGGTCGAGGGCCGTCGTACACGTTGACGGCGAGGTCCAGCAGGTCGCCGACCTCGACGTCGCCGTGGTGGCGCAGCGGGTCATCCATGGCGGTGGACCGCGTCGGCGAAGCGCCCGGCGAGCTGCGGGTGGCCGGCCCAGTGGGTGTGGAGGTAGGAGGCGTGCAGGCTCGCCGTCGCGAAGCCGAAGTCCTCCCCGTCGATCGTCCAGGCCGGCGTGCGGCCGGCGTGCGGGGTGACGTGGGTGCGGTGGAACTCGTGCCCGGTGACGACCTCCCCGGCCCGGGTGAGCAGCGAGTCGACGGCGGCCGTGGCCTCCGGGTAGCGCAGCGTGAGCCGCTCCGTCATCGCGGCGTCGGCGTCGACGACGCCCGCCATCGGGGCGCCGTCGAGCGTGCGGCAGAGGTAGAGCAGGCCCGCGCACTCGGCGACCGTCGGCAGCCCGTCGAGGACCGCTTCGCGGATCTGGGCGCGGAGGGCGGCGTTGTCCGAGAGCGCCGTCGCGTGCACCTCGGGGAACCCGCCGCCGAGGTAGAGCCCGCGCGTCCCTGGTGGGAGCCCGGTGTCGGTGGCCGGGTCGAAGGACACGACGGCGCAGCCCGCGGCCTCCAGGAGCTCGGCCGTCTCCGCGTAGCGGAAGGTGAAGGCACGCCCCCCGGCGACGGCGACGGTCGGTGGGGTCTCAGGACGGCCGCCAGGACGACCTCGACCAGCGATGGGCACCCAGGGGTCGGCGTCGAGGTCGGGGGCGCTCCGCGCCAGCGTGAGTACGGCGGCGAGGTCGACCGTGTCCGCGATCCGCTCGGCCAGGCGCTCCACCACAGCGGCGGCCTCGGCGCGCTCGGCGGCGGGGACGAGCCCGAGGTGGCGCGAGGGCGTGGCGAGATCGGGGTCGCGCGGCACGACGCCGAGCACGGGGAGGCCGATCGACTCCCGGACCTCGGCCGCGTGACGAGGAGAACCGGCCTGGTTGAGGATCACGCCCGCGACCTCGATCGTCGGGTCCCAGGTCGCCATGCCGTGCACGACGGCGCCGATCGACCGGGACGACCGCGAGATGTCGACGACCAGGACGACCGGGGTGCGGGTCAGCGCGGCGACGTGGGCCGTCGAGGAGAACCCCTGGGAGCCGACGCGGCCGTCGTACAGGCCCATCACGCCCTCGACGACGGCGACGTCGGCGCCGCGCGCGCCGTGGAGCAGCAGCGGCGCCACGAGCCCCTCGCCGACGAGGTGCGGGTCGAGGTTGCGGCCGGGGCGGCCGCAGGCGAGCGCGTGGTAGCCGGGGTCGATGTAGTCGGGCCCCACCTTGTGCCCGCTGACCTCGTGGCCCGCCCGGCGCAGCGCGGCCATCAGGCCGGTGGCGACGGTCGTCTTGCCCTGGCCGGTGGCGGGGGCGGCGACCACGACGCGGGGGAGGGCTACCACTCGATGCCCTTCTGGCCCTTCTGACCGGCGTCCATCGGGTGCTTCACCTTCGTCATCTCGGTGACCAGGTCGGCGGCCTCGACCAACCGTGGGTCCGCGCGCCGCCCGGTGATGACGACGTGCTGGTGCCCGGGTCGGTGCGCGAGCGTCTCGACGACGTCGTCGACGTCGATCCAGCCCCAGCTGACCGGGTAGGTGAACTCGTCGAGCAGGTAGAGGTCGTGCTGCTCCGCGGCGATCCGGCGCTTGATCTCGGCCCAGCCCTCCGCTGCGGCCTGCGCGTGGTCGTCCTCCGACCCGGCCTTGCGCGACCAGGACCACCCCGAGCCCATCTTGTGCCACTCGATCGACCCGCGGCCGGGCGGGAGCTCCTCGAACGCCGTCTGCTCCCCGAGCCGCCACTTCGCCGACTTCACGAACTGGAAGACCCCGATGCTCCAGCCCTGGTTCCAGCCGCGCAGCGCCAGGCCGAACGCCGCGGTCGACTTCCCCTTGCCGTCGCCGGTGTGCACCATCACCAACGGCCGGTTGCGCCGCTGTCGCGTGGTGAGCCCGTCCGCGGGCACGGTCGTCGGCTGTCCCTGCGGCATCAGGCCCTCCAGGTGTCGTGGTGGATCGCGTCGGCGAGCGGCCGGCGCGAGCGCCAGCCGTGCCGCTCGAGGTCGGGCACGGCCTCGAGGTGGGAGACGGTGCCGAGGCAGAGCCACGCGATCGGCCGCACGCCGTCGGGGATGCCGAGCAGGTCGGCCAGGAAGTCCTCGCGGTAGAACGACACCCATCCCAGGCCGAGCCCCTCGGCGGTGGCGGCGAGCCAGAGGTTCTGGATCGCGAGCACGGTGGAGAACAGGCCCGCGTCGGCGATCGCGTGGCGGCCGAGCACGTGCGGACCGCCGCGCGCCTGGTCGTGGGTCACCACGATCCCCATCGACGCCTCGCAGATGCCCTCGACCTTGATCCTGGCGAAGGTGCCGCGCCGCTCCTCGGGAAGCGTGGCCGCGAACGTGTCGCGCTCGGCGGCGACGTGGTCGCGGAAGGTACGACGGACGCCCGGGTCGCGGACGACGACGAAGTCCCACGGCTGGCTCATGCCCACGCTCGGCGCCCGGTGGGCGGCGTCGAGGACGCGCAGCAGCTGGTCGTCGGGCACCGGCTCCCCGGTGAACTCCGCCCGCACGTCGCGGCGCCGGGCGATGACGTCGTAGAGCGCCTGCGTCTCGGGGGTCGTGTGCCTCAGCACGGTCTCCAGGGCGGTCTCAGGCACACAACCCTCCTCGGGCGACGGAGGTGAGCGCCTCGGCGCTGACCTCGGCGACCGGCACGTGCTCGGCGCCGAGGTGGTCGGCGAGCACCCGGGCCAGCCCCATCCGCATCGGTCCGCTCTCGCAGTCGACGACGATCGCGGCGACCCCGGACGCGCCGAGATGCGCCGCGACCGTCCGGGACCGTCCGAGGGCGTCCTGCCCCGCGGTGGCCCGCCCGTCGGTCACGACCACGAGCAGCGCGCGCCGCCGCGGGTCGCGGACCCGCTCCCGCTCGAGCGCCCTGGTCGCCTCGAGGAGCCCCTCGGCCAGCGGGGTGCGTCCGCCCGCGGGCAGGTCCTCGAGCCGGGCGGCGGCGATGTCGACCGAGCTCGTCGGCGGGAGCGCCAGGTCGGCGCGATCGCCGCGGAACGTCACCAGCCCGACCTTGTCGCGCCGCTGGTAGGCGTCGAGCAGCAGGCTCAGCACCGCGGTCTTGACCTGCTCCATCCGCTTCCTGGCCGCCATCGAGCCGGAGGCGTCGACGCAGAAGAGGACCAGGTTGGCCTCGCGCCCCTCGCGGACCGCCACCCGCAGGTCCTCCGGGCGGAGCACCAGCGGGCCTTCGCTGCGACCTCGCGCGACCTGGTGCGGCACAGCCGCGCGGATCGTCTCGACGAGGTGCAGCGCGCCCGTGCCGGCCTCGGGACGCCGGGCACCGACCCGCCGCCCGGTCTCCGTGATCGCGCGGCTGCGACGGCCCGCCGTACCGCTGCCGACGCCGCGGACCGCGAACCGCTTCGTGCGGTAGGTGGACGCGGAGCCCGCGGTGGTCGTGCCCGCGGCGTTGCCGTCGCCGGGCGGGGGTGCGTCGCTCGGCGCGTCCTGCGCCGGGGGCGGGGGGCTGTCGCCGGCGGCGCGATCGTCGGGGGAGCCGCCCGGCGACGGTGGGTCGGGGTCGGGTTCCGGCTCCGGCTCCGGGTCCAGGTCGTCGCCCAGCGCCTCGTCCAGGGTGTCCTCGTCGAGGCCGGGGCTGTCGAACGGGTTGCGCCGGCGCCGGTGGGGGAGCGCGAGCCGCGCGGCGACCTCGATGTCCTCGAGCGCGACGGCCTCGCGTCCCTGCCACGCGGCGTGGGCCGCCGCGGTCCGGGCCATCACGATGTCCGCGCGCAGCCCGTCGACCTCGAACGCCGCGCACACCTCCGCGATCCGCAGCAGCGCACTGTCGGACAGCGTGACCTCGGGCAGCCGCTTGCGGGCCGCTGCGATCCGGGCCTCGAGCGCGGCCTCGGCGTCGGCATAGGTCGCGGCGAAGCGGGCGGGGTCGGCGTCGTGGGCCATCCGGCGGCGTACGACCTCCGCGCGGAGCGCCGGGTCACGTGGCGCCGCGACCTCGACGGTCAGCCCGAACCGGTCGAGCAGCTGCGGCCGCAGCTCGCCCTCCTCGGGGTTCATCGTCCCGACCAGCACGAAGCGTGCGTCGCGCTCCACCGAGATCCCGTCGCGCTCGACCGTCACCCGGCCCATCGCCGCGGCGTCGAGCAGCACGTCGACGAGGTGGTCGTGCAGCAGGTTGACCTCGTCGACGTAGAGGATCCCGCGGTGCGCCTTGACGAGCAGGCCGGGCTGGTAGTCCGCCCGCCCCTCCGCCAGCGCGCCCTCGAGGTCGATCGAGCCGAGGACCCGGTCCTCGGTGGCGCCGATCGGCAGCTCGACGAGCCGCGGGCGCTCGCCGTCGACGGCGGGCAGCACCGCGGCGAGCGCACGGACGATCGTCGACTTCGCGGTGCCCTTCTCGCCGCGCACCAGCACGCCGCCCACCTCGGGCGAGACGGTGGTGAGGATGAGGGCGAGCGCCATCGGGTCCGGGCCGCCGGGTGCGTCGACGTCGGCGCCGACGACGGCAGAGAACGGGTAGTGGGTCACGTGCGCGTCCTTCCATCTGAGTAGAGCCAGGACTCACCGTCGAGGGCGGCGCCGGCGAGAGCCGGGCCGACGAGGATGACGGCCGCCTGGCGCAGGCCCGCCTCCTCGACCCGGTCGGCGATCGTGGCGACGGTGCCGTGCAGCACCACCTCGCCCGGTTGGGTGGCCCGGTGGACGACGACGACCGGGCACCCGGCGCCGTAGTGCGGTGCGACCTCGGCCATCAGGTCGCGGGTGCGGGTGATCGCCAGGTGCAGCACCAGGGTCGCCCCGGTGGCGGCGAACGCGGCGAGCGACTCGCCCTCCGGCATGGCCGTCGAGCGCGCCCGGGTGCGGGTCAGCACGACCGACTGCGCGACCAGCGGCACGGTGAGCTCGCGCCCGACGAGGGCAGCGGCCGCGGCGTACGCCGGCACGCCCGGCGTCACGTCCCACGGCACGCCGGCGGCGTCCAGCCGGCGGCCCTGCTCGTGCAGCGCAGAGTAGAGCGAGGGGTCCCCCGAGGTCAGGCGTACGACGTCCTGGCCGGCCTCGTGCGCCTCGACCATGACCGACGTGATCGCCTCGAGGTCGAGGCGCTGGGTGTCGACAAGGCGGGCGTCGGCGCGACAGTGGCCGAGCACCTCGGTGTCGAGGTAGGTGCCCGGGTAGAGCACCACGTCGGCCTCCGCGAGCAGTCGCGCGGTGCGCAGCGTGAGGAGGTCCGCCGCACCCGGGCCGGCCCCGGCGAAGTGGACGGTCATCGCGCCTCCTTCCCGCAGGTCCACTGGGTGACGGTCCGCAACGGGGTCCACCCCGTCATGCCGCCCAGCGCGGTCGCGTGCTCGACCGCGATCCGGGTGAGCTCGCCCCCCTGCCGCTGGTAGGCGGCCGCGAGGAGCTGTTCGGTCTCGAGCGTCACGCCGTGCGCGACCAGCCGTCCGTGCGGCGCCAGGGCTGCCAGGCAGTGGGCGAGCAGCGCCTCGCTCATGCCTCCCCCGACGAAGACCGCGTCGGGTGCCGAGAGGTCCGCGAGTGCGTCGGGGGCCCGCCCCTCGACGACCCGCAGGCGCGGCACGCCGAGCCGTGCGGCGTTGCGGCGGACCCGCGCGGCCCGCTCGGGGTCGGCCTCGATGGCGACCGCCTCGGTGAGCGGGTGCGCGCGCAGCCACTCGATGCCGATGGAGCCCGCCCCGGCGCCCACGTCCCAGAGGAGCGCTCCGGGACGCGGGGCCAGCCGGGAGAGGGCGCTGGCGCGGAGGTCGCGCTTGGTCAGCTGGCCGTCGTGCTCGAAGGCCTCGTCGGGCAGTCCGGCCGCCCAGGTCGTCACCGTGGCCGGTGCGCCGACCACCTCGATCGCCAGCACGTGCAGGCGCGGCAGGTCGCCGCGCCAGAGCTCGGCAGCCGTGCCGTCGACGCGCCGCTCGTCGGTGGAGCCCAGGTCGCCGAGGACCGCCATCCGACTGGCCGCGAACCCCTCCTCGCGGAGCAGTCCCGCCACGACGGCCGGCGTCGTCTCGTCGGACGACAGCACGAGCAGCCGGCGCCCGGGGGCGAGCTCGCGGCGGACGGCGTCGGGGTCACGCCCGACCAGGGTCAGCACCGCGCACGACTCCGCCGGCCAGCGCATCCGGGCGCGGGCGAGGGCGACCGACGAGACGCCGGGCACGACCTCGACCTCGACACCCTGCGCGCGCAGCGTGGTGGCGATCCCCGAGAGCAGGGGGTCGCCGGAGGCGAGCGCGACGACCGCCAGGCCGTCGTACTCCTGGAGGAGGGGGGTGAGGTCGCCCATCGGGCGCGGCCAGGCACGGCGGACCTGGCCGTCGACAGGTGGCACGAGCGCGAGGTGGCGCTCGCAGCCGAGCAGCACCGCGGCCCCGAGCACGCGTGCCCGTGCGGCGTCGCCGAGCCCGCGCCAGCCGTCGGCCCCGATGCCGACGACGGTCATCACCGCACCCACCTCGGCGTCCACACGGCACCTCCTGCGGTGACCCGGGTGGCCGAGGCGCCCACCAGCAGCAGGCACTTCATGTCGATCGTGTCGGCGTCGAGCGCCCCGAGCGTGGTCACCTCCAGCGACTCCTCGGCCCGGCCGACGTCGCGACCGACGACCACGACGGTGTCGGGGGAGCGGTGCTCGAGCAGCAGCTTCTGCGCCGCCACCACCTGCTCGCGACGCGATCGCGACGCGGGGTTGTAGATGCCGAGCACCAGGTCGGCCTCGGCGATCGCGCGCAGCCGCCGCTCGACGACCGACCACGGCTTCAGCCGGTCCGACAGGCTGACGACGGCGAAGTCCGCCCCGATCGGCGCGCCGGCCCGCGCCGCGACCGCCTGGATCGCGCTGACGCCGGGAAGCACGCGGACCGGCACGCCGGCGTAGCGCTCGTCCTCGGCCGCCTCGTAGACCGCCGCGGCCATGCCGAAGACCCCGGCGTCGCCGCCCGAGACCACCGCCACCCGCTCGCCCCCCAACGCCAGGTCGAGCGCGAACCGCGCCCGGTCGACCTCCACCGTGTTGCCCGACGCGTGGCGCTGCAGGCCGGCGCGCTGCGGGACGCGGTGGACGTACGGCGCGTAGCCGACCACGTGATCGACCTCCGCCAGCGCGGCCGAGGCCTCGGGCGTGAGCCAGGCGTCGGGGCCGGGCCCGAGCCCCACCACGAGGAGCTCGGCGGTCGGGGCGGCCGCCTCGGTCTCGAGGCTCGGCGCCGGCGCGCCGTGCACCTCGACGAGCGGCGCTCGGAGGCGCTGGGCGCTCGACTCCCGCGCGGAGTCGCCGGGGACGACGATCAGCGAGAAGTACGGCACCGTGGCAGGGTCGACGTCGGCGACGGGGAGCCAGCGCTCCTCCGGCATCGCCGCGCGCTCGACGTAACGGGCGTCCTCGAGCCGGCCCGCCTGCGCGAGGGCGTTGCGGACGGCGGGGAAGGTCCGGCCGAGCTTCATGATGATCGCGCCGTCGGTGTCCGCGAGCCGGCGGGCCAGCTCGGCCTCCGGCAGCGTGCCGGGCAGCACGGTGAGCACGTCGGTCTGGCGCACGAGCGGCAGCGCGAGCGCGGCGGTGGCGGCGGCGTACGCCGGCACGCCCGGCACCACCTCGGTCGCGAACCGGCCGCGGAGCCGGTCGACGAGGTACATCGAGGAGCCGTAGAAGAGCGGGTCTCCCTCAGCCAGGAGCACGACGTCGCGACCCGCCTCGAGGTGCGCGGTGACGCGACCGTCGCAGTCGTCGTAGAAGTCGGCCAGGGCCCCGACGTAGCCGCCGGGGTGGTCGGTGCTGCCCGTCGTGACGGGGTAGCGCAGCTCCTCCTCGATGGTCCCGTCGGGGATGAGGTCCGCGGCGATCCGGCGCGCGTGGGACTCCTTGCGGACGCCCGCGTGGTAGGCCACGACGTCGGCTGCGGCGATGAGGCGGGCGGCCTTGCGGGTGATCAGCTCGGGGTCGCCGGGGCCGATGCCGACGGCGGAGAAGGTGCCGGTGCTCACTCCGCCTCCTGCGCGAGCGCGTTGATCGCGGACGACGCCATCGCGGAGCCGCCGCGTCGGCCGCGGACGGTCACGTAGGGGACGTCGATGTCGTGCTCGTCCGCGAGCGCGACCAGTGCCTCCTTGGACTCACGCGCGCCGATGAACCCGACCGGGCAGCCGACGATCGCGGCCGGACGCGGGGCGCCCGCGACGAGCATCTCGAGGAGGTGGAAGAGCGCCGTCGGGGCGTTGCCGATCGCGACCACCGCGCCCTCGAGGTGCGGTTCCCACAGCGACACCGCGGCGGCGGTGCGGGTCGTCCGCCAGGCCGCTGCCATGTCGGGCACGGACGGGTCGTTGAGGAAGCAGAGCACCTCGTTGCCGGCCGGCAGCCGCCCCGCGGTGACGCCCATCGCGACCATCCGCGCGTCGCAGAGCACGGGCGCACCCGCCGCGAGCGCGGCACGACCCGCCGGGGCCAGGTCGGGGTGGACGAGGAGGTCGTCGACCAGGTCGGTCTGGCCGCTGCCGTGGATCATCCGGACGGCCACCTTCTCGGCGGCCGCCGGGACGCGCGAGAGGTCCGACTCGCGCCGGATCGTCGCGAACGAGTCGACGTAGATCGCCGGCCCGTCGGCGACGTAGTCGTAGCGCCGCGGAGGCGGGGCCAAGGGGCTCAGATCAGCACGCCGTGCCACGGGGTGATCACCACCTCGGAGGTCAGGGCGGCCCACCGGGCCGCGGTCGCGGGATCGATGCCGTCGGGGACGGCGACGTGCTCGCCGCCCGCGACGGGGCCGTAGGGGAGAGGTACGACGGAGCGCGGCCGGGCCGCGAACTCCTCGTCGAGGTGCCAGGGCGCGTCCGGCCGATCGCCGCGCGCCCGCACGAAGTCCTCCGCCAGCGCCACGAGCACGTCCGCCGCGCGGTCGAGCCCCACCACGTCGCCGGTCGCGGGCCCCGTGCGCACCCGCCCGGCGCGGGCGTCCACCGCGTCGAGCCCGAGGTCGACGTGACGGTCGCGGACGTCGCCGCGGCCGTCGTCGAGGGTGAAGAGGAAGCGGCCCGGCAGTCCCGCGAGGACGGGCGATGCGCAGACTGCGCGGTCCAGCGCTGCGACGAGCGGCCGGAGGTCGGCGCGGCCGCCGGCGCGGCCGGTCTGCGGCGAGCAGAGGATGTTGCGCGCGAGGTCGTGGCTGCGCGACGGCAGCAGCCCGGTCGCCTCGATCGCCTCGACGACCGCGGCCGGGAGGTGGCCGTCGACCGCGGGGAGCGCGCGCAGCTGCAGGTTGGCGCGGCCGGTGACGCGGACCAGCCCGTCGCCGTACTCCCGCGCGACCGCGCTCAACGCCACCAGGGACGCCGTGGGCAGCTGTCCGCCGGGCACGCGCACCCGCACCAGGGCCCCGTCGGCGGCGGGCCACGGACGCAGCACGCCGGGGCACCGGTCGGGGCGCGTCCTGGCCGAGGCCGGGGACGTGGCGCTCATCGCGATCCTCGCAAGGTCTCGGGCTTCTGCGCGTCGCCCGCGGTGACCTCGCGGCGGTCACCGCAAGGGCCAGCAGGTCTTCGGACTCGGGATCACTCGGCACGGAGCGCCTTCCCAGGTCCTCACCCTCAGGCTCGGACCCAGTGACATCTTGCTCCGCCCGTCACCCACACCGCTGCGCGTCAGTCCCGGACTCTCACCGGGTTCCCTGACCACCACGTGCATGGAGGTCGACTGGCTCCAGGACTGTACCAACCGTCCGGGGCCGCGCCGATCGCCCAGTAGGTTGACGGACATGCCCACGCTCGCGGACCTCGTCTCCCTGATCCATGAGTGGTACCCGCCCGCCACGGCCGAGGACTGGGACGCCGTCGGCCTCGTGCTCGGCGACCCGGAGCAGTCGGTGAAGAAGGTGATGTTCGCCGTCGATCCGACGCCGGAGGTGGCCGAGGAGGCGGCGGACTGGAAGGCCGACCTGCTCGTCGTGCACCACCCGCTCTTCCTCAAGCCGGTGCACGGCTTCGCCGCGACGACGCCGAAGGGCCGCACCCTCGCCACGCTCGCCAGGGCCGGCTGCGCGCTCCTCACCGCGCACACCAACGCCGACCAGGCCGTCGACGGCGTCTCGGAGGCGATGGCCGTGGCGCTCGGCCTCACCGACCTCGAGCCCCTGGTCCCCGCGGCGGGCGAGCCGATCGACAAGCTCACCGTCTACGTGCCGAGCGACGCCGCCGCCCCGGTGCGGGCCGCGCTGGCCGAGGCCGGCGCCGGCGAGATCGGCGACTACGACTTCGCGTCGTTCTCCAGCACGGGGGAGGGCCGCTTCCGGCCCTTGGCGGGCGCCTCGCCGATGATCGGCACCGTCGGGGAGATCGAGACCGTCGCCGAGGTGCGCATCGAGGTCGTCCTCGCCCGGCACCACCGCCGGTCGGTGGTGCAGGCGATGCTCTCCGCGCATCCCTACGAGGAGCCGGCGTACGACGTCGTCGAGCTCGCCGATCCCGGCATCGTGCCGACCGGGACCGGTCGCGTGGGCTCCCTCCCGGAGGCGACGCTGGCGGAGTTCGCCCGGTCGGTGGCCGCTGCGCTGCCGGCGACCGAGCACGGCGTGCGGGTCGCCGGCGACCCGGAGCGGCCGGTGCGGCGCGTGGCGGTCTGCGGCGGTGCGGGCGACTTCCTGCTCGACCGCGTCGCGGGGTCGGGCGTCGACGTCTACGTCACCAGCGACCTGCGGCACCACCCGGCCGCGGAGTTCGTCGAGAAGGGCGGGCCGGCCCTGGTCGACGTGGCGCACTGGGCCGCGGAGTGGACCTGGCTACCGGTCGTCGCCCGGCGCCTCGGCGAGGCGCTCGGCAACGACGTGGAGACCCGGGTGAGCACGCTGTGCACCGATCCCTGGACAATGCGGATATGAAGACGGTGGCACAGTGAAGGCCGATCCCTCCGCGCAGCTGAGGCTGCTCGACCTGCAGAGGCTCGACGCCGCCGCCGACCAGCTGCGGCACCAGCGCGCCCACCTGCCCGAGGACGCGCAGATCGCCGAGCTGACCGTGCGCCGAGGCGACGTGCTGGGGCGTAGCCGCGACCAGCAGATCGTCGTCGACGACCTGACCGCCGCCCAGGAGAAGGCCGATGCCGACGTCGAGCAGGTCAAGGTGCGCCGCAAGCGCGACCAGGACCGCATCGACCAGGGGCTGATCTCCAACCCCAAGGACCTCGAGCGGATGCAGCACGAGATGGAGACGCTCGAGCGCCGGATCGCGACCCTGGAGGACGAGGAGCTCGAGGTCATGGAGGACCTCGAAGCCGCCCAGTCCGACCTCACGGCGATGCGCACCGACCTCGCGGAGACCGAGCAGCGCCTCGAGGAGGCCACGGCGGCACGCGACGCGAAGCGGGCGGAGATCGATGCCGAGCTCGAACGTCTCGGCGCCGAGCGGGCGCCGGTGGTCGCCGACGTGCCCGCGGAGCTGCTGAGCCTCTACGACAAGCTGCGCGTCTCCAAGAACGGCGTCGGCGCGGCCGAGCTGCGCGCGCGCCAGTGCAGCGGCTGCATGCTGAGCCTGGACCCCGCCGAGCTCGCCGAGATCCGGACCCGGGCCGAGGACGACGTGGTCCGCTGCGAGCAGTGCCAGCGGATCCTGGTGCGCACCGGCGAGAGCGGGCTCTGAGGTGCCGGACCGGCCTGATGGACAGGACGGACGGGACGGACGGGAGGGGCCGCGGTCGGTCGTCATCGAGGCGGACGGCGGCTCCCGCGGCAATCCCGGTCCGGCGTCCTACGGCGCGGTCCTGAAGGACGCCGAGACCGGCGAGGTGATCGCCGAGGACGGCACCACGATCGGCGTCGCGACCAACAACGTCGCCGAGTACTCCGGCCTCATCGCGGGCCTCCGGCTCGCCGAGACCTACGCGCCGGGCGCCGACATCGAGGTCCGGATGGACTCCAAGCTCGTCGTCGAGCAGATGAGCGGGCGCTGGAAGATCAAGCACCCCGCCATGCGCCCCCTCGCGATGGAGGCGGGCCGGCTCGCCCCGTTCGGCACGACGTACACCTGGGTGCCGCGGGAGCTGAACAAGCACGCCGACCGGCTGGCCAACGAGGCACTCGACGGCAAGCGCAGCGGCGTCACCGTGGCGGCCTCGCCGGAGGAGCCCGACGAGTCGCTCATCGAGGAGATCGAGAGCCCGGCCGCGACGGTCGGCGTCGACCAGGCCGGCACGCCGCCGATGCCGTCCCCGACCACCGTGGTGCTGGTGCGCCACGGCGTCACCCCGCACACCTCGGGCAAGCGCTTCTCCGGAGGGCTGGGCGGCGACAACCCCGGCCTGAGTGACGAGGGCCGCGCCCAGGTGCGCGAGACGGCGCACTGGCTCAGCGGGATGAAGGACCGGATCGAGGCCGTGGTCACCTCCCCGGTGCGCCGCACGCGTGAGTCGGCGGAGATCCTCGCGGCCCAGCTCGGCCTGCCGCTCGAGGAGGAGGCCGGCTTCGCCGAGATGGAGTTCGGGGCCTGGGACGGGCTCGGCTTCGCCGAGGTCGCCGAGCAGCACAAGGAGTCCTTCGAGGCCTGGCTGGGCGACCTCGACGCGCCGCCGCCGGGTGGTGAGTCGTTCCGCACGGTTGAGGCCCGGGTCGTCGCCGGCCTGGAGCGGTTGCTCGACCGCCACGCGGGACGCACGGTCGTCGTGGTCAGCCACGTGACGCCGATCAAGACGCTCGTCGCGCGGGCGCTGCAGGCGCCGCTGGACGCGGTCTTCCGGATGGAGCTGACCCCGGCATCGGTGACGGTGCTGTCGTTCTACCCCGACCCGTCGGCACCCGACGGCTCCGGGCACCGCGCGTCGATGCGCCTCTACAACGCGCTGCCGCCGGGCGACCGGTCCCCGCTCGAGGGTGGTCGCTGGTAGGTCCTCAGACCTCGGTGACCACTACGTCGAGCTGGGTGCCCTTCTTGGTGGCCTCGCCGGTCTCGACGTGCCAGCCGAGCTCGGCGAGGAGTGCCGCGAGGCCGGCGGGCGTGCGCGGGTCGCCGCCGTGCTCCAGCAGCGCGCGGACCAGCCGGCCCTTGGTCGCCTTGTTGAAGTGGCTGACGACCTGGCGCCGTCCGTTGACCTCGTGCAGCACCCGCACGGTCGCCACCCGCGGCGCCAGTTCGGCGGGCGGGCGCCAGAAGCCGGCGTACATGCTCGACCGGAGGTCGACGAGCAGCCCGCGGCCGACCGCCTCGGTCACGGCGGGCCCGAGGCTGTCCCGCCACCAGCCGGCGACCGGGCCGAGGCCCGGCATCGTGGCGTCGCCGGAGAGGCGGTAGGCCGGGATCCGGTCGCCGAGACGGACGATCCCGAAGAGGCTGGAGGTGATCGCGAGCCGGGCGCCGGCTCGTCGCTTGGCGCTGGAGGAGAGGGTCGGCAGGTCGAGGGCGTCGTAGAGGACGCCGTCGTAGATCCGGTCGGCCCGGGCGGTCGGCGCGTCGAGCAACGACGCGTTGCGCTCGACCAGGTCGAGCTGGCTGCGGGACAGTCCGAGGACCGTGGCTGCGTGGTCGGGATCGTCGCGGCACAGTGTCACCAGGGCGTCGAGCACGCGCTCCCGCGCGGGCGTCAGCGACGGCTGCGAGAGCTCCTTCAGCTCGAGCGGGCGACCCCGGCCCGGGGCCGACTTGCCCTCACTCGGCGGCAGCAGGATCAACATGGTCTCCGAGCCTAGTGCGCGCCCCTTGCGGTGGTCAGGGCCGGTGAGCGGGGTGAGAAGGATGCCAGGTCCGGTGGCCTAGGGTCTGTCTCATGCCGAGCAATCTCGTGGTGCGGGTCAAGGAGGGCTCCGACGCGCTCCGCGCGGCCCTGGCCGAGGTGGAGACCGAGCTGGAGCTGCCGGGCGACTTCCCCGCCGAGGTGACCGCGGCCGCCGAGCGGGACGCCGCGTCGCCGACGCTGCCGGGGCTCGACCGCACCGACATCCCGTTCCTGACCATCGACCCCGAGGGCTCGATGGACCTCGACCAGGCGCTCCACCTCGAGCGCGCCGGCGACGGCTACGTCGTGCACTACGCGATCGCGGACGTGGCCGCGTTCGTCGACCCGGGCGACCCGGTCGACCTCGAGGCGCACCGCCGCGGCGAGACGCTCTACGGCGCCGGCACGCGCATCCCGCTCCACCCGCCCGCCCTCTCCGAGGCGGCCGCGTCGCTGCTGCCGGACCAGGTGCGCCCCGCGTTGCTGTGGTCGATCTCCTTGGACGCCGTCGGTTCCCTGACCGACGTCACGGTGGAGCGCGCGCTGGTCCGCTCCCGCGAGCGATGGGCGTACGACGCCGCGCAGCGCGCGCTCGACGACGGCTCCGCGGGCGAGGTGCTCCAGCTGCTCCGTGAGGTGGGCATGCTGCGCGAGAAGCAGGAGCAGGACCGCGGCGGCATCTCGCTGCCGCTGCCGGAGCAGGAGGTCGAGGTCGCCGCCGACGGCGACTTCCGGCTCGAGTTCCGGCAGCAGTTGCCCGCCGAGCTGTGGAACGCCCAGATCTCGCTGCTCACCGGGATGGCCGCGGCGAGGCTGATGATCGACGGCAAGGTCGGGCTGCTCCGCACCCTGCCGAAGGCCGACCCGCGCGACGTGCGGCGGCTGCACCACGTGGCCCGGGGGCTCGGCATCTCCTGGCCGGAGCAGGAGGGCTACCCGGAGTTCATCCGTTCCCTCGACACCAGCAAGCCGGCCCACCAGGCGATGGTGGTCGCGTGCACCCGGCTGCTCCGCGGGAGCGGCTACGCCGCGTTCGACGGTGAGGTGCCCGAGCCCCACGTGCACGCGGCGATCGCGGCGCCGTACGCCCACGTCACCGCGCCCCTGCGACGCCTCGGCGACCGCTACGCCGGCGAGGTCTGCGTGGCGCTGTGCGCCGGGCGACCCGTGCCCGACTGGGTGCGCTCGGCCCTGCCCGACCTGCCGGGGACGATGCAGGAGGCCGGCCGCCGCGCGGGCTCCTACGAGCGCGCGGTGCTCGACGTCATCGAGGCGGGGCTGCTGTCGGCGCGGGTGGGGGAGGACTTCGAGGGCGTGGTCACCAGCGTGCGCGAGGACGACCCGCACAAGGGCGTGGTGATGCTGTCCTCGATCGGCGTCGAGGCGCCGGTCACCAGCGACGGCGACCTCCCGCTCGGCACCGAGGTGAAGGTGCGGCTCGTCACCGCCGACCTGGCGACCCGGAAGGTGGAGTTCCACCTTGGCTGAGCGGCGCGTCGTGCTGGTCACCGGCGGCGTCCGCTCCGGCAAGTCCGCGCACGCCGAGGCGCTCCTCGCGGAGGAGCCGACGACGACGTACGTCGCTGCCGGACCGACCTACGACGACGCCGACTGGCAGGCGCGCATCGACCGGCACCGCGAGCGCCGGCCGGCGTCCTGGTCGACGGTCGAGAGCAGCGACCTCGCCGCGGTCCTCGCCGACACGACCGGCCCGGTGCTCGTGGACTGCCTCGGCACCTGGCTCGACGCCGTCCTCTCGGAGGCGGGGCTCTGGGAGGGCTCGGCGGAGGAGATCGACGCTCTCGTCGCGGGCCGCACCCGCGGAGTGGTCGCGGCCCTGCGCGCGGCGACCTCGACCGTGGTCGTCGTGACCAACGAGGTCGGGCTGGGCGTGGTGCCCGAGCACCGCTCCGGCCGCCTCTTCCGCGACCACCTCGGCACGATCAACCAGCGCGTCGCCGCCGTCGCCGACGAGGTGCACCTGGTCGTCGCCGGGCGGGTCCTGCGGCTCTAGGTCGCACGCCGAGCACGCAGACCAGCCGCAATCAGGCGCCCGACAGCGCGATCAGCAAGGTGGCGAGGGCGAGCTCGATCGCGGCGCCGAACACGTCGCCCGTCACCCCGCCGAACCTCTTGACCGCGCGCGCCACGAGGAGGAGCACGACGAGTGCCGCGAGGGCGACGGCCAGCGGTCCGCGCCAGCTGTCGACCAGCGCGGCGGCAGCCGCCAGGCCCACCCAGCCGACCAGGGTCCACCATCCCGGCACCCGACCGGTGAACGTCGAGCCGAGCCCGTCCGGGCGGGCGGCCGGCACACCGGTGGCGCAGGTGATCCAGAGCGCCGCGCGGGAGACGCACACCGCGAGGCCGGCGACGACCGCGCCGCGCACGTCGTCGACGTACGACGCCAGCGCGGCGGCCTGCGCCCCGAGCACGACGACGATCGCGACGACGCCGGCCGGCCCCGCCGTACCGCTCTTCATCACCGCCAGCGACCGCTCACGGTCGTAGGAGGCCGTGAGTCCGTCGGCGACGTCGGAGAGGCCGTCGAGGTGCAGCGCGCGGCTGCCGAGCGCGAGGACACCGAGAGCGACGACCGCCGTCGCCAGCGGCGGGACGGTCGCCCGGCCCCCCGCCCAGACGATCGCGCCGACGAGCGCGCCGAGCGGAAGGACGGCGAGCGGGGCGAGCACCATCGCGCCCGTCGCCGTGCGGGGCGTCACCCGCACCACGGCCGGCACCGGGATGGCAGTCAGCGTGCCGACGGCCAGTCGCAGGCTGCGGCCCACGACGGCAGGTCCGCGCTCGGTCAACGGGGGCTCACTCGGGCGGCAACAGGTCAGCGAGCAGCGCCACGTCGCGCAGCACGGCGACCGCCGAGCGCAGCACCGGCACCGCCGCGACCGCGCCGGACCCCTCGCCGAGGCGGAGGCCGAGGTCGAGCACCGGCTCGAGGCCGAGCTTGGCGAGCGCGAGCGACTGCGCGGGCTCGGTGGAGCGGTGGCCGGCGGCGAACCAGGCCGCAGCACCCGGCGCCAGTCGGTCGGCCGTCAGCGCGCACGCCACCGACATCAGGCCGTCGAGCAGCACGGGCACGCCGCGCTCGGCCGCGCGGACGAGGTAGCCGACGGTGGCGGCGAGGTCGGCGCTGCTGAGGGCGGTGAGGGTCTCCAGCGGGTCGTCGGTCCGGTCGCCCGCGCGGTCGAGCGCCTGCTGGACCACCTCGACCTTGTGCGAC
Source organism: Nocardioides candidus (assembly GCF_041321175.1). Lineage (NCBI taxonomy): Bacteria > Bacillati > Actinomycetota > Actinomycetes > Propionibacteriales > Nocardioidaceae > Nocardioides > Nocardioides candidus. The sequence continues at coordinate 530,699 of NZ_JBGGWC010000003.1, read as the reverse complement.
CAGGTCGGGTCGTCCACGCCGGTGCCGCGTCCGGTGACCTCGGCGGCCGGCAGGCCGAGGGCGGCTGCGACCAGCGCCGCCGCGGGGGTGGTGTTGCCGATACCCATGTCGCCGCTGAGCAGCAGCTGCGCCCCGCCGTCGATCTCCTCGTCCGCGACCGCCCGGCCGGCGGCGAGCGCCTGCTGGGTCTCCGCGGCGGTGAGGGCATCCTCGAGGTGGATCGCGCCGCTGCCACGGCGCACCTTGTGGGCGCGGACGTCGTCGGGCACGCCGTCGAGGTCGTCGTCGACGCCGAGGTCCAGCACCCGCACCCGCACACCGTGTGCGGCAGCGAGCGCGGAGACGCCGGCCTTGCCGGCCACGAAGGTGCGGACCATCGCGCCGGTGATCTCCGGCGGGTAGGCGGACACGCCGTGGCGGGCCACGCCATGGTCCCCGGCGAAGATGACCAGCCGTACGTCGTCCAAGGGCCGCGGCGGCACCGCACCCTGCGTCGCCGACAGCCAGACCGCGAGGTCGCCGAGCCGGCCCAGGGCACCCGCAGGGGTCGCCAGGCCGGCGAGGCGCTCGGCCGCGGCGGCGTGGGCCGTCGGGTCCGGGGGAGGGACGGAGATTCCGGTCGGTTCGGCCATGCCGGGAACCTATCGCCCGCATCGCCGTGCCACGATCTCGCCGTGACGGGATGGACGGGCCACGCGGTGCTGGTGGTTCCCGTGCCCGAGCTGGAGCCCTACGTCCGCGCCCGGTGGGAGCACTACGAGCCGACCTGGGTGTCGACGGACCCCGACTTCACGCACGCGCACCTCACCGTGCTCGCACCCTTCCTTCCTGCGCCGACGTCCGCCGACCTCGCGCAGGTGGGGACGATCGCGGCCGCGGCCGCCCCTGTCGACTTCCGGCTCACGGAGGTGCGGGAGTTCGCCAACGGCTGCATCCACGTGCCGCCCTCGCCCGCCGCGCCGTTCGCCGCGCTGACGCACGCACTGTGGGAGGCCTTCCCGCAGTGCCCGCCCTACGAGGGGTTGTACGGCGTCGAGCCCCACGTGACCCTCGACCAGCGCTCACCGCAGGTGACGGTCGACAGCACCCGCGCGGCCCTTGCCGGCGTACTGCCCGCGACGTGTCGCGCCGACCGCCTCGAGCTGCACTGGTACGGCGCCGGCGAGTGCCACGTGATGGCCGACTGGAAGCTCGGCCCGTCGGGGTGACGGTGGTCAGGGGCGCATCCAGTGCGGGTGCGTGCGGTCGCCCTTGCAGACGTAACGGCGGCCGCGGGCGTCCCAACCGGAGTGGCCGTACGACGCCTGCGGGCAGAACTCGCCGCCTCGGATGCAGGAGCCCGATGACGTCCGGGTGCAGTGGTGGTGGTGGTGCGTGCGCTGGGCGGAGCTCTCGTGGTGGGCGGCGGGGGCGGCGATCGCCGCCGACGGAGCGGCTGTGAGTCCGGCGAGGACGATGGCCGACGCGGCCAGGAGCTTGGGGAGGATCTTCATGTCCGCGAACGTAGGTTCCGCGCGCTCGCGCGTCCGGGAAACCGGGTGAAGATGATCAGTTCGGGCCAGCGGTCTGGCCCGATGAGAGGAGCGCTGGACGCTCCTCAGCGCTTGCGGTGGAAGCGGATCCTGCCGTCGGGACGGACCTCGTAGGTGTAGCGGGGGTTGTGGAGGAGGTGGTGGTGGTGGCTGCAGGCGAGGATGCCGTCGTCGAGGTCGGTGTTGCCGCCTTGGGACCAGGGTCTGAGGTGGTGGGCTTCGGTCCAGGTCGCGGGGATGGTGCAGCCCTCGGCCCGGCAGGTCTTGTCGCGAAGTGCCATGGCTCTGCGCTGGGCGGGGGAGAAGAGGCGTCGGGTGCGGCCGAGGTCGAGGATCTCGCTGCGGGCGCCGAGGACGGCGGGGATGATCTTGGCGGTGCAGGCCAGGCGCCGGATCTGGCTGGCGGACAGGTCGGTCGCGCCGGACAGGCCGTGACCGACGCCGAGGTCGGTCTGCAGTGATGCCAGGGGGATGGTGACCAGCAGGGTGGTGGCGTCGCCGCCGTGGGCGGGGAGCCGGGCGGGGTCGAGGTGCTCCAGCAGCGCGCCGAACGCCAGGCCCATCCGTCGGGGGTAGGGGATGCGGTCCTCTTCGCCACCGAGAGCGTCGTCGCGTTTGCGGGGGCTGGTGAAGGCTTCGCAGTAGGTCTGGAGCCGGTCGGCTGATGCGTCGGGGTGGATGATCGTGGTGCGGGTCCAGCCGTGGCCCAGGCGCTTGGTGCGCAGGGTGGTCTTGTCGTGGGCCTGCTGCTCCTCTTCCTCGAGGCGTTTGGCTTCTTCTGCCTCGGCGATCTCGGGGGCGACGTAGAACAGGATCCGGTCGGCGAGGAGCGCGAGCTCGGTGGGGTTGCAGGTCCGGGCGTAGTCCACCAGGCGCGCTTCGGCGTCGGCGATGACCTCCAGGCCGAGGTGGTCGGGCAGCGCCTCGAGGCCGCGGACGATGACGAGGGCCTGCTCGAGAGACACGGTGCCGTCGGTCATGGCGGCTCCGACCCGGGCCCAGTGGTCGTCGATCGCGCGGGCGAGCTTCTGCTGTTGCCGCAGCGGGCGGACCTCGGCGCGGGTGTGGGCGGCGGTCCAGGCGGCGACGTCGCGGGCGCCGGAGTCCTCGGCGACATCGCCGGCCGCGGCCATGGTCTTCAGCTTCAGCCCGGCCAGGCGGCGTTCGGCCTCGGCGATGCCGAGCAGCACGGTCTTCTTCGCGTCGGTGTCGAGGTAGAGCGGCTCGTAGTCGCAGACCTCGCTCAACACCGCGCTCACCTGCTCGACGCATGCCACCAGGGGGTGGTGGGTGAGCTGTGCTGCGACCATGACGATGACCTTTCCGAGATGCTCCAATCGTACGTATGTTCGAACCGCAACGCAAGACCTGGATCGAACTTTGTTCGGTTTCGATCGCGGTGGCAGGGTGTCCGTCATGGCCGACCTCGTGCTTCGGAGCGATCGGCTGCTGCTGCGGCCGTGGCGCGTGTCCGAGGCCGCGATCCAGCGCGAGCTGTGGACCGAGCGCGACCCGCGCGTGCCGGCGCGGCGCCGGATCGACGCCGAGGGGCGGCCGACTGTCGCGGACTTCGAGGAGGGCATCCGTGCCGCCGCGCCGCCGACCTCACTCGGTCTGTTGGCCGTTGAGCTCGCGGAGTCGGGCGAGGTGATCGGCTACTGCGGCCTGGTCGAGGGCGGTCCCGAGACCGACGGCGCTCCCGAGCTGGCCTACGAGCTGCTCCGGCGGCACTGGGGCCACGGCTACGCCACGGAGGCCGCCGAAGCCGTCCTCTCGTGGGCGCGGTCCGTCGGCCACGACCGCCTCGGCGCGACCGTCTGGGACTGGAACACCGCCTCGCTCCGCGTCCTCGCCAAGCTGGGCTTCGCCGAGACGAGCAGGAGTGAGCCCGACCCGGAGCACGGCACCAACATCACCACCATGCGGTCCCTGTGAGCGCCGTCGCCTCGACGGAGAGCGAGAGTGCGAAGGCGCCGACGACAGGGGACGGGCCGACCTGTAAGCCGGGTTCGGAACCCGCGCGATTGCTTGCGGTGGCTACGTGTGTCTGACCAGCGCAAACGCGAGATCGACCGTTGGTGGCCGCTCAGCGTTCTTGGACATTCTGGGAACTCTGTGGGGACTAACCAGTGATCGTGAACTGCGAGCTCATTTGTTCCATGTGATTGGAGGCCGCGTCGGAGGCCCCGTAGACCTGGATGTTCCACGTGCCGCGGGTCGCGTTGGTGGGCATGTTGAAGATGGCGCGGTAGAAGCCGTCCTGGGGGGTTCCGGAGGCGAGCGTCATCGTGGCGTACTGGTACTGACTTGAGGTAGCGGCGCTGATGGTGGCGTAGGGAC